>CAMAUC010000133.1 GCA_945861265.1 Rhizobium sp. Q54 | reverse complement strand
GTGCCCTTGGCCGCCCAGTCGCGCGACGAGCCGGTGCCGTATTCCTTGCCGCCGAAGATCACCAGCGGCACCTTGTCTTCCTTGTACTTCATCGCCGCGTCGTAGATCGGCATCTGCTTTTTCGACGGGTAGTGAATGGTGACGCCGCCTTCGACGCCCGGCACAATCTGGTTCTTGATGCGGATGTTGCCGAAGGTGCCGCGCATCATCACCTGATGGTTGCCGCGGCGCGTGCCGTACTGGTTGAAGTCCTTCGGGCGGACCTGATGATCGCGCAGGTATTCGCCGGCCGGGCTTGATTCCTTGATCGAGCCGGCGGGCGAGATGTGGTCCGTCGTGATCGAATCGCCGAGCAACGCCAGAACGCGCGCGTCGACGATATCCTCAAGCGGCTTCGGCGCCTTCTTCATGCCTTCGAAATAAGGCGGGTTCTGCACATAGGTCGACCGGTCGTCCCAGGAATAGGTCAGACCGCCCTTGACGCTGATCTTGCGCCAGTTGGTATCGCCCTTGAACACATCGGCGTATTTCTTGGCGAAGATTTTCTTGGTGACATTCTTGGCGACGAAGGCGGCGATTTCCTTGTTCGACGGCCAGATGTCTTTCAAAAAGACGTTCTTGCCCTTCTGATCGGTGCCGATCGGATCCTTCGACATATCGACATACATCGAACCGGCCAGCGCATAGGCGACCACCAAAGGCGGCGACGCCAGATAATTGGCGCGCACGTCGGCGTTGACGCGGCCCTCGAAGTTACGGTTGCCGGACAGCACCGCGGCGCCGACCAGATCGTTCTTGTTGATCGCTTCGGAAATTTCCTCCGGCAGCGGGCCGGAATTGCCGATGCAGGTGGTGCAGCCGAAGCCGACGAGGTTGAAACCGACCTTGTCGAGATCCTTCTGCAGGCCCGCCGTCTCGAGATATTCTGCGACGACCTGCGAGCCCGGCGCCAGCGAGGTCTTCACCCACGGCTTGGACGTGAGGCCTTTCGCCGCCGCGTTGCGCGCCAGCAGACCCGCGCCGATCATCACGCTCGGGTTCGAGGTGTTGGTGCAGGAGGTGATCGCCGCGATCACAACGTCGCCATTGCCGAGATCGTATTTGCGATCGGTGACCGGCACGCGCTTATGCAGCTCGTCGCCCTTGTTGTATTCCTTCGACATCGACGTGGTGAAGCCGCCTTTGACGTCTTTCAGCGTGATGCGGTCCTGCGGGCGCTTTGGTCCCGACAGCGACGGTTCGACGGTGGCGAGGTCGAGCTTGAGAATGTCAGTGAACATCGGGTCCGGCGTCGACTTCTCGCGGAACATGCCCTGCGCCTTGGCGTAGGCCGCGACCAGCTTGGCGACTTCCGGCGGACGGTTGGTGTCCTTGAGATTCTGGATGGTGTCTTCGTCGATCGGCGAGAAGCCGCAGGTTGCGCCATATTCCGGCGCCATGTTGCCGAGCGTGGCGCGGTCGGCGATGCTCAGATGCGTCAGGCCGGCGCCGAAGAATTCGACGAACTTGCCGACCACGCCGCGCGCGCGCAGCATCTGCGTCACCGTCAGCACCAGGTCGGTGGCGGTGAGGCCTTCCTTCATCTTGCCGGTCAGCTTGAAGCCGATGACTTCAGGCAGCGTCATCGACAAAGGCTGGCCGAGCATGGCGGCTTCCGCCTCGATGCCGCCGACGCCCCAGCCAAGGACGGAAAGGCCGTTGACCATCGTCGTGTGCGAGTCGGTGCCGACCAAGGTGTCGGGATAGGCGACTTCCATCGTCGCCGCCTTGCCGTCGATCTTGACCTTGTCCTTCTTGGTCCAGACCACGCGCGACAGGTATTCGAGATTGACCTGATGGCAAATGCCGGTGCCTGGCGGCACGACACGGAAATTGTCGAACGAGCGTTGCGCCCACTTCAGGAACTGGTAGCGCTCCTGGTTCTGCCGGTATTCCTCGTCGACGTTTTTCTTGAACGCCTGGTTGTTGCCGAAGAAGGTCACGGCGACCGAATGGTCGATGACCAGATCGACCGGCACCAGCGGGTTGATCTTTTTCGGGTCGCCGCCCAGCGCCTCCATGGCGTCGCGCATGGCGGCGAGATCGACCACCGCCGGCACGCCGGTGAAGTCCTGCATCAGCACGCGGGCCGGGCGGAAGGCGAATTCATGTTGCGAGGATTTGGTCTTGAGCCACTCGGCCACCGCCTTGATGTCTTCCTTGGTCACCGTGCGCCCGTCTTCGTTGCGCAGCAGGTTTTCCAGGAGCACCTTCATCGAGAAGGGCAGGCGTGAAATGCCTTTCAGGCCGTTCTTTTCGGCGACCGGCAGGCTGTAATAGGCGTAGGTCTTGCCGCCCACCTTGAGGGATTTGCAGCACTTGAAACTGTCGAGAGACGTCATGTCGGTGTTTCCATTCCCGGCGGGGACAACGGCGCTGATTCGGTGTAAGTCATTGGCAGAAAATGGGGTTTTCTAGCCGGAGAAAACTCAAGTCGAATTCCATTACGTAACGCCGCAAGTGCTGGCTTATAAAGTCTTTTCATGCGCAATGCCATCATGACTGGGATGATTCCAAAGGATGAATGAAAATTTGATCGGTTCCGGCAAATGCATTGCTGATCCGCGTTGCGCGGTGAGTGAATGACCGCGGCGATGCAGCTTCGGGGCGACGATCTGGCCTGCGAGCGCGGCGGCCGGCTGGTCTTTGCCGGGCTGAGTTTCGCCCTCGCCGGCGGCGAGGCGCTGGTCGTCACCGGGCGAAACGGCGCCGGCAAGTCGTCGTTGTTGCGCGTGCTTGGCGGGCTGCTGCGCGTATCGGCCGGCCGGATCGCGCTGAGCGGCGGGGCGGACGAGGCGACCTTGGCCGAACAATCGCATTACCTCGGCCATCTAGACGCGGTGAAACCCGCGCTTTCGGTTAGCGAAAATCTGCGGTTCTGGACGTCTTATCTGGGTGCGCCGCGCAGCGCGGCGATCAGGCCTGCGCTCGACGCGGTCGACCTTGCCGAACTGGCCGATTTGCCGGCGGCCTATCTGTCCGCCGGCCAAAAGCGGCGGCTATCGATCGCCCGCCTGGTGGCCGTGCGGCGGCCGGT
>CAMAUC010000132.1 GCA_945861265.1 Rhizobium sp. Q54 | reverse complement strand
GTTTTCCGCTCTGTAAGGAAAACTGGGGTAGTTTCCACTTCGCCACGCAGTTTGGCCCTGCGAAAAACAATACGGATGCCATTTAGGTGCGTATGGACAGTGGAAGGTGCAGCATTGCGAGGGATAAGGCGCTGCTGCATGTACTTGTGCCAAAGCTGCTGATTGATGGCTTTTAACGCATAGCCTCCAAAAAACTTGCTCAAATCGTTGTCGATGAGCAGTTTTAGGCCTCGCAGGTATGTTTTGCTGCGCTGACCATTCGCCACCATTTGCTCATAGTCTTGCAATGCAAGCTTTGCGAAATGATTGAAGGTGGTTTCTTTGCGGGCGTGGGGTACGCCAGCGTCCATTGCGCCTTGCTTACGGAAGTACCATTGCTTCGCAGCTTCAGTGGCCGCGTTTATCTCAGCACACTTGGTTGAAGTGCGGACGTAAAGACCCTTAACATGGAAGCCGCACCACCAATATTTGGTGTTAGGTCGACGGAAAACGTGGAGCTTCCCGTCCAGCACCTCAATTTTGGTGTCATTTTGGAGCGTTGCTTGCTTTGCCATAGAGCGTGTCCTACACAGCTACTGTGTAGTGTAAATGCGTCACTGTGTAGCGTCAACCTAATTGAAAAAAGTCAATGATTACAATTAGTTAACTGAAAAAACTGCCGCATTTTGAGTCAGGCGCGTCTACCAATTCCGCCACAGGGGCAACTTGTCCGGCGCAACCGGCCGACGGCGGGATAATAGCGGCGCAAAACCTGCGGTCAACGGCAGCAGACGTGTGATTTTCGCCTTAGCAGGGTGGCGCTTTCCGGCCGGTCAGCATTAGCTATGGTCTTTCCGCCCCGAAAACCGCCAGGGAGCCCCCGATGAACGAAGATGTCCTCAACACGTCGCTGCGCAAATTCCTCAAAACCGTGGGAGTCACCTCGCAACGCGAGATCGAAACGGCGATCCGCGAGGCGGTCGCGTCCGGCCGCATCAAGGGCAACGAGGCGCTCAAGGCGCGCATGGTGCTGACCATCGACACGGTCGGGCTCAGCCATACGATCGACAGCACGATCGAGCTGGAATAGCGCCGGCCGAAAGCGTCAGGCCCTCACCGGCTCGACACCGGCATTCGGCCGGCCGAAGGCGGCCTCCATCTCGCGTCTGACCTTCACGGCCAGGTCGTTCTGGTCATAGACGACGTCCGACCATTTCAGCGCCTGACCTTCGGCGATGTCGTTCCTGAGCTTGATGTTGTGCGCCAGACCGAGCGGCAGCAGCCCGCGCTCCAGCGACACGTCGGCCGGCGTCTGCTTGCCCCAGACGCAGAAGCCGCCCTCGCCGTCCAGCATCGAACCGGCCTTCAGCACGGTTTTCGCCGTCGCCACCACGTCGGAGCGGAAACCAGTCGGCGCGCCGGTCGCCTCGCGACGCAGCGCGCAGGATGCGACCGAAATACCAAGCTCCAGCCCGATCATATGGATCGGCCGGTATAGCGCCGCGTATTTGCCGCTCTTGTCCGGCAGCATCGCGTATTCCTTGAAACAGCGCCGCGCATAGTCGGTATCGCCTTCGAATACGACATATGTGCCGAGCGCGAGATGATGCGGCACGTCGCGGCCGTCGCGATAGACCGACGACGTCACTTCGGTGACGCCTTCCTTTTCCAAAGTGCCGCCTTCCGACTTCGACTTGCAGATATCGGCCAATTCGAAGCGTGTCGCTGGCGGAAAGCGCAGACCGTCACTCTGCGGCAACAGGCCGGTGGCATTGCACACCGCCGTCATCTCGATGCCGGACTTGGTGCCGTCGACGAAGGAGTTGAACATCTTCGGATTGATCGACTTGCGATCGGAGATGTTGAGGTACTTGTCGAGGATATCCCAGACATTATCGGGATTGGACTTGTGGTAATGCGGCTCGTAGCGCGTGCCCTTGCCGGCGCAGATCACTTTGAAGCCGGCGGCGCGCGCCCAGTCGACATGCTCGCAGATCAAGGCCGGCTGGTCGCCCCAGGCCAGCGAATAGACGACGCCCGCCGCCTTGGCCTTGCGCGCCAGCAAGGGGCCGGCGACGGCATCGGCTTCCACATTGACCATGACGATGTGCTTGCCGTTCTTGATGGCGGCGAGCGCGTGATGAATACCGGCGCCGGGCACGCCGGTCGCCTCGACAATGACCTCGATACGCGGATCGGCGATCATCGCCTCGGCATCGGCGGTGACGAAAGTGGCGCGGCGCTTGTGCGCGTCATCAAGCGAGGTCGCGGCGTAAAGCTCGGCCGGCCAGCCGGCCGTCTGCAACTGACTGCGCGCGCGGGCGACGTCGAGGTCGGCGACGCCGACGACATGCGTGCCCGCGGTCAACCGCGCCTGCGACAGATACATGGTGCCGAATTTACCGGCGCCGATGACACCGACGGTGACCGGCTTGCCGGCTGATTCGCGTTCGAGCAGCTTGGCGTGCAGGTTCACCGGCGTCGCGCTCCCTGATGTTCTCGTTGTTAAACGGAAACATAAGCGAGCAACCGAGGCAAGCGGCGGCTAAACCCGCCTATTGGCAGAGGGCGCGCGACACGAAGGTTTCGGTCTTGCAGCCCGGGCCGCTGCTGCGGCCGGAGAGATAGACCTGCGCCGGACAAACATCGGCGGTGGTCATGTCGGCGCTTTTGCCGGACTCGAAGCCCTTGGCCTTGCACAAGGCGGTCGCCGCGGCGACGCAATCCGGCGCGCCGTTCGGCGCGTTCGGACATTTCTCGTGGCCACTGACGACGCGGGCAACGGGAATGCGCGCCACCGCGCCGGCGGCATCCTTGGCGCCTTCGACCGTGGTCTTGGCGGCGACACCGGCTTCATGGCCGAGAGTCTCGACCTTCTTGCCGGCATCCTTGAAGGTCGAGCTGATCTTGTCGCCCTGTTCCTCGAACCAGCGGCCGATACTTTCCAGGAAGCCCGGATCCTGGTTGCGCGGCCTTGATTCTTGCGCGCCCGCCAGCGCCGAGACCATGACAATACCGGCCACCAGCAGGCCGGTTATGGCGCGCGCGGGCCAGATGGCCGTGTGCGATCGCGTGGGAGTCAAATCCGGGTGCAATGACATAGCGGCGGTATGGCTTTCAGGTGCCTAACGG
>CAMAUC010000131.1 GCA_945861265.1 Rhizobium sp. Q54 | reverse complement strand
AAATATCTCAACGAGAACGGCGTGCGGATCTGGGACGAATGGGCCGACGCCGGCGGCGATCTCGGGCCGGTGTATGGACACCAGTGGCGCTCCTGGCCGGCCAAGGACGGCGCGACCATCGACCAGATCGCCAACGTGATGGCGATGATCAAGCGCAACCCGGATTCGCGGCGGCTGATCGTCACCGCCTGGAATCCCGCCGATGTCGACAGGATGGCGCTGCCGCCGTGCCACTGCCTGTTCCAGTTCTATGTCGCCAACGGCAAATTGTCGTGCCAGCTTTACCAGCGTTCGGCCGACGTGTTTCTCGGCGTGCCGTTCAACATCGCGTCCTATGTGCTGCTGACTTTGATGGTGGCGCAGGTGAGCGGCTACCAGCCCGGGGAGTTCATCCATACCTTTGGCGATGCGCATCTTTATCTCAATCATATCGAGCAGGCCGAGTTGCAGTTGTCGCGCGCGCCCAAGGCGCTGCCGACGATACGGCTGAATCCCGACGTGAAGGATATCTTCGGTTTCCGCTACGAGGACTTCACGGTCGAAAATTACGAGCCGCATCCGCATATCAAGGCGCAAGTGGCGGTATGACGATCGCCATCCGCGCCGCGCGGGAATCCGATGCGCCTCTGATCTTCGATCTGGTGCGCGAACTGGCCGTCTACGAGAAACTCGGCGATACGGTCGATGCGACGCCTGAGGCCATTGCCGGCGCGCTGTTTGGCAAGGAGCCGCGTTTGTTTTGCGATATCGCCGAATGGAACGGCGAGGCGGCCGGTTTCGCGATATGGTTCCTGAACTTCTCGACCTTTCGCGGCCGGCACGGCATCTATCTTGAGGACCTTTTCGTGCGTGAGGCGTATCGCGGACGCGGCCTCGGCAAGGCGCTGATGGCGCAACTGGCGCGGCGCTGCGTCGAGCAGGGTCTGGCGCGTTTCGAGTGGTCGGTGCTGGACTGGAATGCTCCGTCGATCGCTTTCTACAAATCGATCGGCGCCGACGTGATGGATGACTGGAAAATCTGCCGGCTGAGCGGGCCGGCTTTGCAGAATTTTGCGGCAAAGGATGCGCGCCCATGAAAATCGTCCTGGTCGCCGCGATCGGTCGAAACAACGTCATTGGTCGCGATGGCCAATTGCCGTGGCGGCTGAAATCCGACCTCAAGCATTTCCGCGCGCTCACCATCGGCAAGCCGGTGGTGATGGGGCGCAAGACGTATGAATCGATCGGCAAGCCGCTGCCGGGCCGCACCAATATTGTCCTGACCAGGGACCTCGGCGTGATCGTGCCGGGTGGCGTTCTGGCCACCACCATGGATGCCGCCATGGGCTACGCCGAAGAGGATGCCGCGCGGCGGGGCGTCGACGAGATCATGGTGATCGGCGGCGGCGATGTGTTCGAGCGGCTGCTGCCGAAAGCCGACCGTCTCGAAATCACCCATGTGCATGCCAGTCCGGAAGGCGACGCGCATTTTCCCCGCATCGAGCCGTCCGACTGGCGCGAGGTCAATCGCGTTTCTTACCCGGCCGGCCCGGACGATGACGCGGCTTTCGACGTCGCCACTTATCTGCGCAGCTAAATCTGCCAGCCCTGATTTATTTTTTGTGCGGCTCGATCAGCTCGATGCGGTTGCCGAACGGGTCGTCGACATGGCGGCGGTCGCAGCCTTCGAGCGGCTCGTCTGCTGTGACATTGTAACCCGCACGCACGGCCTTCTGGATCATGCCGGCGAGATCCTCGACGATGAAGGCGGGATGCGCCTTGCGCGCCGGGATGAAATTCTTTTCCACGCCAAGATGAACCTGCAAGGCGCCGATCTCGAACCAGCAGCCGCCGCGCGCCGCGAGCACGGGCGGCTTGATCTTTTCGCTCATGCCGAGGACGCCGCAATAGAAAGCGCGCGCGTCGGCTTCGCGCCCTGCCGGCATCGCAATCAGGATGTGATCGATATGGCGAACCGGCACCAAAAATTCCCCAAGGTTTAAGCCTGAACCGAATACCCCCCATCGACGGCAATGGCCGCGCCGGTGATGAAGTCCGACGCGGGTGCGGCGAGAAACACCGCGACGCCGGCAAAATCGCCCGGCTCGCCCCAGCGCTGCGCCGGCGTGCGCGCCAGCACCTTGTCATGCAGACCTTCGACCTGCTCGCGCGCCTTTTTGGTGAGGTCGGTATTGATCCAGCCGGGCAGGATGCTGTTGACCTGGATGTTGTCCTTGGCCCAGGCGACCGCGAAGGATTTCGCCATCTGGACAATGGCGCCTTTGCTCGACGCATAAGGCGAGGCATAGGACGCGCCGAACACCGACATCATCGAGCCGATATTGATGATCTTGCCGCCGCCGCCGCGCTTCATGTGCGGGTAGGCGGCCTGCGAGCAGAAGAAGGCGCTGGTGAGATTGGTGTTCAATACCAGGTGCCACTCTTCGGCGGTCAATTGTTCCGGCGGCTTGCGCACGCTGGTGCCGGCATTGTTGATCAGAATATCGAGACGGCCGAATTTTTGCGCGGTCCGGTCGATGGCCTGATGGCAGGACGCTTCCTGGAGAACGTCGAGTTCGACGAATTCGGCCGCCGCCCCGGTTGCCTTTAGTTCCGATAGCGCCGCTTCCGCCTTCGCCTTGTTCCGTCCGGCGATCACGACTGAGGCGCCCGCCGCGGCCAGACCCTTGGCCATGCCCAGACCGATGCCGCCATTGCCGCCGGTGACGAAAGCAACGCGCTTGCTCAAATCGAAAGGTGTCGTCGCCGCCATTCCCGTCCCCTATTTCCCGATCGGGATTCTGATGCGTCCCGATTGCCGATAGGCGAACTATCGCACGGCTGCCGCGCCTGGAGCAGGAGGGGGACCGAGGCTTTCGCACAGGCAGCCGGTCCCGCCGGCCTGTGTCCGGAAACGCGGATGGAGCGCCACGCGATGGCGGAAAACAATAGGCTTATAATCATATTTCTGCCATAATCGCCATCTACATATATTCCTATCCCGTCCCAACTAACGAGGGGCGTTTGATCAGCGTCGTCAGATGCTGGGGCGGGGAGCGGTGGCTGGTGAGGGCGTCGGAGATGCGGCGCAACGACTTCACCAGCGGTCCAAGCCGCGCCGGGATTCAGCACGCGTGCCGCGTGCCG
>CAMAUC010000130.1 GCA_945861265.1 Rhizobium sp. Q54 | reverse complement strand
TTCGTCGTCTCGACCGAAGGCGGCATGAACATCGAAGAAGTCGCGCACGACACGCCGGAAAAGATCGTCACCTTCTCTGTCGATCCGGCGACCGGCCTGATGCCGCACCATTCGCGCCAGGTCGCCAATGCGCTGAAGCTGACCGGCGATCTGGCCAAGCAGATCGGCGAGCTTCTGCCGAAACTCTATACGGCCTTCACGAGCAAGGACATGACCATGCTGGAGATCAATCCGCTGGTCGTAACCAAGGACAACAAGATCATCTGTCTCGACGCCAAGGTCGATTTCGACGGCAACGCGCTCTATCGCCATCCCGATGTGATGGAGCTGCGCGATCTCACCGAGGAAGACGAGAAGGAAGTCGAGGCGTCGAAATACGACCTCAACTATATCGCGCTCGACGGTTCGATCGGCTGCATGGTCAACGGCGCCGGTCTCGCCATGGCCTCGATGGACATCATCAAGTTGTACGGATCCTCGCCGGCCAACTTCCTCGACGTTGGCGGCTCGGCCACCAAGGAAAAGGTCACCGCCGCGTTCAAGATCATCACCTCCGATCCGAACGTGAAGGGCATTCTGGTCAACATTTTCGGCGGCATCATGAAGTGCGATGTCATCGCCGAGGGCGTTGTCGCCGCGGTCAAGGAAGTTGGCTTGAAAGTGCCGCTGGTCGTGCGCCTTGAAGGCACCAATGTCGAACTCGGCAAGAAGATCATCAAGGAGTCGGGCTTGAACGTGACCTCGGGTGACGATCTCGACGACGCCGCGCAGAAGATTGTCAAAGCGGTGAAGGAGGCTGCGTAATGTCCATCCTCATCGACAAGAACACCAAGGTCATCTGCCAGGGTTTCACCGGCAAGAACGGCACCTTCCATTCCGAGCAGGCGATCGCCTACGGCACCAAGATGGTCGGTGGCACCTCGCCGGGCAAAGGCGGCTCGACGCATCTCAATCTGCCGGTGTTCGACACCGTGGCGGAAGCGCGCGAGAAGACCGGCTGCGATGCCAGCGTCATCTATGTGCCGCCGCCGGGCGCCGCCGACGCGATCTGCGAAGCGATCCAGGCCGAGATTCCGCTGATCGTCTGCATCACCGAGGGCATTCCGGTGATGGACATGGTCAAGGTCAAGCGCGCGCTGTCGGGTTCGAAGTCGCGGTTGATCGGTCCGAACTGTCCGGGCGTCATGACCGCCGGTGAATGCAAGATCGGCATCATGCCGGGCAACATCTTCAAGCCGGGCAAGGTCGGCATCGTGTCGCGCTCCGGTACGCTGACTTATGAAGCCGTGTTCCAGACCACGCGCGAAGGCCTCGGCCAGACTTCGGCCGTCGGCATCGGCGGCGATCCGGTCAAGGGCACCGAGTTCATCGATATGCTGGAGATGTTCCTCGCCGATCCGAAAACCGAATCCATCGTCATGATCGGCGAAATCGGCGGTTCGGCCGAGGAAGACGCCGCCCAGTTCCTGATCGACGAAGCCAAGAAGGGCCGCAAGAAGCCGATGGTCGGCTTCATCGCCGGCCGCACCGCGCCTCCGGGCCGCCGCATGGGTCATGCCGGCGCGATCATTTCCGGCGGCAAGGGCGACGCCGAATCCAAGATCGCCGCCATGGAAGCGGCCGGCATCAAGGTGTCGCCATCGCCGGCCCGCATCGGCAAGACTTTGGTCGAAGTTCTCAAGGGCTGACCGAGACCGGGACATCCCGGTTGCTTGCATTGAAAACCTGATCGGGCGTGGTTGCGGTATTCCGTAGCCACGCCCTTTTCGTTTTGAGCATCGCCTTTATTAGAAATGGGTCAAAATTCATTCTTACGTGTTTTTCGACTTAACTACGTCATAAATAGGTTTAAGACTAGGAATCGTTGATCGCCGCCCCGATATAGCGGCTGTCGGCTCGAATTGTTTCAATCAGGTCGGTCGTGGTCTTGCTGGGGACCGTGCCCGGCATTTCCGAACCCATACGCGGTTCCCCGCCGCGCCAGGATCATCACCTATGTCCCGCCAAGACGCCAACGCCGCCTTCGCCCGCACTTCATTCCTCTACGGTGGCAACGCCGCCTACATCGAAGACCTCTACGCCAAATTCGAAGCCGATCCGGCATCGGTCGAAGCCGAATGGCGCACCTTCTTTGAAGCGTTGAAGGATGAAGGCGCCGACGTCACCAAGGCCGCGCAAGGCGCCTCCTGGAAAAAGCCGAACTGGCCGGTGCGTCCGAGCGGCGATCTGGTCTCAGCGCTCGACGGCGACTGGGCGGGAACCGAAAAGAAAATCGGCGAAAAGATTTCGGCGAAGGCACAGGCCAAGGGCGTCGAATTGTCGCCGACCGACGTGCAGCAGGCAACGCGCGATTCGATCCACGCCCTGATGCTGATCCGCGCCTACCGCATGCGCGGCCATTTCCACGCCAAGCTCGATCCGCTCGAAATCGCCGTCGAGCCGAACGAGACCGAACTCGATCCGAAGTCCTACGGTTTCGCGGAAGCCGATCTCGACCGCAAGATTTTCCTCGACAAGGTGCTCGGCCTTGAATTCGCATCGATGCGTGAAATCGTCGCCATTTTGCGCCGGACTTATTGCCAGACGCTTGGCGTCGAGTTCATGCACATCTCGAACGCCGCGCAGAAAGCGTGGATTCAGGAACGCATCGAAGGCCGCGACAAGGAGATCACCTTCACCCGTGAAGGCAAGCGCGCGATTCTCAACAAGCTGGTCGAAGCCGAGGGCTTCGAGAAATACCTCGACGTCAAGTTCACCGGCACCAAGCGCTTCGGTCTCGACGGCGGTGAGTCATTGATCCCGGCGCTCGAGCAGATCATCAAGCGCGGCGGCAATCTCGGCGTGCGCGAAATCACGCTCGGCATGTCGCATCGCGGCCGCCTCAATGTGCTGACCCAGGTGATGGGCAAACCGCACCGCGTGTTGTTCCACGAATTCAAGGGTGGCTCGGCGACGCCGGACGACATCGAAGGCTCCGGCGACGTCAAGTATCACCTCGGCGCCTCGTCGGACCGCGAGTTCGACAACAACAAGGTTCATTTGTCGCTGACGCCTAACCCGTCGCATCTGGAAATCGTCGATCCGGTGACGCTCGGCAAAGTGCGCGCCAAGCAGGACCAGCACGGCGCGACGCCGGAAGACCGCACCATGGT
>CAMAUC010000129.1 GCA_945861265.1 Rhizobium sp. Q54 | reverse complement strand
CGCGGCACGCACCGAGCCGGACTGGTCTCACATTCATGCGGAGCTGAAGGGGCGCGGCGTGACGCTGGCTTTGCTCTGGCAGGAGTATCGCGCCGAGCACGCCCAAGGCGTACCCATCCGCCGTGGGCCGCAGGTGTGACGATTGCGGTCTCAGGATTGGGTGGATGACAGCTCTCTGTGGATCTTGATCAACTCGACCAGGGTTTCGATCCCGAAGTCGGTGAATGCCAAGACCTGGTGGTCGCCGGGCCCGTAAACCCAGATCACGCCATCCTCGGCATCCATTTCCACGGCGACATCGTAAAGCCAGTCGACGCTCTCGCCGAGGTCTGCGGCGACGCGTTCGATGGTCGTTACACGATGAACCTTGTTAACGTGCATTTCAGGCCGCCAGGGCCGAACCCGCGATGGCTAAAGGTCGCCAGTTCCACGGCAGCAACTCGGCAAGCCGGTGCGTGGGATGGGCTGCGATGCGCGAGAGGACGTCGGCGAGCCAGGCCTGCGGATCAACGCCATTCATTTTGGCCGTGACAATGAGACTGTACATGACCGCAGCACGCTGCCCGCCGCGATCGGACCCGCAGAACAGCCACGATTTTCTTCCCAGCGCGATTCCGCGCAACCCGCGTTCGGCGGCATTGTTGGACAAGCACACGCGTCCGTCCTCGAGGAACAAGGTGAAGGCCGGCCAGCGCTTGAGCATGTAATTGACGGCCTTGACCAGATCGTGCCCACGCGAGAGCCCGGCCGCCTGCTCGCGCATGTAGACCCGCAGATCGTCGACCAGAGGCTGGCTCAGATTTCGTCTGACCGCCAGCCGTTCCTCGGGGCATTTGCCGTTGATGGACCGCTCGATCTCGAACAGGGCGTCGATGCGGCGCACGACCTCGATCGCGATCGGCGACAGAGGGATTTCCTTTTTGCCCGCGGCCTTGCGACGCGTGTTCTCCTCCAGATCGGCCATGGCGAAGAACGGGCGCCGCGCGTGCACCCAGCATGCCGCCTCCTGGACCGGGCCGGGCTTGCGGTCCGCCAGATAGAGCTTGTTGTAGCCGTCATAGGCGTCCGCCTGCAGGATGCCGGCATATCCGGCCAGATGCGCCTGCGGGTGCTCGCCCCGGCGATCGCGCGAGTAATAGAACATCGCTGCGGGCGGCCCGGTGCCGCCGAAGGGCTTGTCGTCTCGAACATAAACCCAGCACCGCCCGGTATCGGTCTTGCCTTTGGCCAGAACCGGCACGGTCGTGTCGTCGCCATGCAGGCGCTCGGCCGCCATGACATGAGATTTCACCAAGCGAAGGAGCGGATCGAGCGCCGTACAGACCGAGCCCACCGCGTCGGCCATGGTCGACAGCGCGATCGGCACCCCTTCCAGCGCATAACGCTCGGCCTGACGGTTCAAAGGCTGGTGCTGGCCGAACTTCTCGAACACGATCATCGCCAGGAGGTTCGCACCTGCCCAGCCCCGCGCAATCACATGGAACGGCGCCGGCGCTTGCGAGATCTTTTCGCAATCCCGGCAAGTAAACTTCTCCCGCACCGTCTCGATCACCTTCCACTGACGGGGCTGCGATTCCAGCGTGCGCGTCACATCCTCGCCGAGCTTGCGCAGGCGATTGCCGCCGCAGCATTCGCATGCCGTCGGCGGGTCGATCACCACGCGCTCGCAAGGAAGATGGTCGGGGAACGTATTGCGCTCGGGACGTTTGCGCGTAAATCCGGCGACCGTCGTCGTTCTGGCGACAGCCTTTTCGGCCGCAAGTTCGTCTTGCGTGGCGCTGGCTTCCAGCTCTTCGAAGGTGAGCGCCAGTTGGTCGATCAGCCGCGCCGAGCGCTCCGACCGCTGCCCGTAGACTTGGCGCTCCAGTTTCGCGATCCGAAGCTTCTGCTGGGCGATCAGCGCCATGTCTTCGGACGCTTTCGCGCGGGCGACCGCCAGTTCCGCGGCGACTTCCAGGCCCTTGGTCTGCGCAGCGGTCAGCGCCGCTTTCAGGGCGGCGTTTTCTCGGGTAAGAGTGGCGCGAGCGGCATCCATGCCACGAAGTGAATCATAAATAGCGTGATTTGAGGCGCCCTAAAATGCACGCGGTCGCAATTTTTTCCGACCCAATCGCGCATATGCTAACCGGCGCTCTTGGGCCGCCACGTCAGTTGTGGATTTCGCCAGTCGATCCCCTCGAGCATGTACGCCATCTGCGCCGCCGAGATCGACACCGCGCCACCTGACGCCGATGGCCATATGAACTTTCCGCGGTCCAATCGTTTGGCGTAAAGCGAGAGCCCGATTCCATCGTGCCAGAGGATCTTGGCGAGATCGCCGCGGCGACCTCGGAAAATATAGAGGTCGCCCGCATGAGGATCGCGTTTCAGACTCTCCTGAACCTGCAGCGCCAGGCCCTGCATGCCGCGCCGCATGTCGGTGTGACCTGTCGCAATCCAGACTCTGACGCCGCTCGGAATCGGAATCATCGCCGCGACAGCGCCTTCAACACGCGCGTCAGCGCCGCCGTCTCGACGTCAGCCCAGACGATGATCCGGTTGCCTTCCGCAAGAACGATTTCCATCTGGCCGGCCGCGCCCGGGCAGTCCCGTTCCGTGGCCAATCCCTGCGCAATCGTCACGGGCAGGATTGGCATCGGGTCTTGCTGCTCAATCGCCTCAACGCCCATCTTGCGGCGCCAAGTGAACAATAGATTGGCGTTGAGCGCATGACGTTGAGCGACCCCGGCGATCGAGGCCCCTTCCTGAAGGCTCTCTTCGACGATCCGGCGCTTCTCGTCCCGAGTCCAGGATCGACGCCTGCGCGCGCCAGGCCTAAAATCACCGTCATTGCCCACCGACATCAGAGATAGTGTCCATCATCCGGCAGCAGACACGATCATCGTGCTACTCTTCAGACAGCTATCTCCAACAGCGACATCAATGCTAGGCGGCCGCCAGCGTAGGGATACAGACCGAACGAACAGCCCGCAAAATCTACCGATCGAGGGATGAGGCCAAGGCCGATGTGTTCGGCTACATCGAGCGCTTCTACAATCCAAAACGTCGGCACTCGACGATCGGCTATATGAGTCGGCGGTTTCAAAATTGAACTGCAACAGCCGGTTATTTGATTGACGATCTTGGTTTGTCCCGGCTTCGTCAAGAGCGATAGTTCTGAATTTGCAGCTTGCACCCGAGCGTGGCTTCGCGCGCCGCCGCCCTCAAGGCGTGGCCTGTCGGC
>CAMAUC010000128.1 GCA_945861265.1 Rhizobium sp. Q54 | reverse complement strand
AATCGGGCGTATCGATCTGGCCGCTGGCATCGAGCCCGAGCGTCACTTGCGGGCCGGCGACATGCAGTTCGGTGGCGCGCCAGTTGCCGCGCATCAGCGGCGCCAGCGCCAATTCGATGCCGAGCGAACGGACGGCGATTTTGCCGCCGCCTTTGCCGATCTCGATGTCGTCGGCGGTGAATCGGGGCGACGGCAGCAGCCGGGCGTCGATGGCGCCGGCAATCCGCACCGGCGCGCCGATCAGGCGGCTGGCCTCTCGCTCGAAAAGCGAACGATGGCTGTTCCAGTCGACCAGCAGCGGCCCGACCAGTGCGGTCAGCACGGCCAGGATGATCGCAATCGCTACTCCGAGCAAAGTGGTTTGCAAACGCCAACTCCAGCGCCAATCCGCAGCCGGCCTGCGCTTGCGCTCAATCTAGCAAAGTGTACGCCCTGCAAAATACAGGGCCCTGCAAAATATACGCCATAGTTCGACGACTTTGGCGGCAATTCTGTGTCGCGGCGGCGTCAGGCGGGCGAAATCATCTTGCCGGGATTGAGAATATTTTGCGGGTCGAGCGCCTGCTTGATCGCCAGCATCGCGGCGACCGCGGCCGTGCCATGTTCGGCCTGCATGTATTTCATCTTGCCCTGTCCGACGCCATGTTCACCGGTGCAGGTGCCGTCCATCGCCAGCGCCCGGTCAACGAGGCGGCCGGACAGGCCCTCGGCGCGTTCGACTTCGTCGGCATCGGCGAGGTCGATCAGCATGGTCAGGTGGAAATTGCCGTCGCCAATATGGCCGACGATCGGCGCGATGATGCGGCTCTCGGCGATATCGGCCTGCGTCGCCGTGACGCATTCGGCCAGCCGGGAAATCGGCACGCAGACGTCGGTGGCTATCATCGCCGCGCCGGGCCGCAGCGTGAAATTGGAGAAGGCGGCGTTGTGGCGCGCCTCCCACATCTTGGTGCGCTCTTCCGCGCGCGTGGTCCAGACGAACGGACCGCCGCCCAGTTCCTGCGAAATTTCGTTGAAGCGCTCGGACTGTTCCTTGACCGAGGCCTCGGTGCCGTGAAACTCCAGAAACAATAATGTCGTCTCCGGCAGGCTCAGTTTCGAGCCCTGATTAATCGCGCGCACCTGCAGCGCGTCGAGCAATTCGATGCGCGCCACCGGAATGCCGGCCTGGATGGTCGTGATGGCGGCGTTGCAAGCGGCTTCCACCGACGGGAACGGACAGGTGCCGCCGGAGATCGCTTCCGGAATGCCAGACAATTTCAGCGTCAGCTCGGTGATGATGCCGAGCGTGCCTTCCGAGCCGATCATCAGGCGCGTGAGATCGTAACCGGCCGATGTCTTCTTGGCGCGGCGCGCGGTGTCGATCACCTCGCCATTGGCCAGCACGACTTTCATCGCGATCACATTGTCTTTCATCGTGCCGTAGCGCACCGCGTTGGTGCCGGAGGCGCGGGTCGAGGCCATGCCGCCGAGCGAGGCGTCGGCGCCGGGATCGATCGGAAAAAACAGACCGCTGTCGCGCAACTGCTCATTGAGCGTCTTGCGGGTGATGCCGGCCTGCACGACACAATCGAGATCCTCGGCATGCACAGTCAGCAGCCGGTTCATGTCGCGGAAATCGATCGACACGCCGCCCTGCGGCGCATTGACGTGGCCTTCCAGGGACGAACCGGCGCCGAACGGGATGATCGGCATGCCATGTTTGGAACAGATGCGGACGATCTGCTGCACATCCTCGGTGCTTTGCGGATAGACCACCGCGTCGGGCGGCTGGTTGGGAATCCAGGTGACATTATTACCGTGCTGCTGGCGTACCGCCTGCGATGTCACCAAGCGATTGCCGAAGGCGGCGGCGAGATCGCCGATGGCGGCGGCGAAGCCGTCCGGGCTGCGGTTCTTGACGACGGCTGAGACGGTCACGGTCGATGCCCCGGGCTGGAGACGGTAAGGCCAGCAACCTGTCGGGCAGCGGCGCTCAGGTCAAGCGCCGGGAAATCGTCGGCGGCAGCGGGGGAAAACGGCAGAAAATCAGGAATACATGCGGTCGGTCGGCAGTTCCGGCTGCGGCTCGGCCGGCTTGCTGTTGCCGACGGTCATCGCCCACGAGGCGATCATGATCGCCAGCGCGAACAGAAACACAGCCCGGGCAATTGTTTTGACCATGACGACGACTCCCGAATTCAACGGGAGGATAGCCGAGGCCCGGCGGTGGCGGAACACTTCGTTAATTTTTGGTTAACGCCGGAGCCCCGTCATCCACCGCTTTCCGGGGGGCTATTCGCCTTGCGCGCGAACAGATTGCCGATCATCGACGAAAACATTCCCGGCACCTCATCCGGCCGGAACGGCACCGGGCGGCACATGCCCATTGTAATGAGGCCGATGCGCGCCATGCGCTGCCCGGCATACATCGACTCGGCGGTATTGGCGGCAATGCGTTCGGCCAGCGCGCCGCCGATATGTTGCGTCAACGTCATACCGGCGAGATCGATGGCGCCCAGCCTGCCGGCCTCGACCACCAGCCGGCGCAACAGATGCGCGGTCGCGGCCGCCGTCGGCCGGTGGCCATAACAGGCGGCGACGCCGCGCACCATGCGCACACTCATGGCGATGAAGAAGATCGCGTCGGTGATCGCCGTCGGCGATACGGCGGTAATGCCGAAGGCGCGCGCGGTGGCGCGGCGCACCACCGCCTCGGCGCGGCGGTCGAGCGGCGACACCACCGTGCGCGACAATAATTCAAGTTGCTGCGCAGGCGTGTGATGCGGCTGCGCCTGACGCTGATAGGCCTCGATGGCGGATTCGGTCTCGCGGTCCTTTGGCACCACCGCCAGCACTTCGCGGATCGCCTCGCGCATGTCGGCGGGGCGCAGCGTTTCATCGGCGAAGCGCCGCTGGTGCGCTTCGACGCTCTTCAGCGCGAAGAAACTTTTCATTTCGCGGCCGATCACCAGGCCGGCGCCGGCAACGCCGGCGGTCACAACCGCCACAGCAAACGTGCCGAGCACGGCGCTGCTGGCGAAGGCGTTCGATATCCAGAGATAGGCATCGACCCCGAGCCAGCCAACGAATGCGACGCCCAACCCCCAGAGACCAAGCCGCACCCAGGCGTCGCGCCGGCGCGGCGCAACAGGCCCCCGCGCGTCTTGCGCCACCGGCGCGCGTTCGCGCGGCACGATGCGATCGGTTTCGGCGGTTTCGATGACCAAAGGCGCCTGCGGCGCTGCGGATGAGTGCCCGCGCGCCGGCGCATCATCGACGATAACGCGCGGCGCCGGTTTTGCGTCACGCCGTTTGCCGGAATCGCTCATCGCAGCCGGTCTCCAATCAGATACTCGAGCGCGAGATCGAGGTTGATGTGCGGTATGCCGTCGACCGGCGCCGGATCGATCAAGGGCGGCTCGAAAGTCGGAATTTCAAGAAACGGCGCGCCCCAGCCATCAGGCCGTGGCGGAC
>CAMAUC010000127.1 GCA_945861265.1 Rhizobium sp. Q54 | reverse complement strand
TCGAGCAGGCCGGGGCCGAGCCGGCCCTTGGTCGCGGCGGCGAGTTTCCAGGCGAGATTATTGGCGTCGCGCAGGCCTGAGTTCATGCCCTGCCCGGCGAAAGGCGGTGTCAGATGCGCGGCGTCGCCGGCAAGCAGCACGCGGCCATCCTTCCAGCGATCGGCGATGCGGGCGTGAAACGTATAGACCACCTTGCGCACCAGCACGCTCTGCGGCGCTGCTTCGTGCGTGTCCATGAGATGCTGGACCATCTCCGGTGCCAGCATGTCTTCGTCGCGTTCATGGCTATGCAACATAAATTCATAGCGGCGCGTGCCGTCCGGTCCCGGCAGCGCGATGCAGGGCCGCGCCGGATTGGAAAACACCTTGGTGTGCGGCGAGGCGCTCGGCGAATTCTCAAGATCCAGGATCAGCCAGCGCTCGCTGAAGGTCGAGCCGGCCATCGCGATGCCGAGCTGGCGGCGCACGCCGCTCGACGCGCCGTCGCAGGCGATCAGATAGTCGCAGGTGAAGGTTTGCGCGATGCCGCTGGCTTCGGTGACGTGCACGGTCACGCGCGTGCCGTTCTGCTCGAACGAGGCCAGCGTGCGCGAAAATTTCGCCGTGACATGCGGAAAGCGATCAAGCGCCTCGCGCAATTGCCGCTCCAGGATCGGCTGGCGAAAGGCATTGCGGCGCGGAAAGCCGAACGGCTGCTCGGTCGGCTGCACCTTGGCGAAGCAGCGGCCACGGGCCGAAAAATAATGCGAGCCGTAGCCAGTAACCGTCTGCGCCATCACCTCGTCGACCAGACCGGCGGCCTGCATGGTGCGCAGGCTCTCGTCATCGATGGAAACGGCGCGCGGCTCGTGCACGGTCGCGGCGTTGCGTTCGAGCACGAGGGTCTCGACGCCGTAAACGCCGAGCAGATTGGCGAGCGTCAGGCCGGTCGGCCCGGCGCCGACGACGATGATGGGATAATGGGACTGCGACACGGCTGTCGGTTCGGACAAACCGTGGCGCTTGTCAATCCGTTGCCGTCATGGCCGGGCTTGTCCCGGCCATCCAAGACTTTGCAAAACGCCGAGACCCATCCTCGTCATGCCCGGCACAAGGCCGGGCATGACGAGGATGGGTCAATGCGATGAAGCTGGAATTCCCTACCGCAGCGGCGGCAGCGGCGCACCGGAAAGGCCGTTCGGGCCATTGCCGGGGGTGATATTGACCGGCGACGCATTGGCCGGCGCGTTGCCGACCGAGGCCGAGGGCGGCGCCATCGGATTGGCCGGCGGCGGCGGACCGGCATTGGCGATCGCGTCCGGCGCGCGGCCGGGCAGCACGACGACGCGGGTGCCGACCTGGACGCGGCTGAACAGATCCTCGACGTCCTCGTTGAGCATGCCGACACAGCCCGACGACACATAGGAGCCGATGGTCGAGGGCTGATTGGTGCCGTGAATGCGGTACAGGGTCTTGCCGAGATACATGGCGCGGGCGCCGAGCGGGTTACCGTTACCGCCGGCCATGAAGCGCGGCAGGTAAGGCTGGCGCTCGATCATCTCGGCCGGCGGAAACCAGTCCGGCCATTCCTTCATGCGCGAGATGCGCTCGGTGCCGGTCCAGGTGAAGCCATCGCGGCCGACGCGCACGCCGTAGCGCAGCGCCTTGCCGCCGCCGAGCACCAGATAAAGATAAGTGTTAGCTGTATCGACGATGATGGTGCCGGCCGGCTCCTTGGTCGAATAGTCGACCAGTTGCTTTTTCAGGTTCGGCGGCAATTCCTTGGGCTGGCCTTGCTCCGGCTGTTCGTCGGCGGGCAGCGCCATGACGCTGGTCGCGGGCACCTGCGGCGGCGCGACCGACGGGCCGCCGCCGATCGCGGCCGGCGGCCGGATCGCTTCGACTTGCGGCTGTTGAGCCGGCGCGGCCTGCGGCGGCCGCTGGTCGCCGAACTGATGGCCGACCGGCGGCGGGGCGCCGTTGGGGGTGCCAAAGCCTGGCGGCGGCAGGCTGTCCTGCTCGATATCGCGGCCATTGTCCGGCTGGCTATTGTTCGGTTGAACCTGGGCTTCCTGCCGGAACAGGCCCATCAGGCCATCCATCGGGTTGGACCGCGACTGGCCTTGCGCTTGGCCTTGCGCCAGCGCCGGAACGGCGGCCAGGACAGCGAGGACAGGCAACGCCAGCAGCGAACGGCCGAGGGGTCGGTTCATTACTCACCCTTTGAAAACCCGCGGCCAAAAGCCGCTAAATACAGCCTTTCAGTGCCCCGGGATGAAGGCACATTCAAGACAATAATGGGGCTATCTCGGTATCGTGATTCCTTAAACAAGGCCTGAACCGGCGGCGGAATTCAGGGACCGGCCGGTTTTCCCGCCCGCTCCGCCAGCACCTTTTTGGCGACGCGGTGCGCATCGACCGCGGCCGGATAGCCGCAATAGATCGCGACCTGGCGCAAAATGGCGGCGAGTTCTTTTTCGGTGACGCCGTTGCGTAGCGCGCCGCGGAAATGCGCCTCGAACTCGTGCATGCGGCCGAGGCAGGCGATCATGCCCATATTGAGGATGCTGCGGTCGCGCGGCGCGAGCGCGTCGTCGCCCCACACCGCGCCCCAGGCGTGCTCGGTCAGCTGGGCCTGAAACTGACGGTCGAATTCGGTGGTATTGGCGATTGCGCCATCGACATAGCTGTCGCCCAGCACCTGGCGGCGCATGGCCATGCCGCGGTCGTAGATGGTTTTGTCCATTTTGTTTCGCTCCCGGTTCGGTCGGAGCCGCATGTTGACAGGAACAGGCTGATTTCGTCCATTCGCCCGCTGAAGAAGCGGCAAAGGATCAAGACATGAAAGTGGCCATTATCGGCGGCGGGATCTGCGGTCTGTCGCTGGCGCTCAACCTGCACAAGCGCGGCATAGACGCCCGCGTCTATGAGCGCGCGCCGGAGATCAAGCCGCTCGGCGTCGGCATCACGCTGCTGCCGCACGCGATGCGGGAATTTTCCGCGCTCGGCCTTGGTGAGCAGTTGCTCGCCGCCGGCATCGAGAACCGCGAGAGCTGTTTCTACAACCGCTTCGGCCAGCTCATCTATCGCGAGGACCGCGGCAAGTTCGCCGGCTATCAATATCCGGAAGTCGGCATCCACCGCGGCAAACTGCATGTCATCCTGTATGAAGCGGTGAAGAAGACATTGGGCGCGGACGCTGTCGTCACCGACTGCGAAGCGGTCCGCGTCGAGCAGGACGACGCCGGCGCCACGGTGCATTTCAAAAGCAGCGGCGGCGCGGCGCGCGAGGCCGTGCGCGCCGATGTCGTCATCGATTGCGAGGGCGTCAATTCGGCGATCCGGCGGCAATTCTATCCGGACGACAAGATCGTCTTCTCCGGCATCAATACCTGGCGCGGCGTGACGCGAAGGAAGCCGATCAATGGCGGCCGCACTTACATGCGCGTCGGCTCGATCAACACCGGCAAGATGGTGATCTATCCGATCGTCGATAATATCGACGGCGACGGCAACCAG
>CAMAUC010000126.1 GCA_945861265.1 Rhizobium sp. Q54 | reverse complement strand
ACACGAGCGATGTCGCGGGTGACATCGACGCGCGTGACGCGGTAGCCGGCGCGTTCGGCGGCGTCCGCGCAAGCCTTGCCGGAATTCAGCGAGACTTCGCGCTCGGCCGACCAGCCACCCATCAGGACAGCGACATGTTTCATGGGCGCACCATATCAGTTCCCTTATCCAGGTTCGGCAGTTTAATCCCGTCATAAAGCCAGGACAGGCAGGCCAGCACGTCGGCCTCGCTGCGTTCGGCGAAGGCCTGCAGCCAGACATCGCGGTCGATGCCGTCGGCGTGATAGCCCTGCCACAACCGGCGGCCTTCGAGCACGACACGGCCGGTGCGCACCACGCGCGCCTGCTCGTAGCGTTTGAACGCGGCGGCGAAATCGCCTTTGGCGAGGTCGACCATCGCGGCAAGCGTGACGCCGTCCTCGATCGCCATGCAAGCTCCCTGAGCAAATGTCTGCAACGCCGGATGCGCGGCGTCGCCCAGCATGGTGACGCGGCCATTGCTCCAGTGCCGCACCGGATCGCGGTCGGCGATCATCCAGCGGCGCTTCAGGTCCATTTTTTCGAGAAGTGACTTCATCACTGGATGCGCGGTGGCATAAGTGCGCTCGACTTCCGATGCGTTGAACGCGCTGTCGCCCTTGTCGCCATGGGTGTCGGTGCGGAACACCGCGACGATGTTGAACAGCGTGTTGTCGCGCAGCGGGTAATGCACCATGTGGAAGCCGGGGCCGACCCAGAGCGCCGAAACGTCGCGCTGCACGCCGGCAGGCACCTCGCCGATCGGTACGATGGTGCGATGCGCGACATAACCGATCGGCTTCGGCTCGCCATCATTGACGATGCGTGCACGCACCAGCGAGCGAAGACCGTCGGCGCCGATCAAAGCGACGCCGTCGATTTTGCGGCCGTCTTCCGTTGTCAGCGTGACGCCGTCGTCGCGTTGCGTGTAGTCGACGACCGAGGTCGACGGCTCCAAAGTGATCGTGCCGGTGGCGCGGCAGGCATCGAGCAGGATCTTGTGCAAATCGACGCGATGGATGACGACGTAAGGCGCGCCGAAACGGGCGCGCAAGGCCGGGTCGTTGGGGATATGCGTGACTTTCGCGCCGGTGAGCGCATCGAACATCACGCAGGCGCGCGGCAATATGGATTGCGCCAATAGCGCCTCGACCAGACCGAGCCGCGCGAACATCGGGAACACATTGGGGCCGAGCTGAATGCCGTAGCCGATGGCGCCGAGTTCAGGCGTCGCCTCCAGCACGCGCACCCGCCTGCCCTGCCGCCCAAGCGCGAGAGCCGCGGTCAACCCGCCAAGGCCGCCGCCGACGACTAGAACTGCATCGGCGTCAGACATTCGCGATCCCGATCCGCTTGATTTCCCATTCCAGTTCGATGCCGGACTGCGCCTTGACCCGCTCGCGGATCGTTTCGCCGAGCGCCTCGATATCGGCGGCGCTGGCATTGCCGGTATTGATCAGGAAGTTGCAATGCATTTCCGACACCTGCGCGTCGCCGACCTTGTAGCCGCGCAAGCCGGCGGCATCGATCAGCTTCCAGGCGCTGTGGCCCGGCGGATTCTTGAAGGTCGAGCCGCCAGTTTTCTCACGGATCGGCTGCGTATCCTCGCGGTGCTTCTGCACCTCGGCCATGCGGGCGCGGATCGCTTCGACGCCGGTCGCCCGGCCGCGATACAGCGCCGAGGTGAAAATGATCGACGGATCGGCGCCGCTTTTGCGATAGGCGAATTTCATCCCCGCATTATCAAGTATGACGATCTCGCCGGCGCGCGTGACGCCGGTGGCCGAGACCAGAAAGTCCTTGGTCTCGCCGCCATTGGCGCCGGCATTCATGCGCAACGCGCCTCCGATGGTGCCGGGAATGCCATGGTAAAATTCGAGCCCGCCAATGCCGGCCGCCGCCGCCGCTTCGGCGACACGCTTGTCGAGCGCGGCGGTGCCGGCGCGTACGGCGTCGCCATCGCAGGCAATATCGTTGAAGCCGCGGCCAAGGCGAATGACGACACCGGCAACGCCGCCGTCCCGCACGATCAAATTGGAGCCGACGCCGATCACGGTGAGCGGAATGTCGGCCGGAAGATGTTTCAGGAAATACGCCAGATCGCTTTCGTCTTCCGGCGCGAAATAAACCTGCGCCGGTCCGCCGACGCGAAACCAGGTAAACGGCCCGAGCGGCTGGTTCGCGGCGAGGCGCCCGCGCAGATCGGGCATCGCTGAGTTAAGGGAGGGAGTGATGTCGGGGAAGGTCATCGCTTCAGTCGTTCACGCCATCTCTCGGGATTGCGCCTGCCGTGGAAGCAGGACAGCACGATAATCTCCTCGTCTGACACCGCGTACAAAAGTCCGTACGGAAATCCGGCAAGGGGAGCTCGGCGTATCTCACTGTCGATAATTTGATACAGGAGCGGATTATCGCTGATCTTTTCCAGTGTCGAGCGGAATGCACTTACAAACTTGGTGGCGGATGCTTTGCTTCTCTGTTCGTACCAAATTGCCGCTTCCGAGACTTGAGCCTCAGCCTCAGCGAGGATGAAGAACTTTCGTGTCATCCGAAACGCGACTGAAGCCGCGCCAGAACCCTTTCGACAGGAATGGCGGCTGACGGATTGCGACGATGCTCTTCCAATCGACGTCGCGCTTCCGCCAAATCATCCGGCGTCGGCATCCATTGCTCATCGTCGATGACGCTATTCCACAAGTCCTCACTGAGTTGCAGGCGCTCCTCGCTCGGCAACCGCATGGCTTCGGCGATCAAATCGGCCTTATTCATGGCACTCTCCTTGTAGCGAATCTAGGCCACCTACCCCAACGCCGCAAGCTCGCCCGGCAGGGCATAGGCCCATTGCGTGATGTTGCCGGCGCCGAGAAGAACAACATAGTCGCCAGGCTTCGCCAATCCCTTGACGAGACCGGCCAGGCTTGAAGGGCCATCCAGCGCCATGACCTGACGATGGCCGCGCGCGCGCAAGGCCTGCACCAGATGATCGCGGTCGGCGCCGTCGATCGGCGCTTCGCCAGCGGTATAGACATTGGCCACGATCACCGCATCGGCGTCGTTGAAGCAGGTCGAGAACGCCTCGAACAGCGATTTGAGCCGCGTATAGCGATGCGGCTGCACCACGGCGATGACCTGGCCCTTGGTCGATTCACGCGCGGCTTTCAGCACCGCGGCGATCTCGACCGGATGGTGGCCGTAGTCATCGATGATGGTGGCGCCGTTCCATTCGCCGACCTTGGTGAAGCGGCGCTTGACGCCGCCGAATTTGCCGAGCGCGGCGCGAATTTTATCGTCGGGTATGCCGAGCGCATGGGCGACGGCGATCGCCGAGGTGGCGTTGAGCGCGTTGTGGCGGCCCGGCATCGGCAAGGCCAGATCGCGGATAGCGTGGATTTCCTTGCCGGCGCTGTCGCGGAACAAAACGGCGAAGCGCTGCGTGCCGTCGTCGTTCTTGAGATCGACCAGCCGCACGTCGGCCTGCGGATTTTCGCCATAGGTCATGATGCGGCGGTCGGCGATGCGGCCGACCAGACGCTGCACGATCGG
>CAMAUC010000125.1 GCA_945861265.1 Rhizobium sp. Q54 | reverse complement strand
GGGGAGCTTGCCGGCGACGACGTCGTCGCGCAGCGCTGTGAGCTTTTGTTCGTAGGCGGCCCGGCGGCTGTCGATTTCGGCGGTGTCGCGATAGACGATCGGCAGTTCGGCGAAACAGTCGGCGAAGCGCGCATCGGCATGGTTCGGTTTGAGCGCCAGCGCCCGGCCGAAATCGGCCAGCGCTTCGTCGTTGCGATTCAATTCGAGCAACACGCGACCGCGAATGTAAAAGGACTCGGCGTCGTCCGGCCACTGGCGGATAGCGGCATCGCAATGCGCCAGCGCTTCGTCGAACCGATTCATCAGGTAAAGGACGCTGCCGCGATTACGGCGCGCCTCGGGATAAGCCGGGTTGAGCGCGAGGGCGCGATCGAAACTTTCAAGCGCCGCCGGGTAATGGTTGAGCGTGAGCAGTAGTACGCCGCGATCATTATGCGCCTTGGCATAATTCGGATTGAGTGCGAGCGCGCGTTCGGTCGCCGCCAGCGCTTCGTCGAAGCGGCCGAGGATATGCAGCGCCATGGCGCGGCTGTTTTGCAGTTCGGCGTCGTTCGGCCGGCGCGCCACCGCCGTATCCAGATGCATGAGCGCCTGACCGGGCCGGCTCATCTCGTAAAGCACCTGGCTGCGATTGTGGATGGCGGTGGCAAAATCGGGATCCAGCGCCAGCGCGCGTTCGTAAGCCGCCAGCGCCTCTTCGTGGCGTCCGAGCAGGACGAGCTGAAAGCCGCGATTGTTGTGCGCCTTGACGTAATTCGGCACCAGCGCGATGGCGCGGTCGAGCGACTTCAACGCTTCCTCGCCGCGGCCGAGCGCCTGCAGCGAAATCGCCCGGTTGAAAAAAGCTTCGGCGAAATCCGGTTTGGTGGCGACGGCCTTGTTGAAGGCGGCCAGCGCCTCTTCGTGGCGGTAAAGCCCGCACAACACCACGCCGCGATCCTTGTGCGCCTCGGCGAATTTCGATTTCAGCTTGACCGCCTGATCGAAACTGGCGAGCGCTTCCTCTGGCCGCGCCAGCGCGTTCTGCACCAGACCCTGATTGTAGAACATGATCGGCGTCGGCTTGCGCAGCGCCATCGCCGCCGCGATGAAGCGCAAAGCCTCGGGCAATTGTCCCTTGGCGTGCTTGACCACGCCCATCATATGCAGCGCGTCGACGTGATCGGGCCGGGCGGCGAGCACCTGCGCGTAAAGCTGTTCCGCCTCGTTGAACCGGCCCTGCTTGTGCAGGGTCAAACCCCGGTCGTAAATCTGCGCGGCGTTGAACGGCTGGGCATTCGTCAATGTCTGCAACATGGCGCTATTGAAGGCCTATTTATGGTTAACATCTCATTAAGGAGTAAGGTGGCCCGCTTATTTATTGAAGCGGCCGGGGCCGGGCGTGGCTTGCGCGATGACGGGCCTAAGCTGACAATTGCCCGGCCGCGCAAGGCGATCGACGTTTCAAACCAGGATGCCGCATGGCCGCCGCTGCCCGCCTGATCCTGTTGACCGGCGCCACCGGTTTCGTCGGACGGCAGGTGCTGCGCGCCTTGGCCGAACGCGGCTGCACGGTGCGCGTCGTCGTCCGGCAAAAGGCGGGGGATGCGCCGCCCGCGCTGGCGGCTTTGGCGGCGGCGGGCGCAATCGAATCGGTGGTGACGACGGCCGATTTATGGTCGGAGAACGCCGCCTGGTACGCGGACGCCTGTCGCGGCGTCGATACCGTCATCCATGCCGCCTGGTATGCGGAGCCGGGGCTCTATCTGCATTCGCCAAAAAACACCGACTGCGAGCAAGGCACCGTGAGGCTGGCGCAAGGCGCGGCGACGGCCGGCGTGCGCCGCTTTGCCGGCATCGGCACCAGCTTTGAATATGACACCAGCGCCGGCACACTGCGCATAACGACGCCGCTGCGCCCGCACACGCCCTATGGCGCGGCCAAGGTGGCGACTTTTCGCGCGCTGTCGGAATTGCTGCCGCGCGAAGAGGTCGAATTCGTCTGGTGCCGGTTGTTCTATCTTTATGGCGAAGGCGAGGACCCGCGCCGGCTGATGCCTGTGCTGCGCCATAAACTCAGCGCCGGCGAGCCGGTCGAACTCGGCAGTGGCACGCAGGTTCGTGACTACCTCGATGTTCGCGACGCCGCGCGCCTGATCGTCGAGGCCGCGCTCGGTTCGGTTCAGGGTCCGGTCAATATCTGTTCGGGGCGCGCGGTGACGATACGGCAGATCGCCGAGGCAATCGCCGACGAATACGGCCGGCGCGACCTGTTGCGCTTCGGCGCGCGGCCCGACAACCCGGCCGACCCGCCTTGCATTGTCGGCGTCCGCGATTGATGCGCTCTAAGCGGCGGCGGTCGTCTTTTCGCCGGTCTCGAATGAATCCGGGTGGACGGCAGCAAAGTCCGTCAGTTCGGCCATCACCATGTCGAGGTGATGCTCCATGGCGCGGCCGGCGGCGGCGGCGTCACGCTTTATAAGCGCCGTGACGATGGTGTGGTGCTCGGCGAAGGTCGAGGCCTGACGTTGCGGCGTACACATGAACAGCCGCAGCCGGTCGAGCTTCGCCCTTGCTGCGAACACCGCCGTCTTGACGCGCTCATAGCCGAGACGGTCGAGCAGCATGTCGTGCAGGGCAATGTCGAATTCATGGAAGCCGACGCGGTCGTCGCGCGCCATCGCCGCCTGCTGGTCCTTCATGTTGCGGTTGAGCGCATCGACGAGGGTCGCGTCGATGCGCGGCGCGATGGCGCGCAAGGCCTCGCTTTCCAGCGCGCGGCGGATGAACATCGCCTCGCCGCAGGCGGCCAGATCGATGCGGGTGACGCGGGTGCCGTGCTGCGGCAGCACCTCGACGAAGCCCTCATCGGCGAGCCGCCCGAGCGCCTCGGACACCGGAAAGCGCGACGTGCCGAGCTGTTCGCACAGCGCTTTCTTGTCGATGAAAGCGCCGGGCGCGAAGTCGAGCCGGACGATCGCATCGCGGATCACATCCTGGATGTTCTGAACGGCGCCGCCGCGCTTGTCGCGCTGCAAGGCTTTTAGAAAGCTGTAGGGGCTATTGCGCATCTTCATTTTCCCGGTAACATGTTAGCTAACCGAAGGCTCCCGCTCAAGAGGAGCCAGCCGGCCTGGCGCCTTCTTCGCACTCAAGAAGCCAGGTACGGCGCATTAAAAACAGACATGGGGAGGACGACCGTTATGCAGAATTTTTCTCGCAGACTAACGCTGGGCTGTGCTTTGGCGGCCGCGCTGCTCGCCGTTGCCGGACCGGCCAGCGCGCAGACCAAACTCAAATGGGCGCATGTTTACGAAGTCGCCGAGCCGTATCACACGCAGGCGCTGTGGGCGGCAGAGGAAATCAAGAAGCGCACCGCCGGCCGGTATGAAATCGGCGTGTTTCCGGCTTCCCAGCTCGGCAACGAAAACCAGATCAACGAAGGCCTCGGCCTCGGCACCGTCGACATCATCTATACCGGTACCTCGTTCGCCGGCTCGATCCACAAGCCGCTCGGCATTTCCGGCGCACCCTTCATGATGCGCGATTTCGCGCACTGGAAGGCCTATCGCGACAGCAAGCTGTTCCGCGACATTTCCAAGGGCTACGAGGACAAGACCAAGCACAAGATCGTGACGCTGACCTATTACGGCGAGCGCATGGTCACCGCTAACAAGGAAATCAAGAAGCCAGAAGACATGAAGGGCATGAAGCTGCGCGTGCCGCCGGCGCCGCTTTACCTGATGCT
>CAMAUC010000124.1 GCA_945861265.1 Rhizobium sp. Q54 | reverse complement strand
CCGATCGCGCCATCAATCCGGTGCGCGGCATTGCCAAATTGATCGATGCCTTGCAGTCCGAGCCGCTCGATAACGGCAATGAGAATTTCCAGAAGTCCAATCTGGAATTCGTGTCGGTCGATGTCGGCAACAAGACCGTCAATCTCATTCCCGGCGAAGCGCGCGCCCTGTTCAACATCCGCTTCAATGACTGCCACACGCTTGAATCGTTGAAGGCGCTGCTGCAACACCGCGCCGAGAAGGCCTCCGGCGGCACGATCAAGTTCGAGTTCAAGTTCCAGCCGTCGAATGCCGGCGTGTTCGTGACCAAGCCGGGCCCGTTTACCGACATGGTGTCGGGCGCGGTCGAAAGCGTCACCGGCCGCAAGCCGACTCTGTCGACCACCGGCGGCACATCCGACGCGCGATTCATCACGCATTATTGCCCGGTGGTGGAATTCGGCCTCGTCGGCCAGACCATGCATCAGGTCGACGAGCGCGTGCCTGTCGCCGAACTGACCGCGCTGACGGCGATTTATCGGAAAATCATCGATACGTATTTTGGGTAGCTTACTTATCCCTCCCCCGCTTGCGGGGGAGGGCGGCCGCCGCAGGCGGCGGGTGGGGGCTGTCGCAAAGAGAACCCCACCCGGCTCGCTTCGCGAGCCACCCTCCCCTTTCAGGGGAGGGATAAGAAGGAAGCTAATTCTCCAACGTCGCATCCAGCGTGATCTCCGCCTTCAGCAACTTTGACACCGGACAATTGGCTTTTGCCTTCGCCGCGAGTTCCTGAAATCTGGCGTCATCGGCGCCGGGGATTTTCGCCTTCAACGTCAGATGTATTTTGGTAATGGCGAAGCCGTCCGGCTGCTTGGTCAGCGTGACGTCAGCTTGCGTTTCCATCTTGTCGGCGACCAATTTAGCTTCGCCAAGCACGCCGGACAAAGCCATGGTGAAACAGGCGGCGTGCGCCGCGCCGATCAATTCCTCGGGGTTGCTGCCGGGCTTGCCTTCAAACCGGGCGGCGAAGCCATAGGGATAATCCTTCAGCGCGCCGCTTTTGGTGGATATCGCGCCCTTGCCGTCCTTGATGCCGCCCGACCAGACGGCCGATCCATATGTGGTCATGTTCGCTCCTGTTTTGATCGATACGTCTCGATGCAGGTAACGAACGAGACCCGACTTACGTTGCATGCGATCTTTCGCCAGCATGCCGGCGCGCCGATCGCCGCTAGTAATCCACATTCATCAGATAAAGCCCGTCCGGCGGCGCCACCGTGCCGCAGGCGGCGCGGTCGCGCGCCTGGAGCGCCTTCCACAAATCGTCGGCGGTCCACGCGCCCGGCCCGGTCAGCCCGGTATTGACCAGCGAACCGACCATCGAGCGCACCTGATTGTGCAAGAAAGAACGCGCCGAGGAAACCACATGAACTTCCTCGCCGACGCGCACGACGTCGAGCTGGTCGAGGGTCTTGTCCGGCGATAGGGCCTGGCATTCGGTCGAGCGAAAGGTGGTGAAGTCGTGCTTGCCGAGAAGCCGCTGCGCGGCGGCGTGCATCGATCCGGCGTCGAGCGGCCGCACCACGCGCCAAGCGTATTTCCGCTCGACGGTGAGATCGGGCCGGCGATTGATGATGCGATAGAAATAGTGCCGCTTCACCGCCGACGTGCGCGCGTTGAAATCATCCGCCGCGCGCTCGGCTTTGAGTACCGCGACCGGATGCGGCCGCAGGTGAGCATTGAGCGCGTCGCGGACCGTGTCGGTTTCCCACTCACGCGTGAGTTCGACGCTGGCGACTTGTCCGCGCGCATGCACGCCGGCGTCGGTGCGCCCCGCGCCCTGCACCGGCACGGCCTCTCCGGTCAGCGCCGTCACCGCCTTGGTGAGCACGCCCTGCACGGTGATCTGGTCGGCTTGGCTTTGCCAGCCGCAGAACGGCGCACCGTCATATTCGATGGTCAATTTGTAGCGGGGCATAGGACCTATTTGTCGCAAAGAACGGGGATTTGATTAGCATCTATTCGCCAAAAGTCACGGAATGCCAGCCAATCCGGCAATGCCGGATAGCCGACATAATTGACCTGAATCAACACAATCCATAGTGGTCCGTAGCAGGATATACCTCTCGGAACTCAGCCCGGTTGCGGGGTTCTCGCCGTGGGGGGCTGACGCCATGAGTATCGGACAACTTCAATTCCACGCCGCTCCGCCGGGTAGCGCCGTGACTATCGTTGGCTCGCCTCGCACGGCTGCGAGTTACGAAGACGAGATCATCGAACATCGCAATATGGCGGCCCTTCTGCGCGCGGAGATCGTCAAGGACGAGGACCTTCTTCGCCAGAAAGATCAGTTGATCGATCAGCGATCGCTGGCAAACAGCGAATCAATTCATCGGTTACTGAATGACCTTCAAATTGTCGTCAGCCTGCTTTCGCTGCAAAGCCGAAAATCGGCGGACGCGGAGACCGCGTCGCAGCTGACCGCCGCGGCCAGCCGGGTGGCGACGATCGCCCGCGTGCACCGACGTCTGCAGAGTCTCGATCATTTGCAAAGTCTTGCCCTCAAACAGTTCCTCGTGGATTTTTGCGTCGACTTTTCTATGTTTCTCGGCGCGGATCAGGCCATTGCCGTCGAAGGAATTGAAATTCTCGTGCCGAGCAACACCGGCATTCCGCTCAGTCTGATCGTCAACGAGTTGATCACCAACGCGGTGAAATACGGCACCGGCGGAATCGCGGTGTTACTGGCACCCGATTCAAGGAAGGGCTACGCGCTTTCAGTTTCCAATGACGGCCCGGCATTGCCGGAAGGATTCGATTTGACCGCCGGCAATGGTCAGGGGATGCGGATCATCCGGTCGTTTGTCGAACGGATCGGCGGTGAATTGCACGTCGGCCGCCGCGACAATGGCCAGGGCACGCGATTCACGGTGCTGTTCGGCTGACCCCGCATGCCTCAGGCCGCATCGAAAGCGGCCGGATATTGCACGCGGCCTTCCGATTGCGCGCCCTCGTTCAGCTTCAGAGCCATGAAGTGTGCGCCGGCATAGCTCGACACATAGCCGGCCGCCGCTTCTACGGTGAAGCCAAAGCGCCGATAATAGACCGGATCGCCAAGCACGAAGACGATGCTCTCGCCGAGCGCCCGCAACCGCGCCAGACCCTCGCGCGTCAGCGCCGATCCGATGCCGCGACGTTGATGCGACGGATCGACGGCGAGCGGCGCCATCGCAATGGCCTTGTACTGATCGCGCGGCGTCTGAATCCATAGGCGCGGCCAGGCGACATAGCCGACAATTCTCCCGTCATCGAGCGCGACGAGCGAGAGCACCACATCGCCATTTGCCCGCAAGCGCCCGACCAATTGCCCTTCCTCCGGGCCGGCAAAAGCATCGTCGAGAACGCGCCGGACAGCCGGTTCATCGCCCGCGCGTTCGGGGCGAATGACAACGGGTGAGCCGACGCTCATGCGAGTTGCGTGCCGGCCTTGACCGGCGTGCCGCGCAGGAAATCGCCAGCCTGCATCGGCTGCTTGCCGGCGCGCTGGATCTGCAGGAGGCGGATGGCGCCATCGCCGCAGGCAATGGCGAGAGCGTCGTCAAGCGCGGCGCCGGGCGCGCCCGAACCATTGCCGAGCGTCGTGCGCAACGCCTTGACGCGCACGCCATCGAGTTCAAACCAAGCGCCGGGAAACGGCGACAGGCCGCGACAATGATTGTGCACCTCCGCGGCTGGCTTCGACCAGTCGATGCGGGTTTCCGATTTGGAGATTTTCTCGGCGTAGGTGACGCCGGCGTCTGGCTGCGGCGTTAGTTGCAGCGCGCCGC
>CAMAUC010000123.1 GCA_945861265.1 Rhizobium sp. Q54 | reverse complement strand
AACAAGATCGTGCGCACCTCGCGCCAGATGCTCAACGAGATCGGCCGCGAGCCGACGCCGGAAGAGTTGGCCGAGAAGCTCGGCATGCCGCTGGAGAAGGTGCGCAAGGTTCTCAAGATCGCCAAGGAGCCGCTCTCGCTCGAAACGCCGATCGGCGACGAGGAAGATTCGCATCTCGGCGATTTCATCGAGGACAAGAACGCGATCCTGCCGATCGACGCCGCGATCCAGTCGAACCTGCGCGAGACGACGACGCGCGTGCTCGCCTCGCTCACCCCGCGCGAGGAGCGCGTGCTGCGCATGCGCTTCGGCATCGGCATGAACACCGACCACACTTTGGAAGAAGTCGGCCAGCAGTTCTCGGTGACGCGCGAACGCATCCGCCAGATCGAGGCGAAGGCTTTGCGCAAGCTCAAGCATCCGAGCCGGTCGAGGAAGCTGCGGTCGTTCCTCGATAACTGACCGCCTTCGGCGGTCATCCCCGCGAAGGCGGGGCTCCAGCTCTAAATAAAAACGGCGGGCCTTTAAGCCCGCCGTTTTCGCGTCGGCGCCGCTGCGAATGCGTCGCAGGTCACTTTGATTCACATCAAAGGCCGCGCCGCCCCAGCGGCGCATACCGCTCCCGCATTCACAAAAGGGGGCCTCGCATGAACATGACGCATTACATGGAGCTGCTGGCGACACAGCAGCCCTGGCACCTGCTGATCTTCATGGCGGTGCCGATCGTGCTGGCGGAGACCATCGCCGTCACCGAACTCTACATCCTCTACACCCGCCATTATGATGGCGCGGTGCGCGCGCTCAACCGCGCCTGCTCGGTGATCGTCGGCTTGTATTTCTCCGGCGTGTTCGTTTACCTGATGATCAACGCCGTCGTCCCGCTGACCATAGGCGGCGGCTGGCGCGGCCCGGCCGACGTGATCGCGGTCGGCTTTTATCTGCTCGGCATCGTGCCCTTGCTCGGCCTGACTTTGGTCGATCTCAATTTGATCGGCCGTGGCCGCGACGCGCACGGCAAGATGGCGATCCACGCCGGCTTCGTCGCGCTGTTCCTCATCGTCGGCCACATCGCCATGATCTTCGGCATGCTCGACCCGGCGCTGTTTTACGCCGCGCCGGCAATACACGGGCACTGAACGAGAATTTGCCCGACGGGCAGCGCGTCCGACATGAAAAAAACGGCGGGCCTTTAAGCCCGCCGTTTTTGCGTTGTCCACTTCGCGCGGCGTCAGCTGATGCCTGGCTGGCAGCGCCGCCATTCCTGCACCGCGCCGGCCGCGCCCTCGCGCGCGTGCGCCAGGTATTCGCCGAGCAGCGTGATGGCGACGTTGTTGCCGGCGCCGGCCTCGCCCGGCGGGATGACATAGGCGAAGGCGTGACGCGAGTAGTCGCCTTGCGTCTTGCCGCCGCCGGGGGTGACGATGGCCGGTCCGTGGATCGACATGCGCTTGCCGTCGGCGCGGCACCAGTCGCCGTCGATGGCGTCGGCGTGCGCGGGGACGGAAAGCGCGATCAGCGCGGCGCCGGCGGCGAACAGGGTCATGGCCTTCATGCGGTGCTCCTGCCTTTCAAGTCCGGTCGGTGCCGGCAAGCGATGATAGCAGGAGCGCAGGCCGTGTTTCCATCGGCGCGCGCGGGGCCCGGGACGCAATGGCGCGCAGGGCTTCCCGGCATGCGGCCGCGCTACGCATCCCCCTCGACGATGCGGAAATCGCGCACCGCGCCGTCGCCCAGCACGGCGAGCGCCGCCTGATAGGCGGGACTGTCATGCGCGGCGACGGCCTGCGCGACGCTGTCCCATTCGATGACGACGGCGCGTTCCTTTTGCCCGGCCTCGTAGGTCACCGCCGGAATGCCGCGGGCGAGAAACCGGGCGCCGCCGGCGGCGAGCGCGGGACCTGCGAGCTTGGCATAGGCGGCGACCTTGTCGGGGTCCTTGATCGAACGATAGACACTGATCCAGTAGGCTTTGGGCATGAAGGCTCCGGCGATTGTGGGGTGGTGAGAAGTCGGTGAGGCGCGGAGTGTAGCGGCGGGGGGATGGGTTGGACAGGCGGGGTGCGGCGCGTGACTAAACGCCGGTCATCCCCGCGAAGGCGGGGATCCAGCTCTTATAGGCTCTGGATTATCAGACCCGCACCTTCCTGCATTCTGCAACTCATGCTAGAATGCATTCATGCCAACGATTGCGATTTTTAGCGGAATCATCATCCAGATGTTCTTTGAAGATCACAATCCGCCGCATGTGCACGCGTTCTATAGCGGTGCCAAGGCGCTGGTGCGGATCAGCGACGGCGAGATCATTCGCGGCTCGTTGCCCGGGCCGCAGGCGAATTTGGTAAAGTCCTGGGTGAAGCTCAGGCAGACCGAGTTGATGGAGAACTGGCATCATGCCCAAACCGACGGCCGCTGCTTCCGGATCGCAGGCCCTCATGATTGATGTCGTCTCGGTGAAGTCGGTCGGCGGCTTCAAACTGCGCGTCGGCTTTTCCGACGGCTCGGCCGGCGTGCATGATTTCTCGCCGACCGTCGCGCGCAACGGCGAGATGGTGCAGCCGCTCAAGGACCCGGCGTTCTTCGCGCGCGTGTTCGTCGAACTTGGCGCGCTGGCATGGCCGAACGGCTTCGACCTCGATCCGATCGCGCTGCATGAGCGGATGCTGGCCGCCGGCGAACTGACGCCGGTCGCGGCGGAATAGGGCAAATTAATAGGACAAATTAGACGAAGGCGTAACCCGCTCTTTATTCCCAAGGTCGTGGGTTGCGGCGCTAGTCCCTGTAAGTTTCAGCGCCAGTAAGGCTTGGCGGATGGTACTGTCGCGCGGCACGCCACCCCCACGTCCAGCGAGCGTCTGCAGAACGCCCCTCGCTTGGGGAAGGTGATGGGACTATATGACTAGGAATATAGGGGAGTCAAGGGGCTGGTTGGGCGGCGCTTATTGAAATTCGGGAAGAAATATAGGCCGTCATGTGAGCACTTTTTTAAAGAAGGAAATTACAAAACTTACGTCAACGGGCGAAACGCCTTTTGTAATTCGACTATTGATAAGTTTTTTGAAATTGGCGTATTCAGCCGGATGGATAGATTTTTTCCCTTTCACCATTATTAGCGTGACGCCGTTTTTGGCTGCGACTTCTTCGACCAAATGAGTTGATAATGCTCGCTCAATTCCACGAAAATCTTTCGAAAGGTCTGGGTTTAGGTCCTCCTCCTTCCAAGCCGACACTTTGTAAGTCGCCGAGTTTGAAAGACCTTGAAAGCCTGCTGTTTTTCCGCTGCTGTCCCAATCCAATATTACGTGCAAATCACCTTTGCCTTCCCGCTGCTTAATGGCGGCGACATTATTTTGAAGATATTGGAAAAGGCGCGAATCGCCTCCACTTGCATTAACGCTGTCCAAATTTCCGAGATAATATCCCTCAAGCTCTAAGCCACCAGGGATAAACCCCTTAACTACATTGAATATGTCAAAATCGAACCGCCCCTCAAACAGTACCAAACTGCGGCCAGGCTCTCGCAAGAGAGGATGTATCCAAGGCGCAACGCCCGACTTCCACACTTCATCAATGTGCGCAGGATCGGTAAGCGAAAAACATTCTGACGAGCCCGTCTCGCGCTTTACAAAATACCGAGACGTAGAATACTGCACGACTGAGTTCGCATGGGTCGTTGCGAACACTTGCAAACGAACGGCAATATCTTTTGACAAGGTTTGTATCTTTTGGGCAACGCCCATCTCAAGAGAATTGTGAAGCGAAGACTCTGGCTCTTCGAATCCCCAGACCGTGGCTTGTCTCCAACCAAATTGCTTAAACGCGCAGCGGGAGCGTGCGGATAAGTGAGCGGCATTCTGCCTTTCGCGGCATCGTCCGCCGTGCCATAACGATCCGCCGTTACATAGGGGCCCGCCATGATCCGTCGCTCGCTCGCCGTTCTCCT
>CAMAUC010000122.1 GCA_945861265.1 Rhizobium sp. Q54 | reverse complement strand
GAAGAAACCGGGCGCACGGCGGAAAGCGTGCTGACCGCGGCGCAGGCGGTGGAAGCCGCCGCCGGTGAGCTGCGCGCCGAGGTCGAGGGCTTCCTCGCCCGCGTCGCGGCTTAGAGCTTTGTCGCGTTTTCTTCACGCGAACCGGTGCCCACTTCGCTCGAAAACGCTCTAGAATAAAGTCGACAGCCAGTAGAACAGCGCGGCCAGTCCGCCCGAGGCCGGGATCGTGACGATCCAGGCGATGACGATGTTGTTGGCGACGCCCCAGCGCACCGCCGACATGCGCTTGGCCGCGCCGACGCCGATGATCGCACCGGTGATGGTGTGCGTGGTCGATACCGGAATGCCGAGCCAGGTCGCGCCAAACAAAGTGATGGCGCCGCCGGTTTCGGCGCAGAAGCCCTGCATCGGCGTCAGCCGCGTGATCTTCGAACCCATCGTGCGCACGATGCGCCAGCCGCCGATCAAGGTGCCGAGCGCCATCGCCGACTGACAGACGATCACGACCCAGAACGGCACATGAAATTCGCCGCCGAGATGGCCCTGCGAATAAAGCAGCACGGCGATGATGCCCATGGTCTTTTGCGCATCGTTGCCGCCGTGGCCGAGCGAATAGAGCGACGCCGACACGAATTGCAGGTGGCGGAACTGGCGATCGACTGCGAAAGGCGTGCGGCGGATCAACAGCCACGACAACAGCAGAACGAGCAGAATAGCGAGCAGGAAGCCGATCAGCGGCGAGGCGACGATCGCCGCCGTGGTCGGCAGCAGGCCGTGCCAGACGATGGCCGAGGCGCCGGCCTTGGCCATGCCGGCGCCGACCAGGCCGCCGACCAGCGCATGCGAACTGCTCGACGGAATCCCCATGCCCCAGGTGATCAGGTTCCACAGGATCGCGCCCATCAGCGCGCCGAACACGACATGCGGGTCGACGACGCTGGCGGCGATGATGCCGGTGCCGAGCGTGTTGGCGACATGCAGCCCGAAGAACAGAAAGGCGATGAAGTTAAAGAAAGCCGCCCAGGCGACCGCGTATTGCGGCGACAGCACGCGGGTCGAGACGATCGTGGCGATCGAATTGGCGGCGTCGTGCAGGCCGTTGAGAAAGTCGAAGACCAGTGCGACCGCGATCAAGCCGAGCAGAACCGGAAAAGACAATGCAATGTCCATGGCGACAGGCTCCGGCCGTTACAATGCGTCAGACATGTTCGATGACGATGCCGTGCATGACATTGGCTACGTCGTCGAAGCGGTCGACGACCTTCTCGAGATGATCGTAGATTTCGTTGCCGACGAAGAACGCCATCGGGTCGCTGTTCCCGGTCGACTTGTACAGCGCCTTCAATCCGACATCGTGCAGTTCGTCGGCGCGGCCTTCGAGCGAGGAGATCTGCGCGGTCAGCTCGCTGATATGCACGGCTTCGGAACTGATTTTCTTCAGGAGCGGCACCGCCTCCTGCTGGAGACGCGCGCATTTGACGATCAGATCGGCCATCGCCTTCATCTGCGGCGCGAATTCAGTGACCTCGAACAGCTTGATGCCCTTGGCGGTCTTCTGCATCTGGTCGATGGTGTTGTCCATCGACGTGGTCAGGTCGCGGATATTGCCGCGGTCGAACGGCGTGATGAAGGTGCGGCGCACGGCGATCAGCACCTCGCGGGTGACGTCGTCGGCGTCCTGCTCGCGGTCCATGACCGTCTGGTAGTTGGCCGCGATAGCGTCGCCGCCTTCCAGCATCGCCCGCAGCGCCTCGGCGCCGGCCAGGATGGCGATGGAATGGCGCGCGAACAGATCGAAGAATTTCTCTTCCTTCGGCATCAGAGCATGAAACCAGCGCAGCATGGCGGACTCCGTCCCGAATCGATTGCAATCGGTGCAATCTAGGCCGATCCCGTGGGGTTCCGAAGTATCCCCGTCGGCCGCTGTGGGTAAGCGGCAAAGCTGGCGACCCGGATGGCGGTTCGGAACGCCGGTTTCGGCCGGTCAAAATTGACCTTTGCGTCGGGGACGATAGGCTCGAATCACGATGAGCATGGCGCGACAGGCGCGGCACATTTATCTTGCGCGACGCAACGCGGCCAGACGGAGTGTTTCAAAATGCGGTTGGGTTACTTCACTATGCCGGTGCACCCGCTGGGGCGGGACTGGTCGCAGACTTTGCGCGAAGACCGCGAAGCGATCATCCTGGCCGACCGGCTCGGCTTCCATGACGCCTTTGTCGGCGAGCATCTGACCGATGCCTGCGAGAACGTCACCAACAGCATGCTGTTTCTGGCGACTTTGATCGGCGACACCAAGACGATCAAGCTCGCCACAGGTACCACTAATTTGTCGCAGATCCACCCGGTCGTAATCGCGCAGAACGCCGCGATGTTCGACCACCTGGCGCAAGGCCGCTTCATCTTCGGCATCAGCCCGGGCGCGCTCGCCTCCGATGCCGAGGTGCTCGGTCTGCTGGATGAAGACCGCAACAAAATGTTCGCCGAAGCGATCGACGTCATTCTCGAAATCTGGTCGCGCGAGCCGCCCTACGATATCGACCTGCCGAACAACCGCTTCAAGGTCGCCATCAACAAGCATGCCTCGTATCAGCTCGGCACCGGCATCATGGGCAAGCCGTTCCAGAAGCCGCGGCCGGAAATTGTCGGCACCGTGGTGGCGCCGTTCTCGCCCGGCTGCGTGCTGATGGGCAAGCGCGACTTTCACCCGCTATCGGCCAATTTTCTTCTGGCCAAGCATCTCAAGTCGCACTGGACGAATTTCGCCAAGGGCAAGGCCGAGGTCGGCCAAAAGGCCGACATCAACGACTGGCGCGTCGCCCGCACCATCTTCGTCGCCGACGACGAGGCGACGGCGCGCTCTTACGGCCGCGACAACGCCAACAGTCCCTATCGATTTTATTTCGAGCAGATGCTGGCCAAGATGAAGCGCAGCAACCGGCTTTACGTGTTCAAAAGCCACAAGGAACAGCCGGACGAGGAGATCACGCTCGACTTCGTCATGGATCACTGCGTCATCAGCGGCACGGTCAACAAGGTGGTCGATTCGATCCTGGCGCTGCGCGAGGAGACCGGCGACTTCGGCGAACTGGTCTATGCCGGCATGGACTTTGTCGACGCCGCGCTGGCCAAGCGCTCGATGACCTTGCTGGCCGAACAGGTGATGCCGCGCGTCAACGAGGCGATCGGCAAACAGGCGGCGGCGGAGTAACTAGAAAGTACCTGCGATCAACGCCGCCACCTTGTCCCCGCCCCTCGTCACCTCATCCACGCGCAGGCACGCCGCGACGTAGCGGTCCGGCCGCAGCAGGATGACGTGATCGTTGTACGCGGCGAGGCGCGGATTGGCCGGGCCAAGCTCGGTGGCGGCGCGGCCGAGGACGACGATGCGCGCGCCAAGTTGCGACCACGGCGCGGCGCTCAGCAGTGGCAGCACCTCATCGGCGCGCGTCGAGCGTACCAATATCGAGAAGCCGTCGCCCAACACCTCGTCGAGCAACACACCTTCAGACGAGATTTGGCGACCCTCGACCATCACGCGCGGCTGCGGATAAAGCCGGCCGACCAGAGTGCGCTTCGCAGCCGCGCCGTCCGGCACGATGAAACCCTCGGCGAAACGCGGCGGCGGCTTGAATTTCATCTGCGCGACGTAATCGCGCGCCGCCGGGAAATAATCGAGCACGCGGAACAGCGTCTCGATCGCTTTCGCCATCAATAGACTTTTAGGGGCGATCACTTTGCCCATGTTGAGCGCGAATTCGATCATCGCCCAGGCGTGATCGCGGCGCTCGCACTCGTAACTATCGAGCAGGCCGGGGCCGAGCCGGCCCTTGGTCGCGGCGGCGAGTTTCCAGGCGAGATTATTGGCGTCGCGCAGGCCTGAGTTCATGCCCTGCCCGGCGAAAGGCGGTGTCAGATGCGCGGCGTCGCCGGCAAGCAGCACGCGGCCATC
>CAMAUC010000121.1 GCA_945861265.1 Rhizobium sp. Q54 | reverse complement strand
CTTCTGCGACCGTTCGATCAGGTCGCGCAACACCGCCGGCAGCAGCGCGATATTGTTAGGGTCGTGGCTGTCGGTCGCCGCCAGCTTGACCTTGCTTTTTTCCTTGTTGGCCTGGGCCAGCGACATCTCGCCTTCCTTGACCGCGCGATGCAACAGCAGCCATGACGCCAACTGCATCAGCCGCGTGGTCAGCCGCATGCTCTCGGTCGCATAAGCCAGCGCCGGCGCACGCTCGAGCGTTTTGGATTCGGCGCGGCCCGGACCGTCGAGATAGGTCGCGGTCTCCTCGACCAGCGACATGCCATCGCGAAACAGGTCGGCGAAAGCCTGCGAATTGGCGAGCCGCTCGCCGAACGACACCGGCTCCGTCTGGCTGCTGAACAATGAGTTTTCGGACATAACGCTACGCCTCACCTTACTCTGTACCCGAACGACATTATCATTTTCGTTGCGCATTGCGGATCGGCGAGCCGGTGCCGCTTTACGATTGGGTAAGCATGACGCGCCGGGTGGCGGCCTGTCCAGACGGTCGGGAGGCAATCCTTGCGACATAGTTGCCAGCCGGGCACAGGGGCGGAAAGCCCACTGCATTTGCCCCAAAATGGCACATGAATCGCATAAAAAAGAGCCGCCGTTGCCGGCGGCTCGAAGTTGATAACAGGGAGGCGTCAAACAGAGTGGACAGGAGCCACTCAAAGTCCATGAAGTTGGACGCTTTTAGTAATACTCGGGAAAGCTTACCGGCCGGTTAAGCGCGATCCTAGGACAAACCGTTACGGCACAATGGCATCGCATCTTATTACCGTCAGCGTTTGAAAAACTGATCGGCGGCGGCGCGTTTATCGCGCTTTTGCGCCATGTCGGCTTCCAGACGTTTGATCTCATCCTGCATGAGCTGCACGCGCAGTTTCAATTCCTCGACCGACAGCAGGCCAAGGTCCTGGCCGATCTCATGCACGATCTTCTTTTTCGGCCGGTCATCGTCGTCGAAAGCCGCCATGATTTCCTCCATTTTGGAAGAAACTTAGCCGTGCTTTCGCGGGTTGTCACATCGGCCAGCGCCGCCTAAACAAAGGCAGCAAGCGCGCGATCGAAGAGGCATCCATGACCGACCTTCCGACCAGCATGACCGTCATCGGCATCAAAGAAGCCGGCGGCCCCGAGGTTCTCGTTCCCGAACAGCGGCCGGTGCCGGAGCCGCGCGAAGGCGAGATCCTGGTCAAGGTCGCCGCCGCCGGCGTCAATCGCCCCGACGTGCAGCAGCGCAAGGGCCTCTATCCGCCGCCGCCCGGCGCGCCGGATGTGCCCGGTCTTGAGATCGCCGGCGAGATCGCCGCGCTCGGCCCCGGCATCAAACGCTGGGCGATCGGCGACCGCGTCATGGCTCTGGTCATCGGCGGCGGTTACGCGCAATACGCGCTCGCGCACGCCAGTCACGCCATGCCGGTGAGCGGCCTGTCAATGGTCGAAGCCGCCGCCGTGCCGGAGACCTTCTTCACCGTCTGGCACAATGTGTTCGAGCGCGGTGCGCTTAAAGAGGGCGAGACCTTGCTGGTGCATGGCGGCTCGTCCGGCATCGGCACTGTCGCGATCCAGCTTGCCAAACAGTTCGGCGCGCGCGTCATTGTCACCGCCGGTTCGGAAGAAAAGTGCGACGCCTGCCGCAAGCTCGGCGCCGATGTCGCCATCAATTACAAAACCGAGGATTTCGTCGAAGCAACCAAGACCGCGACCGACGGCAAGGGCGCCGACGTCATTCTCGACATGGTCGGCGGCGATTACATCGGCCGCAACTATGAAGCCGCCAGCGTCGAAGGCCGTATCGTCCAGATCGCCTTCGCCGGCTCGCCGAAAGCGACCGTCGATTTTCGCCGCATCATGCTCAAGCGGCTGCATCACACCGGCTCGACCTTGCGCTCGCGCGCCGTCTCCGACAAAGGCGCGATCCGCGAAGCCATCGAGCAGAAGGTGCTGCCGCTGCTGGCGGCCGGCACGGTCAAGCCGATCATCTACAAGACCTTCCCCCTGGCGAAGGCGTCAGAAGCCCATGCGCTGATGGAGACCAGCGCCCATATCGGCAAGATCGTGCTGGAGGTTTGAGGGCGAACGGCGAAACTCGCCGCTTCCGCCTGGGCGATTGGGAAAACGCCGCCGGATACCGGCAAAAAAGGCCGTTCGGCCGTTAAGCCTATCCTCCGCCACAATCATGGTTAATCGCTAAACGCTTGCCCGCACCCCCGGCAGCCCGCTACTCATCATGCGGCGGGCCGGCGGATCGCCGAGCCGGAGGGTAGCGTTTGCATTCGAGGCGTGCCGTTCACCGACTAGCGACCTTGCTTGTGCTCGCGGCCGCCCTGCTGGCGGGTTCGCACGCGCGCGCCGTGGAAGCCGTGAACGTACGGCTCGATACGCCGGCCATCGACCTCACCGCCGCCACCGACCGGGTCAAGACCGAGTCCGACCGAATCCAGGTTTCGACCGCGCCCGGTCCCGACGGTATCGTCCGCCGCATCGAGGTCCGCGCACGCGAAGGTAACGTCAATTGGGCGACCTTCGCGCTCACCAACAACAGCGACGAGCAGATCGACCGCCTCATCGTCGTGCCGCATTACCGTATGGTCGGCTCCGGCCTGATCTGGCCCGATCTCGGCCTGTCGCGCATCGCCGGCATCACGCCCTCCACCGGCGACCGCCCGGTGCGACAGGAATCGACGACCTCGGATATTTTCCGCGTCACGCTCGACCCCGGCACGGTCGTCACCTTCGTCGCCGAATTACGCACCGACCGTCTGCCGCAGATCTATCTGTGGGAGCCGGACGCCTACAAGGACAAGGTCAACTCGTTCACGCTGTATCAGGGCATCGTCATCGGCATTGCCGGCCTGCTGGCGCTGTTTCTTACCATCCTGTTTGTGGTGAAGGGCTCGGTGATGTTCCCGGCGGCGGCCGCGCTCGGCTGGGCGGTTCTGATCTATATCGGTATCGACTTCGGCTTCTGGGGCAAGGTCTTCGACATGTCGGCCGGCGCCGAGCGTGTCTGGCGCGCCTGCGGCGAAGCCATTCTGTCGGCGACATTGCTCGTCTTCCTGTTCGCTTATCTGAATCTGTCGCGCTGGCATGTGCGCTACGCCCACATCACCATCGCCTGGCTCGCGGCGCTCGCCGCCTTGATCGCCGTCGCCGTGTTCGATCCGGCGGTGGCCGCCGGCATCGCGCGAATATCGTTGCTTGGCATCGCGGTGTTCGGCCTGGCGCTGGTGATCTATCTATCGACGCACGGTTTCGACCGCGCCGTGCTGCTGATCCCGACATGGCTGTTGCTGGTGGTGTGGACCATAACCGCAGGCATCGCGGTGATGGGCGGCGCGCAGAATGACATTATCGGTCCGGCGCTGCTCGGCGGCCTGGTGCTGATCGTGATGCTGATCGGCTTCACCGTCATGCAGCACGCCTTCGCCGGTGGCATCACACACGGCATCGTCTCCGACGTCGAACGCCGCGCGCTGGCGCTGACCGGCGCCGGCGACATGATCTGGGACTGGGATGTGTCGGCCGACAAGGTCTTCACCAGCCCTGAGACCGAACATGTGCTGGGCCTCAAGCGCGGCGTGCTCGAAGGGCCGGCGGCGCAGTGGCTTGAAATATTGCATGCGCTCGACCGCGACCGCTTCCGCGCTTCCCTCGACAGCATCGTCGAGCAGCGGCGCGGCCGGCTCAACCAGGATTTCCGGCTGCGCGCCAGCGATGGCCATTATCTCTGGTTCACGCTGAAAGCGCGCCCGGTTGTCGGCTCCGACGGCGAAGTGGTGCGCGTCGTCGGCACCTTGACCGACGTCACCGACTTCAAGAATGCCGAGGAGCGCCTGCTGTTCGACGCGGTGCACGACAACCTCACCGGCCTGCCCAATCGCGAACTGTTCATCGACCGCATGGAGGCGGCGTTCGCCTTCGCCCGATCC
>CAMAUC010000120.1 GCA_945861265.1 Rhizobium sp. Q54 | reverse complement strand
CGGCGGCAAAATCGCCGTCCGTTCGCTCGGCATCGAATTGGCGCTGGCGCCGCTGATGCGCGGCAACTGGCGCGCCACCGAACTGCATGTCGCCGGCCCGCAAGTGACGCTCGGGCTCGATGCCAGCGGCCAGATCGATACGCCCGATTTCCCGATGACCTTCAACCCGGATGCGTTGGCGGTCGAACGGCTGAGCATCGAGGATGGCAAAGTGTCGTTCGTCGACGCCACCAGCGGCGGCGCCGTCACGCTGAACCGGTTCTGGTTCAATGGCGAGGCGCGTTCGCTCATCGGCCCGTTCAAGGGCGAGGGTGCTGTCACAATCGGCGAGGAGCTGTTCCCGTTCCGGCTTTCATCGGGCCGCTACGGCGAGGACAGCGCGATCCGGCTTCACGTCAATATCGACCCGGTCAACCATCCGCTCAGCATCGAGACCGACGGCCTGCTGACATTGGCCGATGGCACGCCGCATTTCGACGGCACGCTGAGTTTGGCCAAGCCGGTCGGCATCGGACTGCGCGGCAGTGCGCGAGTGACCCAGCCCTGGCGGCTGAGCGGCAAGGTCAAGGCCGGGGCGCGGTCGGCGTTGATCGAGCAGGTCGAATTTCTCTACGGCTCGGAAGAGCAGGGGCAGAAGCTGACCGGCGTCGCCGATTTCAAATTCGGAAAAAGTCCCCGCTTCGACGGCGTGTTGTCGGGCCGCCAGATCGATCTCGACCGCGTCCAGGCGGCGAGCGATGGCACCAGGCCGCCGCCGGCGGCCGCGATCCGCGAACTGATCGAACTCGGCGGCGCGGCGTTCAAGCCGACTTTCCCGATTGCCATCGGCATCGGCATCGATCAGGTCACGCTCGGCGGCAACATTGTGCAAAATCTGCGCGGCGATATCAGCAGCGACGCGGGCGGCTGGAATCTCGACCGCTTCGAATTTCGCGCGCCGGGCTACACCCAGGTGCGGCTGAGCGGCCGCCTCGCCGTCGGCGCCGATGGCGTCGCCTTCAATGGACCGGCGGAGATCGAAGCCAACGATCCGCAAGTGCTGGCGGCCTGGCTGGAGGGCCGCAGCGATTTGCCGGTGACGCCGCCGATCGACCTGCGCACCTTGCGCATGTCCGGCGATCTCACGCTCGGCAGCGAAAAGATCGCCTTCGAGAAACTGCGCGCCGAGTTCGACCGCAAGACGATATCCGGCCGGCTGTCTTATATTTTCGCCGCGGGTCAAAGCCAGGCCAAGCTCGACGCCGCGCTCAACGCGCCGGAACTGGACATCGACGCCGCGCTCGGTTTCGGCAGGGCTCTGCTGTCCGGTTCCGCTTTGGCGCGGCCGCGCGACATGACGGTCGCTGCCGATATCGGCCGGGCGTCGATCGGCGGCTTCGTCGCGCGCGACGTCAGCGCGCGGCTGAAAGTCGACGCCGGCGGATGGCAGATCGACAGGCTGGCGGTCGCCGATATCGGCGGCGCCGCTTTTTCGGCAAGCGGACGCATCGATACGACGCAACCGACGCCGCGCGGCAGCGTCAGTGTCGATCTGACCGCGCCCGATATGGCGCCGGTGATGGCGGTTGTGTCACGCTTCGTACCGGCAGCGATGACGCCGCGCGGCCGCGCCGCCGCAGCGATGGCGCCGGCCCGCCTGCGGGCGCGGCTGGTCGTCGATGGAACAGCGCCGTCGGCGCTGGCCAAATTGAGTATCGACGGGTCGCTCGGCCGCGCGCGATTGGCGCTGAGCGCGCAGGCGAACGCCGAACTGTTCAAGTCCATCGGCAATGCCGGCGATCTGAAAGTCGACGGCAAGCTGGAAGCCGACGACGGCAAAGTGCTGCTGACCATGCTGGGTCTCGATCGCACGATCGAAATCGAACCGGGACCCGGCGCGGTCACCCTGACGTTGAACGGACCGGCGAATGGCGATCTGGTTCTCGATGGCCGCCTGCTGGCGAAAAGCCTGGACGCGAAAGTCAGCGGTACGGCGCGGCCGTTCGCGACGGCGCCGGTCGCGGCGTTTCGCACGATCGTGACCCGCGCCAATGCCGCGCCGTTGCGCGGCGCGGGCGATGCGCGCGCCGCACTGCCGGTGACATTCGACGGCCGCCTCGCGCTGGCCGGCGACGGTCTCACCGTTTCCGATATCAACGCCAATATCGGCGGCAGCGCGCTGCGCGGAAAATTGAATTGGTCGCTCGGCCTGCCGCACCGGATTTCCGGCGCGCTGGACGCCGATACGGTCGACGGCGCGACCTTGCTCGCGGCGGCGATCGGTATGCCGACAATTGCGCCGGGCGCCGACAAGAACTGGGTCTGGTCGACCGAGCCATTCGCCGATGGTGCCTTTGGCGACGTCGTCGGCGAGCTTTCACTCAAGGCGCGGCGTCTCGATTTATCGGCGCCGTTCACGGTTCGCGAGTTCAGCGCCATTCTTCGCTTCGGCAAGCGCGAATTATCCATCGACGACATGGCCGGCGATACAGGCGGCGGCAGGTTCGCCGGCAGCCTAGGCTACAAGGACACCGACAGCGGATTGACCACGCAAGCAAAACTGTCGCTGACCGGCGCGGACGCGGCGGCGCTGTTGCCGTCGTCGGCCCGTCCGCCCGTGACGGGAACACTCGATGTCGCCGCCGATGTGACGGGCTCGGGCTTAAGCCCGGTGGCGTTGATTGGCTCGCTGCGCGGCACCGGCAAACTGACGCTGACCAACGCGCAATTGGCCGGGCTCGATCCGCGCGCCTTTGACGCCGTCACCCGCGCCGTCGATCAGGGGCTGGCCATCGATGCCGGTCGCATTGGCACGGTGGTGCGGTCGGCGCTGGATGGCGGCCAGTTGGCGGTCAAGCGCGCGACCGGCAACCTGACGCTGCGGGCCGGGCAACTGCGGCTGACCGAATTCGCGGCCGACATCAACAACGCCGACCTGTCGATGAGCGGCAACGTCGATCTCACCGCCGGTTCTCTGGATGCGCGGCTGGTTCTATCCGGCGCGAGTGAAACCGCCGCCGCGCGGCCGGACATCTTCATGTCCTTGAAGGGGCCGATCAGCGCGCCGGCGCGCAACATTGACGTATCGGCGTTGTCGGGTTGGCTGACGTTGCGCGCGGTCGATAGCCAGGCCAGGCGCCTGCGCGCCATCGAGGCGGCGCAGCCGAAGCCGCCCGCGCCGCCCGGTGCCGCTTCTGTACCGGATAAAGAAATGGCGCCGGCATTACCGGCGCCTGTCGATATCAACCCCGTGCCGCCGCCAAGGCAGGCCGAGCGGCCGGCTGGATCAGTCGGCACCCAGAACTGACGGCGACAGCCGTCTCGTCAGGCCCTCGCGCTTGTCGTCGCGCTGGTTACGCTGCACATTGGACTGTGCGCGGAAGTGGTCGAGTACGAAAATCCGGATCGCCGACGACAAATTGCCGTGCTTGCGATCGGTATCGATCAACGCCACCAGATCCGACAAAGTCAGGTCACGCGCCGTCGCGATATCCTTCAGCGCCGCCCAAAATGCGTCTTCGAGGCTGACGCTGGTTTTGTGACCGGCAATGACAATTGAGCGTTTGACGACCGGCGATTTCATCGACCGTCTCCTGGTTCGATGCGGTGGAGATCGAGCATGTGACTGGCCTGTTCCTGTTCGGCCGCTTTCAGGCGGCGCAGGTGCTTCGGTTGTCCGTTGGCCAGACGATTGGTATTGGCGCTTTGATCGTCGCGACGTCGCGCGGCCTGTTTTCGCGCCGTCCGGAGATTGACGAGTTCTGCCATTTCACGCCTCGTTACTGGCCGCCGCAGCCAAATTCCCCGTCCAGATTTCCGGCCTCGGTCATTTAATGGCTGCTAATTGCGCCCGGAGTCGGGCGAACGTTGGGCCGTCCCAAATCGTGCGCAACTGGAATCACCTAGCATACTGGGGTGCTGTAATGCCGAATTTCAATACACGGTTAGTTGATCGCAATTGAGCAGGGGTGCGAAGGACCTGATCTCCAGCAGTTGTGTCCGCTAAATTTGAGGACGCGGCAAGTTGTGGCAAAATGTATATTTAAAACTTGCGAGGTGAATACTATAAAAAATCTATGTTTAGCTTCGTGA
>CAMAUC010000119.1 GCA_945861265.1 Rhizobium sp. Q54 | reverse complement strand
ACTTTCGGCGGCGAGGACATCGGCGCTATTCCGGCGCGCAATTTCGCGACGCTGCCGCAGCGCAAAAAAATCCAGATGGTGTTTCAGGACCCGACCGACAGTCTCAATCCGCGCTTCACCGCGGCGCGCGCCATCGCCGACCCGCTGCTTCGGCTAAGCGATATATCCCGCGGTGAGCTGCGCTCACGGTGTGAGGAACTCGCCACGCAGGTCGGGCTGCCGTTGCAGTTTCTCGATCGCTTTCCGCATCAGCTATCGGGCGGGCAGAAGGCCCGCGTCGGCATTGCCCGCGCCATCGCGCTCAAGCCCGATCTCATCATTCTCGACGAGCCGACGGCGGCGCTGGATGTCTCGGTCCAGGCCGTGGTCCTGAACCTGCTGCAGGACCTCAAAGACTCGCTGGGGATGAGCTATCTTTTCGTGTCGCATGACCTCAATGTGGTGCGGCTTCTGTGCGATCGTGTGATTGTCATGAATACCGGGCGTATTGTTGAGCAAGGCCCTACGCAACATGTCATGGATGCGCCGCAAGCGGCTTACACGCGCGATCTGCTGGCGGCGATCCCGCACCCGCCGGTTTGAGATTGAAGTGAGATGAAGCCGGATGACTGCACCAGGCGCGGAAGCGCAAGACATAGAATGGCCGCGCAAGACCCGTTCGGAGGAGCTGCGGCTGCAACTCGCCGACGAGATCGTGCGCGGCGTCTATGCGCCGGGTGCGCCGCTCGACGAGACGCGCATCGCCAGCCGCTTCAGCGTCTCGCGCACGCCGGTGCGCGAGGCGATTCGCCTCCTGGCGGCGAGCGGGCTCGTCGAAGTGCGCCCGCATCGCGCCGCGGTAGTGGCGCGGCCCGACGCCGGCCAGCTTGCCGGCATGTTCGAAGCTATGGCCGAATTGGAAGCGTTGTGCGCCGGCTATGCCGCCGAACGCATGACGATTGCCGAACGGCGCGCGCTTGAGGACATCCACGAAAGTCTGCGCGTACTGATCCAGAGCGGCGATCCGCAGCGCTATCACGAGGTCAACGAGGCCTTTCACAACGCCATCTATGACGGCGCGCACAATGCCTATCTCGCCGAGATGACTCTTTCTACACGCGCGCGCGTGCAGCCGTTCCGCCGCGCGCAGTTCCGCAACCTCGGCCGTTTGGCCAAATCGCATATCGAGCATGACCGCGTGGTGGAAGGGATTTTGCGCGGCGAACGCTCTGTGGCTGCCGCCGCGATGGGCGCGCATATTGTCACCGTGCGCGAGGAATACGAGCACTATACCGAGACGATTTAGGCCTTTGCTTGCGCGAGATAAGCGCGCCAGCCGCCGAAGCTGGAAATATCGCGCGCGGCGGTGACCGCCGCGGCTTCCATCAGAAAGCCTTTCACAGCGCGGCCATCGCTTAATGTCACAGTGCCGATTGACAAAGGCGCGCCGACGCCGCCGATGAACGCGCCGAACGCGGTCTTCGGCATCGCCCAGACTTCGACGTCAACAGCCGCGCCCTTGCCGGCCTCGACACGCAGCAGGCCGGGCTTGGGCGGCACCGCGCCGTTGAGCGCATAGAGTTTGTAATCGGGCGCGGTCTTCGCCGCCTCGAGCAGACGGCCGCCGAGTGTGCGCAATTCGCCGTTGAGTGGCAGACCGGACAGATGCGCGCCGACGACGGCGACGGCGATTTCTGTGTCGGTAGCAACGGCGGCAACGGCGGCAATCGGCGGCCGCGGCAGTTTCAGCGCGCCGAGGGGCAATTGCGTATCGGCATGAAAGACCCGGCCGATCTCAGCCAGCCGCGCATCACGTCCGCCCGGCGCCAGCAGGGTAATGCCGAACGGCAGGCCCTTAGCCGTCAGCGACGCCGGCAGCGCCAGGCCGCAGAGATCGAGCAGATTGACGAAGTTGGTATAGGTGCCGAGCCGGCTGTTGAGCTGGACCGGATCGGCGAGCACCTGCTTGACCGTGTAGGTCGTCGGCGCGGTCGGCAGTACCAAAGCGTCGACCTGGTTGGCAAATATGAAATCGGAAACACGGCGCAGCCGCTCCAGCTTGTAGAACGCAGCGAAGGCGTCGATCGCGGTCGGCCGCAAGCCATCGAGCGTGATCGAGCGGGTCACCGGATGAATGGCGTCGGGATCGGAAGCCAAAAGCTTCTGCGCGACGATTGTGCGCTCGGCGACCCAGGGGCCGTCATACAAGAGCCGCGCGGTCTCATAGAACGGCTCGATGTCGACTTCGACAATCTCGCAGCCGAGCTTCTTGAGCCGCGCCAGCGCGGCGTCGTAGCAGGCCTCGTAGTCCTTGTCGCCAAAGAACAACCGCTGTCCGGGCAGCGGCACACCGAGCTTGATATGCGGTGGCATCGCGCCGGGCGTGCCGAGCGGACGATTGCGCGAATAGCTGTCGGCGCGGTCGGGACCCGCGACGGCCGACAGACCCGCCCAGGCATCGTCAACGGTCAGCGCGAATACCGAAATACAATCGAGTGTGCGGCAGGCCGGCACCAGGCCATGCGTCGAGATCAGGCCGAGGCTGGGTTTAAGTCCGACAATATTATTTAAGCCGGCCGGCACGCGGCCGGAGCCCGCGGTATCGGTGCCAAGCGCGAGCGGCACCAGGCCGGCGGCGACCGCGACCGCCGAGCCGGAGGACGAGCCGCCCGGGACAAGCTCGGCATCGAAAGTATTGCGCGGCACGCCATAGGGCGAGCGGACACCGACCAGCCCGGTGGCGAACTGGTCGAGATTGGTCTTGCCGATGACAATCGCGCCGGCCGCGCGCAGCCGCGCCACCGCGGTCGAATCATGCGCCGGGTTGTAGCTAAAGGCCGGACAGGCCGCCGTGGTCGGCAGACCGGCGACGTCGATATTGTCCTTGACCGCGACAGGCACGCCATAAAGCGGCAGGTGGGTCACGCCTTTGGCGGCAAGCGCCTTGGCCTCGGCTATCGCCTCGGCCTCATCGCGCAGGGATATGAAGACGGCCGGATCGTTATGGGCGCGGATGCGGGCATAACTGCGCGCCACAGTCTCAGCCGGCGTCGTGGTACCGCCCCGGTGCGCGGCCACAATGGAGAGGACGGTTTCAGCCACGACGCCCTCTACGCAAATTAAAAAGCCGATGCACCGGAATCCATATGGCAAAAGTCAAAGCGGCCAACCGCACTGCAACATACTAGGGCCTTTGCCGGGTGCATACAAATGCCCCGTTGCCCGCCGTGGCGATTTGCGGTCAACTTGTCGCGCCACAATGAATGGCCGCCTGCCCGACTGCCCGTGGGCCCAACCTCACAGCACCGGCCCGACAAAAGCGCCTGTCAAAGGCCGCTTGAACAAGAATGTTTCGAGGGAGACGTCGATGAAAAAACCGGCATCCGGAAAGCACCCCAAGGGTCGTTCGCTGCGCTCGCAGCTCTGGTTCGACAATCCGGAAAACCCCGGCATGACCGCGCTCTACCTGGAGCGCTATCTCAACTGGGGCCTGACCCGCGCCGAACTGACCGCCGGCAAGCCGATTATCGGCATTGCGCAAACCGGCAGCGACCTCTCGCCCTGCAACCGCCACCATATCGAGCTGGCCGAGCGTGTCCGCGCCGGCATTCGCGCCGAAGGCGGCATCGCCTTCGAATTTCCGGTGCATCCGATTCAGGAAACCGGCAAGCGGCCCGGCGCCGCGCTCGACCGCAACCTCGCCTATCTCGGTCTGGTCGAACTTTTGTTCGGCTATCCACTCGACGGCGTCGTGCTGATGACCGGCTGCGACAAGACCACGCCGGCCTGCATCATGGCGGCGGCGACCGTGAACATCCCGGCCATCGTTCTTTCGGGCGGACCGATGCTCAATGGCTGGCGCGGCGACAAGCGCGTCGGTTCCGGTATGGTGGTGTGGGAAGCGCGCGAAGAGCACGCGGCCGGCAAGATCACCTACAAGGAATTCATCGACCGCGTCGCCGACTCGGCGCCGTCGATCGGCCACTGCAATACGATGGGCACCGCCTCGACCATGAACGCGCTGGCCGAGGCGCTCGGCATGTCGCTGCCGGGCTGCTCGGCGATTCCTGCGCCGTATCGCGAGCGCGGGCAGATTGCTTA
>CAMAUC010000118.1 GCA_945861265.1 Rhizobium sp. Q54 | reverse complement strand
TCGTTGATCTGCGCCGACCTGGTCAGCGTGTCGCAGATTTCCGCGGTCGAGCGCGCGATCACCGGCTTGGCGATCGGCGGCAAGGGAATGCCGGCGGGGATGCCGTTATTGACGACGACGCCGGACGGCACCGGAAATTCAACCGCGAGATCCAATGCGGCGAGCAATGTGTCAGCCGGTGCGTCGTCGCGCTGGACGGCAATGTCAGGCTGGCGCGGAATCTTGACGGTGACGCTTGCTTGATCGTCGCGCACATCGCCGCGCGCGGCGCTGGCGGCGTGGCTGCCATTCTTGCCGGTGAAGGAGTCGAGCGACAACCGCGCTGCATCCGGCTCGGTTGCGCCTGACCACGTCAAAAGGCAGACGCAGGCGGGCAGAAAAAGCTGCCGCATGTCTTTCACATCCTCCGAGCGCGCGCCCGGCGCACACGGCGCGCTGGCGGACAAAAATAAAAATGAAGGCGAATCACTCTTCGCAAGCCGCGATACATGCGGGCCAAAGCCGCCCGATTTGCGAAGGATTAAGGCCGGAATTACGGCGATAACGCCCAGCTATGGCCGCAGTTCCATGGGGCGGAACGATTCGCGGCGGGAACGTTCAGGCCCGCGCCACGATCCCGTCGCGCGGCGAGGCAAGCCGCGCCAGCGCTTGGTCATAGCCGGCGAGGACGCCGTCGACCATGGTCTCGACCGAGAACGAGGTGGCGACTTGCGTGCGCAACTGGCGCGCGGTGTCGTTGATCGCCGCTGGTTCGCACATGGCGGCGGCGATGGCCTTGGCCAGTTGCGCCGCATCGCCCGGCGGGATCAGCGCCGGCGACAGCGCGCCGTAGATTTCCGGAATACCGCCGACATTGGTGGTGATCAGCGGCTTGCCGGCGGCGGCGGCTTCCAGCACCACGTAAGGCAGCGACTCGGCGCGCGACGGAATGACCATGACGCGGCCGAGCGCCATGGCGGCGCGCGCGCGCATCGGCGCCATGAAACGAATGGCGGCGGTCAGACCAAGGCTCTCGACTCGCGCCCGCAATTCGGCTTCGGACGGGCCGCCGCCGACGAGGGTCGCGGTGACCGGCGGCGCGCCGTTGCTGCGCAGCAGGGCAATGGCGTCGATCAGGAGATCGATGCCCTTGACCGCGCGCAGTTCGCCGAGAAACACCAGATCGGTGGCGTCGCTCGCGAGCGCGACCGGTTCGAATTCGGCGGCGCTGACGCCGTTATGAACGACGCGCGTCAGGCCGGCGGGCCGGCCGATCTTGGCGTTGAAGACCGCGGCGCTGAACGCGCTCTCGAACAAAAAGAGATCGCCGCGCGACATCAGAATGCGCTCGAGCGCGAGATAGGCCTTGCCGGAAAGCGAGTTGTGATCGAGCAGCAGGCTGCCGCCGTGCGGCGTGTAGGCGCGCACGGCCGGTTTTCCGGCAAATGCGAGGCGTGCGAAGGCGCCGCCTTTGGCGCCGTGACCGTGCACGACATCGGCTTGCGTCGCGCGCACGCGCTGGCTGACATGCCAAAATCCGGCGAGGTCGCGCGGGCTGAACGATCGAACGATCGGGATGCGCGACAGGCCGAGCGCGAGCTGGGGCGCGAGGTCGTCGAGCATCGCCTGGGTGACGCGATCGCCGGTGAGGCTGTCGGCGACGATGCCGACGCGGTGGCCGCGCGCGATCTGGCCGCGCACCAGATCGGCGACATGTCTGAACAAGCCGCCGACCGGGGAGCGCAGGACGTGAAGGATGTTGAGCGGGCGCATGAATGCTTCTTGAATAAATCGAGGCGGGTCGATCAGGCGCGACAATTCGTCTCGCCGATGACCAGAGATGTATTCAACTTGACGCAAAAGTTCCAGAGCGCCGTCGGCGCTAACATTTTTCAGCTTTAATCGCGATGAAACATCATTGAATAAAACACGGGGTGCCGGCGATACGAACTATTAACCATGAACCGAGTCGCCGACTTCAGTCCGCGCAAGCCCAATCAATAGACGACGACAGACCGTATCGACTTACCTTCGTGCATCAGGTCGAAGGCGGTATTGATCTCGTCGAGCGGCATGGTGTGGGTTATGAGATCGTCGATGTTGATCTTGCCGTCCATGTACCAGTCGACGATTTTCGGCACTTCGGTGCGGCCGCGCACGCCGCCGAAGGCGGTGCCTTTCCAGACCCGGCCGGTGACCAGTTGGAACGGCCGCGTGGCGATTTCCTTGCCGGACGCCGCAACGCCGATGATGATCGATTCGCCCCAGCCGCGGTGCGTGCATTCCAGCGCCTGGCGCATGACATCGACATTGCCGATGCACTCGAACGAGAAGTCGGCGCCGCCGCCGGTGAGATCGACGATGGCTTGAACAACTTTATCGCGGCCGACTTCGTCCGGGTTGACGAAATGCGTCATGCCGAACTTTTCCGCCATGGCACGCTTTGACGGATTGGTGTCGATGCCGATGATCTTGTCGGCGCCGACCATGCGCGCGGCTTGCAGCACGTTGAGCCCGATGCCGCCGAGGCCGAACACGGCAACATTCGCGCCCGGCCAGACTTTGGCGGTGTTTATGACGGCGCCGATGCCGGTGGTGACGCCGCAGCCGATGTAACAGATCTTGTCGAACGGCGCGTCCTCGCGCACTTTTGCCAAAGCGATTGCCGGCAGCACCGAGAAATTGGCGAAGGTGGAACAGCCCATGTAGTGGAAGACGGGATCGCCATCGCAGCGGAAGCGCGACGTGCCGTCCGGCATTACGCCTTTGCCCTGCGTGGCGCGGATCGCGGTGCACAGGTTGGAGCGTTGCGACAGGCAGGTTTTGCATTGCCGGCATTCCGGCGTGTACAGCGGGATGACGTGGTCGCCGACTTTCAGCGATGTGACGCCAGGGCCGAGTTCGCGGACGATGCCGGCGCCTTCATGGCCGAGAATCGCCGGGAAGATGCCTTCCGGATCGAGGCCGGACAATGTGTAGGCATCGGTGTGGCAGACGCCGGTCGCCATGATCTCGATCAGCACCTCGCCGGCCTTCGGGCCTTCGATGTCGATGGTCTCGATGGTGAGAGGCGCGCCTGCTTTCCAGGCGACCGCCGCGCGGGTTTTCATGGGGAGACTCCTGCCTCTTCGTCATGCGGCCATGACGGTAAAAATGTCACGGCTGCCAGGCGGTGACTTTTTCCTTCGACTTCACCGCGGTGCCGCCGCCCGACGCGGCGATGACCTTGAACAGCGCGCGCAGCACGTCGACGACGCCCTGACCCGACGCCGACGACAGCAGCATCGGCGTCGTCTTCGACGCCTTCTTCAGCCGCGCCAGTTGCTTCTTGATCGCATCCGGCGTCATCGAATCGGTCTTCGACAGCGCCACGATCTCGACCTTGTCGGTCAAGCCATTGCCATAGGCGTCGAGTTCGTCGCGCACGGTCTTGTAGTCGGCTCCTGCGTCCTCGCCGGTGCCGTCTACCAGATGCAGGATGACGCGGCAGCGTTCGGCGTGGCCGAGGAATTTGTCGCCGAGGCCGACGCCTTCATGCGCGCCCTCGATCAGGCCGGGCAAATCGGCCAGCACGAATTCGCGGTCGTCGACGCCGACGACGCCGAGCTGCGGGTGCAGCGTCGTGAACGGATAATCGGCGATCTTCGGCCGGGCAGCGGAGACACGCGCGAGAAAGGTCGACTTGCCTGCATTGGGCAGGCCGACCAGACCGGCATCGGCGATCAGCTTGAGGCGCAGACGGATGGTGCGTTCCTCGCCGGGCTGGCCGGGATTGGCCCGGCGCGGCGCCTGGTTGGTCGAGGTCTTGAAATAGGCGTTGCCGAAGCCGCCATTGCCGCCCCGCGCCAGCGTGACGCGCTGGCCGACTTCGGTGAAGTCGGCAATCATGGTCTCGCCGTCTTCCTCATAGATCTGGGTGCCGACCGGCACCCTCATGATTTTGTCCTTGCCGCCGGCGCCGTGGCGATCCTTGCCCATGCCGTTTTCGCCGCGCTCGGCCATGAAGTGCTGCTGATAGCGGTAGTCGATCAGCGTATTGAGGCCGTTGACGGCTTCGACGATGACGTCGCCGCCCTTGCCGCCGTCGCCGCCGGACGGGCCGCCGAACTCGATAAACTTCTCACGCCGGAACGC
>CAMAUC010000117.1 GCA_945861265.1 Rhizobium sp. Q54 | reverse complement strand
GGCAAAGCCAAGGGCTTCGCACCATCAGCGAGCTCCTCGCAGGAGGTCCTAGTGCCTCCGGGCGGGGCCCCGGCACCGCCCGAGCGCGTGAGGTGCGTTTCCCCACGCCCGCGGGCGCCGCGCCCTGCTCCACCATCCTGACGCCTCATGACAGCGCCCCCGATAAGCAGGACAAATGTGGGTATATATTCAGTAGGAATTAATGTCAAGGGGCAATTTTAGGATTTATCAGGCGGCAAATTGCGCCGGATTTCTGAAATGAGCCAATCGAGCCATGCTTTCAATTGCGCGTCGTGGGATGCGAACGCCGCCAAAGCGTTCGCATTTTCAATCAGATAAGTTAGCGCAGCACGCAAAGCCTCAGCGTTTGGGTCCCCACTCAGCGTGCTGGCATTAATGCCCGTGATACTCGTGGCGACAGCAACTGGCGCAATAATCGGCGCCACCGCGCGGCCGAATGCAATGATGCTTCGGGTCGCTGCCGACACAGCGGCCCCAACGAGTGCTAACGTCATGTCATCGGAAGCATCAAGAGCGCGATCAATTGTTTGAACGAGGCTGCGCGCGTGCTTCGCAAGCAGGGATGACACATCGAGCATGGGCGCCAGCACGCCGCGCGCCCGCTGGGCAAGATCGGCTGGTTTGACGTCGAGCAAGCGCAGCGCCGCAGCGCGAGATGCAAGCTCCTGGCCTTGGGCAAAGCCCATGATGAACGTCGTGTGATCTCTTAGCAGCGAACGCAACTGACTAAGAACGTCTGGTTCCAACCGCTGCGTCTCAGACATCGTGTGATTGGCGACATTGCCGTCGGAGCGAGCTACCGCCTCGACCATATCATTCAACGCGGCTCCGGCCGACCATAAGGAAGGCACATCAAGTGTCGTCAAATCGCTCCCAGCAAAAACAGTGTAGTCGTTGAATTCGTCGAACAACGCTTTGTGGGTGTTTTGTACGCGCGGCATCGCACTCTTAAGGCGCTCCACGCGCCGATTGAGTTGAGCATGCAAAGAGATTTGCGTAGGATCATCGCGCTCACCGCTAGTCGGCAGAGTCGGCACAATTTCGAAACCAGAAGACGTTGGCCTCAGATGCGGCCCGGGGCCTTCGATTGGCTCTGGTGGCGGTTCATTAGGAAATGCACTTTGAAATATCTCGCGCTCTTCATGCTCCTCGATTAGCCGCTTAATGTGCGCGTTCACGACCTTGGGACCCTCCTCCCAAATCTCGTCGTCGATCATGACGCGTGCGCGCGTTCAAGTTGTTCGTTCGATGAACTGCCGCGTAGGCGGGCTTCGTACCAGTCGGTCCAGACTTCCCAGTCCTCATTGAGTGCGAGCAAAGCGCTTTTTAACTTATTCCAGCTTTCTGCGGCCCATCCTGGAGGGGTGCCAAACCAGAGTGACTCCGCCGCGAGATGATCCGCTGGCCGGTTCATCGGCACACTGGCTTCGAGTTCATTCGCATCGCGGGAAACCGCGCCCCAGATTGCAACACCGATAGTATCAGCGGCGGCATCAACGGTGGCTGCGGCAAAGTCGCTGGTGGTGGTGGTGGTACCGGCGGCGGCGGCGGCGGCGAAGGCAGCGGCGTCGGCGGCGGCGGTGGCTCCGAAGTGACCTGCGCGGTCAGTAGCAGAGGCGCCACTCCAGATTGCAGCGGCGGCGTCGGCGCCAGCAGCGGCACCAGCGTAGATAAAGGATGTGGCGGCAATGCGCGCCTCGTCTGAATGGTTTGCCCATTTGGCCGCAATCCATGCCGCAGCTATGGCTCGAAATGTTGGAAATACAATGTCGCGGCCAATCTTGCGCGCGCGAGCGCCGGGCAGGAGCGCGGTCGCCAGCATCGGCGCGACACGCAACGCCGCGCGCGCGGCGATAACGACCGACCATTCGCGTGGCTTGTCTTGAAGCCAGCGCTCAAGATCTTTGCGATTGGAAAATTCCACCACCGGCGCTTCGTCCTCCCTCGCGCCGCGAGGTTGCGGCGCGTCTTTTTGATTGCGCATGATCCGATCCGAAAACCGCTACACACTTTTCGGGATCATGCGCCCAACGCAAATCATCGCGGCACAGCCAAAGGTTGTCGAGGGGAATTTGGGGTGGGCGCGGCGTTACACAGCTGTCATTCCCGCGAAGGCGGGAATCCAGCACTTATCTTCTTCGCTCACTGAAGCGCTGGACCCCCGCCTTCGCGGGGGTGACCGGATAAATGAGCGCGGGGGCGACAGCGTAGCGCACCGCCATCCTTCGAGACGCCGCGCTTGCGCGCGGCTCCTCAGGATGAGGTCAAAGCCACTTCTTCCACTTGAAGAACGCGATCGGCAGGATAGCTACGACGAACATCAAAAACAGCGCCCAGGCGTAGCCGTACTGCCAGTCCAGTTCGACCATGCCGCCGTGAAAATTCATGCCGTAGATCGACGCGACGAGCGTCGGCGGCATGAACACCACCGCCATGATCGAGAAGATCTTGATGATGGCGTTCTGCTGGATGTTGACGACGCCGAGCATGGCGTCGAGCAGGAAGGTGATCTTGTTCGACAAAAACGAGGCGTGGTCGGTGAGCGAGAGCACGTCGCGCTGCATCGACTGGATCTGCGTGCGCGCTTCCTTGTTCCATTTGAGCACCTCGGCCTCGTGCACCAGAAACGACAGCAACCGGCCGACCGAGACCTGGCTCTCGCGCACCTTCGAGGTGAGATCGCCCTTGCGGCCGAGCGCCTTGAGGACGTCGTTATAGGACTGCTGCACCTTGTCGTCGTCGGGCTCGAAGATCGAGTGCGACACCTGATCGACCTCAGCCGCGACGCGCTCGAGAATATCGGCCGAGCGGTCGATGACCGCGTCCAAGAGATCCATCAGCACGCTGTCGCCGGAGACTTTCGGGCCGCAGGCGCGGCCGAGCTTGTTGCCGACAATGGCGAAAGGCCGCGGGTCGTCGTAACGCACGGTGCACAGGCGGTGCTTGGAGAGAATGAAGGTGACGGCGGTGGTCTTCGGCGTCGCGGTGTCGGACTGGCACATCAGGGTCGCGGTCATGTAGCGCGCGGCGCTCTCGACATAGAGCCGGCTGGAGACCTCGATCTCCTGCATTTCCTCGCGTGTCGGCACCGCGATGCCGAGCAGCGCCTCGACCATGCGGTCTTCCTGCACAGTCGGCGTCACCAGGTCGATCCAGACCGCGGCCTCCGGCGGCTCGGCGCCGGGCTCTATCGCGATCCGCTCGAGCGCGCCGCCGTTCTGGACATAGACAGAGAGCATCAGGATTGGACCGAAAGCATCAGGATTGGACCAAGAGCATGAAGACCGCACCGCGTGACACGAAGGGTGCTTCTGTCATGGCCCGATCGCGCCGCTTCGCGCAAGGCAAAATTGCGCGCGGGCCACACCGCCGGCGGCCGCGCATCAACGGGTGTCGAGTTGGAAGATCCTGGCTCAACCGGCGAAGCGGCGCATGCAAGGCCGCTTCAACAACGCCTAGTCGCTGTCGCCGGGAACGAACCGGCTCTCGGTCGCGGGGCGCTTTTCGCCCTTGTGCTGGCAGGCGCCGGCGACGGCGGAGATGCCGATCTTGCCGTAGCGGTCATTGAGACTGCCCGGCTGGCTGGCTGCGCCCTGTTGCTGCTGCTGTTGCGCATGAGACTTGGCTTGAGTCTTCTCTTGCGCCTTATTGCCGTTCATTTCCGTTCACTCCCGTCCGTCCCTGGATTCCCTAGACCCTTTATTTGGTCATCAACTGGGGCGAAATTGCGCGGGCAATCGTATCCTATGGTGACGTTTTCCCGCGCGCCTCAGCCGAGCTTTAAGCTGCCCCCGTTTTTCGACCCGTTATGGTAAACCAAGTCTTAACGGGTTGCAGGCAAGCTGTAATTTAAGGGGTTTCCGGAACCGCCCGGGGGACCCGAGTCCGACGATAGTTGTGTGCGTCATTCCTGCAACAGGTCCACAGGAAGCGACATGCGTAGGGCACGGAAAGCGTGGCTATTGCGCGCTTTCTTCGGTTAATTGCGGGTGTGATTCATGGATTCGGGCGCTTGCGAAAGCGACCGGGAAAGAGGAAGAAATGCGGGCTAAAGCATTGATTGTGGCTCTGTTTGGCGTGGGAATGTTGCTCGGCGGCTGCATGCAGTCGACCATCGAGCCGGCCTCGGAAGCCAGCATGACGCCGCGCGACAAGAAGCT
>CAMAUC010000116.1 GCA_945861265.1 Rhizobium sp. Q54 | reverse complement strand
CGGGTCAGATCCCGGCCGCGCGGCCGGTTCCGGAATTTGCTAGGATGGCGCGCAGGCGATTCCCCGGGGGGCGGGTCCTTGTCTCGCTTGACGATATTGGCATGCGCGGCGGTGCGGCCTGGCCGCAAGCCCAGCGACAGGCTTGCGTGCGCGCAGGCGGTTGACGTTGGTCGGTTGTCTTTTTCCAGTCGCCAAGGATGTGAGCGACGGGAATTGTGAACGGCCAAGAACGGTTTTGTTCGCTCGGCGTAAAATCTAAACCTCGGGTCCGTCTCCGCTGCGGAGGCGGCCATATTGCAGGAGACGCGCAATGAAGAAGCTTGTCGGGGCGTTGGCAGTGTTGACGCTGGTCGGGTTGGCGGCTCCCGCCGAGGCGCGTATGCGCGCCGGAATGTTGAACTGCACGGTGGCGCCGAGCGTCGGCTATATCGTCGGCTCGCAAAAGGCGGTGACCTGCCGGTTCAAGCCGGTGAGCGGCCGCCCGGAAAAATATAATGGACGCATCACCAAGATAGGCCTCGACGTCGGCTTCACCCAGGGTGGCGAGATCGTCTGGGCGGTCTATGCGGCGGCGCCGGCGGGACGCGGTGCGCTGGCCGGCAGTTATGGCGGCGCCAGTGCCGAAGCGACTGTGGCCGGCGGCGTTGGCGCCAATGTGCTGGTCGGCGGCTTCGGCCGCTCGATCACCTTGCAGCCGGTGTCGGTCGGCACGCAGACCGGCCTGAACGTGGCGGTGGCGGTCAGCGGACTGGATCTGCAAGCCGCCCGTTGATCGCTGCGGGTTCAAAACGAAAAAGCCGCCCGCGAGGGCGGCTTTTTTCTGCGCATGATCCCGAAAAGTGGGAACCGGTTTTCGGACGAGATCATGCGCAATGAATCAGAAGCTACAGTGGCCGCCACATTGACGGCACCAACTCGTAGCCGGCGCCGCGCCTGACCATGTGGCCCACGGCCGGGAACGGAAAGTGATAGGCCTCGACCAGCATGCGGTCGGCTGCCGCGCGATCGAGCATGCGCCGGCGCGTCCGCACGGCGAGCGCGCCATCCATGTCGAAGATCGGCTGCCAGTCCGGGTGCCGTGCGAACAACTCCGGATTGCGCACGGTATCGCTCATCACCAGGATCGATTCCCGGCCTGAATGAACGGCGAAGGCCGTGTGCCCGGGCGTATGGCCATAGGCCGGCAGCGAGACGATGCCGGGCACGACCTCCGCGCCTGGTCTGAACCGCTGCACGTCTTTGGCAATGTCGGCAAAGATGCGCCGCGCATTGCGGAAATAGCGGAGCACCGAACCTTTGGCGCGACTCTGGTTGGCGTCGTCCATCCAGAAAGTCCATTCCGGCTCCGGCACCAGGATCTGTGCATTGGGAAAGACCTTGTTGCCATCCTTTGTCCTGATGCCGTCGATATGGTCGGGATGGAAATGCGAGATCAGGATGATGTCGATGTCGGCGGGTGTAAGGCCGGCGGCGGCGAGATTGGCGTTGAGATAGCCCGCCGTGTCCGCCAGTTGCCCGGCACTGCCGGTGTCGATCAGCACGCGCTGCTTGCCGGTGTTGACCAGCAGCGCGGTGATGGTGATCGGCAAAATATTCGGCGGCTGGAAGTTCGTCGCCAGCTCTTTGTTGACGGCCGCGCCGCTGGCGTTGCGGATGAGTGTGCCGTCGATCGGCAGAAACCACGTGCCGTCATAGAGCGCGGTCAGCTCGAAGGCGCCGAGCCTGTAGCGATAGACGCCGGGGCCTTGCGCTTGCGGCGCGGCGGCCAGTCCCGCGCGCGGCAGAGCCAGCGCACCGGCGGCGGACGCGACCCCGGTTAGAACGGAGCGGCGCGTTGGTCCGGTCATCACGGTGGTCTCCTGTGCGGCGCGGCTGTCTTTCTCTAACACCGCTCCGCCGTCATTAGTTCTGGTCGGCCTTGATGTTGTTGTCCTTCACCACCTTGCCCCAGACGCTCATCTGGTTGGCGACGAACTCCCGCTCGACTTCCGGGCCGCCGAGCAGCAGCGTCACCTGCTGGGTTTCGATTAGCTGTTTGCTGATCCGCTCGTCGCGCAAAGCCGCCGCCATTTCATTGCCGAAACGTTCGACGATCGGCTTCGGCGTGCCCGCTGGCGCAAAAATGCCCCACCAGGCGTAGGCCTCGAAACCGGGGAAACCGCTTTCGGCAATGGTCGGCACCGTTTTGAGAAACGGGTTGCGGTCCTTGCCGGTTTGCGCGATCGCCCGCAGGCCGCCGGTATTGACCTGCGGCATCGACAGTGCGGTGCTGCCGATCAGCAGGTCGACATGGCCGCCGAGCGCATCGGTCATCGCCGGGCCGCCGCCGCGATAGGGCACATGGACCAGCTTGACGTTGGCGCGCTGCGCTAGTTGCGCCATAGCCAGATGACCGACGCTGCCGGCGCCGACCGAGGCGTAACTGATCGCGCCCGGGACTTTGCGTGCCGCCTCGATGACGTCGGCCAAGGTCTTGTACGGCTTGGCGCTCGACGTCGCCAAAAGATAAGGCGCGGTGCCGATCAGCAGCACCGGGTCGAGATCCTTTTCGCTGTCATAGGGAAGGTTCGGCAGTACGAAGGGGTTGGCGCCGTGATTATCGAACACCGCGAGAAAAGTGCCGCCGTCCGGCGGCGACTTCGCCACCCAGGCGGTGCCGACGCTGCCCGAGGCGCCGGCGCGATTTTCAATGATGATGGACGTGCCGAGTTTATCCTGAAGCGCCGGCTGGGTCAGCCGGATGATGGCGTCGGTCGATCCGCCGGGCGGGTAGGCGACAACGATTTTGACGTTGCTGCCCGGCCAGCTTTGCGCCTGCGCGCGGGACACGAAGGGCGTTGCCAAAGGCGCTGCCATAGCGCCGAGCACGAGCGTGCGTCGCGTGACTTTCATGGATATCCTCCCCAGGATGTTTTTATCTTTGCCGGGAGCCTACAACCGATCCGCGCGGTGCGCATCCCTGGTGATCGGTTGCCATGCGCTCGGATCGGTGCTGGATTCGGCTGCGGCGCTTGAGCCGGCCGTGTGAGGGAGCGTTACGGATGCGATTGTTGCCGCTGGCCGTCGGCTTGCCCGGCCTTTCGGCTGGTCTCGCGCTCGGCTTGATGCTGGCCGGATGCGCCAGTGACGTTGGCCCGACCGCCGCCGAACTGAAGGCGCGCTGGGAGGCGCAAAACGTCTATCCGGCGGAGTACAAGCGCGACCTGCTGGCGTTCATGCGCACCTATCTCAACGATCCGTCGCGTATCCGCGGTGCATCGGCGTCGAAGCCAGAACTTAAATCGGTCGGACAGGGCGAGCGGTTTGTGACTTGCGTGCGATATCGCGAGCGCAAGGACGGCGGCGCGCTCGGTCCGCCGAGGGACGGCGCGGCGACATTCGTCTCGGCCAAGCTGGATCGCTATTTCGAGACCGGACCGGAAGTCAAAGCGCTATGCACGGACGCCGCGTTCGAGCCGTTTCCGGAAATGGAAAAAATCATACGCTAAAAAAGCACGCCGACCGCCGAGCAGACGCCCGGCGGTGACCCATTTTAGACGTAGCGGTCGGAAGCAGCCTCGGGCGACGAGGTTACTTAACCTTGAGGTTCTCCGCGGACGTCTTGCCGCGGTTTTCGACGAGTTCGAACTGAACGGTCTGACCTTCGTTCAGCGTGCTAAGTCCGGCGCGTTCGACCGCCGAGATGTGAACGAACACATCCTTCCCGCCTTCTTGGGGCTGGATGAAGCCATAGCCCTTCGTCGGATTGAACCACTTTACGGTGCCCTGAGGCATGCTAGATCTCCGAGGTATTGCGAGTAACGCCACCAGTTTGGCACAATCTAAGATCGGTGCAAGGTCCCGATTGCCCCGGAGCTTGCGACTTTTGAGTTATTTTTAGCCGGCGCCGCGACAGGGCGGGGCCGCAAAAGGCCGAAGACCGTCTGGCCAGAAAAAATGGTGCCGGATGAGAGGATTGAACTCCCGACCTTCGGTTTACAAAAGAAGAGCTTACGGCACCGAACGTGCTGAAAAATATCACAAAAAATATTTCTAGGCAGTCCGTAGACAGTGGTGCCGGGTGCAGGAATTGAACCTGCGACCTACCGCTTACAAGGCGGTTGCTCTACCGCTGAGCTAACCCGGCGTCGGGCGCTGGAGCTATCGCCTAAAGTTGGTGACGGCCTGATCTTTTAGGCGGCGGTTTCGTCCTGAAGGTCGCTCGCCTTGGCGATGACCTCCAACCCGTTAGTGAACTTTACCCCCAGGATAAGTTTTGGCAAGAGTGCGTGGCCATCAAGGCGA
>CAMAUC010000115.1 GCA_945861265.1 Rhizobium sp. Q54 | reverse complement strand
ACGCCGAGATCGGTCGCAGTGGCGGCGTGGCGGGCGATGAATTCATCGGACACGGCGCCGGAAAAACGGGTGTGGCGGCTGTCGCGGTCGAGGCGCAGCAGGTGGTCGCGGTAGGCGTCGGTCTCGCCGATCCACAATTTGCGGACAGTGCCGCCGCCGGGCAGGGATTCGCTCATCTCAAGTCTTCCTCATTCAGCCTGTTCGCTCGCCCTGCTCGTCTGCGTTTCCCTGTACCCTTTATATGGTGCAACGCAGCAAAATTGCGACGGTGCGCAGGTTCCAATGGGACTCTCGCATGCGAAAAATGCATAACTAACAAAGCGTTAATGAGGGTTGAGGGCATAATTGCTGCAACCGGGGTGCAGCTAGGCTGCAGCATTTTCTGCGATTTGAAGCGGCTTTTCGGTGCCGCCTGCCGCTGGCCCGGCTGAAATGCCGTAAGGGCGATTTACACTTTGTTCCGATAACTTTAGCAGTCGAACGCGCCGCCCCGGCCCGTTCTTTGCTCCGTTTCAGTCCCGAAAGCGTCATCGCAAGTCATTTCATGGCCGATACCTTCAGTTCTCGTTACGCGGCGCTTGTGGATGCCGGGAAGATCGAAGCCGATCCGGGTCAGGCTTTGTTGGTCACCAGCCTTGCCGCGCTCGAGCGGCGGCTGGAAGAACGTCGGCTAACTCAGAAGTCGTCTTCCCTCGGCTGGCTGTTCGCCAAGCGCGAAAAGGCCGGCCCGCCGCTTAAGGGGCTCTACGTTTATGGCGAGGTCGGCCGCGGCAAGACCATGCTGATGGATTTGTTCTTCGAGGCGAGCGCGGTGGAGCGCAAGCGCCGCGCCCATTTCCATGAATTCATGGCGGATGTGCACGAGCGGGTTCACGTCTATCGGCAGGAGATCAAGAACGGCGCGCTGCCCGATCAGGATCCGATCCAGCGCACCGCCGCGGCCATCGCCGGCGAAACGCAGTTGCTCTGTTTCGACGAATTCCACGTCACCGACATCGCCGACGCCATGATCCTTGGCCGGCTTTTCACCAAGCTGTTCGAACTCGGCGTCATCGTGGTGGCGACCTCGAACATCGCACCGGGCGGGCTGTACAAAGGCGGGCTCAACCGCGCGCTGTTTCTGCCGTTCCTGAAGCTGTTGGAAAAATATTGCGAGGTCGTGCGGCTCGACGCGCGCACCGACTTTCGTCTGGAAAAACTGACCGGTGTCGCCGCCTGGTATATGCCGCCGGATGCCAAAGCGAAAGCCGCGCTCGACGATGCCTGGCAACGCCTCGTCGGTGTTGCCGAAGGCGCGCCGCACGAGCTGGTGGTGAAGGGTCATATCGTCAAGGTGCCGAAGGCAGCGATGGGCGTTGCGCGCTTTTCCTTTGCGGACCTTTGCTCACAGCCTTTGGCGGCGTCGGACTATCTCAAGATCGCGCATGAATTTCACACGCTGATCGTCGACGATATTCCGGTGATGGACTTTGCGCGGCGCAACGAAGCCAAGCGTTTCATCATCTTGATCGACACTTTGTACGACCATGCGGTGAAGTTGCTGGCCTCGGCCGAGGTGCAACCGATCGACCTATACACCGGCGAGGAAGGCTACGAGGCCAACGAATTCAAGCGGACCGCGTCGCGCCTGTTCGAAATGCGCTCGCAATCCTATCTCGGCCTGCCGCACGGACCGCGTACGGCGCAAGGTTGGTCGGATAAGATCGTCGAGACCTGATTCGTCCGCCGAGGGTCTTCAAGGACCGCACCGATGACAGACCAGCCGGCACCTCCGTCCGCGCCTCATAAGCGCGCGCGGCCGCAATGCGCGATCTGCGGCAAGGATGCGCGCGCGCCGATGCGGTTCGGCGCGTTGCGTCCGGCGCTTGGCGATCTCATGGGAGCGGAGCATCCCAATCTCGCTGCCAACGATATCGTCTGCGGCCAGCACCTGAACGAATACCGTACCCGCTATGTCGCCAGTCTGCTCGAGGGCGAGCGCGGTGAACTCTCCGCACTGGATCGCCAGGTCGTCGAAAGCATGGCGCGCGAAGAGACGGTAGCCCGTAATGTCGAAGCAGCTTGGGACGACAAGCGTTCGATCGGTGAAAAATCAGCCGACATTGTCGCCGATTTCGGCGGCAGCTGGAAATTCATCGGGCTCTTTTTCGCAGTGCTCGTGCTGTGGATGGCTTTCAACATCTGGGCGGCGACGCGCACGGTGTTCGATCCATATCCATTCATTCTGCTGAACCTGGTCCTGTCGTGCCTCGCCGCCATCCAGGCTCCGATCATCATGATGAGCCAGAAGCGGCAGGAGGCGAAGGACCGGCTGCGATCGGAGAACGACTACCGGGTCAACCTCAAGGCCGAACTGGAAATCCGCCATTTGCATGAAAAAATGGACCATCTGATCAATCGGCAATGGGAACGGCTGGCCGAAATTCAGCAGATCCAGCTCGAAATCATGCAGGATATGTCGCGCAAGCGGTAGCCGGCTCCCGTGACCCCAAAGAGCCGCCGGCAAGGCCTGACTTTTAGCGAACTCGTTCGACAACGAGAGACCTTGCGACCGGAGCCATCGTCCGCTGCCCCCGCTCGCGACCGACGAGTTTGGTCTGGACATTCGTCGCTCGGTTTGCTGGTATAATGTATACAAGATTGGAATCGGAACCGAACGTATTGCTGCACTACAGCAAAATGGCTAAGCCACATGCGGCCGCGTCCCGCGGCAGCAGCAAAGAGTTTTCGAACCATGGCGCGTAATAAAATTGCGTTGATTGGCGCTGGCCAAATCGGCGGCACGCTTGCCCACCTCATCGGTCTCAAGCAACTCGGCGACGTCGTCATGTTCGACGTCATGGAAGGCATCCCGCAAGGCAAGTCGCTCGACATCGCGCAGTCCTCGCCGGTCAATAAATTCGACGCCAAATTCACCGGCGCCAACACTTACGAAGCGATCGAAGGCGCCGATGTCTGCATCGTCACCGCCGGCGTGCCGCGCAAGCCGGGCATGAGCCGCGACGACCTTCTCGATATCAATCTGAAAGTGATGGGCCAGGTCGGCGCCGGTATCAAGAAATATGCGCCGAACGCTTTCGTCATCTGCATCACCAACCCGCTCGACGCGATGGTCTGGGCTTTGCAGAAGTCCTGCGAACTGCCGCAGCAGAAAGTCGTCGGCATGGCCGGCGTGCTCGACTCGGCGCGCTTCCGTTATTTCCTCGCCGACGAATTCAACGTCTCGGTCGAGGACGTCACCGCCTTCGTGCTCGGTGGCCACGGCGACACGATGGTGCCGCTGACCCGCTATTCGACGGTGGCCGGCATTCCGGTGCCCGATCTGATCAAGATGGGCTGGACCACCCAGGCGCGCATCGACGAGATCGTCAAGCGCACCGCCAATGGCGGCGCCGAAATCGTCAACCTGTTGAAGACCGGCTCGGCCTTCTACGCGCCGGCGGCCTCGGCCATTGCGATGGCGGAAAGCTATCTGCTCGACAAGAAGCGCGTGCTGCCTTGCGCCGCCTGGCTCAACGGCGAATACGGCGTGAAGGACCTTTACGTCGGCGTGCCGGTGGTGATCGGCGCCAAGGGCGTCGAGCGCGTTGTCGAAGTCGAGTTCTCCGGAGCCGAACGCGGCGCCTTCGAGAATTCGGTGGCGTCGGTCCAGGGTCTGGTCGATGCGTGCAAAAAGATCGCGCCGAATCTCGGCTAACCCGGTTCCATCGTCCGCGCAGGCGGGCGATGGAAGTCCTTTGGGTGAGTCGAGTCAGGTGACGAGCTAAATAACGCTGGATGCTCCGCCTTCGCGGAGCATGACAGGTGAGGGAGCGGGGACGGCCGAATGAATATTCACGAGTATCAGGCGAAAGCCGTGCTGAAGGAATTCGGCGTCCCGGTGCCGCGCGGCGTGCCCGCCTTCACCGTCGACGAAGCGATCAAGGGCGCCAAGGAATTGGGCGGTCCGGTCTGGGTGGTGAAAGCGCAGATTCATGCCGGCGGCCGCGGCAAGGCCGGCGGCGTCAAGGTGGTGAAATCCATCGATGATGTGAAGACGGAAGCGACCCGCATTCTCGGTTCGACTCTGGTCACGCACCAGACGGGCCCGCAGGGCAAGAAGGTCAACCGCCTCTATATCGAAGAAGGTTCGCTGATCGACCGCGAGTTTTATCTCTCGGCGCTGGTCGACCGGGAAACCTCGCGCGTCGCTTTCGTCGTCTCGACCGAAGGCGGCATGAACATCGAAGAAGTCGCGCACGACACGCCGGAAAAGATCGTCACCTTCTCTGTCGATCCGGCGACCGGCCTGATGCCGCACCATTCGCGCCAGGTCGCCAATGCGCTGAAGCTGACCGGCGA
>CAMAUC010000114.1 GCA_945861265.1 Rhizobium sp. Q54 | reverse complement strand
AGACTTCACGTCTCGCCGACGCCCTCAGAGTTTGTAAGGCCGCGTGCTTGAAAGCCGGAAGCGCGCGATAACCGGAAGCGCGTCGGCGTTCGTCTTCGCTGACAGCCGCGGCTGCGTCAGACGATGCGATCTCAGCCGGCGCCCTTGAGGCGCTTGTTGCACGCGCTCCAGAACTGCGGCCACTTCATTCCCTTCTCGAGCTTGCCGCCGGCTTTGGCCTGCTTCCATTCGGCTGCGCATTTTTTCTGCCGCTCATGCATGGCGACCTGGCCGGCACTCGGCGGCTTTTTGGTTTTGGCTTGCGGCGTGCTGGAGCCAGGCGCCGCCTGGAGCGATGGCGCGGCGGTTTGCGCCGCGGCGCTGCTCAGCACCGAACCCAACTGCATCGACCAAGGCGATGCGACCAGGCCGGCGGCCAGCACGGCCACGGCCCATGTGCGACTGCGATATTTTTTCGTCTTGCTGCTGATGGTCATGTTTCCCCCTGTCGGCCTTGACTGGCCGGTGGCGTCGCCCGGAGCGACGCGCGATTGGCCGCCCCTACAACCCCAAGTCTGCAGATTACCGAGCCGGGGTTGTATCCGTCCAGTCCGGTTGTAGAACGCCTGTGAATTCAAGCGTTTGTCATTGGGAGACCCGCGGTTTTCCGGTGCCCTTTGCGTTGGTCGCACCCTACAATGACGGACATTTGCAGGGAGAGCGATGCCATGGCTGGGAAAGCGGCGAAGCGGACGGCGGCCTCGAAGGGCAAGCCGGCAATGAAGGTGACGAAAGCTGCCGCTGGCGCCAGAGCCAAGGCCGGCAAGGCCGCGCCGAAGGGCCCCAAGCCGATCGATCTCTATTACTGGCCGACGCCGAACGGCTTCAAGATTTCGATCATGCTGGAAGAGTGCAAGCTGCCTTACACGCTTGTGCCGGTGAACATCGCCAAGGGCGAGCAGTTCAAGCCGGAGTTTCTCAAAGTCTCGCCGAACAACCGCATGCCGGCGATCGTCGATCCGAATGGGCCGGGGGGGCGTTCGATCTCGATCTTCGAGTCGGGTGCGATCCTGCAATATCTCGGACGTAAGACCGGCAAGTTCTATCCCGCCGACGAGCGCGGCCGCGTCGAGGTCGATCAGTGGCTGTTCTGGCAGGTCGGCGGCGTCGGGCCGATGTGCGGGCAGGTGCACCACTTCAAGAATTATGCGCGCGATACCATTCCCTATGCGATCGCGCGCTATGTCGATGAGGTGAACCGGCTCTATGGCGTGATGAACAAGCGGCTGGCCGACCGCAAATTCCTCGCCGGCAAATATTCGATCGCCGACATGGCTTGCGTCGGCTGGGTCAATGGCTGGGAGAAGCAGGGCCAGCACATGGACGACTTCCCGCATCTCAAGCGCTGGCTGGAGACGATGAAGGCGCGGCCGGCGGTCAAGCGCGGCATTTCGCTTGGCCTCGAGCTGCGCCAGGGCGTCGACATGAAGGACCCGAAGGTGCAGTCGGTGTTGTTCGGTCAGCGGGCGCGCGCGAGTTGAGTCGACCGGCATCTTCCTGCTCAGGGGCAGTCCGTTACTCGCCGGCGCGCGTCCACTTCTGGCTCTTGCACAGGAAGCCGAGCACACAGCCCTGCACGTTCATGGCGTTGGCGCTGATGACGGTGACGTGCGCCTGATAGGTCTTGCCGTCATCGGCGTTGTAAATCTGGCCGGACCATTTGTTGTCGCCATTGGGCGCCATGCCTTGCACGACCGGAACGCCGAGCAGGGGGCGCGAGCGCTTCGATTCGTCCTGGTTGTATTTGTCGGTCTTCGCCTTGCCGTCGCTCCCGGCGGGGTCGCTCAGCCACACGACCTTGCCGCACAGTTTGCCGCCGCAGTCCGAAATGCGCACCTTGGTACCGCCATCGGCGGACAGCCAGGTGCCGAGCGCAGCGGTATCGGCGTGGGCGTTGGAGACGCCGAGCGCGAGAGCCAGAAGCGCGGCGAGAACGAATTTTCCAGTCAACGATGTCATCGAGGCGTTCCTGAGTTCAGATTGGAAGAACCGTCCGACGCCTTGCGGCGCTCATGAATCGGCGCGTGTCATATAACTGCAATAATGCGCATTGGTTAGCTTGGGTTCAATCAATTCGGTGAACGATTTGTAACAGCGGCCGGAACAAGTCGAGATGTGCCTGCGCGGCAGGGGTTTTTCGCATCGTCGCGAATAATCGCCGGTAATTTCTTCATCTTCGATTCATCGCGATACTTAAACTGTCATTCAAATTTAATCCCGAAGATCGCTGTGGATCAGGCGGCATGTTTCGGCCGCCCGGCAGGGACAGTTGCTTCAGGGGTTGAAGCGGCGGAACAGAAAAAACGGGAGGCCAGTATGGCTGATATCGACATGACGGCGGCGAGCGCCGAAGAACCTGACACCGACGGCTGCTTCGGCCTCGGCATGATCTATTCGGCCGGCGCCGGCGTCGCCGTCGATCTGGTGCAGGCGCACAAATGGTTCAACATCGCGGCGATGCGCGGGCACGCCGACGCGGCGCGACTGCGGCGTGAGATCGCCGAGCAGATGAGCGACAGCGAGATCGGCTGCGCGCAGCGCGCGGCGCGCGACTGGCTCAAAAGCCATCCGCAGGCGCCGGCTCCGCTCGAGCAGATTCGCGCCGCCGCCTGATGCGACCGCGCGACCGCGCCGGCCTGTAAGGTCGGCGCATTGCCCGCAAGGTCGGCGGATTGACGGCTCGACTAATGGCGCGGCCCGCGTTGGCGCTTCGGCTTTGGCGCGGCAGGCGGATAGGCGGGGTTTTCCTGACAGAAGCCGCCAATGCCGCTGATAGTCGCCATGCACTGGGCAAGCGTGACGAAGCCGCAATTGGTTGAGGCCATGTCCTCGCCGCTATATTGAGCGCACCAAGGATACAGGATTTCCGCCCTGGCCGGCGATGGCCCGGCGGCAACCGCCATCAGGCAGGCCACGGCAAAAGCCGCGGCGATCGATTTCAGCATTGCTGTCTCCTTAGGTCGACGAGGCATATATCCATTAACAACGGCCGGGGGCGGCAATTCCTTCGCCGCGTGCCACTTGCGCCGTGGCTGGCGGGTTCCGGCGCCGGCCTTTTATTTTTACAATATAGGCCGCCACCAAGCCTTACGCGAATTGACGGGCAAACCCCGATTCTATAGGCCTTTCCGTAACGGAGCTGTGGCCGAGTGGCTGAAGGCAACGGTTTGCTAAATCGTCATACGCTTCACGGCGTATCGAGGGTTCGAATCCCTCCGGCTCCGCCACTTTGTCGTTTGAACTCCATTCGAACCCTCTATATTTCAGCGCGCAGCCGCGCGCCATGACGGCCCCGGCGCAGCCGGGGCCTTTGGGTTCGAATCCATCCGGCTCTGGCGTCCTGCTTCGCGCTGACGCGCTTCGCAGGACTTCCAAGCGGCAACTTCCAAAGGCATATGTTGCAAACTGCTCAGTTCAGGCGGGCCTGTTAGCGCCGCTTCGTCGGCTGCGAATCAATTCGCCGGTTAAAGGGCCGTTCTGGCGCTGGATTTGGCTCTGAGGGGGGCCCGCATTGCCTATTGACGCGGCAACCAGGGGCATTCGGAAGCTGCCACCGTGGCCAAGTTCGGCGAAAAATAGCGGTCGAATTCTGTCTCAGGTTGCATTCAGGTGAATTATATAGACCTTCGGTTGCAGTCTGGGAAAACTATCTAATCAATTGAATATTCTATGGTATTTTTAACGCCGGCGCTTCGTTACGCCGCTTTTGGCGCGCTGCGGGAGGGCCGGTATCGATTGCGTGTTTTTTGCGCAACACTCGGTCGAAAAGCGACCCCGAAGCCTGTGGTGGAGGTGCTTATTCATTGCGCCGTGAGGACCTTTCGCTAATGTCCCAACTGCGACGGAGGGGGGCATCCCCGTGTCGTGGCTTTCCGGAAAAGGTTTTCCGGGTTGCGGGGAGCAAGGGGAAGTTCCATCGGTGCTGTCGCACTGGGCGGATACGGAACCCTCTCACAAGATAAACAATGTTTTGGAGGTTCAATATGAAGATGGTGAAAAGCCTTTTGCTCGGCACCGCAGCGGGTCTCGTTGCGATGACTGGCGCACAGGCTGCCGATCTTCCCGTAAAGGCCAAGCCGGTCCAGTACGTGAAGATTTGTAGCTTGTACGGTGCGGGTTTCTATTACATCCCGGGCACCGATACGTGCATCAAGGTTGGCGGTTGGGTTCGTATGCAGATGGGCTACGGCTACAACGGCAACTCGACCAACGGTCCGATGGCGACGAACAGCTCCAACCGTTCGACCACCGACTTTATGACTCGTAACCGTGGCTACATCACGGCTGATGCTCGTTCGCAGACCGAATACGGCACTCTGCGTTCGTACATCGCGCTCGGTCTCGCAGGCGACAACGCGTCGAACGCGATTGCTGCTACTAACGTGACCACGGGTTCGGTTTTCAACGCTAACCGTGCTTTCATCCAGTTCGCTGGGTTCACGGCTGGTCGTGCTTCGTCGTTCTATGACTTCATGAGCTACGCGGCTGTGGCGTATCACGGTGGTTCAGTTTGGACCCCCGGCGGCGCGGACACGGGTGACGGCGGCAAGCAGGTTCTTGCCTACACCGCTCAGCTCGGCAACGGTATTTCAGCTACTTTGTCGGCTGAAGACAAGCGTCGTGGTATGACCAGGCAAGTGCTTACTTCATCTACTTTAGTTGTAGACACTGTGTTACTGGGTTCCGTTGGCGACAAGATGCCTGACTTCGTTGGCAGCATGCGCATCGATCAGGCTTGGGGCTCTGCTCAGGTCATGGGCGCTGTCCATGACGCAAGCGCAATGTACT
>CAMAUC010000113.1 GCA_945861265.1 Rhizobium sp. Q54 | reverse complement strand
ACAGGACGATGACGAACGGCCACCACCGGAAAACGGCGCGGAATAAAGCCTATAAACACCGCGCGCGGAGCGCCGGGCAACCGGCAACTGCGTGACGACGATGCCTGTGTACTTCTAAACAAACACGTACACAGGGTTACGGGGTTGTTGCGGCCCCGGCGTTCCGCGCGCCCTCGTTTATGAGGGCGGAGGAAAGCGATCTTGGAATAAAGGCGTGCCCGGCGCCTTCACAAAAAATACGGGCGATGAATCGCGTCTGCTCTTCACCCTCCCCTGGAGGGGGAGGGTCGAACGCTTGAACGACAGTGAAAGCGTTCGGGGTGGGGTGACGCCGCCGACAGCAAATTCACCCCACCCCGCTCGCTTCGCAATCGCTGCGCTCGCGACCCTCCCCCTCCAGGGGAGGGTGAAGAAGAAGGCGGCTGTTCAAGAACTGAATTGGTAGCGACGCCGTCCTTTGGACGGCTATGCGCGGGGACGACAGGCAATCGCCCATCGGACGGGAGAGCGCTGGTAATGCGGCATGACAGCGCGTTGTAAGGTCCCCTTGCGTCCCCTATAACCCCTCCCAACTAAGGGCCAGCGGGCACTAACAGCCAGGCTGCGGGAGAAATTTTCGATGCCATGGAGCAATCAAGGCGGCGGTAGCGGCGGCGGCGGCGGCGGACCGTGGGGCGGCGGGGGCAAGGGTCCCTGGGGCTCGGGACCGCAGTCATCTGGTCCGAAACCGCCGGATCTGGAGGAAATCCTCCGCCGCGGCCAGGACAAGCTGCGCGGCGTGCTGCCGGGCGGCAATCTCGGCAGCAAGGGCTTTGCGCTGGTCGCGCTCGCCGCATTGGCGCTGTGGGGTTTCTCCGGCTTCTTCAAGGTTGAGCCGGACGAAATCGGCGTCGTCCTGCGCTTCGGCAAGGACGTGCGCGAAGTGCAGCCGGGCCTGAATTATCACCTGCCTTATCCGATCGAGACGGTGCTGACGCCGAAGGCATTGCGCGTCAACAAGATCGATATCGGCATGCGCGTGGTCGAGGACTCGCGCCGCGGCTCGACAGTGCGTGACGTGCCGGAAGAGAGCCTGATGCTCACCGGCGACGAAAACATCGTCGATGTCGATTTCTCAGTGCTGTGGAAGATCAAGCCGACCGGCGTCGGCCAGTATCTCTTCAACATCCAGAACCCCGAAGGCACCGTGAAAGCGGTTGCCGAAGGCGCGATGCGCGAAGTCGTCGGCCGTTCCGACATTCAGCCGATTCTGACCGGCGCGCGCCAGACGATCGAGAACGCCGTGCAGGAACTGATGCAGAAGACGCTGGACCATTACGGTGCCGGCATCCTCGTGCAGCAGGTGCAGTTGCAGAAGGTCGATCCGCCGACGCAGGTGATCGACGCCTTCCGCGACGTGCAGGCGGCCCGCGCCGATCTCGAGCGCGCGGTCAACGAGTCGCAGACTTACGCCAACAAGGTCGTGCCGGAAGCGCGCGGCCGGGTGGCGCAGATCACGCAAGGCGCGGAAGCCTACAAGTCTCAAACCGTTGCGGAAGCCACCGGTCAGACCTCGCGCTTTCTCAAGATCTACGACCAGTACAAGAAGGCGCCCGAAGTCACGCGCGAACGCATGTATCTCGAAACCATGGAGCGCGTGCTCAGTGGCGCCGACAAGATCATCATGGACAGCGGCCGCGAAGGCGGCGGCGGCGTGGTGCCTTACCTTCCGCTCGGTGAACTCAATCGCCCGGCCCAGCCGCGGACCCAGACGGGAGCCAAGCCATGAGGCTTAATTTCATCGGCGGCGTTGCCGTCATCCTCGTCCTGGCCGCGCTTGTGATCGGCTATTCGTCCCTGTTCGCGGTTTATCAGACCCAGCAGGTTCTGGTGGTTCGCCTCGGCCAGCCGGTCCGCGTGGTCAATGAGCCGGGCCTCAACGTCAAGGTGCCGTTCATCGATCAGGTGATCGCCATCGACAAGCGCATTCTCGATCTGGAAGCGCCGGCGCAGGAAGTCATCGCCTCCGACCAGAAGCGGTTGGTGGTCGATGCCTTTGCCCGCTACAGGATCAAGGACGCGCTGCGCTTCTATCAGACGCTCGGCTCGATCCAGGGCGCCAATTCGCAGCTCACCATCCTGCTCAACTCGGCGCTGCGCCGGGTGCTGGGTGAAGCGACCTTCTCCCATGTGGTGCGCGATCAGCGCGCCGAACTGATGGAGCGCATTCTCGGACTGGTCGACAAGGAGGCCGCCGGCTACGGCATTTCGGTTGTCGACGTGCGTATCCGCCGCGCCGATCTGCCGGAGCAGAACAGCCAGGCGGTCTATCAGCGCATGCAAACCGAGCGTCAGCGCGAGGCGGCTGAATTCCGCGCGCAGGGCGCCCAGCGTGCGCAGGAAATCCGCTCGCGCGCCGACCGTGAGGTGACCGTGCTGGTCGCCGAAGCGACCTCGAAGTCGGAGCAGATCCGCGGCGAGGGCGACGCCACGCGAAACCAGATTTTCGCCGATGCGTTCAATCAGGACCCGGACTTCTTTGCCTTCTACCGCTCGATGCAGGCTTACGAGGCGAGCTTGAAGGCCGGCGATACCCGCCTGCTGCTCAAACCCGATACCAACTTCTTCCGCTACTTCAACGATCCGTCCGGCAAGCAGGCCGCGCCGGCGGCCAAGTAACAAGGTGGCGCGGCCAGCATGATCGATTTTCTGGCCGCGCTTGGACTGGTCTTCGTCATCGAAGGTTTGTGCTTTGCCGCGTTTCCGACCCACGCCAAGAAGGCGATGCAAAGCGTGGTGGAGACGCCGGAGACGACCTTGCGCGCCGTCGGCATCGGTTCGGCGCTGATCGGGCTGATCCTGGTGTGGATGGTGCGCGGTTAGCGCGTGTTTATGAGCGGTTTTCGGGCCGTTTTGGCGGCAAGGACGTCGCTTTTGTCGCCGAATCGGCTTCACATGGTGCGGCAGTATGCGGCGCGACCGTTCCCATTGTATTGATGGGCACGGCCAGAAACGCCCTTGAATCGCCGTGAAGTCGGCGGCACTCTCGGCTTTGAACAGTTTTTCTCAGGAGAACCGACGCCAATGGGCGCACTTTTTTCCGCAAAGTTTTTTCGCGCCGGCCGCGCCGGTCTGACAATTCTGACCGCCGCGGCTATCGCCTGGCCAACGCTCACCGTACCGGCGCAAGCCCGCGGGCCCGACGGCATTTCCGACGTCGCCGAGCAGGTGATCGACGCCGTCGTCAACATTTCGACCAAGCAGACCGTCGATCTGAATGCCGGCGCCATGCCGCAACTGCCGCCGGGATCGCCGTTCGAGGAATTCTTCGAGGAGTTCTTCAAGAACCGGCGCGGACCGGGCGGCACGCCGGGGACTCCAGGAGCGCCGAACGGCAATTCGCCGACGCCACGCCGCGCCAGTTCGCTCGGCTCCGGCTTCATCATCGATGCGTCCGGCCTGGTGGTCACCAATAACCACGTCATTGCCGACTCCGATGAAATCAACGTCATTCTCAATGACGGCACCACGCTGAAGGCCGAGCTGATCGGCACCGACAAGAAGAGCGATCTGGCGCTGCTCAAGGTGAAGTCCGACAAGCCGCTCAAGGCGGTCAAGTTCGGCGACAGCGATAAATTGCGTCTTGGTGAATGGGTGATCGCCATCGGCAATCCGTTCAGCCTGGGCGGCACGGTCACGGCCGGCATCGTTTCGGCGCGCAACCGCGACATCAATTCCGGGCCCTACGACAACTACATCCAGACCGACGCCTCGATCAATCGCGGCAATTCGGGCGGGCCGCTGTTCAATCTCAACGGCGAAGTGATCGGCGTCAACACGGCGATCATCTCGCCCTCGGGCGGCTCGATCGGTATCGGCTTCGCGGTGCCGTCGAAGACCGCGGTGGCGGTGATCGACCAGTTGCGCGACTTCAAGGAAGTGCGGCGCGGCTGGCTCGGCGTGCGTATCCAGCAGGTGACCGACGAAATCGCCGACAGTCTCAACATCAAGCCGACGCGCGGCGCGCTGATCGCCGGCATCGACGACAAGGGCCCGGCCAAGCCCGCCGGCATCGAACCGGGCGATGTCGTCGTCAAGTTCGACGGCAAGGACATCAAGGAAATGCGCGATCTGCCCAAGGTCGTCGCCGATACGCCGGTCGGCAAGGATGTCGAAGTTGTGATCATCCGCAAGGGCAAGGAAGAAACCAAGACCGTGAAGCTCGGCCGTCTCGACGACGGCGAGAAGCAGGCGGCGCTGACGCCGAAGAAGGATACGCCGGAAGACAAGTCGGCGGTGAAGAAGGCGCTCGGCCTCGATCTCACCAACCTGACTGCCGAATTACGCAAGAAGTACAAGATCAAGGATCAGGTCAAGGGCGTGCTGATCACCGGCGTCGATGCCGGTTCGGCGGCCTCGGAAAAGCGGCTGGTACCGGGCATGGTTATCGCCGAAGTGCAGCAGCAGCCGGTGGCGAACGCTGTCGATCTGCAAAAGCGCGTCGACCAGCTCAAGAAGGACGGCAAGAAAGCCGTCGTGCTGCTGGTGGTGTCGCCGGATGGCGATCCGAGCTTCGTCGCGATCACGTTGCAGTAAGTATTTTGTCCCGGACGCGGTGCAGCGTGCAACGCTGCGCCGCAGAGCCGGGACCGTTCCAGGCGCTGAACTTGAAACGATCCCGGGTCTGCAGCGCACTACTTCGTATTGCGCCGCGCCCGGGAAAAGTTTCTAGCCCTCGACAAACTCATCCCGCTTGTAACCCTGCACATACAGCAGCGCGCTGAGGTCGTTGTGTTCGATACGCGCGGGCGCGGCGGCGGCGACCTTCGGCTTGGCGTGGTAGGCGACGCCCAGGCCCGCTTCCACGATCATGGCGAGGTCATTGGCGCCGTCGCCGGTCACCAAAGT
>CAMAUC010000112.1 GCA_945861265.1 Rhizobium sp. Q54 | reverse complement strand
TGCCGCTGCCGGGCGAACTGTACCGCGAGGAACAGAAGGACGGCACCATCGTCATCAGGCAGCGTTCGCCGAAAGAGATCGCCGCGCTGAAATCCAAAAATGCCAGAGCCAAAAATACTAAATCCAAAAATACCAAATCCAAGACCTCTTTTGTGTGTGACACCCCTCAGTAAAAATTTGCCGCAGTGAAGATTGGCCAATGACCGAATTGACTTCGTTGACGCTCGCCGATGCCCGCGACCGTCTGCGCAAAAAAGACATCAGCGCCGTCGAACTGACCAACGCCCATGTCGACGCGGTGGCGAAGGCGCGCGCGCTGAATGCCTATGTGCTGGAGACGCCTGAGCAGGCGCTGAGCATGGCACAGGCGTCCGACGGCCGTATCGCCAAGGGCGAAGCCGGGCCGCTCGAAGGTATTCCGTTGGCGATCAAGGATCTGTTCGCGACCAAGGGCGTGCGCACCACCGCGTGCTCGCACATCCTCGATAATTTCGTGCCGACCTATGAATCGACGATCACGTCGCAACTGTGGCGCGACGGCGCGGTGATGCTCGGCAAGACCAACAACGACGAATTCGCCATGGGCTCGTCGAACGAGACGTCTTCCTTCGGCACGGTGCAGTCGCCGTGGCGGCGGAAAGGCTCGAATACGCCTCTGGTGCCGGGCGGCTCGTCGGGCGGATCGGCGGCGGCGGTGGCGGCGCAATTGTGCCTGGGCGCGACGGCGACCGACACCGGCGGCTCCATTCGCCAGCCGGCGGCCTTTACCGGCACGGTCGGCATCAAGCCGACCTATGGCCGCTGCTCGCGCTGGGGCGTCGTGGCGTTTGCCTCGTCGCTCGATCAGGCGGGTCCGATCGCCAAGACCGTGCGCGACGCCGCGATCATGCTGCGCTCGATGGCCGGGCCCGACGCCAAGGATACGACCTGCGTCGATCTGCCTGTACCGGACTTTGAGGCGGCGATCGGCAAGTCGGTGAAGGGCCTGCGCATCGGCATTCCGAAGGAATACCGTCTCGACGGCATGCCGGCCGAGATCGAAAAGATCTGGCAGCAGGGCTGCGACTGGCTCAAAAGCGCCGGCGCCGAACTCGTCGACGTCTCGCTGCCGCATACCAAATACGCGTTGCCGGCTTACTACATCGTGGCGCCGGCGGAAGCCTCGTCGAATCTGGCGCGCTATGACGGCGTGCGCTACGGCCTGCGCGTGCCGGGCCGCGACATCACCGAGATGTACGAGAAGACGCGGGCCGAAGGCTTCGGCGCCGAAGTCCGCCGCCGCGTCATGATCGGCACTTACGTTTTGTCGGCAGGCTATTACGATGCCTATTATCTGCGGGCGCAGCAGGTCCGCACCTTGATCAAGCGCGACTTCGAGCAGTGCTTCGCCGCCGGCGTGCACGCGATGCTGACGCCGGCGACGCCGTCGGCGGCCTTCGGCGTCGGCGAGAAGGGCGGCGCCGATCCGGTCGAGATGTATTTGAACGACGTGTTCACGGTGACGGTGAACATGGCGGGACTGCCCGGTATCGCCGTGCCGGCGGGCTCCGACGCGCAAGGCCTGCCGCTCGGCCTTCAACTGATCGGCCGGCCGTTCGACGAGGAAACCTTGTTCTCGCTCGGCGAGGTGATCGAGCGTGAGGCCGGCCTTTTCGTCGCCAGACCGTGGTGGTGATGCGGCGGAATTCAATTAATTGAATGTGAGTGATAAGGGCGCCAGGTACCTTGGCGCGCCCCTGAGGTAACGAAATACTCAAGTCGATCTCGGGGGGAGGGTTTCGTGGGCGAGAGCGAACTGGAAACCCGCGCGGCGGTGGATGCACTTTACCGCGCCTATACCGGTCACGACTTCAAATACTTTGCCGACATGTTGCATGAGGACATCGACTGGGTCATTCACGGCCCAGTCGACGTTTTTCCCTTCGCCGGACTTCGCCGGGGCCGCGCCGCCGTTTTGCAGGCGATCGGCTCCATAGTCGAAAGCTATGCGCTGGAACGGCACGCGATCGAAGTCTTGCTCGTGACCGGCGACCGCGCCGCATTGATGGCCGATGTGAGTTTCAAGCAACGCGCCACTAACCGGACGCTGCGTTTCCGGGTCGCTAATTTTTTGCGGATCGAGAATGGCCAGCTGATCGAGTTTCGCGAATTCGCCGACAGCTTCGATCAGGTCGAACAGGCCGTCGGTCACACGGTGGCAATCTGAGCTTTCGACGATTTTTGCGGATATCGGCGATAGGAGCTTGGCGGATGCCGGAGGTATGCTAATACTTGATATACGGATAGGGGAGATTGAGGGTGAGCGAAGGCGAAACGCGCGAAATATTGGCGGCGCTTTTTGCTGCTTACCGGAAGCGTGACTTCAACGGCTTCGCCTCCCTGCTGCACGACGACATCGACTGGATCGTTCACGGCCCGATCGAGGTGTTTCCATTCGCGGGCTTGAGGCGTGGCCGGCCGGCCGTGTTGCAGGCACTGGCGCTGATGGGACTGTCCTATTCGTTGCACAGCTTTGATCCGGATTTCATCATCGTCGAGGATGACCGCGCTGCGATTATGGCCGACGTCAGCCTGACCCAACTGGCGTCCGGCCGACTGCTGCGGTTTCGCGCCGCCAATCTGATTCGCGTTGCCGGCGGCAAGGTGATCGAATTCCGCGAATTCGCCGACAGTTTCGACCAGGCCGAACAGGCGCTCGGCCGGCTGATCGAGCTTTGATATGTTGCGCTATCCAAACAATAGCAAAGACAACCAGACCGCCAGCTTGTCGCCTGTAAGCGACGCCACCGCCGCGGGCGGCGCGCGCGCAGTGGTCCGCGAAATCCAGGACGCCTTTCGTAAAAACGACTACGCGCGCATCGCCACGCTTTTTCACAGTGACATCGACTGGGTGTTTCACGGGCCGCTGTCGATCTTTCCGGAGGTCGGTTCGCGCCGCGGCAAGATCGCTGTGTTCGAAGCCTTTGCCGCGCTTAACGAACGCTATCGTTTCGAGCGCCACGTCACCGATCATTTGATCGCGGAGGGTGATAGCGCGGCGGGCATGGCCGAGGTCGGCCTGGTTCAGCGCGAGACCGGCCGCACCATCACCTGCCGGGTCGTCAGCTTTTTCCGGGTCAAAGACGGGCTGGTGACGCACTATCGTGGCTTCACTGACAGTTTCGACGTGGTCGAGCAGGTTCTCGGCAAGGTGATCCCCCTGCAGCGGCCGTAGAGGCCGGCCCGGCGCCCTTGACGTCGCCGCCCGCGCGCGCGATCTGAAGGCCACGGTAGATGTGGCGGAAGCGGCAATGAACCAGCAGGCGAACCAGCAAAAGCTCATCAAAGGCGCGACCGGCGACTGGGAAGTCGTCATCGGCATGGAAGTCCATGCCCAGGTTTCGTCCAAATCGAAGCTGTTCTCCGGCGCCTCGACCGAATTTGGCGCGGCGCAGAACAGCCACGTCTCGCTGGTCGACGCGGCGATGCCCGGCATGCTGCCGGTGATCAACGCCGAATGCGTCAATCAGGCGGTGCGCACGGGGCTGGGGCTCAACGCCCAGATCAATCTGCGCTCGGTGTTCGACCGCAAGAACTATTTCTATCCCGATCTGCCGCAGGGCTACCAGATCAGCCAGTACAAGCAGCCGGTGGTCGGCGAGGGCGAGGTCGTGGTCGATCTGCCGGACGGCGAGGCGGTGACCATCGGCATCGAGCGGCTGCATCTCGAGCAGGACGCCGGTAAAAGCCTGCATGACCGCCACCCGCAGATGTCCGCCGTCGATCTCAACCGCTCCGGCGTGGCCTTGATGGAGATCGTATCGAAGCCGGACCTGCGTTCGTCGGAGGAGGCCAAGGCCTACGTCGCCAAGCTGCGCTCGATCATGCGCTATCTCGGTACCTGCGACGGCAATATGGAAGAAGGGTCGCTTCGCGCCGACGTCAATGTCTCGGTGCGCAAGCCGGGCGGCCCGCTCGGCACGCGTTGCGAGATCAAGAACGTCAATTCGATCCGCTTCATCGGCCAGGCGATCGAGCACGAGGCGCGTCGCCAGATCGAGATCATCGAGGAGGGCGGTACGATCGTGCAGGAGACGCGGCTGTTCGACCCGAACAAGGGCGAGACGCGCTCGATGCGCTCCAAGGAAGAGGCGCACGACTACCGTTACTTCCCCGATCCCGACCTTTTGCCGCTGGAACTCAAAGCCGAGGCGGTCGCCGAGCTCAAGGCCAAGCTGCCGGAACTGCCCGACGCGAAGAAAGCGCGCTTCGTGCGCGACTTCGGTCTGTCGCCCTACGACGCCGGCCAGCTGGTGGCCGAGCGAGAGACGGCGGCGTATTTCGAAACCGTCGCCAAGGGCCGCGACGCCAAGCTCGCCGCCAACTGGGTGATCAACGAACTGTTCGGCCGGCTGAACAAGGACGCGCAGACCGTTGCGACGTCGCCGGTGTCCGCCGCGCAGCTCGGCGGGCTCATCGAACTGATTTCGGACAAGACGATTTCCGGCAAGATCGCCAAGGACTTGTTCGAGATCCTGTGGACCGAAGGCGGCGACCCGCGCGCGCTCGTCGCTGCGCGCGGCATGGCGCAAGTGACCGATCTCGGCGCCATCGGTGCGATAGTCGACCAACTGATCGCGCAAAATCCGGACAAGGTGGCGCAGGCCAAGGCCAATCCGAAGGCGATGATGTGGTTCGTCGGCCAGGCGATGAAGTCTTCCGGCGGCAAGGCCAGCCCGCAAGCGGTAAATGAACTCTTAAAATCCAAACTCGGCGTCTGAACGCGACGGCGTTATCGCGTCGCGTTCGATAATTTTGCCGCGCTGCGGCAAAGCGCGCGCATGTCGCCGCGCAGCCGCCATGTCCGGGCGTCAGCCGGCAAATTTTTCCCATCGAGACGGGCGGCGACGGTGTGCATGAGCGTGCGACGCGCGAAAATTTCCGGCGCATGACGATGCGTTTCGCGAATCACTTGCACTGATTCGCTCGATTTTTGTCGATTCACGCCCGCCGACGGCGTCGCGCGCACCGTTTTTTGAAAATAATTTTTGCGTTGTGCACCGCGCGTATCGGCCCGCAAAAATTTCGTATCGACAATCCATTTTTGCGCCGGGATTCGCGCCGCCGCGCGCGTTGCCGGCGAAAACGGATGAACAAAAAGTCCTTATTTCATCGCATTATTTGCATGCACGGTGTTTCTGCGCCGCTGCGACACGCAAACCCGTTGTCAAGCGCCGCCGTTTTGTTTTTTGCGGCGTGCGCGACCGCTATTCGTGAGGGTTTTGCGCCGCTTACACACAACGACGCGGTTGAGTCACTGTTTTTTTCGTTGTGCTGTAGTAAACGGAATGCAGTGCAGGTCGATTCCCGACCGCACTAATGCGACACCCGCGATGTTACATCGCTAGGAGGGCAGCAATGGCAAAACGTAAGAAGAAGGCAGTGAAGGCGGCGAAGAAG
>CAMAUC010000111.1 GCA_945861265.1 Rhizobium sp. Q54 | reverse complement strand
CGGCCTCGCGCCGGGAAAAGAAACCCGGGCGCTGCGTTGCCGACTACGGACGAAGCTAGGGCACCCAGTGGAAAGACGTGCTCGTGTCCGTTCTTGCACAGCTCGCGCGGAAGCGTGCAGCGGTTGTCAGCAAAGAATTCACCCTGGAGCGCTGCCACTTCGCTGCGGCGCTGGCCGGTCAGGATGAGAAGTTTCACAATCCTGCGGAACGATGCGGGCAGATGGTTGGAAAAGTCCTCGCACGCCGTCCAGATACGTTTTAGCTCCGCGTCGGCCAGCACCCGTTCACGGGTCTTGGTCCGGCGCCCCGAAATGCCCATGACGGGATTGTCGGTGATGTACCGGCGCTTCTGACACCAGTTGAAGAAACCCCGAGCCGCGGCAAGGGCATGGTTGTAGGAGGCCGGCTTTTTGATGCGGTCGAGCCTGCGAACTATTTCACCGTGGGAAACATCGGCGAGCTGGCCCGTGAAGTTGAAGTCGCGGTCCAGGTAGTACTCGTAGGCAAAGACGGTGTTGGTACGGCGTACGTTACGTTTCTCCTCCAGGAACATTTTGACCGCCTGAGGGAACGAGAGAGGTTGCGGGCGGAGTTTGCCGAGCGTCTTTTCGGCGAGCATCCGCTTCGCTTCTGTGCGGGCTTCTGCCAGGGAGAGAACGGGATAGCGGCCGATGGTGCGGCGGGAGTTCGAAACATTGAGGATGAAAGTTTTGGAACCGCCCTGCGACACGCGCACGCCGAACGACGTGAGCACGCTGTCCCAATAATCAAGTTGTCCGGCTTCCGGTGCGGGAAGCGAACGGAGAAGCGCGTCACTGAGAGAAATCTTAGGCATTGGCTAGACAGTCCGATGCGGTTGGTGCCACGCATCGGCATGTAGAGCGGGGAAGTTAGAAACACAATGTGCCGCAAGGGCTTACGGGCACTATGACGAACCAGGTGGAGCTCAGAAATTTCAGAAAAAATGCTTACAAAACCGCTGCTCTACCGCTGAGCTAATCCGGCATCGCGCGGGCAAAAGCCGAAGCCCGCTGTGCTGCGCAGACAGCTATCAGCGTCGCGCGGCGACGACAAGCGGGGCGTGATGGCGCGGCTTGCTGATTGATTTGTCATGAAAAACGCCCCGCACGCGGGGTGCGGGGCGTTTTGTATTTGTTGGTACGCGAGCGATTTGAGCGGGGGCGGCCGTTGCGCGGCCGCTCCCGCCTTTGTCGCTAGTGGATGTCGCGATCCTTGGTCTCGGGCAGGAAGAACACGCCCACGACCACGGTGATTGCCGCGAAGATGACCGGATACCAGAGACCGGCATAGATATCGCCGGTCGAGGCCACGATCGCGAAGGCGGTCGCCGGCAACAGGCCGCCGAACCAGCCGTTGCCGATATGGTACGGCAGCGACATCGAGGTGTAGCGGATGCGGGTGGGGAACAGTTCCACCAGCATGGCCGCGATCGGGCCGTAGACCATGGTGACGAAGATCACCAGGATCAGCAGCAGGCCGATGATCGCCAGCGTGTTCGGCTTAAAGATGTCGAACGGATGGTTCATCTTGACGATGCCGGCGTCGCCAGCCTTCGGGTAGCCAGCCGCCTGGACGGCAGCGAGCACCTGCGGGTTGGACGCGGCAGCGGCCGTGTACGGAACGTCCTTGCCGTTGACGACGACCTTCACGCCGGAACCGGCCGCGCCGTAGCTGGTCGAGTACTTGACCGACTGGAGGGCGAGGAAGGCGCGAGCGGTGTCGCACGGCGCGGTGAACACGCGGGTGCCGACCGGGTTGAACAGATCGCCGCAGAGCGCGCGATCGGAAACAACTTCGACCTTGACCGTCTCGATGGCCTTTTCCAGCGCCGGGTTGGCGTTGGTGGTGATCATCTTGAAGATCGGGAAGAAGGTCAGCGCCGCGATCAGACAGCCGCCGAGGATGATCGGCTTGCGGCCGATCTTGTCGGACAACGCGCCGAACACGATGAAGCCGCCGGTGCCGAGCAGCAGCGACCAGGCGATCAGCAGGTTGGCGGTGTAGCCGTCGACCTTGAGGATCGATTGCATGAAGAACAGCGCGTAGAACTGTCCGGTGTACCAGACCACGCCCTGACCCATCACGCCGCCGAGCAGGGCGATGAGAACGATCTTCGCATTGCTCCAGTTGGCGAAGGCTTCGGTCAAAGGCGCTTTCGAGCCCTTGCCTTCGTCCTTCATCTTCTGGAACACCGGCGATTCATTCAACTTCAGGCGGATGACCACCGAGACGGCGAGCAGGAAGACCGACATCAGGAATGGAATACGCCAGCCCCAGGCGGCGAATTCCGGTTCGCCCAGGATCGTGCGGGTGAACAGAATCACCAGCAGCGACAGGAACAGGCCGAGCGTCGCGGTCGTCTGAATGAACGACGTGTAGTAGCCGCGCTTGCCCATCGGCGAATGCTCGGCGACATAGGTCGCGGCGCCGCCGTATTCGCCGCCGAGAGCCAAGCCTTGCAGCAGGCGCAGGCCGATCAGGATGATCGGTGCCGCGATACCGATGGTGGCAGCGCTCGGGAGCAGGCCGACGACGAAGGTCGACAGGCCCATGATGAGAATGGTTACAAGGAAGGTGTATTTGCGACCGACGATGTCGCCGACACGGCCAAACACGATCGCGCCGAACGGGCGGACGATGAAGCCGGCGGCGAAGGCCAGCAGCGCGAAGATATCGCGGGTGGCCTGGTTGAACATCGGCAGCTTGGTCGCGGGATCGATGACCCCGAAGAACTGCGTGCCGATGATCGCGGCGAGCGAGCCGAACAGATAGAAATCGTACCACTCGAACACGGTGCCGAGCGATGACGCGACGATGACGAAACGTTCGTCCTTCGTCATGCCGCCAGTGCGTGTGGCGGTTGGTGACATGGTTGCCATATTTGATCCCTTTGCGTTGTCCCGAGAGTCCGTTGTCTTCTTCTTGGGGCGGGCCGCCTGGTCTCAAACCGTCATCCAAACAGCCCCCGGGTGGATCGATACGCTTTGTTAATGGCCCGAGTCTGTGCATCTCACGTCTTACGCCGAAAGACGTAAGACAGGGCATTAACTATTTGAAATTACGGATGAAACAATTCGGTGACGGGGAATCGCGGAACTCGCGTGTGGACGCGATTATCACAGGCCAGTCGGCAGCCGTTCCAGAAGATCGATCAGCCATGCCGCCGATTCCAGTACCGCCGCGCGCTGCCCCAGCTTCGTTTTGCGAAACGTGTCGTTGAGTAATTTGATGGCGCGCTTGTAACCGGGCTGGGCCTGGGTATTGGCGCCGAGCCTGCGCAACCGCACCATCAGCTTCTCACGACGCGCTTCGACCGCATCGTACCGCTTGCGGAAATCTCCGCCCGGCGCGGCGGCAGTCGTGGTGTTGGTGGGTGGCCGTCGGTGGGGCATTGCCTGTTAACTCTAACGGCGCGGGGTTGGTTTCGGTATCGCGTCGCTGCGCATCGAAAATTCTGATTATGTGACTGCGAGCGAAGTCGCAAGCGCGATTAATGTTACTCAGCGAATGAACGTGGCGATGTAAAGGCTTCGTATAAAATGCATTTGAAATGTTCCGCGGGGTTTTCGAATGCGTGCGCGCTTTGTGATAGCAAATTTTGTAGTTGCCATCGCCGTTGCCATCGCCGGTAAGGCTGGCGCGGCGGATTATGGCGCCGGCGGCTATGCGACGGGCGGCGTGCGCGCGCCGCAACTGATGGTCTACGACAATCAGCCGGGCGTCTATGTGCGCGCCTACTGGACCCAGCCCTGGCAGGGCCGCCACTATTATCCGTTCACCGGCAAGAAGCCGAAGGTCGGCCGTCACGAACGACTGTCCGATGTGCGTCCGGCGCCGCCGCCGGCTGAAAGCTACTATCGCGAATGGTCGACTTTGTCGCTGTTTCCGCCGCCGCCGCCGCGACAGGTGCGTGTGATTGAACAATTGCCGGACGATCAAACGCTTGGTCCGCAGAAATGAACGCATTGAACCGCCACCAGCGTCCCGCCGCCATGCTCGCTATGGCCGCTTCCGTTTTTGTTGCCGTGCTGATGCCGGCCGGCGCGCAGGCGCAGTGGTTCAGCTCGGTGACCAGCCCGCCGCCGCTTTATCCTTACGCGGTCGGGCCCGACCGGCCTGCCGTGACCGAAGCCGTGCCGCATTCCCGCACCATCCGCCGGCGGAGCAGAATCGATCCGGCCTTGATCGAGGAATTGCGCCATCGCCCCAGGGTCGACCGGCCGCGCGTCACCGAAGTCAGTGGCAAGCGCGTGATCCGGGCCGAAGCCGAAATCACGATTATCGGACCCGATCGCATGAGCATTCGGCTGTTTCGCGCGCGCGGCAGCAAGGCCAGCGCCACCACCGAGTAGAAAATTTCAATGTTAGCGGGACGCGGGCGGCGGGCGGGGGCCCGCCGTTCGCATTTTCAACCACCGGTGCCGAACGATCAAATCCCGCGGCTGGCGACATAGAGCCCGAGCGCCGCCGCGTTCGACACGTTCAGGCTCTTGATTTCGCCGGGCAGATCGATGCGCGCGACATGATCGCAGATTTCCTTGGTCAATTGTCTTAAGCCCTTGCCCTCGGCCCCTAACACCAGCGCCAAAGGTGCGCGCAGCTTGAGCGTGGCGAGATCGGCTTCGCCATCCGAATCCAGCCCGACGACGAGGAAGCCGCTCTCTTTCAGTGCCGCCAGCCCGCGCGCCAGATTTTGCACGCTGACCAGCGGTACATGCTCGAGCGCGCCGGACGCGGCCTTGGCCAGTGCGCCGGTGGCATCCGGACTGTGCCGCTGCGTGGTGACGATGGCGGTGACGCCGAAAGCCGCGGCGGAGCGGAAAATGGCGCCGACATTATGCGGGTCGGTGATCTGGTCGAGCACCAGCACGACACCGCGCGCCGGGATTTTCTCGACGCCCGGGAAAGTCAGCGGCTCGGTTTCGAGATAAAGGCCCTGATGCACTGCGTCCGGCAGCAGCCGCTCGGCGATCGCCGACGGACGCACGACCTCGGGCGCCACTTTCGCGACGATGCCTTCCTCGGTCAGCTTGCGGGCGGCGTTTTCGGTGGCGAGAAATTTACGGATTTGCCGCGCCGGATTGCGCAGCGCCGCGGTCACGGTGTGCCAGCCATACATGATGACCGTTTCGTCGGCATCGCCGCGCAAGGTTTCACGCCGGGCGCGTTCGCCGCGTTCGCGGCGGCCTATCTGCTCCTGAGTGGCGCCAGGCTTGCCGACGAATTTGCCGCCAAATTTGCCACCTTGAGGGGGCCGGCCGCTGCTGGAATGCGATGCCATTCTTGAGCCTGATGTCCTCGGGCGACATTTAAGCCGCGTGCAACGGCGCGGGATATCAGCGCGCAAAGGAATGGTGGGAGAGGTAGTTGTACAATAACCGTGTAAAATCAGTTACTTAGCCACAAGGTAAGACCGTAAAGCCCTCTTTCAGCGGTAACGGTTATTTTCAGCGATGGTCTTACCTTTTAGGTGCCCCTCGCCGCAAGCCCGAATAGTGTGAGCAGAAAACGACCTGTAAATTGGCGCCGAACTTGGCCCCTTGAAGTAACAGTCACAACGCATTGCGGCGAGTAGAGGAATTTGCGTTTAGGTGGGGTCACGATCGGCGCCGATAGTGACCCCGCCCTGACAGGGATTTCATAATCTTAATCAGAGCGTTACTGCCGCTAC
>CAMAUC010000110.1 GCA_945861265.1 Rhizobium sp. Q54 | reverse complement strand
CGATCTTTCGCTTTTCCCTCGCACCAGAAAAATGCCGATGAGCGTCGCCTTTACGAAAGAAGAGGACACCGAAGCCGCGGCGGCGTATCTGCCCGAGCGGCCGATTTCGCCGCATCCGAATCTCGTGACCGAGAGTGGTTTGGCACAGCTCGATGCCGCGCTTGCCTCGGCAAAAGAGGCCGTGGCATTGGCGCAGACTAACGCCGATCTGAAAACCGATCGCACGGCGATGTCGCGTGCCCGCCGCGATCTGCGATACTTCACAGCACGCCGGGCCAGCGCGCAATTGTTCCAGGCAACCGTCTCGCCCGATCTCGTCCTGTTCGGCAGGCGCGTGACGTTTCGCAGAGAGGACGGCAGGACCCAGTCGTTTCGGATAGTCGGCGAGGATGAAGCAGACGCCGCGCAAGGAACGATTTCGCACATTTCCCCGATTGCAAAGGCGCTGCTCGGAAAGCGAATTGGCGACATCGCGGCGCTTAACGATTCCGAGCTGGAAGTCTTTTCTGTGGAGTGAGAACGGCCCGCTCGTGGACGCGTCATGGGCGAGGGTGACGACAAGGCGCTGGTCGAGGCGGATTTGACGCGGACCCTTGCCGTTAAAAAGCCAAGCCGGAAGGTATAAGGTGCCGATACCTTGCGCTCTCGCAGCGTGTCCTCAAGGAGTTCCACCGTGCCTGGCACCGTCAAATTGCACCGCGTTCTGCCGACCAAGCCCGACAAGATCTATCGCGCCTTCACCGAGGCCGATGCGATGGCGAAGTGGCTGCCGCCGAACGGCTTCACCTGCATCGTTCATCAATTCGAGGCGAAAGTCGGCGGCACGTTCAAAATGTCGTTCCGCAACTTCACCACGGGTCATAGCCATTCCTTCGGCGGCAAATACCTTGAACTCGTGCCAGGCGAGCGCCTGCGCTACACCGACACGTTCGACGATCCCAATCTGCCGGGCGAAATGCAGGTGACAGTGACGCTCAAGAAGGTGTCCGTCGGCACCGACGTCAGCATCGTGCAGGAAGGCATCCCCGACGCCATCCCGGTGGAAGCCTGTTATCTCGGCTGGCAGGAATCGCTGCGCAATCTGGCCCGCCTGGTTGAGCCTGAGATCAACCAATAGCGTTATCCGAAGAAATCCGGCGTACCGATTAACTCCTTCCAAAGCCTGCGCTTTGTTGGTTGCACAGAACTATTCCAAACTGCACGGGGCTTAAAAGCTCTTTTATTTCAATACTTTAGACCAATTTTAAACTGCGTTTTCCTTTGACTTGGCTCAAGTGAGCCTTTAGCCACGGTGTCATGGTTCGCAAGGCCAAAACAAAGCCCAAGACCAAAGCGCCGGGACTTCAATGATCGTCTGCTCCTGCAATGTCATCAGCGACCACGCCGTGCGCACGGCCTGCGCCAATTCGTCGCCGCGCACGACAGGCCAGGTCTATGGCTGTCTCGGCTGCAGCGCCCAGTGCGGCCGCTGCGCCCGTTCGATCCGCAAGATCATGGACGAGGCCTTGGCCGGCGCCGGATGCCCGGCCGGCTGCGCCGCTTGTCCATCGCAGCGCTCGCCAGAGCGATGAAACTTTGCCGTTGCGCCCGCTGCGCGATTGGCAGTTACTCATTTCCTGACATCGAAAAGGATCCGCGCCATGAAGGGTGATGCCAAGGTTATCGAATACCTCAACAAGGCGCTGCGTCACGAACTCACCGCGGTCAATCAGTACTGGCTGCACTACCGCCTGCTCGACAATTGGGGCCTCAAGGATTTAGCCAAGCAGTGGCGCAAGGAATCCATCGAGGAGATGGAGCACGCCGACAAATTGATCGAGCGCATCATTTTCTTCGACGGCTTCCCCAACCTGCAGGTGCTCGATCCGCTGCACATCGGGCAGAACGTCAAGGAAGTGCTCGATTGCGATCTCGCCGCCGAGATTTCCGCGCGCGCGCTCTATCAGGAGGCCGCGCATTTCTGCAACGGCGCGAAGGACTACGTTACCCGCGATCTGTTTGAGAAGCTGATGTCGGACGAAGAGCACCACATCGACTTCCTCGAAACCCAGCTCGATCTGGTTTCCAAGATCGGCGTCGAGCTTTATTCCCAGAAGCACATCGGCGAAATGGGCGAGTCGTAGCGATCGCCGCCGCCGGCGCGCCGCCGCCGGGGCCGGTTGCGCGGAGAAAATTTCTTCTTCTGCTATTCGTATATATTGATTGGCGCCGCAATTCAGGCGAGAGTGCGCTTCTGTGACACCGCTGGAGTCCGCGCCATGGATATGTCGTTGCGTCGAGCCTTTCTGACCCCCGCTATTGGCCTTTTCGCCGCGGCGGCGGTTTTCGGTGGCGCGCCGCGCCCCGTGGCGGCCGAGGACTGGCCGACGCGGCCGATTACGCTGGTGATTGCGTCCACCGCGGGCGGCATGATGGACGTGATCAGCCGGTCGATCGCGCAGGATCTGTCGGTATCGCTCGGCCAGCCGGTCATTGTGGAATTCAAGCCGGGTAGCGGCGGCGTCATCGGCCAGCAGGCGGTCACCAAGGCGGAGCCGGATGGCTACACGCTGTTGCAGACCAATACCGGCCCGATGGTGTTTCGCCCGATGATGGACAAGACCGTCACCTATGACGCCAACAAGGATTTCACCGCGATCTCGCTGATTGGCGATACGCCGAATGCGGTGCTGGTCAACGCGAAAGTCGGCATCAAGTCGATCAAGGACTTGCTTGCCTATGCCGACACCAAGGACCGCAAGCTCAACATCGCCCATCCCGGTCCCGGCACGATGGGGCATCTCTGCGGCGTGTTGCTCGCGCGTAAAGCCAAAATCGAGGGCAACTTCGTTGCTTATCGCGGCGCCCAGCAGATCCTCCTCGACCTGATGGGCGGTCAGGTCGACATGGGCACGCCGGCCTTCGGTCCGGGCATGGACTCGCTGATCGTTGCCGTCGCCGCCGATCAGCGCATGGCTCTGCAGCCCAATCTGCCGACCCTGAAAGAGAGCGGCATTGACGTGGTGTGTTCCACCTGGGCCGGGATTTTCGGGCCGCCGAATATGCCGCCGGCGATCGTCGCGAAACTCAATGCCGCGATCGAGGCCTATCTGCGCAAGCCCGAAGCTCAAGCAAAATTCGATCCCATCGGTCTGCGCATTATTGGCGGTGGGCCCGACAGGATGACCGCCCGCATCGCCGCCGATCGCGCGCAATGGACGGATATCATCAGCAGCGTCAATATCGATCTTTCCAAGTGACCGGCAAGTCCGCAAGCAGGCGTGATCGCTGACATGCAAGATCGCAGCGTGACCGGAGAGGCGATCGATATCCCCACCCCGGACGGAATCATGGACGGCTATGCCGCCCATCCGGATGGCGCCGGCCCTTTTCCGCTGGTCGTTCTGTTCATAGATATCTGGGGCCTGCGCGAAGAATTGTTTGCAATCGCGCGCCGCATCGCGGCGCAGGGCTATTATTGCGTCCTGCCGAACCTGTTCTATCGCGAGGGCAAAGTCCGTTACGAAAGGCGCAACGCCGCCGGCCAAATGGTGTCGTTCGATGCCCTTCCGCATGCGTTGCAGGAGGAAATGCGCAGTCACGCTCTGGCGCTTAATCGGCGAACGGCGGCCACCGATATTGCCGCTGTTCTCGACTTCTGCCGCGCCCGGCCCGTCGATAGTACAGTCGCGGCGGGCTCGGTCGGCTTCTGCATGGGCGGCCGCCTGGCGTTCCAGGCGGCGCAGGAATTTCCCGGCCGCTTCCAGGCCAACGCCTGTTTACATGGCACTCGGCTCGTATCCGACGCGGCGGATTCCCCGCATAGACTGGCGAGCGTGATGCGCGGTGAAATGTATTGCGGCTTCGGCGATCGCGACGATCTGACTCCGCCGGAGACGCGCGCCGCGCTCGATCAAGCCTTTGCCGACCGCGACAACGTCACCTATCGCCGGAATGTGCATGCCGGCGCCAACCACGGCTACAGTCTCCCGGACCGCGACGTTTACGATTCCGCCGCGGCGGAAACCGATTGGCGCGAGATTTTCGCCATGTTCGATCGCCAACTCGCGCGCTCAGGCTGAACGCGCCTGCGACCGCAGCGAATCGATAAAGGCCAGGACCGCGGGCGCGGCTTCATTCTTGCGGTGGACCACGGCAAGGTTGGCGGTTGCGACCGTGTCGGCAAGCTTGCGGAAGACAATTCCCGGCATGGCGATGCGCGTGAACGGTTCCGACAGCACGCTGACGCCGACTCCGGCGGCCACCAGGGTCATTAATGTGAAGGCATCGGGCGCGCGGTCGACGATGCGGGCCGATACGCCGGGCGGCGAAATGGTCGCGATGTTTCCCCAGAATCCGGTTTCCAGCTCCATCGACATGGCAACGAATTTTTCCCGCAGCAGCATCGTGGGAGTGATCTTCTTGCGCGCGGCGAGGGGATGTCCTTCCGGCAGCGCCGCCCATAACGGGCTTCGGCTGATGACGAACCCGTTGAGACCGGACGGGTAGCGCTGCGGGGCTTGAGAAAAGCCGACATCGAGCGAACCGTCGGCGATCGCCTTGAACTGTGCGAAAGTCAGCATTCGTGAGATTTGAAACGAGACGTCCGGATGGGTTTTTTTGAAACGGATCAGGGTCGACGAGATCAGGCCGCTGAATCCGGCCGACAAAATAAAGCCGACCGCGATCGATCCGGTATACCCGCGGGCGGCCTGCCGTCCGACCATTTCCGCCTGGGCCGCCTGCCTGAGCGTGGCCAGCGCTTCAATCAGAAATCGCTTGCCCGGATGGGTGAGCGCGACAGCGGTCTTGGTCTTGCGCGTGAATAACTTGGCGCCAAGCATGGTTTCCAACGCGCCGATCTGGTGGCTCAAGGTCGGCGGTGCGATGTTCAGACGCTCGGCGGCGCGCCCGAAATGCAGCTCCTCGGCAACCGCGATGAAATATCGAAGGTGGCGCAACTCCATAAGAACATTATGCGATGAAACCTCATAAAACGCCATAACGCCGCTAATGACTTCCGGGTCGCCAGATACGAATGTTCAACGCGAAGTTGACTTGGTGGCGTATTTCGCTGAAGGGCGGAGCCCGTTACCGATGCCGTCCCCCGATTTGCGAGTTCGGTAGCCATGAAATCCACGAACAAACCGCCGCGAAAACACGGCCATAACATCGTCGAACTGGCGATCAAGAAAAAGCCGGCTGTGGAAGGGTCGGTGGCAGGCATTGCCGAGGCCGGGGCGGGGGATGCCGCCCCGCCGAACGATGCGCGGGTCAAAGAGGCCATGCGGCTGGCGCAGGCCTTCCTGGCCATCGAGGATGCCGCCGCGCGCAGCGCGCTGGTGACCTTGGCCGAGCAACTGGTCAGCTTCGACTGGGTCCGCAAGATAAAGTGACCGGATGCCGCCAAGTCGTGGCGCTTTTGGCGCAGCGCCGCGCGGCTTTGGTAAACGATTTATTAAATGTCATTTTTGTCAGCCGGCCGCGCCTTCGCGCGGTTCGCGCGCGTTCCGCGTTGATTAATCGACGTGGTTAAAAAACAGGGTTAAGGGCCACTTAAGGATTTCGGGTCTTCAGGAAATCGAGTGGGTGATTTCGGCAACTTCAGAGCGCTGGAAGCATGCATGTGAGGACCTTGAGCCGCAGGTATTCCTGGTCGCGTAGACCGTAGGCGCGCCGCTGGATGACGCGGATCTTGTTGTTGAGGCCCTCGACG
>CAMAUC010000109.1 GCA_945861265.1 Rhizobium sp. Q54 | reverse complement strand
ATTTTAAGTCCCATGCGTCTACCATTCCGCCACGCCCGCATAACCCTGATCGTCCGCCGTCACGGCGGATGATCTCCGGCGCGGCGGCGGGCTAACCTATTTCGCTAATAACGGACCCCACACCGATTCCCAATCCTTGCCGGATGAATCGGTGACGCGGCCGTCCTTCTCGAAGAACTTGTTCGGTATCTGGAACATGGCGACGAAGGTGCCGCCGTTCGGCGACCATGCGCTATGCCGGCTGCCGGCCGGACGCCAGACGAATTCGCCGGCGCCCACTTCGATGCCGGCATCGGGGCCTTCCTTGTCGACCAGCGAGCCTTCCAGCACATAGGTCTGCTCGATCAGGACGTGCTCGTGATCGGGCAATTCGGCGCCTGGGTCCATCTTGAACAAAAGCGTCACCAGCCCGCTCTTCGGATCGAACAGCAGCGTTTTGGTGTGACAGCCGGGAAAGCGCGTCGGCTGCCACGGCACATCCTTGGCGCGCACCACGCGCGACAGAAGATCGGCGGCGGGCAATGCTTGAGAATTGGCATTCTGCACATTGACGTTCATCGGCGTCTCCCGTTGCGGCGGCGGCTAAACTATAGCCAACCCCGGCTCAGTTGCCCAACTTAATATCGGCGGCCTTGACGATGGCGCCGAACTTCTCGGTCTCGGTTTCGACGAAGCGGTCGAATTCCTTGACCGACATCGGCTTGGGCACGATGCCCTGCGGCATCAATTTGTCGGCGATCGCCGGGTTGGTCAGCGCATTGTTGACGATGTCGTTGAGCCGCTTGACCACCTCCGGCGGCGTACCGGCAGTCGCGAATAGGCCGAACCAGTTGAGCAGCTCATATTGCGCCAGGCCGGGCGCGCCCTCGCTTAAAGGCGGGACGTCGGGCAGTTGCGGCATGCGCTCCTTCGAGGTCACCGCCACCGCGCGGATCTTGCCGGACTGGATCAGCGGCAGCGCCGCCGCCAAACTGGAAAAGCTCATGGTCACCGCGCCGGTCGCCACATCGGTCACCGCCGGCGCCGAGCCGCGATAGGGCACATGCAGCACACTGGTGCCGGCCATGCTGTTCATCAGCTCACCGGCCAGCTGCTGCGGATTGCCGACGCCGGACGACGAGAACGACAACTTGCCGGCATTGGCCTTGGCGTAGGCGATCAGTTCCTTCGGATTGTGCACTGGCGTGCCTTCGGCGACGACAACGACGCACGGGACGATGCCGATCAGCGCGACCGGCACCAGTTCGCGGCGCGGGTCGTAGGCCATCTTCTCCTTAAACAAATGCTGGTTGATCGCGACCTCGCCAGAAGCAGCCATCAGCAAGGTGTAGCCGTCGGGCTGCGCTTTCGCCACCGCGCCGGCGGCGATCATCGCGGACGCGCCGGTGCGGTTCTCGACGATGATAGTCTGCCCGCCGAGCGCCTGCTTCATCGGCTCGCCGAGAAGCCGCGCCACAATATCGACGCCGCCGCCGGCGGCATATCCGACGATGATGCGGATCGGATGATCGGGATAGGCGCTCGGCGCCACGGTCTGCGCCAAAGCCGGGCTTATCGCGCCGGTGGCGGCCAAAGTCGCGGCAGTGGCCAAAAGGCTGCGTCGGGTCAGCATGCGTCTCTCCCTACTATTATTTTATGATCGGTTCAGTCGCCGCCGGCGCGGATCGGCGGCACATAGGATAGCGCTGTATCCCACGGGAAATAGATCCAGGTGTCCTGCGACACTTCGGTGATGAAGGTGTCGACCAGCGGCCGGCCCATCGGCTTGGCGTAAACGGTGGCGAAATGCGCCGCCGGCAATATCTCGCGCACCACGCGCGCGGTCTTCCCGGTATCGACGAGGTCATCGACGATGAGAACGCCCTTGCCGGCGGCGCGCATCGCTGTCACTTCGGTGCCGATGCCCTTCATCACCTGGATCTCGCCCTGGTTCTTGTAATTCATGTAGCTGGCGATGCAGATCGTCTCGATGATGCGCACGTTGAGTTCGCGCGCGACGATCGCCGCCGGCACCAGCCCGCCGCGCGTGATGCAGACGATCGCCTCGAACGGACCCGCCTCATGCAGGCGCCAGGTCAGCGCGCGGGTATCGCGGTGGAATTGATCCCACGAGACGGGGAACATCTTTTCGGGCCGGGGTGCGTCGGACATCTTGATTTTCCAAATAGCGATAAGGGAAAAGATTAATTCGCGTTCGCCGCCAGTTGCGCCTTGACCTTGGCGAGCATCGCCTCGACCGCGGCGCGCACTTCCGCCAGCCGCGCCGCGTCGCGCGAGCGCACGACAATATTGGTGTTGGGCCCGAGCTTGTCGTCCTGGAACGGATAGCTGCCGATGATCGCGTCGGGGAACGCCTTCGCCACCGCGCCGAGTTCGGTGCCGATGTCGCCTTCCTTAGCGTCGGCGCGGATTGAGTCCGACAGCATCTTGACGCCGGTCTTCAGTTTCGGCGCCACCTCGTCGAGCATCGCCTACATGATCGACGGCACGCCGGCCATGGTGATGACATTGCCGATCCAGAAACCGGGCGCGCCGGATACTTTGTTATAGACCAGCGCGGCGCCGTTCGGGATGCGCGTCATGCGCATGCGCGCTTCGTTCAACTCGCCGCCCATCTTGGCGACGCGCTCCTTCATGATCGCGACCGCCTCGGGGTGATAGTCGATCGAGACGCCGAAGGCCTTGGCGATGCAGTCGGCGGTGATGTCGTCATGCGTCGGGCCGATGCCGCCGGTGGTGAACACATAAGTGTATCGGTTGCGCAGCGCATTGAGCGCGGCGATGACTTCCGGCTCGTCGTCGGAAACGACCCGCACTTCCTTCACGTCGATGCCGATCGCGGTCATATATTCGGCGATGTAGCCGATGTTCTTGTCCTTGGTCCGCCCCGACAGGATTTCGTCGCCGATCACAAGAATTGCCGCGGTGACGATCTCAGCTGTCATAAGTCTGCTCACGGTCGGCTTGCGAAGGGGAACGGCGGAAGTGGCCGGCGATTGGCCAGGGCCAAGACGTAGCGTGCCCAGGCAGGCCGCTCAAGGCGGCGGCCGGCAAGCGTCCACGCCTGATGTCGCCAGCCTAGCCAATAGCCTAAATTTTGGGCACATACCGGGTCCGATATCCGCTCCTCTCGCGTAAATAGGTGTTTTACCTGGGTATTTTTTGGCCTGAAGCTTGCAGATTAAGTTCCGGGCCAGCGCTTCGCCCCCTACCCAGGTTGCTCATTTGGGCACAAAGTCGGGGCTGAAGCGTTGGGAGTGCTGCTGGGGGTTTTTAAGTATGGCTGCGGCCTTCGATGAGATGAAGGGTCACGACGGTGACCAGGTGCGGCCCGCCTATGGCGAGCTGGCGCAATGGCTCAAGGAAGTGCCGCCGGACGTTCTCGATTATCGCCGCCGCGAGGCCGAACTCATTTTCCGCCGCATCGGCATCACCTTCGCCGTTTACGGCGAAGCCGACGCCACCGAGCGCCTGATTCCGTTCGACGTCATCCCGCGCATCATGGCGGCTTCCGAATGGAAGTTCCTGGAGAAAGGCCTGACCCAGCGCGTCAACGCGCTCAACCTGTTCATCAAGGATGTCTATGGCGCGCGCGAGATCCTGCGCGCCGGCATCATTCCGGAAGATCTGGTGTTCCGTAATCCGGCGTTCCGCCCGGAAATGAACGGCCAGCCCGTGCCGCACGACATCTATGTGCACATCGCCGGCATCGACATCATCCGCGTCGACGCCGACACCTTCTACGTACTCGAGGACAATGCCCGCACGCCCTCCGGCGTCTCCTATATGCTGGAGAACCGCGAAATCATGATGCGGCTGTTTCCGGAATTGTTCTCGCGCCACCGCATCGCGCCGGTCGAGAACTATCCGGACGAACTGCTCGCTTCCCTCAAATCGGTCGCGCCTTTGACGACGTCGAAGGAGCCGACCGTCGTTCTGTTGACGCCCGGCGTATTCAACTCGGCCTATTACGAGCACTCGTTCCTCGCCGACAAGCTCGGCGTCGAACTGGTCGAAGGCCGCGATCTCTTCGTCAAGGACGAGGTCGTCTATATGCGCACGACGCAGGGGCCGCAGCGCGTCGACGTCATCTACCGCCGCGTCGACGACGACTTCATCGACCCCCTCACCTTCCGCGCCGACTCGATCCTCGGCGTGCCCGGCCTGATGTCGGCTTACGCCGCCGGCAATGTGACGCTTGCCAACGCCGTCGGCACCGGCATCGCCGACGACAAAGCGGTGTACAGTTTCATGCCGGCGATCGTGAAATTCTATCTCGGCGAAGAACCGCTGTTGAAGAACGTGCCGACCTGGCGCTGCCGCGAGGAAGAGCATCTCAAATACGTGCTCGAGCACCTGTCCGAACTGGTGGTCAAGGAAGTGCACGGCTCCGGCGGCTACGGCATGCTGATCGGGCCGACCGCCAGCAAGATCGCCATCGAGCAATTCCGCGCCAAGCTGAAGGCCGAGCCGAAGAACTTCATCGCCCAGCCGACGCTCGCATTGTCCACCTCGCCGACCTGCGTCGAGGAAGGCGTGGCGCCGCGCCACGTTGACCTTAGGCCCTTCGTGCTGACCGGCCGCAACGGCGTGCGCATCGTGCCCGGCGGCCTCACGCGCGTTGCGTTGAAAAAGGGCTCGCTGGTGGTCAATTCCAGCCAGGGCGGCGGGACGAAAGATACGTGGGTATTGGATAGTTGATGATGAGGAGCACGCAGCCTTTCTACTTTTCCCGGGCGCAGCGCAGCACGTCTTCGTGGTGCGCTGCAGACCCGGGATCGTTACGCGCTCGTTTTTTGGCGGTCCCGGCTCTGCAGCGCACCGTTACGCTTCGCTCCACGCTGCGCTGCGTCCGGGACAAGAGGTAGTTCATGCTCTCCCGCACGGCCGATAACCTGTACTGGCTTTCGCGTTACGTCGAACGCGCCGAATATCTGGCGCGCATTCTCGACGCGACGCAGCGCCTGTCCGCGCTGCCGCTCGCCTATGTCGGCGCCAGCAACGAATGGGAATCGGCAGTGCTGACCGCCGGCTGCGCCACCGGATTCTTCAAGCTGTACGACGAGGCCAACGAGGAAAACGTCACCGATTATCTCGCCTTCTCCACCGCCAATTCGTCGTCGATCCGCTCGTGCTTCGAAGCGGCGCGGCACAATGCGCGCGCCGTGCGCACCGCGCTGACGATGGAAATGTGGGACTCGATCAACGGCACCTGGCTCGAGCTGAAGCGTTACGGCAACGGCCCGACCTCGCGCGAGGAATTCTCCCGCTTCCTGCGCTGGGTGCAGGAATCCTCGCTGCGGTTCGACGGCTCGGCCTACCGCACCATGCTGCGAAGCGACGCCTACTGGTTCTCGCGCCTCGGCGTTTACATGGAACGCGCCGACAACACCGCGCGCATTCTCGACGTCAAATATCATCTGCTGCTGCCGGACAATGAGCGCGTCGGCGGCCCGCTCGATTATTTCCAGTGGGCGGCGATTTTGCGCTCGGTCTCGGCGCTGACCGCCTATCACTGGGTCTATCGCGACAGCCTCAAGCCCTGGCTGGTCGCCGACCTGTTGATCCTCAAGGACGAACTGCCGCGCTCGCTGTCGTCCTGCTACGAGGCGATCGTGCGCAATCTCGACCAGATCGCCGGCGCCTATGGCCGCCAAGGCGCGGCGCAGCGCCAGGCGCGCGGCATGCGCACCAGGCTGCAAAACAGCAAAATGGACGGCATTTTCCAGCGCGGCCTGCACGAATTCATCAGCGAATTCATCACCGAAAACAACCGTTTGGGTGGTGCCATCACCGAGCAATTCCTGCTATGAAGACGGCCCGCGCAAGGCTCGCGCGGCCGCTTACGGTTCCGCTCGAACACCAGCGCTAAAGGCACGCCGACCAGTGCGCATTCGCATCTCCCACGCCACCAGCTACCACTACGAGACGCCGCCGAAAAGCGTCACGCAGGTGCTGCGCCTGACCCCGCGCAACCATGACGGCCAGTATGTGGTCAACTGGCGTGTCGAGGTGTCGCAGGATTGCCAGTTGCATCAGCAGGAGGGCGCCTTCGGCAATATCAGTCACGTCTTCAACGCCGAAGGCCCGTTCGACGA
>CAMAUC010000108.1 GCA_945861265.1 Rhizobium sp. Q54 | reverse complement strand
GGGTGCAGCTTGCAGAATTCGGCGATCTGGTCGAACGACAGCGCGGTATTGTCCAAAAGCCAGACCGCGGTGGCCTTGGGCATCAGGGGGGCGGCTGTCGACATGGCATATCTCCTCTAGGCTTCGCCCGCCCTTTTCGGGGGCGAAGCAGTAGATCATCGGCGATGACCGGGAATGCCCGGAATATAGGGACAGACCCCCCTGCATGCAACCGTTCCGGCTTGACAGGGCGGGGTAGCCCATCCCATGTCGGGGAGGCGTTTTGCGTGATTTTTGCGCGATTTAGAGGGTGGAATGACCGCTGAGCCCCAAAAGCCCGCTTCCGGCGAATCGGCGACGGCAAAGCCGGCGCTGCGGGTGCTTTTGTGCTCGCCGCGCGGCTTTTGCGCCGGCGTGGTCCGGGCCATCGATTCGGTCGAGCAGGCGCTGAAGATCTACGGCCCGCCGGTCTATGTCCGCCACGAAATCGTGCACAACCGCTATGTCGTCGAAGGCCTGCGCGCCAAGGGCGCGATCTTCGTCGAGGAACTCAGCGAAGTGCCGGAAGGCACCGGCGCCCCGGTGATTTTCTCCGCGCATGGCGTGCCGCGCTCGGTGCCGGAGGAAGCCGGCAAGCGCAATCTGTTCGCGCTCGATGCCACCTGTCCCCTGGTCACCAAGGTGCACCGCGAAGCCGAAATCCATCACAAGCGCGGCCGCGAAATCGTGCTGATCGGACACGCCGGCCACCCGGAGGTCATCGGCACCATGGGCCAGCTCCCCCCCGGGACCGTCGGCCTGCTCGAGACTCTGGCCGACGCGCAGAAATTCATGCCGCGCGATCCGACCAATCTCGCTTACGTGACGCAGACCACGTTGTCGGTGCATGACACGGCGGAAATCGTCGATCTTCTGAAGCAGCGTTTTCCGGCCATCGTCGGTCCGCACAAGGAAGACATCTGCTACGCGACGACCAACCGGCAGGAAGCGGTCAAGCGCGTCGCGCCGATCGTCGATGCAATGATCGTCGTGGGCGCGCCCAACTCGTCGAACTCGCAGCGCCTGCGCGAAGTGGCGGAACGCGCCGGTTGTCCGCGCGCGGCCTTGGTGCAGCGCGCCGCTGACATCGACTGGACCGAATTCGGCGACATTGCGCGGCTCGGCATCACGGCCGGCGCTTCGGCGCCGGAAATTCTGGTCGAGGAAATCATCGACGCTTTCGCCCAGCGTTACGCCGTCAGCGTCGAGACCGTCTCCGCCGCCGAGGAGGGAGTGTTCTTTCCGCTGCCTCGTCCTCTGCGCGAAAATCAGGCGGCGGAGTAATTCGTCATGGCCGTCTATACCGACGTCTCCGCCGACGATCTGGCGCGCTTTATCGCTCGCTACGACATCGGCGAACTGTTGTCCTACAAGGGCATTGCCGAAGGCGTCGAGAACTCCAATTTTCTCGTCCATACATCGGCCGGCAATTTCATTCTAACTCTGTACGAGAAGCGCGTCGCTGAGGGCGACCTACCGTTTTTTCTCGGCCTGATGGAGCATCTCGCCGCGCGCGGGCTCAACTGTCCGCAGCCGGTGAAGAACAGGGAAGGCGGCATGCTTGGCGTCGTTGCCGGACGACCGGCGGCGATCGTCACGTTTCTCGACGGTCTGTGGATTCGCAAACCCAATGCCGGCCATTGCGCGGCGGTCGGCGAAGCGATGGCGCGGCTGCATTTGGCCGGCAGCGATTTCAATATCAAGCGGCCGAACGCTCTGTCGGTCGACAGCTGGCGGCCTCTGTTCGAGCACGCCGGTCCGCGCGGCGACAGCGTGCGGCCTGGTCTATGCAATGAGATCGTCGGTGAACTCGGCCTGCTGGAAAAAAACTGGCCGCGCGATTTGCCGGTGGGCGTCATTCACGCCGATCTGTTTCCCGACAACGTGTTCTTTCTCGGCGATAAATTGTCCGGCCTGATCGACTTCTATTTCGCCTGCAACGACATGCTCGCTTATGACGTGGCGATCTGCCTCAACTGCTGGTGCTTCGAGCCGGATCATTCCTATAACGTCACCAAGGGCCGCGCGCTGCTCGGCGGTTACAACAAAGTGCGCGCGCTATCGGCCGCCGAACAGGCAGCATTGCCGATGTTGGCGCGCGGCGCGGCGATGCGTTTTCTGCTGACGCGGCTGGTCGACTGGCTGGCGGTGCCGGAAGGCGCGCTGGTCAGGCCGAAGGACCCGCTGGAATATTTCCGCAAGTTGCGTTTTCATCAGTCGGTGAAAAGCGCGAATGACTATGGCATCTCTTAATGTCTGAACAGCGCGTCACCATTCACACCGATGGCGCCTGCTCGGGCAATCCAGGTCCCGGCGGCTGGGGCGCTATCCTTTCTTTCGGCACGACCGAAAAAGAATTGATGGGCGGCGAAGCGCACACCACCAACAACCGCATGGAGTTGATGGCGGCGATCGCGGCGCTGGAAGCGTTGAAGCGGCCGTGCACGGTCGACCTGCATACCGACAGCCAGTATGTGCGCAACGGCATCATGAGCTGGATTCACGGTTGGAAGAAGAACGGCTGGCGTACCGCCGACAAGAAGCCGGTCAAGAATGTCGATCTGTGGAAGCGGCTCGACGAGGCGCTCGTCCAGCACACAGTGCATTGGCACTGGGTCAAGGGCCATGCCGGTCACGCGCAGAACGAACGCGCCGACGAACTGGCGCGCGAAGGCCTGATCGCCGCGCGCGCCGGCGCCAAAGGCGCCATGAGTAAGTAGAGCGCCAATAAACGAAAACGGCCGGGCTATTGCCCGGCCGAGTCGCATGCATACATAGAATATTCTAGATTTGGCCGAGCAAGGCCTGGCCGCCCGAGATGTCGCACTTGCCGGGCGCGTCTTCGACATTGATCTGTTTGACGACGCCGTCATCGACCAGCATCGAATAGCGCTTGGAGCGGATGCCGAGGCCATTGCCCGACGCATCCAGCGTCATGTCGATGGCCTTGGCGAAATCGGCGCTGCCGTCGGCGAGAAAATCGATTTTGCCGTCGCCGCCGGTCTTCTCGGCCCAGGCCTTCATGACGAACGGATCGTTGACCGCTGTCACGGCGATGGTGTCGACGCCCTTGGCCTTGAACGCCGCGATGTTGTTGAGGAAGCTCGGCATGTGCATGTTCGAGCAGGTCGGTGTGAAGGCGCCGGGCACGGCGAACAGCGCGACCTTCTTGCCCTTGAAAATATCGTCGGTGGTTTTCGGCTTCGGGCCTTCCGCGGTCATGACACGGAACGTCGTGGTTGGCAGCTTGTCACCGACTTTAATGGGCATGGGATTTCCTCTCAGTGTTTATGGATTTCAGTTTCCGGCGGCAAAATAGCCCCGTTTACGCGCCTTAGTCGAGATGAGTCTTGACCTCGACGGCGCGGTCGCCGCTCACAAGCGTAAAGGTCAGTTCGAATTGGCCTTTCGGGCTGACGCCTGGCGGCAATCCGTCCAACTCGAAGCCGAAATGCTGCCGTCCGGCCGGCGCGCCTTGAGCCGGTTTCGGGATGGGCAGCGCCCATTCCGGGCTCGGGCCTTCGACCAACAGGACGACCGGCTTGGCATCGGGCGTTTTCAGATCGACGGCAACCAGCGGCTTGGCTGCATCGTTCACGCGCCGCGCGCGAAGGTCCACATCGGCAGCGGCGACGGGAACCGGGACCTGCGCCTCAGCCGCGCTCAGCGCCGCGTCGTTGGCGCTCGGCCCGGATGCCAAGCCGAGCTCGGCGCGGCCCTCGGCCGGAATGCACAATTTTTCGCAGACCGCGTAATCGATCTTGAGCCGCACGACGACTGGCTTGCCGGCTTGCCGCGGCGTGACCTGAATCGGGAAAATGACCCCGTCGCTATAGCCGATCGACGTGCCGCTATCGTCGCTGAACACATGCGGCGCCGGATAGCGCACCCTGGCGGTTTTCAGATTCTCCGAGCCGGCAAAATCGAATCGCGGGGGCACGCCGGAATCGCCTGGATAGCGCCAATAGGTGTGCCAGCCGGGCTGGAGTTTCACTTCAATACCGGCGCGTAGCGGCGTGTCGCCGCCCTTGTTGTTGCCGGCAATCAGGCGAATGGCCGACTTGCTGTCCTGGCTCCAGGACGACATGTCGGCTGCGTTCGCTGCGGCGCCCGGCAGGATGCCGAAGGCGCATAGAAGGGTGGCCAATTGCGCGGGCCGGCATCGATTTTCGCGGCGGTCGGTCATATAGCTTGATCTAGTCAGGAAATCCGTGGCGCGCCACTGAATTCCTTGTGAGCAGCCGGTGACCGACATCTGGGCACAAATCCAACTTTGCCACAATTGTCGTGTCGATTTCTAACGGCTGCCGGATGAACTTTTGGCCGCCGGCTTCGTTTGCAAAGATCGGCCGATCGGGTACCCTTCGCCTATGAAAGCTCCGCGCAAGTCCACCGCTTCGGCCACGCACATCGCGCGCGGATTTCTCGACGGCCAGATGCTGATTGCGATGCCGACGATGAATGACGAGCGATTTTCGCGCGCGGTGATTTATGTCTGCGCGCATTCGACCGAGGGTGCGATGGGCATCGTCGTCAACCAGCCCGCGGCGAACATAAAGTTCCCCGATCTGCTGGTGCAGCTTGACGTGATCCCGGCGGCCGAGCGAATTCAACTGCCGAACGCCGCCGACGCGGTCAAGGTGCTCAAAGGCGGGCCGGTGGAAACCGGCCGCGGTTTCGTTTTGCACTCGGCTGATTTCTTCATCGAAAATTCGACGCTGCCGATCGACGACGGTATCTGCCTGACCGCGACGCTCGATATATTGAAAGCCATCGCGCATGGCAGCGGACCTGAAACGGCGATCCTCGCGCTCGGCTATGCCGGCTGGGCGCCCGGTCAGCTCGAGCAGGAAATCCAGCAAAACGGCTGGCTCCACTGCGCCGCCGACCCCGAGCTGATTTTCGGTGGCGACACCGGCGGCAAATACGACAAGGCGTTGCGCAAGATCGGCATCGATCTCAGCCACTTGTCGAACGAGGCGGGACACGCCTAGAGCGTTTTCGAGCGAAGTGGAAACCGGTTCGCGTGACGAAAACGCGGCAAAACAAAAGACTAGAGCCCCGGCTTTGATTCTATCAATGCCGGGGCTCTAGCCGCTATTCCGACGCAACCTTGAAGGTGCGGACGCTCGGCGGCTTGCCAAGCAGAAGATCAAGGGCGGCTTCCGATGTCATCGCCTCGCCGAAGGCGAAGCCCTGTGCGTATTCGCAACCCAGTTGATAGAGTTCGACCGCGTCGCTATCGGTCTCGGCGCCCTCTGCCACGACTTCCATGCCGAGATCGTGCGCCAGCGAAATGATCGAGCGCAGGATCACCGGCCGCGTGCCGCGCGTCGTGGTGCGCACGAAGGACTGGTCGATCTTGATGGTGTCGAACGGAAACCGCTGCAGATAGGCGAGCGAGGAATGCCCGGTGCCGAAATCGTCGAGCGACAGGCCGGCGCCGAGCTCCTTGATGCGGGTCAGCATCTGCGCCGCGTGTTCCGGGTTTTCCATCACCAGCGATTCAGTGACCTCCAGCTTGAGCGAGCCGCGCGCCAGCGGCGTGCGCGCCAGAACGCCGCGCAGATCCTGGATCAGATCGTGCCGCAGCAATTGCCGCGACGAAACGTTGACCGAAGCGAAGACCGGTTCGCGACCCTTTGTCGCCGCCTGCCAGGTGGCGAGCTGCTTGGCGGTGTGATCGAGCACGAACAGGCCAAGGTCGACGATCAGGCCGATTTCCTCGGCGATCGAAATGAATTCGGCCGGCGACAGGCGCCCCATCTTGGGATGATCCCAGCGAGCCAAAGCCTCGAAGCCGGCGATGGCGCGATCTTCCAGCCGCACGATCGGCTGGAACAGCACCTTGATCTCCTGCCGTTCGATGGCGCGGCGCAATTCCGATTCCATCGTCAGGCGGTCGGTCTTGCGCGCGCGCATTGCCGGCTTGAAAATCTCGATGCGGTCGCCGCCAATGCGCTTGGCGTAATACATCGCCAGTTCGGCGTCCTTGAGGACTTCTTCGGTGCGGTGCGGCTGGGTTTCGGCCAGCGCCAGGCCGATCGACGCGGTGAGAAAAATTTCGCGGTCGTTGAAGGCAATCGGTGCGCGCAGCGCGCGCCGCAGCGTCTCGGTCGCCGCGACGATGCGCGCGGGTTCGCGCTCCGACAACAGAATAACGGCGAACTGGTCGCCCGACAGCCGGGCCAGCGTGTCCTGCGGCTTGAGCAAACGCGACAGGCGGCGCGCAATGGTCAGCAGGATCGAATTGCCGACGGCGATGCCGACCGAATCGTTGACCTGCTTGAAGCGGTCGATATCGATCACCATCACCGACGGTCGGATATTGGTGTCGGCGCGGGCGAAGGCGAAAGCCGCCTCCATGCGGTCGATGAACAATTCGCGATTGGGCAGGCCGGTGATGTTGTCGTGCACCGCGTCGAACAGCAGGCGCTCCTCGGCATTCTT
>CAMAUC010000107.1 GCA_945861265.1 Rhizobium sp. Q54 | reverse complement strand
GAATAGGGCAAATTAATAGGACAAATTAGACGAAGGCGTAACCCGCTCTTTATTCCCAAGGTCGTGGGTTGCGGCGCTAGTCCCTGTAAGTTTCAGCGCCAGTAAGGCTTGGCGGATGGTACTGTTAGTTGCATAATGCGCGCTACAGGTCGTCAGAGTACGCAAAATAGTTTTCCGTTCCGACTTAGGCGCTTTCATACGACATGCAATTAATTTCCGCACTCGAAATCCGGAATTTTCGATCTATTCGAAACATTAGCATTGATGGCATTTCGGACTTTTCATGCTTTTGCGGTCAAAATAATGCTGGCAAATCGAATGTGCTCAAGGCTCTCAACCTATATTTTAATGAAGAAACTGATCCTGGCCGTGCCTTAAACATCGATGATGACTACAATCAATTTGAGCGTGTTGCGCGCAAAAAGGCGATTATATCAATAGCAGTGAATTTCACCTTGCCGACGTTTTTCAAGTTTAGGCAGGAACTTCAACCGGTCAAAGACCTTCTCGGAGACAATTTCAAAATTCAAAAAACTTGGAGCCGCGACGCTCCGGAGCCGACGTATCAACTCAATAATCAGGATATCGAACCGGCTAAACGCGCAGCGGGAGCGTGCGGATAAGTGAGCGGCATTCTGCCTTTCGCGGCATCGTCCGCCGTGCCATAACGATCCGCCGTTACATAGGGGCCCGCCATGATCCGTCGCTCGCTCGCCGTTCTCCTGCTCTCATTGGCTTCCGCGCTGCCGGCTCACGCCGCCAAATGCGGCGGCGATTTTTCCACCTTCATCGGCGCGATGGCGCGCGAGGCTCAAGGCCAGGGCGTGTCGCGCGGCGTCATCGACCAGGCGTTCGCCGGCGTTGCGCCGGACCCCGCCGTGCTCGATTTCGACAGGCGCCAGCGCTACACCTTCCGCAAAAGTTTCGAGGACTACGCGCGCACCCGCGTCATCCCCGCCCGCATCAAGCGCGCCAAGTCGCTGATGGTGCGGCACGCGCAATTGCTGGCGCGCATCGAACAGCGCTCCGGCGTGCCGAAAGAGCTGGTGATGGCGATCTGGACTTTGGAAACCGACAATGGCGGCGGCGACATGGGCAAGCTGCCGGTGGTGCGCACTTTGGCGACGCTCGCGCATGATTGCCGGCGCACCGAATTGTTTCAGGGTGAGCTGATCGCGGCGTTGCAGATCGTGCAGCGCGGCGATCTGCCGTTGCGCGATCTGGTCGGGGCCTTCGCCGGCGAGATCGGCCAGACGCAGTTCCTGCCGTCGTCTTATATAAAGTACGGCGTCGATTTCGACGGCAACGGCCATGTCGATCTGCGCCACAGCGTGCCGGATGTTCTGGCTTCGACGGCGAATTTGCTGAAGGTCAATGGCTGGCAGGCCGGCGCGCCGTTCCGCGAAGGCACGGCGAATTTCCAGGTGATGCGCGAGTGGAACAGGTCCGAGATCTATCGCAAGACGATGGTGCTGTTTGCCGAGCGGCTGGCGGAGTAGGGAAGCGGCGCCGGGAAAGGCGCTACTTCACCTTCATCGCTTTTTCCGGCTTGGCGCCGACGCGCTGCAGGCTCTTGATCTGCAGCGGGGCGCGGCCGGATTTCTCGGCGATCTCGCGGTCCTGCTCGATGATGTAGCCGCGCGCCGGTTCGTCCTTGTCCAGCCCGCCGAGCAGCTCGGCCGGCACGCGCCGGTTGGAGCGCTGCGAGCCGTCTTCATAGACGACGTCGAAAAACGCGAATTCGCCTTTGGGATTGGTGCCCGGTTTCTTGGCCATAAGCGTAGTCCTGTCGAACGCGAGGTGACGAAACGATTGCGAAAAGAAAACGCCGGCGCTTGCGCGCCGGCGTCAACTTCGAGCAGTAAGTTAGATCGACTGCAGGTTGGCAGCAGCCGACTTGCCGTTCTTGCGATCGGCTTCGATGTCGAACGAGAGCTTCTGGCCTTCGTTGAGGTTGCTCATGCCGGCGCGCTCGACGGCCGAGATGTGCACGAACACGTCGGGTCCGCCGCCGTCCTGAACGATGAAGCCGAAGCCCTTCTGCGAATTAAAAAACTTGACGGTACCTGTGGCCATGATGGGCCTCCAATTGAAACGCACAATGCGTTTTGTTTCCCTTACGAACCATTCGCTCGGGTCTCAATTCGGATTCGGCGTGTCTTGTGGAAGGCCCGCGAGGGCGTAACCGTAAGGTCCAAGCGAAATCGGAACACCTGTTATATAGGAGCGTGCCGGCCCCTTTGCAATCGACATCCCGCGCCGTCTTAGAATCCGACGTTTGCACCGTATTGCGGGTGGCGCGCCGCCAGTCATGCAAAATTCACAGAATTTACATCCGCGAATCGGTGGAGAATCGTTAATAAATTCTCGAATCAATCGACTTTAGTCGATGAACTTTAAAATAGGCGCGATAAGTAGTCGATTTTGCAATTAAGTGCACTTTTTCATGGCGTCCATGTAACAAAAGACATGCGTAAACCGCATGGATAACATGCTGCACTGCAACTACCGGAATCGGCCAGTTCCTCTATATCGCAGTGCAACAAGACGAATAACCCTCATGGCGCACGAATTCGAGGGTCATCGCATGGAGATTACAATGTCCTACACCGCATCAGCCACTGAACTGGCCTTCACCAAGACCTACTCGCCGGCCAAAGCCAAAGTTGCCCCAACGCGCGGCTTCTTCCGCCGTCTGATGGATTCGATGATGGCGGCGCGCCTGCGTCAGGCCGAGCGCGAGATCGCGCTGTACGTCACCCAGAGCGGCGGCAAATTCACCGACGAAGCCGAGCGCGAAATCGAGCGCCGTTTCCTCAGCAATTCGTCGCGCTGGTAGTCCACATTTTCATTCAGGAGATCACAACCATGTCCACACTTCCGCTGCGCGCGACCAACGTTCCGCACATCTGGCCGGTCCCGGGTCTTGCCCGCCTCGGCGCCTTCTTGATGCTGATTGTCAATGCTTACGACGACGCGCAGAAGTCGATGCGCGAAGCCGCCAAGAAGTATCCGTACGCCGGCATCTAGACCGGTCGCTGACAGCGGCGCACGTCAATAAGATTTACTTGGGTAGTCCGGCTCTCCGAAGGAGCCGGACTATTTTTTTGGGGCCGCCGGATCAGCCATTGGAACCCGAAGCCGGCTTCTTGTTTGTATATGCATCAGCCCAGGCCAAGGTTATTGCGAAGACCAGAAAGGCCAGCGTGATCCCTGCGACGACGATGATGGTTTCTGTTGGCATTGTGAAAAGTCCCCCGTCTGCAAATCGGGACGAAATTAAGCATCCGGGCACCACCGACCTTGATCTGAATCAAGGCCGGCATAACCGCGCCACAAAGTCGCCTTGCTTGGTCGTCACAAGCGGCCACCCCCAAAAATTCGGAGTCGACATGATTCACCGCTTTGCCAGGCTATTGAGCATTGTCGCTCTCACCCAGGGCGCCCTGATTGTTGGCGCTGCCGCACAGACCCGCAACGACGGCGTGCTCGACGCCAATGGCAATCTCAACAGCCTGATTGCCCGTCACGCCGCCGCCAACAATCTGCCCGAGGACTTGCTGCGCCGGGTGATCCGCCGCGAAAGCCGCGGCAATCCGCGCGCCATCAGCAAGGGCAATTACGGCTTGATGCAGATCCGCCTCGGCACGGCCCGTGCCATGGGCTATCGCGGCGGCGTCGAAGGCCTGCTCGATGCCGACACCAACATGACCTACGCCGTCAAATATCTCGCCGGCGCTTATCAGGTCGCCGGCGGCAACAGCGATCGCGCCGTGCATTATTACGCGGCCGGCTATTACTATGCCGCCAAGCGACAGGGGTTGCAGAATCCGGGGAGCCCGTCGCTCGACGCCTTTGCCTCGACTACACCAGCGTCGACCGTATTGGCCTCGACCACTCTCGATCAGGCGGCAATCGACCGCGGCGCGCCATATCCGATCACATCCAAATAGGATCAACGGTGTGTCTTGTTGCTGGCGTTCGCCGTCGCACCAATAGGGGGACGAGGCGCCTATTGGCCGTTCACCCGAGCGGCCGCCTGTTTCGCGGCGATCCGCTGGCGTCGCAATGTCGTTGCCTTCGCTCTCGGCTTGGCGTTTGGCGTCGCGGCGAGAGTGTCCGTCTTGCCGGACAGGTTCGCGAAAATGGCCTGCAAAATATTGAAGGGCGGCGCCGTTTGCGACTCCACCGGGTCAACAGCCGGAATTGCCTTGGCCAGCGGTTTGCGCAGGCTGGGCTTGCGAATAACCACCACCGGTTTGACTGGCTCCTGTGCCGGCACCGTCGCTATCGGCGTCATCGATAGCTTGGTCGGCTCAGGCGCGGCGCTCGCCGTAGGCGCGGCGTCCGAGGGCTCGCGATCCGTCATGCCGATCACCGGGGACCTGGCGACCGGCGGCTTTTCCTCCGCCGGCGCGACCGGCAATTCAAACGACGAGGTCTCGCCGATATCGATCGGCATGGTCGCGCTAGGCGCCACGTTGATCGATCCGGTTTCGTCGTCCGGGCCGACTTCGCCACGCTCGATCGGCAGCCCCGCGACCTTGGCGCCGTCGGCATTCGGCGCGCGCCGCAAAAAATCGGCAAGACTGTCATCGCTCGCCACGTTCGGCGGCATGTCGGGCGAGCCGCTCAGTGCGCCCGGCAGCAAACGCAGCCGGCTGAGTTCATCGGCCCGGCGCAGCGCCGCCATGATCAGGAATTGCCGCCATTCCGGATGGTTGCGCCGGTCGATCAGCGCGCCGCGGGCCGTTGTGTCGCCGTCCGCCAATTGCATGGACGGACGGCTCGGCGGAATGAGCGCCAGCCCCAGGATTGCGATGGCGAGTCCAACGCCGCCCACTGAAATCGTTCGGAGAATCGGCAGCATGCTATGTGGATAACTGAGTCGTGGAAAAGACCAAAGACAACTTATTAGACGTTTGACGCGCATGGCGGCGCCCGCCACTCGCACAACGAGTCGCGTGGGTGCGGAGCGCGGGGGCCCGTGACAGGGCGGGGCGCGGTTGCTAGGACGGGAGCCACAAAAAGCGGCCACCCAGGCCGGCATCAGCGAGCGCGGGGAAACCTCATGTTCAAAAAGCCGAATTGTCCGGTCATCGCCATCGAAGAACACTATTGGGACGCCGAGCTCTCCAAGCATTACACCGGCTCGGAAGCCGGCCGTGAAGGCCCGATCCAGGAACGGCTGTTCGATTTCGGCGCCTTGCGGATCAAGGAAATGGACGAGGCCGGAATCGACGTCCAGGTCTTGTCACATGGCGCGCCGTCGACCCAGAAGCTGCCGATCGAGATAGCCGCCATCCTGACCGCGCAGGTCAATGACCGCCTGGCGGCGGTGTGCGCGGCCAACCCGAAGCGGTTCGCCGCCTTCGCCGCCCTCCCCACCGTCGATCCCGCCGCCGCCGCCGACGAACTTGAACGCTGCGTCACCAAGCACGGTTTCAAGGGCGCCATGATCCACGGCATGTCGAATGGCGAGTTCATCGACGGCAAGAAATTCTGGCCGATCTTCGCGCGCGCCGAAAAACTCGACGTCCCGATTTATCTGCACCCGTCGCTGCCGAACGCAACGGTGACGGAAATCTATTATCAGGATTACGCCAAGGACTTCCCGCTGGTGGTGCGCCCGGCCTGGGGCTTCACCGTGGAAACGGCGACGCAGGCGATCCGAATGGTGCTGTCCGGCGTGTTCGAAGCCCATCCGAATCTCAAGATCATGCTCGGTCATTTCGGCGAGACGCTGCCGTTCCTGATGTGGCGGATCGACAGTGCGCTCAAGCGGCCGGGCCAGAAGTCGCTCAGCTTCCGCGACGTGTTCAGCAAGAATTTCTATGTCACGACCAGCGGCTTCTTTTCAAATCCGGCCTTGTTGTGCACGGTGATGGAAATGGGCGTCGACCACATCCTGTTCGCGGTCGATTGGCCGTTCGTTGTCGATAACAAGCCGGCGATCGAGTGGATGGCCGGCGTGCCGTTATCAGATGAGGACAAGGCGAAAATCCTCAGCGGCAACGCCAGGCGCCTGTTGAAGATATAGTCGCACACCGCCGGGGGTGCCGAGTGCCGCGCTCCGGCGGCGATTGCGCTCCGCCCGCGCAAGTTGTTAGAAGTACCGCCTGCCTTGGTGACGGGCCCGTAGCTCAACGGTTAGAGCCGACCGCTCATAACGGTCTGGTTGCAGGTTCGAGTCCTGCCGGGCCCACCACGCACTCTGAGTTACAGAGACTTTTCCCGGAAACGGTGAAATGGCCCCGAATTGGCGCGGTTGGCGCAGCCGCGGAGTCTCTGCTGTGCAATTGCTGAGCCGGGCAGAGCGAATTCCACCCTTTATCTCTGAGCCCGAAATCGCGTTTCCCAAATGGATATCTGCTTGCCGCTAGAGACCGGTTCGAGTCTTACGAAGTCGAGCAGTCCTCAATCTCGAACTTTCTCTCAGGGGCGGGTTCGATATCGATTTTAAAGTGGGGAAAGACCGAGCGCTTTGCGCTGCCGCGACCATTCTGCAGGCATATCGCAGAGGCGGGCGACACCCATGCCTCGCGGCAGGCGCCCTTCGATTGCGGCTTTGACGAGGTCGGGAGCGAGGAAGGCA
>CAMAUC010000106.1 GCA_945861265.1 Rhizobium sp. Q54 | reverse complement strand
CTGAAGGTATCGGCCATGAAATGACTTGCGATGACGCTTTCGGGACTGAAACGGAGCAAAGAACGGGCCGGTGCGGCGCGTTCGACTGCTAAAGTTATCGGAACAAAGTGTAAATCGCCTTACGGCATTGCAGCCGGGCCAGTAGCGGGCGGCACCGAAAAGCCACTTCAAATCGCAGAAAATGCTACAGCCTTGCTGCATTCCGATTGCAGCAATTATGTCCTCAACCCTCATTAACGCTTTGTTAGTTATGCGTTTTTCGCATGCGAGAGTCCCATCGGAACCAGCCCACTGTCGCAATTTTGCTGCGTTGCACCATATAAAGGGCACAGGGAAACGCAGACAGGCTGGGCAGTTCGATAGACTGATGAGGAATACGAGATGAGCGAATCCCTTCCCGGCGGCGGCAATGTCCGCAAATTGTGGATCGGCGAGACCGACGCCTACCGCGACCACCTGCTGCGCCTCGACCGCGACAGCCGCCACACCCGTTTTTCCGGCGCCGTGTCCGATGAATTCATCGCCCGCCACGCCGCCACTGCGACCGATCTCGGCGTTGTGGTGCACGGCTTCTTCGTCGATGGCGTGATGCGCGGCGCCGCCGAGCTGCGCCGCAACGGCTCCATGGTGGGCGCTATGGCGTCGAACGAAGCGGAAGCCGCCTTCAGCATCGAGCAGGAGTGGCAGAGCCATGGCGTCGGCACGGTGCTTTTGGAGCGCACGCTGCTGAGCGCGCGCAACCGCGGCATCACCCACTTGCGCATGGACTGTCTGGCCGAAAACCGGCGGATGCAGCAGCTCGCCCGCAAATTCGAGGCCGGATTGACCTTCGACTTCGGCAGCGTGGTCGGCGAAGTCGATCCGCCCCGTTCCACGCCATTGTCGCTGATGCGCGAGGCTTTCGAGGACGCTCATGGCGTCGCCGCCAGAATGCTCGACGCCCAATCGCGCATCCTCGGGACTGTCTAACCGATCAACGGATAACGCGCCTCGGCCACATAGGGCCCGCCCCCGGTCGAGGCGCGCGACGAAAACAGCACGAACTGTGACACCTTGAACGGCGCGGTGCGGAAATAGCCGCGCGCCGATAGATAATCCGCGACTGCGAGGCTCGACGAGGAACGCAGGCGCGCCAAAGTCACATGCGGCGTGTATTTGCGCGGCTCCGGCTCCAGGCCGATTCGGCGCATCAGCCGCTCCTGCTCGGCCTGCAAATCCATTAAGGTCTGCTCGGCGGCCACGTTGGCGACCACGGCGCGCGGCTTGCGCCCGCCGAACGCGGCAAGCCCGTCGAAATGTAAATCGAAAGCCGGCCTCCTGACCTGACCGAGGACGTAAGCCGCCTCCTGAGCGGCCACGTCGTCGACATCGCCGATAAAGCGCAAGGTGACATGATAGTTCTCGCGATCGATCCAGCGCGCGCCCGGCAGGCCGCCGCGCAACATATCGAGCGCCTCGCCGATGCCGGCTGGAATTTCGATCCCGGTAAAAAGTCGCGGCATGACGTTCGGCTTTGATTACGACCCGCGTGCGGATTTCACCCGGGCAATCAGCTCTTCCACTTTCGGCAGAATGCGCGTCACGATGATATCGATGCCGGGCGCTGTCGGATGCAGGCCGTCACGCTGGTTGAGCTTCTCGTCACCGGCGACGCCCTCGAGAAAGAACGGATACAGAATCGTGTCATAGGTCTTGGCCAAATCCGGGTAGATGCGGTCAAAATCACGCACGTAATCGGGCCCGAGATTGCGCGGCGCATACATCCCGGCGAGCAGTACCGCGATCTTTCGGTCTTTCAGCTTTTTCATGATCGCGTCGAGCGCCGTCCTTGTGACCTTGGGATAGATGCCGCGCAGGGCGTCATTGGCGCCCAGTTCGACGATCACGGCGTCGGTCCCTTCCGGCACCGACCAGTCAAGCCTGCCGAGACCGCCCGACGCTGTGTCGCCGGACACGCCGGCATTGGTCATGGAAACCGCGATGCCCTTGGTCTCCAGCGCCTTGGCAAGCTTCGACGGGAAGGCATCCTGCCCCGGCAGGCCGTAACCGGCCGAGAGCGAATCGCCCAGAACGACGATTTTCACCGGCGCATCGGCCGCCTGTGCAGCCTGAGGCGCAATTACGCAGGCCACGGCCAGCAATAATGCGGCGAGGCGCTGGACCCGGGCCAATTTTTCCCCATATGACGGAAGTCGTAAAAAGCGGAGTCCCATGAAAGCACCTTCCCAGCCTGAGCCTGCCATTTCGCAGATCGCAATCGAACTTGCCGGCGTTAATCTCTCGCTCGGGCAAGGGGCCGCCCGCGTCCATATTCTCAAAGGCATCGACCTGAATATAGGCAAGGGCGAGGCGATTGGCCTCATCGGGCCGTCGGGTTCGGGAAAATCGACGCTGCTGATGGTGATGGCCGGGCTTGAACGGGCCGATGCCGGCTCGGTCTCCGTCGCCGGCGAAGAACTCGGGCGCCTGGATGAAGACGCGCTGGCCCGCTTTCGCGGCCGCAATGTCGGCATTGTTTTTCAATCTTTTCACCTGATCCCGACCATGACCGCGCTGGAGAACGTCGCAGTGCCGCTCGAACTCGCCGGCGTCACTGACGCCAATGAGCGCGCGCAAGCCGAACTGGAGAGCGTCGGCCTTGGCCAGCGCATTCATCACTATCCGGCGCAATTATCCGGCGGCGAGCAACAGCGCGTCGCGGTGGCGCGGGCACTGGCGCCGCATCCGGCGATTCTCGTCGCCGACGAACCGACCGGAAATCTCGACGAAGATACCGGACGGCAGATCGTCGATCTTCTATTCGCCGGCCATGAGAAGCGCGGCACGACTTTGGTGCTGGTCACGCATGACGCTTCGCTGGCGCAGCGCTGCGGCCGCGTCGTGCGCCTGCGCTCCGGCCATGTCGTGGACGCGGCATGAGCGCCACATCCGCGCGCGACCGCTGGCTGCCGCTGCGCTACGCCCTCCGCGAGATGCGCGGCGGCCTGAGCGGCTTTTATATTTTCGTCGCCTGCATCGCACTCGGCTCGATGGCGATTGCCGGCGTCGGCTCGCTGGCCGCCAGTCTTGCCGACGGATTGTCGCGCCAGGGTCAGGTCATTCTCGGCGGCGATCTGTCGTTCACCTTGATCCAGCGCGAAATCGCCGACAATGAGAAGACGTTTCTGCAGGGCCGCGGCGCGCTGTCCAGCGCCGCCACCTTGCGGGCGATGGCGCGCAGCGAAGGTGGCGAAGCGACTCTGGTCGAACTGAAAGCCGTCGATGGCAATTATCCGCTCTATGGCGCGGTGACGCTCGATCCGCCGTCGCCGCTTGCCGATGCGCTGGCGCAACGCAATGGCGCTTATGGCGCCGCCGCCGATCCGACGCTGCTGGCGCGGCTCGGCGTCAAGGCGGGCGCGCGCGTCACCATCGGCAATGCGACGTTTGAGATCCGCGCCGCGCTAACCAATGAGCCGGACAAACTCGCCGGCGGCATCGGCTTTGGTCCGCGCCTGCTGGTCAGCGAAGCGGCGTTGCGCGCGACCGGTCTGGTGCAGCCCGGCAGTCTGGTGCGCTGGAATTATCGCTTGCGTCTGGCGGCAAGCGATACCAGCGATGCGGCCGCCAAGGCCGTGACGGCGCAGGTCCGCGCCGCTTTGCCGGAAGCCGGCTGGGAAATCCGCAGCCGCACCAATGCCTCGCCGCAACTCGAACGCAATGTCGATCGCTTCACCCAATTCCTCACCATTGTCGGCCTGACCGCGCTGCTGGTCGGCGGCGTCGGCGTCGGCAACGCGGTGAAAAGCCATCTCGACCGGCGGCGCGACACCATCGCGACCATGAAGGCGCTGGGCGCCAGCGGCAGCCGCGTCTTTTCGATCTATCTGACGCAAGTGCTGCTGCTCGCCTTGATCGGCGGCGCGATTGGCGCCGTGCTCGGCGCGGTCCTGCCGTTCGTTATCTCATGGACATTCGGCGCGATTATCCCGCTGCCGCTGGTGCCGGCGCTGCATCCGACCGAACTGGCGCTGGCGATGGTTTACGGGCTGTTGACCGCGCTCGCTTTCGCGCTGTGGCCGCTCGGCCGCGCCCATGACGTGCCGGTCGGCGCGCTGTTCCGCGACGTCGTCGCGGCGCAGCCGCGCTGGCCGCGCCGGATCTATATCGTCTTCACGACTTTGGCCGTGCTGCTGCTCGGCAGCGTCGCGATCCTTCTGGCCTATGACCGCCGCGTCGCGCTGATCTATGTTGGTGTCGCCGCTTGCGTATTTCTATTGCTGCGTCTCGTCGGTTCGCTGCTGATGACGATTGCGCGCCACGCGCCGCGCGTGCGCGCCACCGGGCTGCGCATGGCCATCGCCAACATCCACCGCCCGGGCGCGCTGACGCCGACCATCGTGCTGTCGCTCGGCCTAGGGATCGCGCTGCTGGTCACCGTGATCGAGATCGACGCCAATCTGCGTCAGCAATTCGCCAACGAGCTGCCGGCCAAGGCGCCATCCTTCTACTTCCTCGATATTCCGGCCGATCAGGCGAAACCTTTCGGCGATTTTGTGCGCACCCAGGCGCCCCAGGCGAAGTTGGAAGAAGTGCCGATGCTGCGCGGCCGGATTGTGTCGGCCAACGGCATCCGCGCTGAAGACCTCAAGCCGAAAGAGGAAGCCGCCTGGGTGCTGCAAAGCGACCGCGGCATCACCTACAGCGCGACCGTGCCGGACGGTTCGCGCCTCGTCGAAGGCCAGTGGTGGGGCGCCGATTACGCCGGCCCGCCTCTGGTCTCATTCGAGAAACGCATCGCCGACGCGCTCGGCCTGAAGCTCGGCGATCCGGTCACCGTCAATGTGCTCGGCCGCGACATCACCGTGAAGATCGCCAATCTGCGCACTGTCGACTGGCAGAGCCTCGGCATCAATTTCGTCATGGTGTTCTCGCCGCATTCGTTCGACGGCGCGCCGCACACCCATCTTGCTACGCTGATCTACCCCGACGGCGGCACGGCGGCGCAGGAAGCGGCGATCATCCGCGCGGTGGCCGAAAAATATCCGATGGTCACCACCGTGCGTGTGAAAGATGCGCTCGACGCCATCGGCGCGCTGATCGGCAATCTGGTGCTGGCAATTCGCGGCGCCTCGGCGCTGACCTTGCTGGTGGCGGCACTTGTGCTCGGTGGCGCGCTCGCCGCCGGCCATCGCCATCGCGTCTATGACGCGGTCATCCTCAAAACCCTCGGCGCCACAAGACTGCGCCTGTTGGGCGCATATGCCATTGAATATCTGCTGCTCGGTTTCGCCACCGCCGTGTTCGGCGTACTGGCCGGATCGGCGGCGGGCTGGCTTATTGTCACTGAACTGATGCATCTGAAATTCGCCTGGCAGCCTGTGCCAGCCATCGCCGCCACCGCCGCCGCCGTGCTGGTGACGGTCGCCCTCGGGCTAGCTGGCACCTTTTCGGCCCTGGGGCAGAAGCCGGCGCCGGTCCTGCGCAATCTTTAAGGCAATCGTTCACCAGCGACATTCCGCCGCGTGGCATCGCAGCCCCCTGATATGTCCCCGCTTTTTGGCCTATAATGGTTATTCGCGGGACCGTTAACGATCCGCAATGAGACTGGACCATCATCAAGCCATATCTGGCGCACAGGCTCGCCAATCACTAGATTTGATCCACGAGCGCGACGGCAAAAGCCGGCGCGCCTGACGTGACCGGCAAGATGGCCGGAACATAGAGAGGGAAAGACTTCGATGTCGGACTTCGACCGTAATGTAGCCGCCCGCGGCTTCGGCGCCGCCGGTACGGCAGCCGCGATCGATGTGGGCCTGCGCGCCTACATGATCCGCATCTACAACTACATGGCCGTCGGCGTCGCGCTGACCGGCGTGGTGTCGTGGCTGACCTTCAATGCCGCCACCACGACCAACGAAGCCGGCCGCCTGGTGCTGACCTCGTTCGGCCAGGCGATCTACAGCGGCCCGCTGACGATCATCCTGTTCCTCGGCACGCTCGGCATCGTGTTCTTCCTCAGCTTCCGTATCGACAAGCTGCAGGCAAGCACGGCGCTGGCGCTGTTCATGGGCTATGCCGCCCTGCTCGGCCTGATGCTGTCTTCGGTGTTCCTGCAATACACCGGCGTCTCGATCACCCGCACCTTCTTCATCTCCGCGGCGTCGTTCGGTGCGCTGAGCCTGTATGGCTACACCACGCAGCGCGATCTTTCGCCGATCGGCTCGTTCCTGATTATGGGCCTGTTCGGCCTGGTCATCGCCATGCTCGTCAACCTGTTCCTGAAAAGCTCGGGCCTCGACTTCGCCATCTCGGCGATCGGCGTCCTGATCTTCGCGGGCCTCACCGCTTGGGATACCCAGAAGATCAAGGAAATGTACGACAGCAATGATGACGGCACCATCGCCGGCCGCAAGGCGGTGATGGGCGCGCTGACGCTCTATCTCGACTTCATCAACCTGTTCCTGTTCATGCTGCGGTTTTTGGGCGACCGCCGCTAAACAGCCAGACCGGTTGAAACAACAGACGCCCCGGCTTGATGCCGGGGCGTTTTGTTTTTAGGAGGGTGGCATGACCCTTTTCATCCGCCCCGCTACGCCCTTCGACATCCCCGCCATAAC
>CAMAUC010000105.1 GCA_945861265.1 Rhizobium sp. Q54 | reverse complement strand
CGAATGAAGGCAATAATCGATATTCCACTGGAGCGGCCTCGCAACGTCCTCGAACTGCGCCACAATCCGCAATACGGCGAAATAGTCTACAGCATATGGGCGGACCTCAAGGACGAGGTTGAACGAGCGCGGGAATAGGGACGCAAACCGTGGATATGTCAGCTTTGGGTCATTAGCGGACAAACCATAGTAGGCCAAAATCCAAGAATGTCCGCGATGGTCCGAAAGCGGACATGTAGGCGATATCTGCTAATGATCCTAAGTGGACATGAAGACATTGCCGGCTGGATTTAAAGTACGCCAAAATACGCTGGCTTACGCGGGCCTACTCTGCACCACGAGCAGAGAATTTTGTTTGCAGTTTCGCTCACTCCGCCAGCCTTCAGGCATAGCCTGAGGCTATGGATTTTTATCCACCGATTTCGCTCGCCGATATTCGATTGAAATCTTATTCCTTCACCGCGCCGGTCATCGCCGAGACATAGTGCTCGACGAAGAAGGCGTAGAGGACCACCAGCGGCAGCGAACCGATCAGCGCGCCGGCCATCAACGAGCCCCAGCGATAGATATCGCCGTCGACCAGCGCCGTAACGATGGCGACTGGCACGGTTTTATACTGCGTCGACGAAATGAAGGTCAGCGCGTAGATGAATTCGTTCCAGCACAAGGTGAAGCAAAAGATGAAGGCCGAGATCAGGCCGGGGATCGCCAAAGGCAGCACGATCTTGACCAGGATCTGCCAGCGGCTGGCGCCGTCGATCAGCGCGCATTCCTCAAGCTCGAACGGGATGGTTTTGAAGTAGCCCATCAGCAGCCAGGTCGAAAACGGGATTAGGATAGTCGGGTAGGTCAGTATCAGCGCGAACGGCGTGTCGAACAGACCGTACTGGAAAACGACGGTCGACAGCGGGATGAACAGGATCGACGGCGGCACCAGATAAGCGAGGAAGATTGCGCCGCCGACCCAGGCCGCGCCTTTGTAACGCAGCCGCACGATCGCGTAGGCGGCGAGAACGCTGGCGAAGATCGACAGCGCCGTCGCACAGGTCGCGATCAGCATCGTGTTCAGGAGCCAGCGCGGATAATCGGTCTCGAACAGCAGCTTGGCGATGTGCTTGAAAGTCGGATTCCAGGTCCAGAATGGACTGTAGGTTTCAAAGTTCAGCAATTGCTCATCCGGCTTCACCGACGTCAGCGCCATCCAGTAGAACGGAAACAGCAGCACCACCATGATGATGCCGAGCGGCAGATAAAGCGTCACCAGCCTGCGCGGCAGGCTCTCAAGATAGCTCATGCCTTCGGAGGCGTCGCCGGCGGCGGCGGACGCGTGCAGAATCGATTTAGGGTCGGCGGCTTTTTCGGCGAGCATGTCAGTCATTTTCGCCACCCTGCTGCCATTTCCGCCGCTGCAAACCGAACCACGACACCATGATCGCCGCCAGCAGGAACGGAATCATCGCCGTCGAAATAGCGGCGCCTTCGCCGAGCGAACCGCCGATGATGGCGCGTTGATAGGACAATGTCGCCATCAGATGCGTGGCATTGACCGGCCCGCCGCGCGTCATCACCCAGATCAACTGGAAGTCGGTAAAGGTGAACAGCACCGAGAAGGTCATCACCACGGCGATGATGGGCGTCAACAGCGGATAAGTAATGAAGCGAAACCGCTGCCACGGCGTCGCGCCGTCGATGGTCGCGGCTTCATAGAGGGACGGCGACACCGTCTGTAGTCCGGCCAGCAGAGTGATCGCGACGAAGGGAACACCGCGCCAGATATTGGCGAAGATTACCGACCAGCGCGCATTCCAGACGTCGCCGAGGAAGTCGATATTGGTGGTGATGATGCCCATCTTCTTCAGCGACCAGGAGATGATCGAGAATTGCGGATCGAAGATCCACCAGAAGGCGATGGCGGACAGAACGGTCGGCACGATGAAGGGGATCAGCACAACGGCGCGCAGGATGGCCTTGAACGGCAGCCGTTCGTTCAAGAGCAGCGCGAGATACAGGCCGACCGCAAATTTAATGGCGCTGGCGACGCTGGTGTAGAGAATGGTGTTGAACACCGAAAGCAGGAAGGTCGAATCGTCCCAAAGCCATTCGTAGTTTTCCAGCCCGACGAATTCGCCGCTGCGGCCGATTTTTGCGTCGGTGAACGAAAGCCAGACGCCGAGGCCGAGCGGATAGGCAAGAAACAGAATGAGAAATGCCGCCGCCGGTACCATGAACCAGACGCCGAGCCAGTTGCGGTTGACCTTGAGCCGCTCCCAGGACGTCGGCTCCTGAATCGGCCGCTTGGCCAGGCGTGATTTTAGAACGGCGTCGGTCATCGGGTTCAGGCCTTGCATCCCGGCGCGCCGGGAGACTCAACATTGCCGGCGAAAAAGATGTCCCGGGCCCGCATGGCGGGCCCGGGATTGTTGGTTCTAGCGATAGATGCGCTTGAGTTGCCGCTCGGCGATCGCGATCGCGCCCTTGGCGTCTTCGCGGCCCGTTGCGTAGTTGGCGAACATGTCGAGCACGACGAAGTCGGCAATCGCGGTTGCCGCCTTTTCGCCGACCGAACCGAGACCGCCCGCGGTGAGCGAACGCTTGGCAACGTCGCGGTACGGCGTCGTCTTGGGGTCCGCGGTCCAGACCGGGTTCTTGTCGTATTCGTTGAGGCAGTGCGTGAGATAACCCTTGGCCGATTGGATCCACGGGTTGAAGTTGTCGGCCGCAAGCATGAAGGCGATCAGCGCCTTACAGGCTTGCGGGTACTTGGTGTAGGTCATCGCCAGGATCGGATACATCAAGTGCAGTTCGGTCGTCTTGCCGACCGGACCGATCGGGAAATAGGCGTGGTTCATGTCCTCGGCGACGTCCTTCGCACTGTTTTGCGCGGCGACGTAGATCGAGATGCCGTTATTGGTCCAGTGGATTTCCTTGGCAAGGAACGCCTTGTTGTTCGACGAGTCGTTCCACGAGGCGGTGCCAGGAATGCTGTGGCCGTAAAGCGTCTTGGCAAATTCGAGCGCCTTGACGGTTTCCGGCGAGTTAAGGATGACCTTGTCGTCCTTGTCGACGGTCTGGCCGCCGTGTGACCACAGCGCCCAGTGCACCCAGGTGTTGCCGTCGCCGGAAGCATGACCGAGCGCCATGCCGCCGGGCGTGCCTTGCGCCTTCATGGCCTTGGCGTATTCGAGGAATTCGTCGGTCTTGGTCGGGAAGGCGCTGAACCCCGCCTTCTTCGACGCCTCGACGCGCCAATTGATCAGCGCGCCGGAATAGCAAATCGGGATTGCGATCCACTTGTTGCCGTTCTTGCCGTATTTGACGGCGCTGTCGACCCAGCCGCCATGCGCCTTGCCGAGATAGTCGGCGACGTCGGTCACATCGAGGCACTTCTGCGGGAACAGATGCGGCAACGAGTAGAGACCCCAGAACAGGTCGGGGCCGGTGCCGGTATTGGCGGCGACCGAGGCCTTCGGCTGCACGTCTTCATAGGATTCGCGCGAGATATCGACGGCAACGCCGGTCGCCTGCGTGAAAGCGGCGATCAGCTTCACGAAGGCGTCATCTTCGGCCTGCACGAAATATTTCCAGCGAAGCATCGACAGCTTGGCGCCTTTTTCCGGCTTCCACGGCGCGCTCTGTGCCCAGGCCTTGGCCCAATCGAGCAAGGCCGGTCCGGTCAGTGCGCCGGCGGCGCCCAACGCGGTGGCGCCTTTAACGACGGCGCGGCGAGAAAAATCAGTCATCGTCATCTCCTCCCTGGTGTTTCGCTTTTGGATTTCAGGAATTCAGGCGTTTGCCTGTCGCGGCATCGAACAGATGAACAAGCTTAGGATCGGGCTTGAGCTTGATCTTCTCGCCCGGCTTGAACTGGTGGCGTTCGCGGAACACCGCGACGACTTCTTCGCCGCCGAGCTTGGCGAATACCTGGGTTTCCGAACCGGTTGGCTCGATCACGACGATCTCCGCCTCGGCGCCGTCGTCGGCCAAGGTGAAATGTTCGGGACGGATGCCATAAACCGCGGCGGCGCCGTTGGCGCTCGCGGGCGCATTGGCCACCGGCAATTTGACGCCGTTTGGTCCTTCAAACATCGCGCTGCCGTTGACGCGCACGGTGCCCTTCAGGAAATTCATCGCCGGCGAACCGATGAAGCCGGCGACGAACTGGTTCGCCGGATTGTCGTAGAGTTCGAGCGGCGTGCCGATCTGCTCGACGATGCCGTCGTGCATGACGACGATCTTGTCGGCCATGGTCATGGCTTCGATCTGGTCGTGCGTGACATAGACGGTGGTCGTCTTCAGTCGCTGATGCAGTTCCTTGATCTCGGTGCGCATCTGCACGCGCAATTTGGCGTCGAGGTTGGACAAGGGTTCATCGAACAGGAACACCTGCGGATCGCGCACGATGGCGCGGCCCATCGCGACGCGCTGGCGTTGTCCGCCGGACAGCTGGCGGGGAAATCGTTCGAGATATGGCCCGAGGTCGAGAATGGCGGCGGCGCGATTGACGCGTGTGTCGATCTCGCTTTGCGGCGCGCCGCGCAACTTCATCGAGAAAGCCATATTGGCGGCAACGGTCATGTGCGGATAAAGCGCGTAATTCTGGAACACCATGGCGATGTCGCGCTCTTTCGGCGGCAGGTTGTTCACCACACGGTCGCCGATCGAAATCTCGCCGCCGGTGATGTTTTCCAGGCCGGCGATCATGCGCAAAAGTGTCGACTTGCCGCAGCCGGAAGGGCCGACCAGCACAACGAACTCGCCATCTGTAATCGAAATATCAACGCCGTGAATGACGGCGGTCGCGCCGTACGATTTGCGGACGTCGCGGATTGCGACCGAAGCCATACGTTATCCTCCCAAAGCACGCTCCTTGTGGAGCGCACCGCGCGCGGGTTGGACTTCCCGTCTTCGCGGCATTGTCGCTGTGGCTGTAACAAGTTACGAAAATAGCTGAATTCTAGATCATATCATCATACGATACGCATTGAAGCAAGGGTATGCGCAAATGACTTTGGCCGGTGCCGGACGTGCTGGATGCGCGCCGCCTCACATCGTCATGCCGCCGTCGATCTGCAGCGTCTGGCCGGTGAAGTAGCTCGAATCGTCGGAGGCCAGCCACACCGCGCCGGCGGCGATTTCCTCAGGCGTGCCGAGGCGGCCGATCGGCTGGCGATCGATAAAGTCCTGGCGAACTTGTTTCAGCGTTTTGGAAAGCTTCTTGGCATTGGTGGCGATGCGGCCGTCCAGCGACGGCGACTGTATGGTGCCGGGGCAAATCGCGTTGACGCGGATACCCTTGCGGATGAAGTCGGCCGCCATCGCCTTGGTCAGGCCGATCACCGCCGCCTTGGTGGCGCCATAGGCATAACGGTTGGGCAGGCCGCGCAGCGACGAAGCCACCGACGCGATGTTGATGATCGAGCCGCCGCCGTGCTTGAGCATGGCCGGCACGAAGGCGCGATACATGCGGTGCATCGACTTGACGTTGAGATCGAAGGAAAAGTCCCAGTCCTCCTCCGAGCATTCCAGCACGCTGCCCTGGTGCACGAAGCCGGCGCAGTTGGCGAGAATATCGGGCGCGCCGAATGTCTTGATGACGTCCTTGGCCAGCGCATTGACCTTCGCGGTGTCGCGCACGTCGAGCGCAAGCAGCGTCGCCTTCTTCAAACCTTTCAGCTTGGCCGCGTCGAGATCGGTGGCGATCACCGTTGCGCCTTCGGCGATGAAGGCTTCCGCGATCGCCCGCCCGATGCCCTGGCCCGCCGCCGTGACGACCGCGACCTTGCCTTTTAATCGTCCGCTCACAGGAAACCTCTTGGCGTATGGAAATTGAGTTCTAGTGATTGTCGCGCGGCACGGACTTCTGCGCGACGCGCTGATATTTGACCGCCGGCTTGAGCACCATGCCGTCGGACAACTGATCGACCATGCCGCGCTGGATTTCCTGCCACGGCGTCTGGCTCGCCGGCATCGGGAAACCGCCTTGCTTTTCGAGCGTGGCGCGACGCGTGGCGAACTCCGCCTTCGAGATCAGAATATCGGCGGTGCCTTTCTTCAGATCGATGCGGACGCGGTCGCCGGTCTTGAGAATGGCAAGCCCGCCGCCTGCGGCAGCTTCCGGCGACGCGTTGAGGATCGACGGCGAGGCCGAGGTGCCCGACTGTCGGCCGTCGCCGATGCAGGGCAGCGACAGCACGCCCTTTTTGATCAGGTAATCCGGCGGCTGCATGTTCACGACTTCGGCGGCGCCGGGGTATCCGATCGGACCGGTGCCGCGGATGAACAGCATGGTGTTCTCGTCGATCTTCAGCTTCGGATCGTCGATGCGGTGATGATAATCCTCCGGCCCCTCGAACACCATCGCACGGCCTTCGAAGGCGTCCGGGTCTTTCGGGTTCGACAAATAGCGCTTGCGGAATTCCTCGGAGATGACCGAAAGCTTCATTACCGCCGAATCGAACAGGTTGCCGTGCAGCACCTTGAAGCCGGCGTTCTGCATCATCGGTTTCTTGTAGGTGCGGATGACGTCTTCATTGCTGATCTTGGCGCGCTTGACGTTCTCGCCCATGGTCTTGCCATTGACGGTCAGCGCGTCGGCGTGGATGCGTCCGGCTTTCAGCAACTGGTTCATCACCGCCGGCAGGCCGCCGGCGCGGTAGTATTCCTCGCCGAGGTAGAAGCCCGCCGGCTGCATGTTGACCAAAAGCGGCACGTCGAGGCCGTGCTTTTCCCAGTCATTGATGTCGAGCTTGACGCCGATATGACGGGCGATGGCGTTGATGTGGATCGGCGAATTGGTCGAGCCGCCGATCGCCGAATTGGCGACGATGGTGTTCTCGAACGCCTTGCGGGTGAGAATGTCGGACGGCTTGAGATCTTCACGCACGATCTGCACGGCGCGCACGCCGGTTTCATAAGCAATCTGCCCGCGCTCGCGATACGGCGCAGGAATCGCCGAGCAGCCCGGCAGCGACATGCCGAGCGCCTCGGCCAGCGCGTTCATGGTCGAGGCGGTGCCCATCGTATTGCAGTGGCCGATCGACGGCGCCGAGTCGGCGACGCG
>CAMAUC010000104.1 GCA_945861265.1 Rhizobium sp. Q54 | reverse complement strand
GGAGAGATCCTTGGGTGCCAGTGCCGACACAGGAATGGTCGAGTCCGGAACGCTGACGCCCTTGCGGTCGGACAGTTTACCGCCGACGACAACCTGCGTGGTGACGCGGCCAGGTGCTACTTCGGTCACGATCAGGCGAACCTTGCCATCGTCGATGAGCAGCGTGTGGCCGGGCTGCACGGCGGCGAGGATTTCCGGATGCGGAAGGTAGATGCGGTCGGTGCCGCCGATGTCGGGATTGGAATCGAGCACGACGATGTCGCCGGTCTTCAGCGCAATCGCGCCGTCCCTGATGGTGCCAAGCCGGAGCTTCGGGCCCTGCAGGTCGCACAGAATGCCGATCGGCCGGCCGGTGTCGTTCTCGACCGCACGGATCATGGCGATCAATTCGCGCATGCGATCCTGGCTGGTGTGACTCATGTTGATGCGGAACACGTCGGCGCCGGCGGCGAACAGCTTGCCGATCATCTCCGGACTGGAGGAGGCGGGGCCCAGGGTGGCGACGATCTTGGCGCGGCGCAGACGTCTCATCGCTTCAAGCCTTCTCTGCCGTCGGCCGGCGCTTGCGGCGCGTTGGACGGCGGTCGTGATGGGCCGCTCGGGGTGCGGGATGGCAGCGGCCGGTCGGGCGGTTGTTCCGCCGTGTCGGTCAGTTGCACCGTCCAGGAGCGCTGTTCGTTGGTATCGACTTCAAAATAGCCGGTCCGGTCATAGCCGCGCGCCAGACAGTTTTCGGTGCCGCGAATGGTGAATTCCTTTTCGCGCGAACACATGAAGGCGTGGCCGGACCACTCGCCGCCGCGGTCATAATCGACAGCATAAATGTAATAATAGCGCGCCACCAGTTCGCCGCGCAGCAGCGTATCGCAGGTGCGCGCCGAAACATTCCACCAGCCTTCGGTGATCCAGCCTTCGGCGTCCTTGTAGCCAAGCGCGATGCCGACCCGGCTGCCGGTGTTGTTGCACAGGCGGAAGTCGGCCAGCGCCGGGCCGAGCGAGATCAAAACGAGCAGCGCGGGCAGGCCGGCGCGGGCGGCGAAGCCTCCAATACGGCGTCGGACAATGGAGGAAAGCAATGCGGTCACGCGCTCGCTGGTGGGGTTCTGATGGGGTCAAATCGTCCGGCCCGGTTAGGGCCTTTCGATGACGATGGCACGAAAGTCGTTGACGTTAGTATAGGTCGGCCCCGGCTCCAGCAAATCGCCCATTTTTGCGAAAAAACCGGTTGAATCGTTATTGGCAAGGAAGGCGGCAGGATCGAGGCCAAGCGCCCTTGCGCGGGCCTGACTGCCGCCATCGACAATGGCCCCGGCCGGATCGGTCGCCGCGCCGCCGCCGCCATCCGTGCCGTCGGTGTCGCCGGCGATCGCCGCCACATTCGGCATGCCGGCAAGCGCCCCGACCAAAGCCAAGGCGTATTCCTGGTTCGGGCCGCCCGCGCCCTGGCCGCGAATGGTCACGGTCAATTCGCCGCCGGATATGATGACGGCGCGCCGTCCCTGCGCGCGCAGGCCGCGCGCCATGGAGGCATGCGCCAGCGCCACCTCGCGGGCTTCGCCCTCGACGTCGGGCCCCAGCGAGATGCAGTCGTAGCCGGCCGCGCGCACCGTCTCGGCCGCGGCCTGAATCGAATCGGCGGGCCGCGCCGCCAGCACGAAACGGCCGCCGGCGAAGGCCGGGTCGTTCGGCTTCGGCGATTCATTGGCCGGGTTGTTGAGCGCAGCAGCGATGGCTGGCGGTAATGCGAGTTTGTATTTGCCGACGATGGCGCGCGCTTCGGCAAGTGTCGATGGATCTGGCACGGTCGGACCCGAGCCGATCACCGCCGGATCGTCGCCCGGCACGTCGGAAATCGCGATGGTGACGATTGAAGCCGGCACGGCGTGGCGCGCCAGCCGCCCGCCTTTGATGCGCGAGAGATGTTTGCGCACCGTGTTGATCTCGCCAATATGCGCGCCGGAGCGCAGCAGCGCCCGCGTCACCGCCTGTTTGTCTGCAAACGAAACGCCGCTCGCCGGCGCGATCCAGTTGGCCGACGCGCCGCCTGACATCAGCACCAGCACCAGGTCGTCGGCTGTCGCGCTGTCGGCGAGTTCGAGCGCGCGCTCGGCGGCTTTCAGTCCGGCAGCGTCGGGTACCGGGTGCCCGGCCTCGATCATGGTGACGATACGGGTCGGACGGCCGTAGCCGTGCCGCGCCACCGCGACGCCGTTCAGTCGATTGGTTGGTAGCTTGATCTGATCGAGATAATAATTCTCCGCCACCTCGGCCATCGAGCCGGCGGCTTTACCGGCCGCCAATATAATGACACGGCCGCGCGGCGCGGCGGGCAGCAGGCGCGGCAGGAACGCCGCCGGATGCGCCGTTTCTACCGCAATGCGATACAGCGCTGCGAGAAAAGCGCGCAGGTCGTTTTTTGTTTCAACCATCAGTGCCCACATTTCCGAAAACCTGCTTATATAGGCAAATCGGCCGGCGGGCTTTTATAAAATCCGGCTTGTAGCGTCCGCGAAAAGGACGCCGGCGGAGACGGCCGCGGCGGCAATCGGGGGTTCTGCTTTCATCGCTTAAGGATCGACCACAAGACGCGAAGGCTTTCGCGTCTTGCATACAGGCCGGCCGTGCGAGATAGTTGGGACCCCACCGATTGACCGGCGCGTTTGTCCTGTCGATTGAATATGAATCAGGGAGGCGACTTTGATGACAACGAAACGCACTTGCTTGACGGCTTTGGCCGTCGCGGCCGTGTCGGCGGCTTTCGCTTTTGGCGCGCCGGCGCAGGCACAGGATACGATCAAGATCGGCTGGGCGATTTCCAAGACCGGACCGTTCGCGGCCGGCGCCGCCGTTACCACGCTGCCGAATTATCAGGTCTGGGTGAAGGACGTGAACGATGCCGGAGGCATCAATGTCGGCGGCAAGAAGATGAAGGTCGAAGTCATCGAATACGATGACCGCAGCAATTCCGAAGAGATGATCAAGGCGGTCGAACGCCTGGCGACGCAGGACAAGGTCGACTTCATCCTGCCGCCATGGTCGACCGGCATGAACCTCGCCGCCGCGCCGATCTTCAACAAGCTCGGCTATCCACATCTCGCCGTCACCGCCAACACCAACCAGTCGCCGCAGCTTTCCAAACGCTGGCCGAACATGACGTTCTGGCTCGGCCTGCCGTCGCAATTGGTCGACGGTATCGTCGAGACCTTCAGCAAGATGCAGAAGGACGGCAAGATCGGCAACAAGATCGCCATGATCGCAGTCGCCGACCAGTTCGGCATCGAGCAGTCGACCGCCGCGCGCGAAGGTTTGAAGAAGGCGGGCTTCGAGCTCGTCTATGACAAGTCCTATCCGTTCGGCAGCCAGGACATGCAGCCGGTCTTGAAGGACGCGCAGGCCGCCAATCCCGACGTTCTGATCGCCTTCAGCTATCCGCCGGACACGTTTGCCATCACCGACACGATGAAGGTCCTGGCCTTCAATCCGAAGGCCGTCTACCTCGGTGTCGGCACCGCGTTCCCCGGCTACAAGGGCAAGTTCCAGGCGAACGCCGAAGGCGTCATGGGCGTCGGCGGCTCGGATGCCAACCTGCCGGGCATCAAGGCCTATATCGCCCACCACAAGGAAATCATCGGCCGCGAACCCGACCGCTGGGCAAGCCCGATCACTTACGCCAGTCTGCAGGTTCTGCAGCAGGCGATCGAACGGGTTGGCAAGATCGATCGTGCCGCGGTGATCAACGAGATCAACACAGGCTCGTTCGACACCATCATCGGCAAGGTCAAGCTGGAAGGCGGCCAGAACGTCAATGTCTGGACCGTCGGTCAATGGCAGGGCAACGACTTTTTCGGCATCGCGCCGACCGCCAAGGCGGGCGCCAAGGCGCCGATCGACAAGCCGAAGTGGTAGCATTCGTCATTCCGGGGCGCGGCTAATACCCGCGAACCCGGAATCCAGTTCTGCATTCCGGATCGCCGCCATTGCGCAAAGTTACGCCGATGGCGGCGTCCGGAATGACAGCGGAATTTCAGTATGACCCTCACCCTCGACATTCTGCTTTCCGGGCTGGTGCTCGGCGGCATGTATGCGTTGATCGCCATGGGGCTGACGCTCCAGTACGGCATCGCCCGCATCATGAATCTGTCCTACGGCGAGTTTCTCGTCGCCGCCGCCTTCGGCGCGCTGTTTCTGTTCACCGGCATGGCGGTCAACCCGATCCTCGGCCTGCTGTTGATCGTGCCGGCCTCGTTCGCCGCCAACTGGCTTTTGTACCGCGTCGTGCTGACGCCTCTGGTCAAGCGCGCGAAAAATCAGGGCATGCTCGAGGTCGACAGTATTCTCGGCACCTTCGGCGTACTGTTTGTCATCCAGGGGATCATGCAGGTCGTGTTCGGCGGCGCCTTGCAAAGCTATTCGTATTTGTCCGTTCCGGTCCGGATTCTCGGCACGACCTTGGCGGCGAACCGCATTCTCGCTTTGGTATTCGCGCTGGTCATCGGCGGGCTGCTCTATCTGCTGCTGACACGCACCCGCTACGGCACCGCCTTGCGGGCGATCGCGGTCAATCCGGTGGCGGCGCAACTGTCCGGCATCGATATCGCCGCGGCCTCGGGCCTCGCCTTCGCCGCGGGCGGCGCCATTGTCGGCGCTGGCGGCGTGCTGATCAGTATGTTCCTCACCTTCAGCGCGGCGAGCGGCGTCATCTTCACCATGAAAGCGCTGATTGTCGTCATTATGGGCGGCGTCGGCAACATGATGGGTGCGTTGGTCGCCGGTCTTCTGCTCGGCATCGCTGAAACGGCGGTGGCGCGGCTGGTCGATCCGGGCCTGACCATCGCCGTCACCTATGCGCTGTTCCTCGGCGCGCTGTTGTGGCGGCCGACCGGCCTGTTCGGGAGGCCCGCGCGTTGAACATCTCCAGGGTTTACGCTGGCGCCGGCATTGCCGCCGTCATCGCCATTTTGGCCGCGGTGCCGCTGTTCGCCAGCGGCTATCATCTCGCGCTCGGCATCAGCCTTTTGTACTTCACCGTGCTGGCGACGGCGTGGGCGCTGTTTTCCGGGCCGACGCATTACATCGCGCTGGCCACGGCGGCCTTCTTCGGCATCGGCGCCTACACCACCGCGGTGCTGCCCGATCTGTTGCCGATCCCGCTGATCCTGCTGATCGCGGCCGTGGTCGGCGTGCTCATCGCGCTGGTGGTCGGCCTGTCGACGCTGCGGCTGTCCGGCATCTATTTCGTCATCTTCAGTTTCGGCCTGTCCGAACTCATCCGCCAGCTCGTTACCTGGTATGAGGTCAATATTCACGGCTCGGTCGGCCGCTATATTTTCGCCGAGACCACCTCGGAGGGCATCTACTGGCGCCTGCTGGCGCTTGCCGTCGCGGTCTTGTGTGTCGGTTGGCTGATCCGCCATTCGCGGCTCGGTCTGGCGGTGCGCGTCATCGGTCAGGACGAAACCGTGGCGCGCCATTGCGGCATCGACACGACTCGCGCCAAGCTGGCCTTGTTCGCCATCAGCGCCGCCTTCATGACCGTGACCGGCGCGATCATGGCGCCGCGCTGGACCTACATCGATCCGGCGATTGCCTTCAATCCGATGATCTCTTTCGAGGTTGTCATCATGGCTTTGTTCGGCGGCGCCGGCGCTTTGTTCGGCCCGCTGCTGGGCGCGGTGCCGCTGGTGCTGTTGTTCGAACTCTTGATTGGCACCTTCCCGAATTATTTCAGCATCCTGCTCGGCCTTGTGTTCGTGCTGATCGTCTATGCCTTGCCGCAGGGCGTGTTCGGCCTCATGGCGGCGCGCGTGCCGTCCTTCGGCCGCGCCGCGTCGGCCACCGGCATGTCGGCGCTCGCCGAAATTATCTTCGGCCGGGTCTGGCCGCGCGCCGCGCGGCGCGAAGCGGCGGGTGACGCGCCGGTGCTGCGGCTGACGGATGTGCGCAAATCGTTCGGCGGCCTCGTCGCCGTCGATAATCTCAGCTTCGAACTGCGGCGCGGCGAAATTCTGGGTCTCATCGGCCCGAACGGTTCCGGCAAGACCACGGCGCTCAATCTGATTTCCGGCGCTATTCTCCCCGACAGCGGCGACATCCAGCTCGACGGCCGGCCGATCGCGCGGCTGCCGGCGCATCGCGTCGCGCAACGCGGCGTCGCCCGCACATTCCAACTGGTGCGGGTGCTTGGCGCCTCGACCTGCCTGGAGAATGTGATCGCCGGTCTCGCTTTTCATTCGCAGGCGCTGTGGGGCGAGGCGGCCGACACGCGGGCACGCGAACTGCTCACCCGCGTCGGCCTCGGCGACAAGGCCGACATGCCGGCCAGCCAGTTCACCTATATCGACCAGAAGCGCCTCGAACTGGCGCGCGCGCTGGCGCTCGATCCGGACGTGCTGTTGCTGGACGAGTGGCTCGCCGGTCTCAACCCGTCCGAACTCCAGGTCGGCATCGCGCTGGTGAAGATGCTGCGCGATGAAGGGCTCACTATCATCATCGTCGAGCATATGATGGACGCGATCCGCTCGCTGTGCGACCGCTGTGTGGTGATGAACACTGGCGCCAAGATCGCCGAGGGCCCGCCGGCCGCGGTGCTTGCCGATAAAGAAGTGATCCGCGCCTATCTCGGTGACGCCGATGATTGAAATTTCCGCCATCTCCGCCTTTTACGGCAAGCACTGTGCGCTGGACGGCGTATCGCTCACCGTGCAGCGCGGCGAACTGGTCGTCATTCTCGGCGCCAACGGCGCCGGCAAGACAACATTGCTGAAGGCGATCGGCGGCCTCGTGCCGGTGGCGCCCGGCGGCCGCATTGCGATGGCGGGCAAGGATCTCACCGCCGTCCCGGCGCATGACATTGTCGCGGCCGGCGTGGCGCTGGTGCCGGAAGGCCGCGGTATTTTCGGCGAGATGACGGTGCGCGAAAATCTGCTGCTCGGCGCTTTTCCGGCCCGCGCGCGGCCGGCGGAAACGCGCAACCTCGAACTGGTGCTGTCGCTGTTCCCGCGTCTCAACGAAAGGCTGCGCCAGACCGTGCGCACCATGAGCGGTGGCGAACAGCAGATGGTGGCGATCGGCCGGGCGCTGATGACGGCGCCGGATATTCTTCTGCTTGACGAGCCGTCGCTCGGCCTGTCGCCGATCATGTGCAAGGAACTGTTTCAGAGCCTCGGCCGCATCCGCGATGCCGGCCTGGGAATTCTGTTGGTCGAGCAGAATGCCAAGCAGAGCCTGAAGATCGCCGATCGCGGCTACCTGATCGAATCCGGACGCATCGTCGGCGCCGGCACCGGCGCGGCGCTGAGCGCGGACCCGGCGGTGCAGCGCGCTTATCTCGGCGCTGGCTGATTATTCTCGTCATGGCCGGGCATAGCCGTCCGAAGGACGGCGTCGCTTCGCTCGCCTATGACCCGGCAATCCACGACTTTCTTCAATCATAAAAAGCAAGACGTGGATGCCCGGCACAAGGCCGGGCATGACGGTTTTTTTCAGGCGGCGGCTACGAAACGGTAGGCGCCGTCTTTGCGTTCGACTGACCCCACGCCCGGATAGGGCAGGTGGAAGCCGATCAGCTTTGAGCGGTCGGTGGCGAGACGATCAAGCAGCTTGCGCCGTGTATCGGCGGCCTGGTCCGGCACGTGATCGGCAAGCGGCCGCCATTCCGGATGCGCAAACGAAATCAGCGGATGCGTCAGCACATCGCCGCCGACAATCAGGCCGTCACCGCCTGAGAGCGCCACCGCCACATGACCCTGCGTGTGGCCGGGCGTGGCGACGGCCGCAAGGCCGGCAACGATTTCTTCGCCG
>CAMAUC010000103.1 GCA_945861265.1 Rhizobium sp. Q54 | reverse complement strand
GTTGATATGCACCACGGTGCCGCCGGCGAAGTCGAGCACGCCAGCCGAGCCGAGGAAGCCGCCGCCCCAGACCCAATGCGCGATCGGCACATAGACCAGCAGCAGCCACAGCGCCATGAACCAGCACATCGCTGAGAACTTCATGCGTTCGGCGAAAGCACCGGCGATCAGCGCCGGGGTGATGATGGCGAAGGTCATCTGGAACGTGATGAACACCGTCTCGGGGATCGACGCGGCCAGCGCGTTGACCGTTACCGCGACCGTGCCGACGCCGTTCAAGAGCAGTTTATCGGCACTGCCTATGTAGGCGTTCATGCTTCCTTCGGTGAAGGCCAACGAGTAGCCGATGACCATCCACAGCACCGTTACGATGCAGGTGATGGCAAAGCTCTGCATGACCGTGGCGAGCACGTTCTTCTTCCGCACCATGCCGCCATAGAACAGGCCGAGGCCCGGGATGGTCATCATAAGCACGAGAGCAGTCGAGGTGAGCATCCAGGCGGTGTCGCCGGAGTCAGTTTTACAGTTCGCGAGAACCGGCGGCTTGGCGGCGGCATCGCAAGTCGGAGTCGGCGCGGCAGGTGCAGCAGGCGCTGCGGCCGGAGCCGCGGCGGGCGGCGGTGTCTGGGCGTATGAAGCGTCATACACCGCTACGCTCAGAAACACTCCGAGCAAAATCCCGAAGCAAAGACTCAGCAGTCCTGCCCGGGAAGGTTTCTTCAACGTCATGGTCTAACTCCTGTCGATAATGTTTGCGGTGCGGGTTACTAGAGGGCCGCTGCGTCGGTCTCGCCGGTGCGAATACGCACGGCGCTGTCCAGCCCGAAGACGAAAATCTTTCCGTCGCCGATCTGGCCGGTCTTGGCGGCGCCGGTGATGGCACCGATGACTTTGTCGACCTGGTTCGCAGCCACTGCGACCTCCACCTTGACCTTGGGGAGGAAGCTCACCGCGTATTCGGCACCACGGTAGATTTCCGTGTGGCCCTTTTGACGTCCGTAACCTTTGACCTCAGTCACGGTCAGGCCCTGGACACCGATTGAGGTCAACGCGTCCCGGACCTCGTCGAGTTTGAAAGGTTTAATGATGGCCATGACGATTTTCATGGATTTCGATCCCCGCTTGAGCCCGTTTTAACTTTACGCAGTGCGGGCGGTGTCACTGAGCCGGGCCCTCGAAGCACGCTTCGCAGGCATGACCGTGGATATAGAATCAAACGCCGTGCCAGATGCCGGGCGAGGCGCTATCCTGCTGATTCGATGGACTAAAGTTGAAAGGCCCGGGGCGGGCGGAAATACCGCTCGATGGGCTCGCCTAATTTAACGCCAGCGCTAAAACACGCTGCATAGAAATTAATCAGCTAATCCGGGCGGCCATATTTGTCTCGCCAGACCCGTCCCGGCCGGCGACTCGCGCCGGCCCGGTACGATTTAGGTCGTATTATTGCAGCGCTTCGCCGTGCTGACTGACGTCGAGACCCATGATCTCGTCCTCGTGGCGCACGCGCAGCGGCACCATCAAGCCGACAACCTTGAGAATGACGAAGGTCATGCCGCCGGACCACAGCAGCGTCACGCCGATGCCATAGAGCTGCGCCAGCAGTTGCTGCGGATTGCCCTCCAGCAGCCCCGATATGCCGCCGGGCATTTCGGCGCTTGCCGACAAGGCGCCAACCGCGAAGACGCCGGCGAAGATGGTGCCGATCAGACCGCCGATGCCGTGCACGCCGAAGACATCGAGCGAATCGTCGTAGCGCAGTTTGTGCTTGAGCCAGGTGCAGGCCCAGAAGCAGACGCCGCCGGCGACGACGCCGATCAGCACGCCTTGCATCGGCATGACGAAGCCCGACGCCGGCGTGATGGTGCCGAGGCCGGCGACAGCGCCGGAGATGATGCCGAGCACCGACGGCTTGCCGCGCGTCCACCACTCCAGAGCCATCCAGGTGAAGGCGCCGGCACTGGCCGCGAGATGCGTGGCGACGATCGCCATCACCGCGCGCGAATTGGCGCCGAGCGCCGAGCCGCCGTTGAAGCCCATCCAGCCGACCCACAACAGGCCGGTGCCGATCACCGCCAAAGACAGATCGTGCGGCGACAAATTCTCGCTGCCGTAACCGCGGCGCTTGCCGACGACAATGGCCGCGACCAGACCGGCGACGCCGGCATTGAGGTGCACGACCAGTCCGCCGGCGAAATCGACGACGCCATAGGCGCCGAGGAAGCCGCCGCCCCAGACCCAATGCGCAATCGGCACATAGACGAGAAACAGCCAGAAAACGCTGAACCAAAGGAAGGCCGAGAAGCGAATGCGATCGGCGACCGAGCCTGCCACCAGCGCCACGGTAATGACCGCGAAAGTCATCTGGTACAGCATGAACAAGCTTTCCGGGATGTTTCGCGCGAGCGCCGAAACCGATTCAAGCGTGATGCCGTTGAGAAACAGGCGATCGAGCGTGCCGATATAGGCGCCGTCGCCGGTGAAGGCGAGGCTGTAGCCGGCGACCGCCCACAGGATCGACACCAGGAATGTCGCGGCCATCGATTGCGCCATGGTGGCGAGCACGTTCTTCTTGCGCACCATGCCGGCGTAAAACAATGCGAGGCCTGGGATGGTCATCATCAGCACAAGGCCGGTGGCGGCGATCATCCAGGCCGTGTCGGCTTTGTCGATCGTGCTGGCAGGCGCGGCGGTCTGCGCGAAGGCCGATGTGTTGATGACGATTGCGGACAGCGCGACCATTGCGGCAACAAGGCGCGAACGTGCCTGTGTCATTGTAATTCCCCCCGGAATTTATTGAATTTGCTTTTCAGAATTGGCTAAAGCGCGTCGACGTCGGTTTCGCCGGTGCGAATGCGCACCGCCTGCTCCATCGGTGTGACGAAGATCTTGCCGTCGCCGATCTGCCCGGTGCGGGCGGCGGCGGCGAGCACGTCCATCACCTGCTCGACCTGCTCGGAAGCGACGCCCAGTTCGATGCGTACTTTTGGCAGGAAGTTCACGGCGTATTCGGCGCCGCGATAAATCTCCATGTGCCCCTTCTGCCGTCCATAGCCCTTGACCTCGCTCACGGTCATGCCGTGGACGCCGATGCGGGTGAGGGCGTCGCGCACCTCGTCGAGCTTGAAAGGCTTGATGACGGCGATGACCAGCTTCATGGCGTTCTTTCCGGAGTTTCGGTGACGGAAATGAATGGAAACCCCGCCGGATCGGGCCGGCGAGTGCGCACGAACAAACTAGCGGCAGATGGCATAAAGTTTAAGCGGCATTTTTGCCGCGCCCACAAGCAACGGCCTGCCGCGTGGGCATTCCAGGACAGGTCTATTGACCTATTTGCCGGGTTCGCCGCGCCTCAGCCGGACCAGGCCTTCTTGAGCCACCGACGCAACCAGAGCGCCGTCGCGGGTGAAAATCAGGCCTCGGGCAAAGCCGCGCGAGCCCTGCAGGCTGGGCGTATCCTGCGCGTAAAGCAGCCATTCGTCGGCCCGGAACGGCCGGTGCAACCAGAGGGCGTGGTCGAGGCTCGCCGCCATGAATTCCTTCTCGAACAAGGTGCGCCCGTGCGGCGTGAGCGAGGCGTCGAGCAGGGTCATGTCGGAGGCATAGGCCAGCGCGCACTGGTGGAGCGACAGCTCGTCGGGCAGCCGGCCGTTGATCTTGATCCAGACGTGGAAACGGCCGTCGGGATATTTCTTGCCGGTATAGCGGTCAAACTCGACAGGACGCATTTCGATCGGCCGCTCGCGTTCGTAATAGCGGCGAACGGCTTCCGGCAACAACGGCAGGTATTTCGCGCGAACTTCTTTCTCGGTCGGCAATTGTTCAGGCGGCGGCACGTCCGGCATTTGGGCCTGATGCTCGAGACCTTCCTCATGCGTGTGGAAAGACACGAGCATGGAAAAGATCGGATGGCCATGCTGGCGGGCGGTGACGCGGCGGGTGGTAAAGCTCTTGCCGTCGCGCATGCGATCGACGTCGTAGATGATCGGCACCTTGGGGTCGCCCGGCAGCAGAAAATAAGCGTGCATCGAATGCGCCAGCCGGTCCGGCTCGACTGTCCGGACCGCCGCAACCAGAGCCTGGCCGATCACCTGTCCGCCGTAGACGCGTTGCCAGCCGTTCTGCGGCGAGCGCCCGCGAAACAGATTGAGGTCGAGTTCTTCAAGGTCGAGGATGCCAATCAGGTCGTCGACGGCGGTACTCATGTGCGGCTTCCGGACGTGGTCAAAACGGTCCCTCAACCTGCTATGGTCGCCCGAGATTTACAAGGAACCGCCAAGGAATTGGCAAGGAATTGCGATGAAAAAGACCGCACCCTCGCAGCGCGCCGATGTCGTGATCGGCGGCGCCGGTTTTGCCGGTCTGGCGCTGGCGATCGCGCTACGCCAGGCGCTGGGCGACAGTTTCACGATTACGGTGGCTGATCCGGCGCTGGCGCATGTGCCCTCGAAGGACCCGCGCGCCACGGCGATCGCGGCGGCGGCGCGGCGGCTGTTTGAGGCGATCGGCGTCTGGGACGCAGTCGCCGATGGCGCGCAGCCGATCCTCGATATGGTGGTGACCGACTCCAAGCTCGACGACGTGGTGCGGCCGACTTTCCTGACATTTGGCGGCGAGGTCGAACAAAGCCGCCAAGTTTACGCAGGCGGCGTAGACTTGCCTGCGTGCGAAGCATTCGCGCATATGATCGAGAACCGGCATCTGATTGATGCGCTGGTGGCGAAGGCGCAGGAACTTGGCGTCGATCTGCGCGCGACCGCGGTCAGTAATTTCGACAACGCGCCGCACAGTATCGGCGTCACGCTCGCCAATGGCGAGACGCTCCAGGCGCGTTTATTGGTCGGCGCTGACGGCGCGCGCTCGAAAATCCGCGAACAGGCCGGCATCGTCACACACGGCTGGAATTACGATCAGTCGGCCATCGTCACCACCGTCGCACATGAGCGCGAACACAATGGCCGCGCCGAGGAGCATTTCCTGCCCGCCGGGCCCTTTGCGATTCTGCCGCTGACCGGAAATCGCGTGTCGATTGTGTGGACCGAAAGCAACCGCGAGGCCGAGCGCATGATCGCGCTGCCGGATGAGGAATTTCATGCCGAGCTGGAGAAACGCTTTGGCCTGCATCTTGGCGACCTGAAAGTCGTCGGTCCGCGCAAAGCGTTTCCGCTTGGCCTGTTCACCGCGCGCGAATTCATCGCCGAGCGGCTGGCGCTTGTCGGAGATGCCGCGCATGTCATTCATCCGATAGCGGGCCAGGGCCTCAATATGGGCCTGCGCGATGTCGCCGCTTTGGCCGAGGCGATCGCCGACGCGGCGCGGCTCGGTCTCGATATCGGCGGATACGATGTGCTTGAGCGTTATCAGCGCTGGCGCCGTTTCGACACCGCGACCATGGGCATCGCCACCGACGGATTGAACAAATTGTTTTCCAATCACTCCGACGTGCTGCGGCTGGCGCGCGACGTCGGCCTTGGCGTCGTCGAACGCATTCCGGCCTTGAAGAAAGTCTTTATCCGCGAGGCCGCCGGCTTTACCGGCGACGTGCCGAAGCTGATGCGGGGGGAAGCAGTGTAGACCTTCCTTATCCCTCCCCCAAATGGGAGGGATAAGAAGCTCAACTCAGCGGAATGCTTCCGACGTGATCCTTGAACGCCTTGCGCGATGAGATGGCCGCATACCAGCGGTCGAGGTTCGGTGTCGCCGGGCGGTTCGGCACTAACTGAACATAGCGATAGCACATGACGCCGACCGGAATGTCGCCGTAGGAAAAATTCGGCCCGGCGACGAAGGCGGTTTTGCCGAGTTGCTTGTCGAGAATGACCATGCAATCGGTGGTCTTGTCCTGCGACGTCTTGATCGCGGCGTGGTCGCGCTTGTCTTCGGCCGTGCGAATCAATCCCCAGAAGGCCTGAAAGATCGCTGGCCCGACGACTGTGAGCTGCCAATCCATCCACTGGCTGGCGAGGCCGCGCTGGTGCGCATCCTTCGGCTCCAGCACGCCGGCCTTGTCATGCTTGCCGGCGAGATAGCGGATGATCGAATTGGATTCCCAAAGGATGAAACCGTCTTCTTCTTCCAAAGTTGGCACCAGAGAATTCGGGTTCATGGCAAGATAGGCGGGCTCCTTGGTCTTGCCGAAGGCGCCGCCGACATCGATACGGGTGTGTTCCAGGCCCAGTTCGCCCACCGCCCACATCGCCTTCTGCACATTGGAGGAGGTGTTGCGGCCCCAGATCTTGATCATTCAAGTTTCCTTCCCAGTTACTTTTTTGATTGATGGCGTGTGTCGGTTTAGTCGAGACGCCGCGCTTCTTCCGGCAGCATGATCGGGATGCCGTCGCGGATTGGATAAGCGAGCTTGGCCTTGCGCGAGATCAGTTCCTGCTTTGCCTGGTCGTATTCGAGCGCGGTTTTGGTCAGTGGGCAGACCAGGATTTCCAGAAGCTTTGGGTCGACACTGCCGGCGGGGCGGTCGGGGGAGGTGGTGCTATCGGTGGGCATTGGAAGCTCCAGCGGATGTGAGGCCCAGTATAGCCCAAAACTGCGCCTCCGCGAAAGCGCGCTACTGCAGCTGTGGCTCGCCCTCGATGTTTTTCTTGGCGAGTTCGATTTCGGTGATGGCGACCAGCAGATCGGCGCGGGTCTTGAGATCCGGCGCCTCCAGCAGCGCCTGCTTTTCCGGCGGACCATAGGGCGACATCATCGACAGCCCGTTGACCAGAGCCTCGGTTGGCGCTTGCTCTATGTCGTCCCAGTCGGCTTTCATGTCGTTGGCGTTCATGAAGTCGGTCAACGCGCGCAGCAGGCCTTCCCGGTCGACGCTCTCCTCGCCCTTGCGTGGCGTAAAATCATCGGCAAACGGCGCGTAAGTTACCTTGCATTGTCGGTAGTCGGTGTTGACTTTCAACTCCTCCTCGACGCGAAAGCGCGACACGCCGGTGAGCTCGATGATGTAGCGGCCGTCGCCACTTTCGGCGAGCTGGGTGATGCGGCCGACGCAGCCGATCTTGTACAGCGCCGGCTTGCCGCGCGGCGCCTCGTGCACGCCTTCGGGCTGGATCATGCCGATCAGGCGATGGCCGTCACGGAAAGCGTCGTCGATCATCGCCAGATAACGCGGCTCGAAAATATTGAGCGGCATCTGTCCGCGCGGCAGCAACAGCGCGCCCGGCAGCGGGAACACCGGAATGGTCCCCGGCAAATCGATCGGTCCGCGATATTCGGCGTTCATGGGCATGGCAGCAACTCCTCGCGCGTCATCCTGCAGTACGAGCAAAATGCCTCGGCGGATGACAGCCCTTGCGAACTAAGAAAACAAAATCGACGACAGCTTCTTGCGGCCTTCCAAGGTCGCCGGGTCGGTCGGACCCCAGGCCTCGAAGAACGTCACCAGCTGTTTACGCGCGCCGTCTTCGTTCCACTTACGGTCGCGCTTGACGATGGCCAGCAGATGATCGGCTGCGGCGTCGCGGTCGCCTTTCACGTTAAGTGCCGCGGCGAGATCGAAGCGTGCCTGATGATCGAGCGGATCGGCGGCAACCTTCTTCTGCAATTCATCGATCGGGCCGAGGGACTTCGCCTGCTCGGCAATTTCAAGCGCGGCGCGCGCGGCGGCGACTGCAGGATCGTTCTGCTTTGCTTCCGGAATCATCGCAAGCGTCTTTGCCGCCTGCTCGAGATTGCCGGTCGCGATGTAGCAGCGCGCGAGACCTGCGAGCGCCGGGATGCTGCCGGAGTCCTGCGCCAGTATCTGAGCGTAAATATCGGCGGCCTCGGCGGCTTGGCCCGCGGCGAGTGCGTCCTCGGCGGCCTTCAACTGATCGGCGCCTTCGTCGCCGATCTTGCCCTTGGTCAGCCTCTCGAGAAACGCGACCACCTGCGATTCCGGCAACGCGCCCATGAAGCCGTCGACCGGCTGGCCGTTGGAAAATGCGATCACCG
>CAMAUC010000102.1 GCA_945861265.1 Rhizobium sp. Q54 | reverse complement strand
TCGCTCTCGGTCTGAACACGCTCCGTAAAATCTTTGTCGCCGCAAGTCCTGATCAAATAATCGCCTTCCTCAACCAAATTCTATCCCCAAAACTACCCGTCAAGCCCTTGCGCGCTTTAGCTTTTCGATAGCGAGTCGAGTACGGTGGCCCTTCAGTTTAAAATTCCTTTGCGGACGCAAATGCGTCGTCGAAATTGGCGGGGGCCCGGTGGTTTCCCGCCGAGCCCCCTTAACATTATCAGCCAGCCTGTAAGCCGGGTTTTGTATGGCCCGCTTCCGTAAGCAGACGTGACGGCCATTCCTCTAATCCGCCGGTTACCCGGCGTCTCTAGCAACCTACCCGAATGACTGGCCCGGACGGACCTAGGGGCATTTGCGCCCCCTGCGTCATTCCTATTCGGTTTTGCTCCCGGTGGGGTTTGCCGTGCCGCTGTCATTGCTGACGAGCGCGGTGGGCTCTTACCCCACCGTTTCACCCTTACCCCGGCCAATACACAACGCGGCCGAGGCGGTCTGTTTTCTGTGGCACTTTCCCTGAGGCCAATTCGCTTGCGCGAGCCAACCCCGCCGGACGTTATCCGGCACCGTTCGTCCATGGAGCCCGGACTTTCCTCCCCGGCACCCTTTCGGGCCTAGCCGGGACGGCCGTCCAGCCGACTGACGGGATAGGTGTGGGGGCGGCGGTGCGTGGCGTCAAGTTTCGGTCGCGCGAATGGTTGATCGCAAAAAAAAGCCCGGACCGGTCCGAGAGGGGACCGGTCCGGGCATGCCTCTTGGGGCAAGTATGCGCGTCCTGGAGGAGTGAGGACGCGCCAGCTCTCAGTCAACGTTCGGGTAGAAAAGCAGCTTCAGTCGGTTTCGAAACGAAATCGGATCAGGCGTAGGCGCCGGTCTGCGGCTGGCCGGCGACTTGCCGGGCCGGGCGAAGGGCGCTCATGAGCTGGCTGAACTGGGCGGCCAATGCGGCGAAGACTTCGCGGGTGGCGTCGGCGCGGGCGGCACGGGCCTGCTGCTCGACGGCGGTGGAGTCAATAAAGCCGGCGGCCTGGACGGTTGCGTAGGTCATTTTCAATCTCCTAGCGGGCACTTTTTGCGTCTGCCCATTCCACAAATGCATAGTATTATCTTTCGCAAATATGATAATCCTCGATTGTATCCATACATCTATGACCAAATGGAACGAATATGGATGCCACCTCCGACCTGCGAGTCTTCGTCCGCGTCCTTGATCGCGGTAATTTCTCGCTTGCCGCCAGTGACTTAGGGATAACGCCGTCGGGGTCTCGAAACTGATTTCGCGGCTGGAGGACCGTTTGGGCGTTAAACTCCTGGAGCGGAGCACGCGCCGGCTGGCGCTGACGCCGGAAGGCGAGACGTTTCTGGCCCGCGCCCGCCGCATCGTCGCCGATATCGAGGAAGCGGAGGCCGAGGTCGTGCGCGGCGCGCCGCGCGGCAAACTGCGCATCAATTCGGGCACCGCTTTCGGCCTGCATCAGCTCGCCCCGGCGCTGGCCGATTTTCTCGCCCGCTATCCGGAGATCGACATCGATCTGTCCATCACCGACCGTCTGGTCGATTTGATCGACGAACAATCCGACATCGCCGTGCGCTCCGGGCACATTCCGGAAGGGCCCTTCATCCATCGCAAGATCGCCGACCTGCAACGCGTCATCTGCGCCGCGCCGTCCTATCTCGCGCAGCGCGGCACGCCCGAGGTGGGCGCCGATCTCAGAGGCCATGACTGCATCGTCGTCGCCGGGCCCGGCCTTAACCGCTGGCCGTTCAAGACGCGCGGCGGCATCGACATTGTCGAAGTGCGGCCGCGGGTGACGACCGACGACGCCGAAGCGGCGGTGCGGCTGGCCGTCGAAGGCGCCGGCATCGTCCGGCTGTCCGACGTTATCGTCGGCGGCCGGCTGCGCAAAGGCGAACTCGTGGCGCTGCTGTCGGACGTGCATCACAGCGAGCCCTATCCGCTCGCCGCGATCTATCCGGCCGGCCGGCACCGGCTGCCGCGCGTCGCGGTGTTTCTCGAATTCCTGCACGAGCGCTTCGGCCACGCGCCGTGGCGCTTGGGCGCATGATCCCGAAAAGTGGGAACCGGTTGTCGGACAAGATCATGCGCAAATAAAAAAATGAAATTCCCGATTAAACCAGCGGCCCCGGCCGGGTTTCGATCAACGCGCGCAGCGTCAGCAGGGTAGAGGGATCGGCGATGCCGTCGACGCGGGCCGGGCGGAAATGCCGTTGAAACGCTGCGACGACGTCACGCGTCGTGTCGTCATAGAGACCGGATTCGTCGATCCCGTAGCCATAAATGCTGAAGGTGCGTTGCAGCCGCATCACCGCCTCGCCCTGATCGCCGGGTTGAATGGTGGCGCCGTCGAGATTGAGCGGCGCCGCGCGCACCCAGTGGCCGATGCCGGAGTCGTTCAACAGTTCCCACGGGAATTTTTCGCCCGGGTCCTGCTTGCGCGATGGCGCCACGTCGGAATGCGCCAGCACACGCTCGGCGCTGATCGGGCCGCGCCGCGTGACGATCGACTTGCACAGCGAGATCACCGCCGCGATCTGGCGCAACGGGAAGTCGCGGTAGCCGAATTCATGACCGGGGTTGACGATCTCGATGCCGATCGAGCGCGAATTGATATCCGTCTCGCCCGCCCAGGACGAGACGCCGGCGTGCCATGCGCGCATCGTCTCCGGCACGCATTGCACGATGCGGCCGCTCTCGAACACCACATAGTGCGCCGATACCTTGGCCTCGCGCGTGCACAGCCGCTCCAGAGCGGCCTCGCCGGTTTTCATGCCGGTGTAGTGCAGAAGAATCATGTCCGGCGGACGGCCTTCGGCGCGTTCGTCCACGTTGGGCGACGGGACGACATCCGAGACAATGAAGTAATCCGGAAGAAACGCTGACATGACCGGGACTTAACCGACAAATGAGGGCAAAAAGGGGAGTGCGGCTGCATCATTCGGCCTTGTCGGCGCGGAAATCAACCCGTGCGCCCGCGCCGCTGCCGAGCAGAAACAAATCCTTAAGTTTAAGAGTGGCTTAATAGGTTCGGCACGAAGCGCCGACGCTCCCGGCCGGGGCGGCGGGGCGGGGCCATTCAGAGGTCATTTTTTCGACGTCCATCGCACCCATGGTAGCCAACCATTCAACCAAGACCGAGAGTTGCGCCCCGCATGAGCGTCACCGTCAGCCTCCATCGGGATATCGGATCGGCCGGCGAACGCGCGGGACGGGCATCCGTGTGCGGAGCCGCGTCGCCATGACGGAGCGTCATATTCCCGTCCTTGGCGTTCCGGCGCTTGAGTTCCTCAAGGTCCGCGATGGCGGCATTTACATTGACGGCACCTATGGCGCCGGCGGCTACAGCGCGGCGATGCTTGCCGCCGCCGACTGCCAGGTGATCGGCATCGACCGCGACCAGACCGCGATCGCTTCGGGCTTCGACATGGTCGAGGCGTCGGGCGGGCGGCTCACTTTGGTCGAGGACCGCTTTTCCAATCTCGACGACGTCGCCCGGCAATGCGGTTTCGCGCAGGTCGATGGCGTCGTGCTCGATGTCGGCGTGTCGTCGATGCAACTCGACCAGGCCGAGCGCGGCTTCTCGTTCCGGCTCGACGGTCCGCTCGACATGCGCATGAGTTCAACAGGATCGGCCAAGGATGGACCCAGCGCCGCCGATGTCGTCGCAGTGGCCAACGAGCGCGATCTTGCCAACATCATTTTCCTGCTCGGTGAGGAACGCCATTCGCGCGGCGTTGCCCGCGCCATCGTCAAGGCGCGCACTGACGCGCCGATCACGACCACCACCGCACTGGCGCGCATTGTCGGTTCGGTGGTGCGGTCAAAGCCAAACGAGATTCACCCGGCGACGCGCACCTTTCAGGCGCTGCGCATTTTCGTCAATGACGAACTCGGCGAACTGGCCGGCGCGCTGTCCGCCAGCGAGCGCATTCTCAAACCCGGCGGCCGCCTTGTCGTCGTGTCGTTTCATTCGCTCGAGGACCGCATCGTCAAATCGTTTCTCGTGTCGCGCGGCGAAGCGCGCGGCGGCTCGCGCCATCTGCCTCATGTCGAGCACGCCGCCGCCAGCTTCACGACTTTGACCAAGCGTCCCGTCGTCGCCGACGCGCAGGAAAATGCGCGCAACCCGCGCGCCCGCTCCGCCAAATTGCGCGCCGCCGAGCGCACCGAAGCCCCCGCGCATGATGCCGACCTGTCCGATCTTCTGCCACGCCTGCCGTCGCTCGACGATGTGATGAAGGGGCGTTAGGTCATGCGCCTCATCAACATATTGGTGATCGCGGTGCTGATCCTGTCGGCGTCGTTCGTCTACAAGATCAAGTTCGATTCGACGCTACAGGCCGAACGTATCGGCAAAATTCGCAACGAGCTGCGCCGCGAGCGCGACGCCACCGCGCGGCTGCGCGCTGAATGGGCGCGGCTCGATACGCCGGACCGCATTCAGGGTCTCGCCGAACGTCATTTGAAACTCAAGGCCATCGGCGCCACGCAGTTCGACACTTTCGATGCATTGCCAGAGCGTCCGCTTCCGCAGCCTGCGGCGGCCGATCCGATCGCCACCATGCTGGCGCCATCCGCCCCCGATACGACCGGCAGCGTGCCGGCGGTCAAGAGGCCGCGATGAGCGTGACGACCACCATGGTCAAGCGCAAGCCCGGTGACGCGCGCTGGCAGCGCGCGCTGCGTTCGTTGCTCTATGGCCACGACGTCGATCGCAATGTGAAGGCAAAGGCGCGGCTTGGACTGGCCATCGTCGCCATCGCTGGCGTCTACGGCATCATCGCGCTGCGTCTGGTGATGTTCGCGGCGGTCAGCGACGGTCACGGCGCCGGCCGCCGGGTCGCCCAGGACGCTGTCGCCACCTCGCGCCCCGATATTCTCGACCGCAATGGCGCCATCATCGCCACCGACGTCAAGACACCCTCGCTCTTCGCCGAGCCGCGCAAGCTGATCGACGTCGACGAGGCGGTCGAACTGTTGACCGCGGTGATGCCCGATCTCGACGCCAGCGAAGTGCGCGAACGGCTGTCGTCGAAGCGCGGCTTCGTCTGGCTCAAGCGCGAAATCACGCCCAAGCAGCAGCAGGAAATTCACCGCCTCGGTCTGCCCGGCGTCGGCTTCCTCACCGAGAACAAGCGCGTCTATCCGAACGGGCCGACGGTGTCGCACGAGATCGGCCATGTGAATGTCGACAACCAGGGCATCGCCGGCATCGAAAAATGGCTCGACGGGCAGGGTCTCGCCGCGCTGCATATGGCCGGGCTCGCCACCGACCGCCTGCAACGGCCGGTCGATCTGGCGCTCGATCTGCGCGTTCAGTTCGCGCTGCGCGATGAACTGGCCAAGGCGCGCGAGAAATTTAGCGCCAAAGCCGCAGCCGGCGTCATCCTCGACGTCAACACCGGCGAGATCGTCGCCATGGCGTCCGAGCCCGATTACGATCCGAACAATCCGAAGGAAGCCAACGACCCGACGCGGATCAACCGGCTGACCACCGGCGTCTACGAAATGGGCTCGACCTTCAAGGCCCTGACCTTGGCGATGGGCCTCGACTCCGGCCGCATGAATCTCGATACCAAATTCGACGCGCGCGGCTCGCTGCGCTACGGCAAGTTCACCATTCACGATTACCACGCGCAGAACCGGATGCTGTCGATCCCGGAAATCTTCACTTACTCGTCCAACATCGGCACCGCCAAGCTGGCGCTGTCGCTCGGCGTCGACTACCACAAGGCGTTCCTCAAGAAATTGGGCCAGCTGGACCGGTTGCGCACCGAATTGCCGGAAAGCGCCGAGCCGATCGTGCCGAAAAACTGGGGCGAGATCAGCACCGTGACCATCGCCTTCGGTCATGGCCTGTCGGTGGCGCCGCTGCAGGCGGTGATGGGCGTCGCCGCCACGCTCAATGGCGGCTTGCTCATTCCGCCGACCTTCCTCAAGCGCAGCGAGGAAGAGGTCAAGGCGGTGGCCAAACAGGTGCTCAAGCCGGAGACCAGCGTCAAGATGCGCTACCTGATGCGGCTGAACGCCGAGATCGGCAGCGCCAAGGAAGCCAACGTCAAGGGCTATTACATCGGCGGCAAGACCGGCACCGCCGAGAAGGTGATCAACGGCCGCTATTCCAAGACCAGGCTGCTGACCGATTTCATGGCGGTGTTGCCGGCCGACAAGCCGCGCTATCTGCTGCTGGTCATGCTCGACGAACCGCAGGCGACCAAGGAAACCCGCGGCTACGCCACCGCCGGCTGGAACGCCGGCCCGACGGCGGCGCGCGTCATCGAGCGCGTCGCGCCGCTCCTGAATATTCAACCGCGTTTCGATTTGCCCAAGGCCGAACAGATGCTGCTGGTCAGCAACAAGGTGATGCGGTGAAACTGCGCGATCTCTTAGCCGGCGCTTTCATCGATCCAGGCCTTGCCGCGATCGAGGCAACCGGCGTGACCGCCGACAGCCGCAAGGTGAAGCCCGGATTTCTGTTCGTCGCGATCCCCGGCAACAAGGCCGACGGCGCGCAATTCGCCGCCAAGGCCGCCGCCGCCGGCGCAGCGGCGATTGCCGGCGAGCATCGGCCGGAGGGTTTGCCGGCCGGCATTGCATTCATTCAGGTCGACAATGCGCGGCGCACTTTGTCGCTCGCCGCCGCGGCATTCTTCGCGCGCCAGCCGGATACAATCGTTGCTGTCACCGGCACCAGCGGCAAGACCTCGGTCGCCGCCTTCACGCGCGAAATCTGGGCGACGCTCGGCCTGCAAGCCGCCAGCATCGGCACCGTCGGCGTCGTGTCGCCGAAGGGTGAGGAATACGGCTCGCTGACCACGCCCGACCCGGTCGAACTGCATCGCTCGCTCGACCGGCTGGCGAGCGAGGGCGTCACGCATCTGGCCCTGGAAGCATCGTCGCACGGTCTCGATCAGCACCGCCTCGATGGCGTGCGCATCGCCGCCGGCGCCTACACCAATCTGTCGCGCGACCATCTCGACTATCATCCGACGATCGAAGCCTATCTCGCCGCCAAGCTGCGGCTGTTCTCCGACCTGGTCGCGCCCGGCGGCACGGCAGTCATCAATGTCGACGATTGCTATTCCGGACAGGTCGTCGCGGCAGCGCAAGCGCGCGGCCTCAGGATCATGACAGTCGGCGAAAAAGGCGACGACATCAAACTCGTCGGCGGTTCGATCGACGGCTTCGCGCAGGCCGTCGAGATCGCGCATAATAGTCAAGCACATGGCGGCCGTACATATAATGTGAAGCTGCCTTTGGTCGGCGGCTTCCAGGTGCAGAACGCCGCGGTCGCCGCCGGATTGGTTATTGCCACCGGCGCCGAGCCCGCGCGCGTCTTCGCCGCGCTGGAAAAGCTCACCGGCGCCAAAGGGCGGCTTGAACTGGCGGGCACGCGCAATGGCGCTCCCATATTTATCGACTACGCGCACAAGCCGGATGCGCTGGCCAAGGCGCTCGCCGCGTTGCGGCCTTATGTCAGCGGCAGGCTCATCGTCGTCTTCGGCTGTGGCGGCGACCGCGACATGGGGAAAAGGCCGATCATGGGACGCATCGCCCATGACAATGCCGACCGCGTCATTATCACCGACGACAATCCGCGCAGCGAAAATCCGGCCGCGATCCGCGCCGCAATTTTGGCGCAAGCGGCCGGCGCCACCGAAATCGGCGACCGCGCGTCAGCCATCCGCGCCGGCATCAAGGAATTGAATAAAGGCGACGTGTTGTTGATCGCCGGCAAGGGCCACGAAGTCGGCCAGATCGTCGGGGATAAGGTGCTGCATTTTTCCGACCATGAAGCGGTGGCCGAGGCTTTGCAGGAACAGCGCACATGACCACCCTATGGACCGTCTCCGACATGGCTGCCGCGATGCGCGCCGAAACATCCGGCGCGCTGCCGGACGGCGTCACCGGCATCTCCATCGACAGCCGCACCGTGGCGCAGGGCGAAGCCTTCGTTGCCCTGACCGATGCGCGCGACGGTCACGACTTCGTCGCCGCGGCTTGGAAGTCCGGCGCGTCGCTCGCCATCGTCGCCCGCGCCAAGCGCGCGATATTTTCCGCCGATACGCCGTTGCTGCTGGTCGACGATGTGCTGGAGGCGTTGTGCGATCTGGCGCGAGCCGCGCGCGCGCGCACGAATGCGAAAATCATCGCCGTCACCGGTTCGGTCGGCAAGACCGGCACCAAAGAGGCGCTGCGTCTGGCGCTGTCCGCCGATGGCGAAACGCATGCCTCGGCTGCGTCTTACAACAATCACTGGGGCGTGCCTTTGTCGCTGGCGCGCTGTCCGGCGACCGTCAAATACGCGGTATTCGAAATCGGCATGAACCATGCCGGCGAGATCACGCCGCTGGTGGCGATGGTGCGGCCGCATGTCGCTATCGTCACCACCATCGAGCCGGTGCATCTGGA
>CAMAUC010000101.1 GCA_945861265.1 Rhizobium sp. Q54 | reverse complement strand
GGTCCCGGGCGTCGCCGCGCCCGTGCCAGAGCTTGCCGCCCATTCTGGGCCAACGTTTGAAGAACCGGTTGCGATGGATCGCCGCGGATACCTCGCTCAATCGTCAGGTCACTCGGTCCGGCCCGCATCGGCGGGTTTGCGTCCGCATCGGCTCGCCCATTACGGCTGGACGCGGACAGTGCGCCGCTGGTTTTCGGCGCTGATCGAACTCGAAATTCCGCGCGGCCTCGGCTCGTCCTCGGTGGCGCTGCTGCTGCTCTCAAGCGTCTGCTACGGCGTCGTCAAAGGCGGCCATGGCCCGGATATCGCCGCCAACCTGCAAAACCTCTGCGATGACGCCGCCAACGCCGCCGGTTTCGGCATTGCTGAGGTGGCCCTCGCCGGCGAGCAGGAACTGGGCCGCGACGACATTCTCAAAACCGCCGGCATCACCGAACACACCTCGCTGCTGTTTCTCGACGCCGCGCAGGCCCGCGCGCGCCTCCTGACCAATCCGTGGATCGCCGATGCCACCGTGCTCAAGCTTTATCCCGGCCGTCTGCGCATCGAGATCAAGGAGCGCAAGGCCTTCGCGCTCTGGCAGAAAGACGCGCGCGTCTCGCTGATCGCCGCCGACGGCACCGTTCTCGCGCTGACAATCGCCGATCGCTTCGCCGATCTGCCGCAAGTCGTCGGCAGCGGCGCTGAGCGGCAGTCGGCCGATTTTCTGGCGCTGCTTTCCCGCTATCCGGTGTTCGCGCGGCAGGTCGATGCCGCGGTGCTGGTCGCCGAGCGGCGCTGGAACCTGCATTTGAAGAACGGCCTCGAAGTGCTGCTGCCGGAAAACGAGCCGGAGCGGGCGCTGCAGAATTTGGCCAATCTCGACCGCGACAAGAAGCTTCTGTCGCGCGACATCATCGTCGTCGATCTGCGGCTGACCGATCGCGTCAGCGTCCGCCAGTCGGAAGCCGCTTACGCTGCGCGCCAGGACGCGCTCAGGGCCGCCGCCAATTCGTCAAACAAGACGCCGAAGAAGAAGGGCGGCGACGCATGAGCGTGCTGCGCTTCGGCCTGACCCCCAAGATGAAACCGGTGTCGCCGCGCCGCGCCGCTGTCGTCGCCGCGCTCGATATCGGCACCAGCAAGGTCGTCTGCATGATCGCGCGGCTCGAGCCGCAGGCGCCGCAGGATGTGCTGCGCCGGCGTAGCCATGGCGTGCGCATCATGGGGTTTGCCCATACCGCCGCGAGCGGCATGAAGGCCGGCTCGGTGGTCGATCTGGTGGAGGCGGAGGAGGTCGTCCGTCACGCCATCGATACCGCCGAGAGCATGGCCGGCGTGCAGCTTGAATCCGCGGTGGTATCGCTGTCCGGCGGCCGCCTCGACAGCGAGCGCTTCATCGCCGATATCGAATTGAACGGCGGCGCCGTCGCCGACGGCGACATCGCCCGCGTTCTGGCCGCGGCCTCCCGCCATTCGGTGCGCGACGGCCGCGCCGTGTTGCATTCGCTGCCGATCGGCTATTCGCTCGACGCCGCTTCCGGCATCCGCGAGCCGCGCGGCATGGTCGGCCATCGCTTTGGCGTCGATATGCATATGGTCACCGCCGACGTGCCGACGGTGCGCAACCTCATGCTAACCGTCGAACGCAGCCATCTCGAGGTCGAGGCCATGGTCGCCTCGCCTTATGTCGCCGGTCTGGCCTGTTTGGCGGACGATGAAGCTGATCTGGGCGCTGCCTGCATCGATCTTGGCTCCGGCACGACCTCGTTCGCGGTCTTCTCCGGCGGCCGTTTCGTCCATGCCGACGGCTTCGCGCTCGGCGGTCACCACGTCACCATGGACATCGCTCGCGGCCTCAACACCCGGATTTCCAGCGCTGAGCGAATCAAAGCGATTTATGGCAGTGTTTTGACTGGTGGATCGGACGAACGAGACATGATCACGGTGCCGTCGGTGGGGGATGACGAGCGCGAGCCGCCGCAGTTCATCTCGCGCGCGACTTTGGTGCGGATCATCAAGCCGCGCGTCGAGGAAATTCTGGAACTTGTACGCGATCGCCTGTCGACTTCGCCCTTCGCGGCCGAGCCGCGCGCGCGGGTGGTGTTGACCGGCGGCGGCAGTCAACTGCCGGGCATCGCCGATCTGGCCACGCGCATCCTGCGCCGTCCGGTCCGCATCGGCCGTCCGCTCGGTCTTGCCGGTTTGCCGGAGGCGGCCAAGGGGCCGGCTTTCGCGGTGGCGGCGGGCCTGCTGGTCTATCCGCAGGCGGCGCATCTGGAACATTTCGAACCGCGGCGAACGCGGCGACTGATGACGGGAACCGGCGGCTACATGAACCGCGTCGGTCAATGGCTACGCGAAAGTTTCTAATAAACCTGATGAGCGGCGAACGCGCCGGTGCAATCGAGAGGCAACCATGACGATCAACCTGAAGATTCCCGACATTCGCGAAATGAAGCCGCGCATCACCGTGTTCGGCGTCGGCGGCGCCGGCGGCAACGCGGTCAACAACATGATCTCGGCCGGCCTCCAGGGCGTCGATTTCGTCGTTGCCAACACCGACGCCCAGGCTTTGACGCTGTCGAAAGCCGAACGCATCGTCCAGATGGGCACGCAGGTCACCGAGGGTCTCGGCGCCGGCTCCCAGCCCGAGGTCGGCCGCGCCGCCGCCGAGGAAGTCATCGACGAATTGCGCGATCATCTCACCGGCGCACATATGGTGTTCGTCACCGCCGGCATGGGCGGTGGCACCGGTACCGGCGCCGCGCCCGTGATCGCCCGCATCGCCCGCGAACTCGGCATCCTCACCGTCGGCGTGGTGACCAAGCCGTTCCACTTCGAAGGCCAGCGCCGCATGCGCTTTGCCGAAGCCGGCATCGTTGAGCTGCAGAAGGTGGTCGACACCCTGCTGATCATCCCGAACCAGAACCTGTTCCGCGTCGCCAACGAAAAGACCACCTTCGCCGACGCCTTCGCCATGGCCGACCAGGTGCTCTATTCGGGCGTCGCCTGCATCACCGACCTGATGGTCAAGGAAGGCCTGATCAATCTCGACTTCGCCGACGTTCGCGCGGTGATGAAGGAGATGGGCAAGGCGATGATGGGCACCGGCGAGGCCACCGGCGAGAAGCGGGCGCTGACCGCCGCTGAGGCGGCAATCGCCAACCCGCTGATCGACGACGCCTCGATGAAGGGCGCGCGCGGCCTGTTGATCTCGATCACCGGCGGCAAGGATCTCACTTTGTACGAAGTCGACGAAGCGGCGACCCGCATCCGCGAGGAAGTCGACCAGGACGCCAATATCATCGTCGGCGCCACCTTCGACGAAAGCCTCGAAGGCATCATCCGCGTCTCGGTGGTCGCCACCGGCATCGACCATACCGGCCATATGGCGCAGCCGCAGCCCGCGGCCGAAAGCGCGCTGAAGGAACTGGCCAGCAAGATGCGCAACGATTCAAAGCGCATCGCCGACCGAGTCGAGCGCGTGTCGCCGTCGAAACCGGCGATGGCCAGCGCGCCGCAGGCGGATTTGACGGCTTTCCACGCCGCCCATGCCGCGGTCGCCGCCGCCATTCTGCCGGCCAGCGGGATCGAGGACGTCTCGTTCCGGCCGATGCCGATCAAGCCGTCTTTGTTCGAGCCCACGCCCGGCGAAAACGCCGCCTACGAAGCCCCGACTCCGTCGAACTTCATTCCGCCGCAGGCGGAGCCGGTCATGCGCGCGCCGCGCATGCCGCGTATCGACGAATTGCCGCTGCCGGGCCAGAACCAGCTCAACGCCCAGCGCGGCGAGCCGGTCGAGAACCATCCGGAAAAGCAGCGCATGTCGCTGATGCAGCGTCTGGCCTCAGTCGGTCTCGGCAAACGCGCCGACGAGATCGAGGCGCCCCCGGCGCCGCGCGCCGCCCGGCCGATGCCGCAGTTCGACCGGCAGCAGCCGCGCCCGACCGCCCGCAATCCGGAAGGCCGGCACACTGAAAATCGTCCGCCCGAATCGCGCCAGCCGGAAGTCCGGGCTGCCGATCCGGTGTCGGAATATGCCCGCCGCCCGGCGCCGCAGGGGCTCGACCTGCACGGCCGGCCCGCGCCTGTGCATAATTCGAGCGACGAAGACCAGCTGGATATTCCGGCCTTCCTGCGCCGTCAGGCCAACTGACGCCTGATCAGAATACGAGCAGCCCCGCTCCGTCGCACCGGAGCGGGGCTTTTTTTTTGCCCAACTGCCCCGGTTCGCTCTGTTAAGTCATTGAATAATTTAGTGTATTTTGCATAACGCCACTTTGTCGCGGTCCTCTAGAGCCGCTGCGCGCCCCAGCCGGCGGTAACCAGTGCCGGGGTTTGCATGACCGGGGGTACGGCAAATTGCGGCGAAAAAGAGTAACAGTTGGTAAGAATCCGTGTCTTGGGACGCTCGCCCGCTTGGCCTAAGTTGCGGTGCGTACGGGGCTTTCGGTCACGGACGCGCCGCTGGTTGGGCGGTCACATATAAGGCTTCGAAGGCCGAAAACAGGCTTTCACGGGGATACGAAAAGACAGTGCCGCAATCGGGTTATTTAAGGCGGGCAAAGTCTTTTCGGAAATGGGGTCTATGAAGGGCGTCAAGCAGACCACGTTACGCGATGAAGTCGCCATCTCCGGCGTCGGCGTGCATTCCGGCCGCCCGGTTACGCTCACCTTGAATCCCGCCGATGATGATGCCGGCATTGTCTTCCGCCGCGTTTTCGCGGACGGCGAAGTCGAGCGCGAAGTCCGCGCTGACGTCCGCGCCGTCACCGCCACCGAATTGGCCACCGTTTTGGGCGATGCCTCGGGCCCGATCTGCTCGACCGCCGAACATCTGCTCGCGGCTTTGCGCGGTCTCAACGTCGATAACGTCGTCGTCGAGATCGATGGGCCGGAAGTGCCGATCATGGACGGCAGCGCCGCCGCTTTTGTCGAGGCGCTCGATCAGGCCGGCCTGACCTCGCGCGCTATGCCGCGCAAATATATCGAAGTGCTCAAGACCATCCGCGTCGCCAACGGCGACGCTTTCGGCGAGTTGCGCCCGTACGGCCACGGTTTCCGCGTCGAGGCCGAAATCGCATTCGATCATCCCTTGATCGGCAAGCAGCAGATGGCGCTCGACATCGAGCCCAACAGCTTCCGCCGCGAAATCGCGCGCGCCCGCACCTTCGGTTTCATGAAGGATGTGTCGCGTCTGTGGAGCGCCGGCTTCGCGCTCGGCGCCTCGTTCGATAATACGCTGGTGATCAGCGAAGACCGGGTGCTCAACCCGGAAGGCCTGCGCTTCGCCGACGAGTTCGTGCGCCACAAGGTGCTCGACGCCATTGGCGATCTGGCGCTGGCCGGACAGCCATTGCTCGCCGCCTACAAGACCGTGCGCGGCGGCCACAAGCTCAACCACGCGGTCCTGTCCGCGCTGATGGCCGACACCTCCGCCTGGCGGGTGGTCGAGGCGCAACCTGAAGCCAGGACTGCCGAGACGGTCCGCCGCTCGCGCGGCCATGCCGAGGCGGCGCCCGCGATGGCCGCGGCGGCCTATGGGCCGAACGTCTCCTGAGACGGCGACGTTTTAGCGGTTTTCACCTTAACCGTACGCCTTAATCCCGGCTGAATGTCGGCCTAATCGCTTGCTAATCATTTGGCGGAACCGCGCTTTTTCGTCTAAACCAGCGGGGTTTTGAGGGGATTTGAGTAATATGGCTTTAGCCGCCGGGTCGACGTCGCGCCGCGTATTGTGCACGCTCTCATTGCTGGTGCTGGCGGCAAGCCTCGGCGCCTGCTCGAGCCTGTGGGGCAAGGACGAAACGCCGCCCGACGAGCCGGCCGACCGCCTCTACAATGAGGGGCTTTATCTCCTCAACAACAAGAGCGACCCGTCAAAAGCGGTCAAGAAATTCGAAGAAGTCGATCGCCAGCACCCTTACTCGGAATGGGCGCGCAAGTCGCTGATCATGTCGGCCTATGCCTATTATCAGTCCGGCTCCTACGACGAGAGCGTGACCGCCTCGAAGCGATACATCGCGCTGCATCCCGGCAGTCCGGACGCCGCTTATGCCCAGTTTCTGATCGGCTCGTCCTATTACGACGAAATTCCCGACATTACCCGCGATCAGGCCCGCACCGAGAAGGCGCTCGCCGCGCTCGATGAAGTGGTCCGCAAATACCCGACCAGCGAATACGCGGTCACCGCCAAGCAGAAGATGGAAGTCGCGCGCGACCAGCTGGCCGGCAAGGAAATGCAGATTGGCCGCTATTATCTGGAAAAGAAGGATTACACCGGCGCCATCAACCGCTTCAAAGTGGTCGTGACGAAATACCAGACCACGCGCCATGTCGAAGAGGCGCTGGAGCGTCTGACGGAAGCCTATATGTCGCTCGGCATCGTCGGCGAGGCGCAGACCGCGGCCGCCGTGCTCGGGCACAATTTCCCCGACAGCGAATGGTACAAGCACGCTTATGCCCTGGTGAAGGGCGGCGGCCTGGAGCCGAACGAGAACAAGGGCTCCTGGATCAGCAAGGCCTTCAAGAAGGTCGGTTTGGGCTAGGGCTCCTTGTCGGCAGTTCCTTGCCCTTGTGCCAGCCGTCCGCGTCTTTAATGATGGCGTAGCTCATCGGATTCGCCGCGCCATGCTGTCTCGCCTTTCCATCCGCGATATCGTCCTGATCGACCGGCTCGACATCGATTTCGCCGGGCACTTGGCCGTGCTGACCGGCGAGACCGGCGCCGGCAAATCGATCCTGCTGGACGCCTTCGCGCTGGCGCTGGGCGGGCGCGGCGACCAGACTTTGGTGCGCCAGGGGCTGGAGCAGGGCCAGGTCATCGCCGTGTTCGAGGTGTCGCCCAAGCATCCGGCCCGCGCCATTCTGGCCGCCAACGATATCCCGGCAGAGGATGAATTGATCTTGCGCCGCGTCCAGTTCGCCGACGGCCGCACCCGCGCCTTCGTCAACGATCAGCCGGTCACCGTGCAGGTGATGAAGCAACTGGGCTCGGTGCTGGTCGAGATCCACGGCCAGCATGACGACCGCGCGCTGGTCGATGCCGCCACCCACCGCAGCCTGCTCGACGCCTTCGGCGCGCTCGAGGGCAGCGCCGCGAAAGTCACCAGCCTATGGGAGGCGCGCCGCGCCGCGCAGGAAGAAGCCGACAGCCACCGCGCCGAAGTCGAACGGGCCAAACGCGAGAGCGACTGGCTGCGCCACGCCGTCGACGAACTCGACAAGCTCAAGCCCGAACCGGGCGAAGAGACCGCGCTCGCCACCCGCCGCGCCATCATGATGCAGTCGGAGAAGGTCGCCGAAGATTTGCGCGAGGCCTATGACGCCATCGCCGGTTCGAAATCGTCGGTGCCGGAATTCGCCAGCGTCATCCGCCGGCTGGAGCGGCGCGCCACGCAGGCGCCGTCGCTGGTCGAACCGGCGGTCAAGTCGCTCGACGCCGCTCTCAACGCGCTGGAAGAAACGCGGCTGCATCTGGAAGCCGCGATCCGTACCGCCGATTTCGATCCGGCCGAACTGGAGCGCAACGAGGAACGGCTGTTCGCGCTGCGCGCCGCCGCGCGCAAATACACCGTGCCGGTCGATGACCTCGCGGCGCTGGCGCGCAAATACAATGACGACATCGCGTTGATCGATGCCGGCGAGGAGAAACTGAAGGCGTTGCTCGCCGCCGCTGCCACCGCCGACGCCGATTACCGCGTCGCCGCCGAGGCGCTGTCGAAGGCGCGCGTCAAGGCCGCCGGCGCGCTCGACAAGGCGGTGAACGCCGAACTGCCGCCGCTCAAGCTGGAGCGCGCTTTGTTCACCACCGAGATACAGACCGATCCGGCCTCTCCGGGACCGAACGGCATCGACCGCGTCGAGTTTTGGGTGCAGACCAACCCAGGCACCAAGCCGGGACCGATGATGAAGATCGCCTCGGGCGGCGAACTGGCGCGCTTCCTCCTGGCGCTGAAGGTCGTGCTGGCCGATCGCGGCTCGGCGCCGACTTTGGTGTTCGACGAAATCGACACCGGCGTCGGCGGCGCCGTGGCCGACGCCATCGGCATGCGGCTGGCGCGGCTCGGCCGCGACGTGCAGGTGCTCGCCGTGACGCATGCGCCGCAGGTCGCCGCGCGCGCGACGCGGCATTACGTCATCAGCAAGGACGCTTTGGAAAAGGGCCAGCGCGTCGCGACGCGGGTCATCGAGGTCGCCGAGGAACGCCGCCGCGAGGAAATCGCCCGCATGCTGGCCGGCGCGGAAATCACCAACGAGGCGCGCGCCGCCGCCGAACGCCTGATCAAGGCGGCGGGCTGAGTTTTTACCTCGCCCCGCACGATGACCTCAGAGCTTTATCTCAGACCCGGATCACGGCATCTCGATCATGAAATCGGAATCGAGCGCGGCGGCGGCGCGGCGGCCGATGCCCTTGTCGCTGACGATCAAAGTGGCGCCGACGGACATGAGGTCGGAGATTCGGTCGACGGCGTCCTTCGGCAGGTCGAGCCGATCGAGCGCGGCTCGCGCCGCCACCGTCGGCTTCAGCTTGGGTTCGACGCGTTCAATGCGCTTGCCGGCGACATTGCGCGCGTCGGC
>CAMAUC010000100.1 GCA_945861265.1 Rhizobium sp. Q54 | reverse complement strand
GCTGTGCCAAACCACTCTCGGTCACGAGATTCGGATGCGGCGAAATCGGCCGCTCGGGCAGATACGCCGCCGCGGCTTCGGTGTCCTCTTCTTTCGTAAAGGCGACGCTCATCGGCATTTTTCTGGTGCGAGGGAAAAGCGAAAGATCGCCGCAGCTTAGATATGGCCGGCGGCACGGCCACACAAGGACCTGACCTTCGACTGCGAGAAGCTACGCCGCCACCTTCGTCAGCGCGTCGATGACATCGTCCACCGCGGCCTCGACCAGCGCCTTGTCGTCACCCTCGCCCATGACGCGGATCACAGGCTCGGTGCCGGATGGCCGCACCAACAATCGCCCGCCCTGCCCGAGCTTTCTACCCGTCGGCTCGATGCTTTGAAATAGCCTGATTACGCATTGCTAATCCGCCCTACGGCGCCCGGCGGTGATTGCACTTGACGCGAAGCGAACTATTTATAAACTATAGGTTGCAATTCTTTGGGGGCAAAGCAAATGACATATTCAGTACGTTTAATCGGGCTATTGATTGCCGGCATCGTTGCGGGCCCGATTTATGTAAACGCCCAAGAGGTCAATATTAAAGCGACTGCCATAGATAGGCCGAGGGACACTTCCGTCGGGTATGGCGAAGTTTACGGATATGTCAAATTCAGTTCATCCCTGCGCGATACTTCAAAGATCGCAACGTTTTTAGACATTCTAGTCAGCGAGCAGTTTGGTAGTGATACGGATGGAAACTTCCTCGTTACCCTCGCCGTTTCTGAGCCTGGTGCTGCGAAACCGCTAGCCGAGCGGCCGATTCTCACAGGCGCTCGAAAATCAAAGAAGTTTCTTTGGATTACGACCCAAACGACTGAATCTGGCACTACGGACCTCGGTGGAATTGTTCTCGATGGCTTGGTTGTGCAAAGCCAAAATAATAATTTGCGGGTATCATTGCGTTCGTACGTAACTGACAAAGTCTCTTTTGATACCAAGGCCTACTCAGAACTCATTAAGTTGGCTGACGCAGCGCGTGCAGTGGCCGGAATAATCGCTGTACCAGCACTGATCACTGGCAACGCTGACGGTATCACCAAGATTTTAGAGACAGCGATGTCCCGTAATACTTCGAAAGAAAAGATCCTTTCAACCGAGATGTCATTTATCAATAAGGACGGGTTCACGTCCAGCGGGGTTAATCGACAAGCGCCGAAAAAACAGCGATTACTCGTTACGGCAAAGAGCGAAGATACTGACGACATCAATTTCACAATCGATGTTGAATTTGAAACCAGACCGTCCGCGATTGGGATCTATGACACCGATAAGGTCGGTGATGGTCCAAATCGAAAGGGCTTTTCTGGTTGGGCAGAATCCACACGGTTTATCGAGGCAGCATTAATCCCACTAGGAAACGAAAAAATAAAGGTGGCCGAGTTGATCGAAAAGAGCGGACCAAAACAGATCGCAACTGCTTGGACCATGCTTTTAAACGGTCCCTACGATGAAAAGAAGAACGGCTCGTTATCTATCGCGACGGTCTGTACCGAACTATACGGCTTAGTGCGGAAGATATTTTCCGAGCGTGACGCAGTCGGGCTATATTGGGATATCTTGCATCAGTTGAGGGATAACCTGGTGCAGACACCGGGGGCAGCGGCCTGTGTAAAAGCTCGAGAGGGGCTATTCCAAATACATGGGCTAAAATTGGACAAATTGGCAGATATCAAATCGTGACCTAGCAGAAGTGAAGCGGACATGAGGCGATAGTTGGCAATGACTGCCTCTACGCCGCGACCTTCGTCAGCGCGTCGATGACATCGTCCACCGCCGCCTCGACCAGCGCCTTGTCGTCACCTTCACCCATGACGCGGATCACAGGCTCGGTGCCGGATGGCCGCACCAGCAATCTCCCGCCCTGCCCGAGTTTCTTCTCGGCGCTGGCAATCGCGGTAATGACCGACGCGCTTTCCATCGGCTTGCCGGCCTTGTAGCGCACGTTCTTGAGGATCTGCGGCAGCGGCTCGAAACGGTGGCAGATTTCCGACACCGGTTTGTTGTGGCGCTTGACCACGGCCAGCATCTGCAACGCGGCAACCAGGCCGTCGCCGGTGGTCGAATAATCCGACAATATAATGTGGCCGGACTGTTCGCCGCCGACATTATAGCCGTCCGCGCGCATGCGCTCGAGCACGTAGCGGTCGCCGACCGGCGTGCGCACCAGCTCCAAGCCGATGCCGCCGAGATAGCGCTCAAGGCCGAGATTGGACATCACGGTGGCAACGACGCCGGGCCGGCTGAGGCGGCCGTCTTCCTTCCAGCTTTCGGCGATGACGGCGAGCAGCTGGTCGCCGTCGACGACCTTGCCGTTTTCATCGATGATCATGACGCGGTCGGCGTCGCCGTCTAGCGCGATGCCGATGTCGGCGCGCACCTCGCGCACCTTGCTGGTGATGGCGGCGAGATCGGTCGAGCCGCAATTCTTGTTGATGTTGAAGCCGTCCGGATCGACGCCGATCGGAAACACTTCGGCGCCCATTTCCCACAGCGCACCTGGCGCCACCTTGTAGGACGCGCCATTGGCGCAATCGACGACGACGCGCAGGCCGTCGAGCGAGAGATGCCGCGGCAGCGTCAATTTGGCGAATTCGATGTAGCGGTCCTGCACGCCATCGATGCGGCGGGCGCGGCCGAGGTCGTGGCTCTTGGCCAGTTGCTTGGAGAGATCGGAATCGAGCAGCGCCTCGATTTCGGCTTCGACCTTGTCGCTGAGCTTGAAGCCGTCCGGCCCGAACAGCTTGATGCCGTTATCGTCGAACGGATTATGCGAGGCGGAAATCATCACGCCGAGATCGGCGCGCATCGAGCGCGCCAGCGCGCCGACGGCCGGCGTCGGAATCGGACCGGTCAGCAAGACGTCCATACCCACAGACGTGAAGCCGGCGACCAGCGCCGTCTCGATCATGTAGCCGGACAGACGGGTGTCCTTGCCGATCAGCACGCGATGACGGTGATCGCCATTCCTGAAAATGATGCCGGCGGCCTGTCCCACTTTAAGCGCCAGTTCCGGCGTAATGACTTGGTTGGCCAGCCCGCGAATACCGTCGGTGCCGAAATAACGACGAACCATGAAATCCCCTAACGTCCTAAGAACCGTCTTGCAGGCCTGAAGTGCCTTTTATGAGCGGGAAATACCAGCGGCCAAAGGTGCCGACAAGCGTGCCCCCGCGCGCCTTATAGTACGGCCAATGCCGCCAGATTACGTCAAAAATTATGAGTAATCGTTACGGACTGCGGTTAACTGCTGGCGAATGCGCCGCCTGCGCGCGATGTTTACCCTGTAAACCGGCCATTTCGCGTATCCGCGCCCTGTGCTAACCGGTTAACCCCGCGATCCCGCCTGAAGCCAAAACCGAGCGCGCCCCATGAAGAATGTCGCCTGCATCGATGATCTGCGCAGCCTTGCCAAATCGAAGGTGCCGCGCGCCTTTTTCGATTATGCCGATTCAGGCTCCTACAGCGAACAGACCCTGCGCGCCAACCGCTCCGACCTCGAGGCGATCAAGCTGCGCCAGCGCGTGCTGGTCGATGTCTCGGCCCGCGATCTGACCACCACCGTGCTCGGCAAGAAGCTCGCCGCGCCAATGATCCTGGCGCCGATCGGCCTTCTCGGCATGCAGCATGGCGACGGCGAAATCCTCTCGGCCCGCGCCGCCAATGCAGCCGGCATACCGTGGACCTTGTCGACCATGTCGGTCGGCTCGATCGAGCAGGTCGCCGAGGCGACGGGGAAGCCGTTCTGGTTTCAGCTTTACGTCATCCGCGACCGCGGCTTCTCCAAGCAGTTGATGGACCGCGCCATCGCCGCCAAGGTCGACACATTGGTTCTCACCGTCGATCTGCAGGTGCTCGGCCAGCGCCACAAGGATGTGCGGAACGGCCTGACCGTGCCGCCGGAATTCCGCGTCAAGAACGTCATCGACATCGCCACCAAGCCGGCCTGGGCGTGGAGCGTGCTCAACGCCAGGAGCTGGACCTTCGGCAATATCTCCGGCCACGTGCCGGGCATGGAGAACGTCAACTCGCTGGCCAAGTGGACGCAGGACCAGTTCGATCCGGCGCTGAACTGGAAGGACGTCGAGTGGATCAAGAAATACTGGCCGGGCAAACTGGTCATCAAGGGCATCCTCGACATCGATGACGCGAAGACCGCGGTGAAGATGGGCGCCGACGCCATCGTCGTGTCGAACCATGGCGGCCGCCAGCTCGACGGCACCTCGTCGTCGATCGCCATGCTGCCGCGCGTCGCCGACGCGATCAGCAACGATACCGAGATTTTGTTCGACGGCGGCATCCGCACCGGCGCCGACATCATGCGTGCGCTGGCGCTCGGCGCGCGCGCCTGCCTGATCGGCCGGTCTTACGTGTGGGGTCTGGGCGCCGGCGGACAGGCCGGCGTCGCCAAGGCCATCGACATTCTCAAGAACGAACTCAGCGTGACGATGGCGCTGACCGGCATCGGCCGCATTGCCGACATCGATGGCCGCGTCATCGAAGGCGGCGTTGAGAAAAAGAAGCCGGCGAAGGTGGCTAAGCCGAAAGCGGCGAAACCGAAGGCGAGCGCTTAGTCCGCATGTCATCGGAACGCCCCGCGCCGTTCAACGCTTCGGACTTTCCGCATTTCGCCGCGATCACCACGCGCTGGATGGACAATGACGTCTATGGCCACGTCAACAACGTGGTCTATTACTCGTTCTTCGACACCGTGGTCGCCGAGTATCTCCTGGCGCAGGGCGCGCTCGACTTCATCAAGGGCGACACGATCGGCCTCGTCGTCGAGACCAAATGCAGCTACTTCGCGCCCATTGCCTTCCCGGACCGCGTCCGCGCCGGGCTTCGCGTCGCGAATCTCGGCACGTCGAGCGTGCGTTACGAAATCGGCATCTTCCGCAACGACGAAACAACGGCCGCCGCGCAAGGCTATTTCGTCCACGTCTATGTCGACCGCGCCAGCAATCGCCCGGTGCCACTGCCGGAAAAGTTCAGGACGGCGTTAAAGAAACTGGTGCGCGCTTAAGCGATCACCGCCAACCCAGCCCCGGCGCGACGTGCTTGAGGATCGCTTCCAGCACATGCGCATTATACGCAACGCCGAGCTGGTTCGGCACCGTCAGCAACAACGTATCCGCTTCCGCTATGCCCTCGTCGCCTTTCAACTGCTCGATCAGCACGTCCGGCTCCGCCGCGTAGCTCCGCCCGAAAATCGCGCGTTCGCTGCCGCCGAGGAAACCGATCTGGTCGCGCTCTTCCTTGCCCATGCCGAAATACATGCGGTCCTGATCGTTGACCAATGCGAAAATGCTGCGCGACCCCGAGACGCGCGGCGTCCGCTTGTGTCCCGCTTCCTTCCACGCCTCGCGATAAAGCCGGATCTGTTCGGCCTGCTGCACATGAAACGGCTTGCCGCTCTCGTCGATCTTCAAGGTCGACGACTGCAAATTCATGCCGAGCTTGGCCGCCCATTGCGCCGTCGCATTGGTGCCGGCGCCCCACCAGATGCGCTCGCGCAGGCCTTCGGAGAAAGGCTCGAGCCGCAGCGCGCCCGGCGGATTGGGAAACATCGGCGACGGATTGGGCTTGGCGAAGCCCTCGCCGCGCAGCACGTCGAGAAACACTTCCGTATGCCCGCGCGCCATGTCGGCGTCGGTCATGCCCTCGGGCGGCACGTAACCGAAATGGCGGAAGCCGTCGATCACCTGCTCGGGCGAGCCGCGCGAAATGCCGAGCTGAAGACGGCCGCGCGAGATCAGATCGGCGGCGCCCGCGTCCTCCGCCATGTAAAGCGGGTTCTCGTAGCGCATGTCGATGACCGCGGTGCCGATCTCGATCTTTTTCGTGCGCGCACCGCAAGCCGCGAGCAAAGGAAACGGCGAGCCGAGCTGGCGGGCGAAATGATGCACGCGAAAATAGGCACCGTCGGCGCCAAGCTCCTCAGCCGCGACCGCAAGGTCGATCGATTGCAGAAGCGCGTCGGAGGCGGTGCGCACCTGGCTTTGCGATGAGGGCGACCAGTGGCCGAAGGAAAGGAAACCGATTTTTTTCATGCCCGCTATTTAGGGTCGCGCCGCGCGCTTGTCTAATGGGCACAAAGGTGAGACTGGCTGACCGGCCTCATCCTGAGGAGGCGCGAAGCGCCGTCTCGAAGGATCACAAGTCGGCTATAGCCGACTTGTGCGGTATTAATACCAATCTCGGGCTTGCCCGAGATTGGTGGCCGCCCCATCCTTCGAGACGCGGCCGCCATAGCGCGTCAAGGACGCGCGTAAACGCGCTTATGGCCGCTCCTCAGGATGAGGGCGGAGGGCTTGCCCCGCCCCGCCTCTAGGCCAATATTCCTTGTCATGCCCCTCGTCCCCCTGTTCCGCCAAACCTCCGGCCGCCTGCGACCCGAGCCCGTAGATGCCGACGCCGTCCCCGTGACCGCGCGACCGAGAAACGCGCGCGGCCAGAGATCGCGAAGGCCGCACAGCGACGCCAAAGGAAGCGGTGGAGATGCGAAGCTATCGCCGTAGGTCTGACGTAGCGTTGCCACACGAGTCGAACCGTTCTTGTGGCGAATCTCGCCATTATTGTCTCTGCACCGATCATCGAGGCCAGTACGGCAGCTTTTTGACATCATATTCTCCGTCAAGTTGGGTAGAGCGCGCTGGTGCGCCCACCCGATATAAAACTGACGCTTGCGGCTCGCAATGAAAATGAACTTTCGGATGCCGATGTTCAGGGAATGCTTCAAGACCTCGAAGAACTCGGGCTTGTTGTGTCTGACGAACAGAGCGGCGGTCATTCTTGATGCGTCTTACTCCGGCCGAGCGCCTACTTCAGGAGCTGGGAATTACAGATCCCAGCGAGATTGATCTTGAAGCGATAGCCTTCCATCTTGGAGCCCGTGTTCGGTATCGCAAGCTTGAAGGCTGCGAAGCGCGCATTATCGGATGCAACAACAATGCGATTATAACAATTGGAAAAGACTGTTCGGAAAGGCGCAAGCGTTTTTCTCTCGCCCACGAAATTGGCCATTGGACACATCATAAAGGGCAGACTTTGGTTTGCAGGATCGAGGAATCCCGCCCGCAAGATCGAATGTCGCCGGAGCGTGTCGCAAATAGTTACGCAGCCGACCTTCTTATGCCACGCTATCTATTCGGCCCGGCGACGCGCGCCTTTCCTAAACTAAATTTCAAATGCATTGATGAGATAGCGAGCATATTTCAGGCAAGTCGGTCGGCGACCGCAATCCGTCTTGTCGAAGGTGGCCACTCTCCCGCTCTGCTTATTTGCCATGGGAGCAAGGGTCGCAAGTGGTTTACGCGCGGCCCCGATGTGCCTTCAAAATGGTTTCCGAGAGGCGAACTAGACTCCGATAGCTTTGCCTTTGCAGTCCTATTTGGAAAAAATCCCGACGATTCGATGTCTCGCAAGATTGGCGCAGATGCTTGGTTCGATCGCTGGGACGCACCAAAATACATGGTCCAAGAGCAGACGGTCCGGACAGGAGCAGATGAAATTCTTACTCTTGTTCTTATAGTCGATCACAAGATGCTTGAGGATGATCGCTAAAGGTACCCCCCTACTCCTCCTTAAACCCATACCCGATCTCGTTCCCCTTGCTGCCGTAATACTTGAACGGCAAAAACTTCCCCGTCATGCCGAGCTTGACGCGGTCGCCCTTGGGGTCGGCCTGCCGCGTGATGTCGCAATCGAAATCGATCGCCGACATGATGCCGTCGCCGAACTCCTCCTCGATCAGGCATTTCAGCGCCGGCCCGTTGACCAGGATCAGTTCGTACAGCCGGTAGATCAGCGGATCGGTCGGCGGCATCGGCGTCGCGGTGCCGCGCATCGGCACTTCGTTGATCATGGTCTGCTCGGCCTTCGACAGCCCGAACAGCTTGGCCGCCTTCTCGGCCTGCGGCTTGGTCAGCTTGTGCTGGCCGAGAATGGCGCCGGTGACGAGGATCGGCGACATGCCGCCGATCTCTTCGCAGATATATTTCCAGGTCCAGCCCTTTTCGCGCTTGATGTCGAGCAGCTTCTCGGTGAGGTCGGAACGCTTCATGATGGTCTCCCTTTGTGTTGACTCTTGTCCCGGACGCGGCGCAGCGCCCTAAGTGCGTTTACGCACGTCTTCGACGTGCTATGGCGCTGCGACGCCGATCCGGGACCGTTACGGGTCGTGATCTGTGGCGGTCCCGGTTCTGCGGTGCATCACTTCGTGCTGCACCGCGCCCGGGACAGGGATTGGTTCAGGCAATGTCGGCCGCACGACCGGCACATTGCGCGGGTCGTGGTTGTCGCGGCTGAACGCGCGGCTGCGCGTGACCAGGAAGTCGACGATGTGGTTGCGCACGCCGTAATAGAGCGGATGCTTGTGGAAGCCGGTGCGGACGCGGTCGCGCGGCAGCGGGTTGTCGACGATTTCCGCGAGGACCGCGCCGGGGCCGTTGGTCATGAGCACGATTTTGTCGGCGAGATAGATCGCCTCGTCGACGTCATGCGTGATCATGAACACGGTCTGCCCGGTGGCGGTGCAGATGCGGCGCACCTCGTCCTGCAGCGTGCCGCGGGTCAGCGCGTCCAACGCCGAGAACGGCTCATCCATCAGCATGATCTTCGGCTCGATCGACAGCGCGCGCGCAATGCCGACGCGCTGCTTCATGCCGCCGGAGAGCTCGGCCGGGCGCTTGTGCTCCGAGCCGGTGAGGCCGACGCGGTCGATAAAAATCTGCGCGTGGGCGCTGACCTGGGCGGAATTCCACGCGCGGTGGCGCGAGGAGACGGCATAGGCGACGTTGCCCATGACGGTGCGCCACGGCAGCAGCGAGTGGTCCTGGAAGATGACGGCGCGGTCGAGCGAGGGGCCGGAGATTTCCTTGCCGTCGACGATGACGGCGCCGGCGGATGGCGTGTCGAGGCCGGCGAGGATGTTCAGCACGGTCGTCTTGCCGCAGCCGGAATGGCCGATGACGCAGACGAATTCGCCGCGGCTCATGGAGAGCCAGAGGTCGTCGAAGATGGGCGCGTTTGTCCCGTACCGCCGCGCGATCCCTTCAATTGAAATAAAGCCGCTCATTCGGGGAACGTCACGAGTCTTGTGAGCCGGGCCAGAATGAGATCCAGAACCATCCCCACGATTCCAATCAACAAAATCGCCACGATGATGTTCGAAATCGATAAATTGTTCCATTCTGACCAAACGAAGTAACCTATACCCGTCCCGCCAACGAGCATTTCGGCCGCA
>CAMAUC010000099.1 GCA_945861265.1 Rhizobium sp. Q54 | reverse complement strand
ACGAGGCACTGAACGATCTGCGCGCCGGCAAGGTGATCGGCCGCGTCGTGCTCACACCAGCTTGATTTCAATCCGTGCCATACAAGCCTTAAGCATCGGATAGATGCGCGGCCGGCGATCCGCAATAATTCCAAGGAGACAGCAGATGGACGGGACAGAATTGCGCGCCATGCAGGCGCCGATCAAGGAACGCTACAAAAGCGATCCTGCCGCCGCGATGATCACCTTGAAAGCGAAAGGCTCGCTCGACGCGCCGGGCATCGCCTGCAAGCTCGAAACCGGCCGCGCCATGGCCATTGCCGGCCTGCATCCTGCGACCGGAGGCTCGGGTATCGAGCTATGCTCAGGCGACATGTTGCTGGAAGCGCTGGTCGCCTGTGCCGGCGTGACGGTGAAGGCCGTCGCGACCGCGCTCGATATTCCGTTGCGCAACGGTATCGTGTCGGCCGAGGGCGATCTCGATTTTCGCGGCACGCTCGGCGTCGCCAAGGATGCGCCGGTCGGCTTCGCGCAAATTCGTCTGCGCTTCGATCTCGATACAGATGCCGCGCAGGACAAGCTCGATCAGCTTCTCAAGCTGACTGAGCGCTATTGCGTGGTCTATCAGACCATCAAGAGCGGCCCGCCGGTGGATGTGCGGATGGCGAAGGTCTAGGCGCTTGTCCCCGGAAGTTTACTTCATCGTCACCTTAATCGTCCGCATGGCGGTCACCGCCGCCTTTCTGCTGGCGGCGACGATCACCGCCGAGCGCGCGGGCCCGCTGGTCGGCGGACTGGTGGCGACTTTGCCGATCAGCGCCGGGCCCATTTACATATTCCTCGCCATCGATCACGGCGCGCACTTCGTCGGCGTGAGCGCCCTCGGCAGCCTGGTCAGCAACGCAGTCAATATCGTCTTCGCACTGACCTACGCGCTGCTGGCGCAGAAGCGTTCGCTCGCCGTCAGCCTGTCTGGGGCCTTTGTCGTTTGGATCGTGCTGAACTGGCTGACCAGCTTCGTCCCCTGGACCTTGCCGACCGCGATCGCCTTCAATGTCGCTGTGCTGGCTGGTTCGCTATGGCTATCGGCGTCGCTGCGTCATGTCCGCTCGCCGCAAGTGAAGGCGCGCTGGCAGGATCTGGTCATGCGCGCCGCCATGGTGGCCATGCTGGTCGGAATCGTGGTGGCGCTGAGCTATCGCATCGGCCCGACGGCGAGCGGCAATCTCGCGGTGTTTCCGATCGTGCTGACCAGCATCATCCTGATCCTGCATCGGCGAGTCGGAGGCCCGGCGACCGCAGCGGTCATGGCGAATGCGGTGATTGGCCTTGGCGGCTTCGGCATCGCCTGCGGCGTATTGAATCTGACCGCGGACTGGTTAGGGGCCGCGCTCGCTCTGAGCCTGACGCTCGCCGTCTCGGTCGGCTATAATCTGATCGTCTTCTTCGGTCGCCGCCGGGTCGTCGAGGCATGAGCACGCTCCTTTCCGATCCGATGTTTTGGGCAGGTCTTGCCCTAAAGATTGCGATCAGCGTCTGCATCACCGTGGCGGCTTCCGTTGTGGTCGAGCGCAGCGGGCCTTTCATCGGCGCGCTGATCGCGTCGCTACCGACCGCCGGCGGCGCAGCGCTGATCATCCTGGCGATGGAGCATACGCCGGCCTTCATTGCGCAGAGCATGGTCGGCAGCATGGTATCCGACGCGGCCTGCGCATTGTTCGCGCTGACCTACGCGGCATTGGCGCAGCGGCATGGCTTGCTGGCCAGCCTCAGCGGCGCCTTCGTCGTTTGGTTCGCCGGCGCACTGGGTTCGCGCGCCGTCGACTGGAGCGCGAGCGCGGCGTTTCTGTTGAACCTGGCCGTCTTTCCGATCACCATCTACGCCGCGGTGCGCTTCCTCGGCGACGGCCATATCAAGCCACGCGTCGCATTGACGGGGCGCGACGTCACCTGGCGCGCCGGCGTGGTGACGCTCTGCGTCCTCGTCGTCACGGGCTTGAGTTCGTCGATCGGCTCCTATTTCTCCGGCGTCTTTGCCTTCTTCCCGGTGGCGATGAGTTCGTTCTTCATCATTCTGCATACGCGGCTCGGCGGGAAGGCCGCGGCCAGCGTTGCCGCGCATGTGCAGGCGCCCTTGATCGGGCTGTGCTTCGGCCTTTACGCCGTGCATCACCTTGCCGAAGTCATCGGCGTCTGGTGGTCGTATGGTGTTGGACTTGCCATCGGCATCGCCTGGAATGGCGCGCTGTGGCTGTGGCGGCGGCAACGGGCTGCGCTCGTTTAGCGCTACTTGTTGCCGCTCTTGTCCAGCTTCGCCTTCAGCGCATAGATCGCTTCCATCGCCTGGCGCGGCGACATTTCGTCGGGATTGAGCGCGGCGACGGCGGCCACAAGCAATTCATGCGCGGCATCCTGCATCGCCTGTGGCGCCTTGTACGGCGTGGCGAACAGCGGCAGATCTTCAAAGCCCTTCGGCGCGGCGCGGTCTTCCTGCTCGAGTTTGGCCAATACCAATTTGGCGCGCTCGATCACGCTCGACGGCAGTCCGGCGAGCTTGGCGACCTGAATGCCGTAAGAGCGGTCGGCGGTGCCCGGCGCGACTTCGTGCAAAAACACGACGTCGCCCTTCCATTCCTTCACCTTGACGGTGACGTTGTGCAGCCGGTTGAGCCGCGCCGACAGTGCGGTCAGTTCATGAAAATGCGTGGCGAACAGCGAACGGCATTTGTTGACGTCGTGCAGATGCTCGACGGTCGCCCACGCAATCGACAGGCCGTCGAAAGTCGCAGTGCCGCGGCCGATTTCGTCGAGAATGACCAGCGAGCGCGCGCCTGCCTGATTGAGAATGGCGGCGGTCTCGACCATCTCGACCATGAAGGTCGAGCGGCCGCGCGCCAGATCGTCGGCGGCGCCGACGCGCGAGAACAGCCGGTCGACGATGCCGATATGCGCCGACTTCGCCGGGACGAACGAGCCCGCCTGCGCCATGATCGCAATCAAGGCGTTCTGCCGCAGGAAAGTTGATTTACCCGCCATGTTCGGGCCGGTGATCAGCCAGATGCGGCCGGCGTCCATCTCCGGCGGCGGCGAAAAATCGCTGTCATTGGCGACGAACGGCGTGCCGTCGCGCGCCAGTGCCTGCTCGACGACCGGATGACGTCCGCCTTCAATGGCAAATGCGAGCGACTCGTCGACCAGCGGACGGGCATAATTGCGCTCGGCGGCGAGGGCGCCAAGAGCTGACGCAGCATCCAGCCGAGCCAGCGCCTCGGCGCATTGCTTGATCGCGGCGCCTTGCGCGATCACAGCGGCGGCGAGTTTCTCGAAAATCTCCAGCTCCAGCCCGAGCGAACGGTCGGCGGCGCTGGCGATTTTGGCCTCAAGCTCGCCGAGTTCAGTCGAGGTGAAGCGCACCTGACCGGCGAGCGACTGGCGGTGGATGAAGGTCGCGTTCAAGGGCGGCGCGGTCAATTTATCGGCGTGTTGCGCCGTGACCTCGACGAAATAGCCGAGCACGTTGTTGTGCCGAATCTTCAGGCCTTTAACGCCGGTCTCGTCGGCATAGCGGGCCTGGAGGGCTGCGACGACGCGGCGCGATTCATCGCGCAAGCTGCGGGTCTCGTCGAGCGTTCTGTCATAGCCTTCGCGGACGAAGCCGCCGTCACGCTTGATCAGCGGCAATTCATCGGCCAGCGCACGCTTTAGCTCCGTGGCGAGCATGGCGTCCGGCTTGCGGCAAAGGTTCAGCGCCTCGGCGATCTCAGCGGGAATGTCTTTCAGCTTGCCGAGCATCTCGGCTAAGCCGTAGCCGCCGTTGATGCCGTCGCGAATGGCGGCAAGATCGCGCGGCCCGCCACGTTGCACCGCCAGCCGTGACAGCGCGCGCGCCAGATCGGGCGCCGCTTGCAGCCGCGAGCGTGTATCAGCGCGCGCACCGATGTCGTTGACAAAGCAAGTCACCGCATCGAGACGGCTGGCAATTGCCTTCACATCGGTCAGCGGCGCTGCCAGCCGTTGCGCGAGCAGCCGCGAACCGGCCGACGTCACCGTGCGGTCGATGCAGTCGAGCAGCGAGCCACGCCGCTCGCCCGATAAAGTGCGCATCAGTTCGAGATTGCCGCGCGTCGCCTGATCTATCGCCATGGTCGCCGAGGCCGCTTCGCGCAATGGCGGCGACAGCGGCGGGCGCTGGCCGATCTGCGTGCGCTCGACATAGGTAACGCAGGCCGCGGCGGCGGTCAGCTCCAGCCGCGTCAGCAGGCCGAAGGCTTCGCTGGTCGCCACCGCGAAAAATGAGGTCAGCCGTCGTTCGGCGGTGGCGCCGTCGAACACGTCGCGGGTGAGCGGTGTCACCGCCGGCAGTTCGCGCCACGTCGGCACCAATTCGGCATCGGCATAGAGCGCGTCGGAGACGAGGATCTCGCTTGGCTCCAGTCGCGCGATCTCGGCCGAGAGCGAGACGCGGTCGCATTCGGTGATGCGGAACTCGCCGGTCGAGATGTCGATCCAGGCAAGCCCGAAGCGCGCCTCGCTATCGACCGACGACAGCCGCGCCCGCGCGATCGCCAGCAGGTAATTGTTGCGCTTGGCGTCGAGCAAAGTGTCTTCGGTCAGCGTGCCCGGCGTCACCAGCCGCACCACGTCGCGCCGTACCACGCTCTTGTAGCCGCGCTTCTTCGCCTCGGCCGGATCTTCGAGCTGTTCGCACACCGCGACGCGATGGCCGAGCGCGATCAGCCGGTGCAGATATTCGTCCGAGCGCACCACGGGAACGCCGCACATCGGGATGTCTTGCCCCTGATGCTTGCCGCGTTTGGTCAGGACGATGCCGAGCGCGCGGCTCGCCACCTCGGCGTCCTCGAAGAACAGCTCGTAGAAATCGCCCATCCGGTAGAACAGCAGCGAGTCCGGATTGGCGGTTTTGATCTCGATATATTGCTCGAGCATCGGCGACAGCTTGCCGTTGCCGTCATGGGTCGGCGTCGGCCCGCCGCTTTCGGGCGGCGGCTCTGGTTCGTCGAGGCCGATGGGCTGGTTCAGGTGCATGGGAAAAGGCTAGCAGATGCCCTATGTGGTTTCACCCTGCGAGGTCAATCGACCCACGGAAACCCGCAATAAGGGCTGCTTATTCGACTTCGTTGGCCCTTTTGAGCCCGGAAATCATGGACGTATTGAGCAAATGCTCGCGCGCCCGGACCGGATCGCCGGCAATCGCCACCAATTCCTCGAGCCGCGCCCGTTGCACGGCGGGGTCGCGTTCTTCCATGGTCTGCTTGTTGCGGATCGACATGGCCTGCACCTGCTCGATGGTGGCGGCGCGCCGCTGCCGCGAATAGAGATCGAGCAGGGCCTCGCTCTCGCCTTGCCAATGACGGCCGAGCTTGTCGCAAAGATTGATGGCGTCATGGATGCCGCTGTTGAGGCCAAAGCCGCCGAGTGGATTATTGAGATGGGCGGCGTCACCGGCGAGCAGCACGCGGCCCGCACGGAACGACGACGCAACGCGTTGATGCACGCGGTACGTGCTCTTGTAGCGAATGTCGTAAGGCCTGCCGGTCGGCACCAGTCGCTGCAACGCGGCTTCGACCCGCTCCGGGGCCAGCAAGGCTTCGTCGTTCTCTTCCGGATTGACCGGATAAGCCAGCCGCCACAGACCTAGTGCGCCATCGTCCGGCACCTTGAACAGGGCGCCCCATTCGACCGGGTCGGCAATGTAGCAATTCAGTGCGAAGCCATGCTGCGCAAAGTCGTAGGGTGTGCTGACGACGACGAACAGCTCAGGCCAGGTGAAGCCCTCGAACTCGACGTCGAGACCCTTGCGCACCGCGCTGCGGCCGCCGTCGGCGCCGATTAGCCAGGAGCTCTTGATTGCGCGGTCGCCGTCCTTGGTGCCGAACGTCACCGTGACGCCATCGGCATTCTGCGTAAAGCTCTTGAGTACGTGACCGAAGTTGATTTCGACCTCCTTGTCGCGCTTCAGGATATCGAGCTGGATCGGCGTCAGCCGGTGCTGTTCGAGATGCAGGCGATAAGGGTAGGGCGTGATATCCTTGAGCAGGCCGAGATCAAACTCCGCGACGAGGTCGCCGGGGCGGTTGCGAATCTGCCAGCGCTGCACCTTGAGGCCGGTCTCGTGCATCTTGTCGGTGATGCCGTAGGGCGCCATCATTTCCAAGGTCGGCGGATGAAACGAGCCGGCGCGCAGGTCATGCGTCAGCGCTGGCTCCGCTTCAAACAGAACGACAGGGATACCCTGCTTGCGCAAGGCGAGCGCGCACATCAGGCCGGTCGGCCCGGCGCCGGCGATAACAACGGGAAGTCGCTCGGTCATTGAGTGTGCTTACTTCACCAGTTTCGTGCCGGTGATGCGCTCAAGATTGCCGTGCGCGATTGCTTCTCTTTCGGCCTTGGAGATGTTGGCGGCTTCGAGGAAACGGATGGCGTCGCGCGTATACATTGTACCCTTCTCCGGATCGAACGGGCAGTCGGAGGCGAACACGATCTTGTCGTGGTCGTAGAAGGAAAGCCCCATCGTCATGCCGGCTTCCGACGAAAAGGTGGCGGTATCGGTGTAGAACGAGTGCTTGAAGTAATCGAGCGGACGCTTCTTGAGCTGCTTCAGCAGGACCGTGAGATCTTCACCCGAGGTACGCGAGCCGAGCTGATCCCAGCCGGGGCCGATGCGGCCTTCCAGCATCGGTACGATGCCGCCGAAATGGTGGGTGATGATCTTGATGTTCGGGTACTTGTCCATGAGCTTGGAGAACACCAGCCGCGCCATCGCCGCTGCGGTCTCGTAGGACCAGCCAAAGGCCCACCAGATTTCGAACTTCGACGTTTTCTCGCTGGCGTAGTCGGCAACGCCGGCATTACGCGCCGGATGCAGCCAGATCGGCTTGCCGAGCTTCTCCATCGCCGCGAAGAACGGCTCGAACTTCGGATCGTCGAGCGGCACGCCGGCGACATTGGTGTAGATCTGCACGCCAAGCGCGCCGTTCTTGATCGCGCGGGTAGCTTCAGCAACGCCTGCGTCAGCGGCGCCGAGCGCACCTTGCGCGACCCAGCCGGGGAAATGGTCGGTGTCCTTGGCGCAGATCTCGGCCAGTTCGTCATTGATCAGCCGGGCATATTCCTCGACCTTCGCGCCGTCGCCCTTTGCGAAGACTTCGAGCGGCGGCATCGCGTAGGAGATGATCTGCGCGTAGTCGGGAAATGTATCGATCACTTTGCGGCGCGCATCGAGATCGTGAATGCAGGGCACTTCGCGCATGCGCTTGCCGATGTCCGGATAGCCGCTGTCGACCAGCAGTTGGAACATCCGGCTCGGCATGAAATGGGTATAGGCGTCGATGCGCATGGAACTCTCCGTGACTTATCGTTGTGACTTGTTATAGCGCTGGGTGCGGGCCGGCTAGCCTCTTAATAGGGGGTAATGACGTTGAGCAGCGCCTGGCGCTTGTCATTCATGACCGCGTCACGGGCGCGGGCCAGCGCGCCGGGCAGATCGGCCGGCTTTTCCACGCGCTCGGCATGTGCGCCTTGCGCCTTCGCCATTTCGTCGTAGGGCGGCGCCGGATCAAGATCCGCCAGTTCGCGGCCGTCGGTCTCGCCGGAAACGCCGTCCTTGAACATCGCCAGCGTCGAATTGCGCACCGCGCCGTAGCGGCTATTGTTGAAGATGATGGTGAGGATCGGCAGGTTGTGCTTTTGCGACACCCAGTGGCCGACGGTCGGGTTGGAAAACATGTAGGCGCCGTCGCCGAGGGTAGCGACAATCAATTTGTCGGGCGCGGCGAGCTTGGCGCCCAGTGCGGCGCCCAGGCCCCAACCCAGTCCGCCGGCCGGTCCGAGCGCGAACAAGGTGCCGGGCTTTTCGCGCGGGCAATGATCTGCGCGCAGCGGGTATTCATTGAAGATGATGGCGTCTTCGCTGACCGCCTCGAAGATGGCGCGCGACAGATAGGCCGGAGAAATGCGTTCGCCGGCGACAGAGTCCTTGGCCAGTTGCGCGCGCCGCGTGCGCATGCGCTCCGCCAGCCGCGTGCGGCGCGCCGAGATGCGCGCTTCGGCCATTTGCAGGCGCGGTCCGACCGCGTCGAGAAGTGCCTCAAGCGAATTGCTGACGCCCGCCTGCAAGGCGAGATCGCTCGGAAACGAGCGCATCGGGTAGCGCACGAAGAACGGGTCTTCACCGATATGGACGATGCGGGAGCCGGCCGGTGGATGTTGCAGATGCGGAATCCACGGCACATCGGATTCCAGCGAGATCACCAGATCGGCATCGGCCAGCAACGCGCCCGGCTCGTAGCCGAAATGCATTGGATGACTCGACGGCAGGCAGACGCTGCGCGGGTTATGCGTGATGACGGGGATGGCGCACTTTTCCGCCAAAGCGCTCAGCGTCCGCACCGCATCCGCCGGCAGGATGGAGGTAATGATCAACGGCCGTTCGGCGCCGGCGATCCATTCGGCGAGCGTGGCGATGGACTTTGGGTCGGGATGCGCGCGCGGCGCCGCCGTGCGCGGCTTGATCGGCGCGATCGGCTCCGTCACTGGCGCCGACAAAGGCTCGCGCGGCAGCACCAGATAGATCGGACCGCGCGGATGCGCCATCGCCACTTCGACCGAACGTGCGACGACGTCGCCGACCTGGCCCGGCGTTCGCAGTTCGTAATCCCACTTCACCAGTTCGCGCACCATACCGGCCTGGTCGAACATTTCCTGCGCCCAGTGGATCGGCCGCGAACGCGAACCGAACGTGCCCTTCTCGGTGATCGGCGTGCGTCCGGCGGCGAGGATGAGCGGCACGCGGTCGCGCGACAGGTTGGTGAGGTTGTTGATGGTGTTGGCGGTGCCGACATTGACATGCACCATCACGGCCTGCGGCCGGCCATTCATCAGATAGGCGCCGTGCGCCATCGCGACCGCGAGATTTTCATGCGGCACCAGCACCGGCATCGGTACTTTGGCATTGGTCTTCTTGGCGCGGCTGAAGGCTTCGACGATGGGAGGAAAGTCGGTACCGGGATTGGCGAAGAGATAATCGGTGCCGTGATCGGCGAGCGCGCGCAGGAAAGCTTCGGCGGCGATCGCGGGCCGGGGTCCAGGTGTCGGTATCGCGGCCATGTGTTCCGTCCCCGGACTATAAATCCGCGCTATTCAAGCGTCGGATACTGACTATCCGGCGTGTTCTACTCGACGAGAGTAAGGCTTACAAGCAAAGGCTCGCCGTGCCATGCGGGCGCGGCGAGCCTGATCTGCGTGTGGGCGAGCGCCCGTAAGGGCGCCGCCGATAGTCTTTCGCTCAGAACGGGTAATGCTGGTGGCTTTCGATGGTGACCCAGCGCAGTTCGGTGAACTC
>CAMAUC010000098.1 GCA_945861265.1 Rhizobium sp. Q54 | reverse complement strand
GGCCGCCAAGGCCCTCTCCGTCGCCGCTGTCGATATTCCGGCGACTTCCTCGCGCGGCAAGGAAACCTTCTTCGACGGCAAGGTCTTCGACCCGGAAAATCCGCAGGCCTATCTCAAGAGCCTCGCCATCAAGCGCATCGAAGTCTGAGCTTTGCATTCAAACGCAAGGGCCGCCCACGCGCGGGCGGCCCTCTCTACCGTTCAACCGGAGCATTCAAGCGATGAACATGCCTGTGGCCAAATCCGACATCTCGGCCAGCATTCCCTCGGCCCCGACGCCGCCAGCGGTTGCGAAAATCGTTCCGTTGCCGCTGCGGCAGACGGCTATGAATACCCGCATCCGCGCCACACTCGGCAAGATCGCAGCCGCGGTTATCCCGCCGGTGGTGATGATCGTAGTTCTGCTGACCGCCTGGCAGTTGCTGTGCATGCGTCCGGGCGCGACCTTGCCGACACCGACCAAGATCTGGACCGAGGCCTACGACCTGATCGTCGATCCGTTCTTTGTCGCCGGGCCCCAGGACATCGGCCTGGGCTGGCGCGTTCTGGTCTCGTTGCAGCGCGTCGCCATCGGCTACGGCCTTGCCGCGCTGTTCGGTATCGCGCTTGGCACCTTGATCGGCCAGTCGGTCTGGGCGATGCGCGGCCTCGATCCGATCTTCCAGGTATTGCGCACGATCTCGCCATTGGCATGGCTGCCAATCTCGCTCGCAGCCTTCCGCGACAGTCAGCCGTCGGCGATTTTCGTCATCTTCATAACCTCGGTCTGGCCGATCATCATCAACACCGCCGTCGGAATTCGCAACATCCCGCAGGATTACCGCAACGTGGCCGCCGTGTTGCGGCTCAATCATTTCGAGTTCTTCTGGAAGATCATGATCCCGTCGGCGGCGCCGTACATCTTCACCGGCCTGCGAATCGGCATCGGCCTGTCGTGGCTCGCCATTGTCGCTGCGGAAATGCTGACCGGTGGCGTCGGCATCGGCTTCTTCATCTGGGACGCCTGGAATTCGTCGCGGCTGCCCGACATTTTCGTCGCGCTCGCCTACATCGGCATCATCGGCTTCCTGCTCGACCGCATCGTCGCCGGTATTTCTTCCATCGTCACCCGGGGCACGTCAGCCAACTGATTGGGCGAATTAAGGAGCCTGCACATGACCTCCTATTGCAAGATCGATCACGTCGACAAGGTCTTTACTCGCGGCAATACCGAAACCTGCGTGCTCAAGGAAATCACCCTCGATATCGAGAAGGGCGAATACGTCTCGATCATCGGCCATTCCGGCTGCGGCAAGTCGACCTTGCTCAACATCGTCGCCGGCCTGACGGAAGCGACGACTGGCGGCGTCATCCTCGAGGGGAAACACGTCAATGAACCGGGGCCGGATCGCGCTGTCGTTTTCCAGAACCACAGCCTGCTGCCCTGGCTGACGGTTTACGACAACGTCAGGCTCGCGGTCGACAAGGTCTTCGGCGCCAAGAAGTCGCGCGCAGAGCGCGACGAATGGACGCTGCACAATCTCAATCTCACGCAGATGACGCACGCCAGGGACAAACGTCCATCGGAAATTTCCGGTGGCATGAAGCAGCGTGTCGGCCTTGCCCGCGCTTTGGCGATGGAGCCGAAAATCCTGCTGCTGGACGAGCCGTTCGGCGCGCTTGACGCGCTGACTCGCACGCATCTTCAGGACACGGTGATGGGCCTGCACGAGAAGCTCGGCAATACGGTGATGATGATCACCCACGATGTCGACGAGGCCGTGCTGCTGTCCGACCGGATCATCATGATGACCAACGGCCCTGCAGCGCAGATTGGCGAAATCCTGTCGGTCCCGATCGCCCGGCCGCGCAAGCGGCTCGAACTGGTCACCGATCCGACATTCCTGAAGTGCCGCCAGCGCGTGCTCGAGTTCCTCTACGAGCGGCACCGCTTCGTCGAGGCCGCTTGAATCATGAGCGAGCCGCTCGTCATCATCGGCAACGGAATGGCCACGATGCGGCTGGTGGAAGAACTCAGCCAGCGCGCGCTGGGCCGTTACGCCATCGCCGTGATCGGCGAGGAGCCGCGGCTCGCTTATAATCGCGTGCTGTTGTCGTCGGTCTTGGCGCGGGAAGTGTCGCGCGGCGATATCGAGTTGAAATCCGGGCAATGGTGGCGGGCGCATGGCGTCACCCTGATGTACGGCCAGCGCGCCGTTGCGATCGATGCCGACATCCGCCGCGTTAAACTCGCCAATGGCGCGACGCTGCCATTCGGCAAGCTCGTGCTGGCGACCGGCTCGCGCGCGATGCGGCTGAGCGTCCCCGGCATGGACCTGCCCGGCGTCATGACATTTCGCGATCTTGGCGACGTCGCTTCGATGCAAAAGGCGGCTGCGACCCGGCGCGAAGCGGTCGTCATCGGTGGCGGTCTGCTTGGCCTCGAAGCCGCCTATGGTCTGGCGAAGGCCGGCATGCGGGTTTCGGTCGCTCATTTGATGGATCGGCTGATGGAACGTCAGCTTGATCCGCGCGGTTCGGCGATGTTGAAGGCCGCGGTCGAGGCCAAGGGCATCGTTGTCCACTTGAACGCGGAGACGGCTGCGATCAAGGGCGCACATCGCGCCGAGGCGGTAGCGCTCAAGGATGGCCGAGAGATTGCCGCCGATCTGGTGGTGGTCGCCGCCGGCATTCGCGCCAATGCGGATCTGGCAGAGGGCGCGGGCCTCGACATTGGCCGGGGCATCGTCGTCGACGATTCTCTGCAAACCGGCAAGGCCGGCATCTATGCCATTGGCGAATGCGCCGAACATCGCGGCATTTGTTACGGACTGGTCGAGCCGGCCTATGAGCAGGCGCGCGTTCTGGCGGCGCATTTGTGCGGTGAGACGGCGCGCTATGCCGGCAGCGTGCTTGCCACCAATCTCAAAGTATCCGGCGTCAGCGTATTCTCCGCCGGCGATTTCATCGGCGCCACTGGTACCGAGCAGATCGTCCTCAGCGATCCCGGCCTCGGCAGCTACAAGAAGCTTGTCATCGCAGACGGCAAGCTCGTCGGCGCCGTGCTGTTCGGCGATACCGCCGACGGACTTTGGTATCTCGAATTGATCCGCTCCGGCGCCTCGATCGGCGCGATCCGCGACGATCTCGTCTTCGGCCGGGCGCTGGCCGAGCGTTCGGCGCCAAAGAACCTGGCGGCGTAATGTCGAGCGACTTCACCCCGGACCAGAAGCGCTATCTCGAAGGCTTCGCTTCGGGCTTGACCGCGGCGCGCGCCGCGCGCGGACAAATTCCGTCGAGCGCGCCGGGCGGCGGCGAACCGGTCGGACCGGACGCGATCCATATCAAGGCCCAGGACAGGACCGTGGCTGCCGGTGGCAAGCTGTCCGATCAGGAAAAGATCAAGCGTGAACAGCACCCGTTCGATGCTTACAGCCGCCTGAAGCAGCAGGCGCGCGGCAACGAGGCGCCGAAGGCGGCCGACAATTTCCGCTGGCGCTATTACGGCCTGTTTTATGTCGCGCCGGCGCAATCGTCGTATATGTGCCGGCTGCGTATTGCCAACGGCATCCTTTCGCACTGGCAGTTTGCCGGTCTGGCCGACCTCGCCGACAAATATGCCGGCAAATATTCGCATGTAACCACCCGCGCCAATCTGCAATTGCGCGAGATCGAGCCGAAAAACGCAGTGGCGGTGGTCGAAGGCATCATGGACCTCGGCCTCGCCTCGCGCGGCTCGGGCGCCGACAATATCCGCAACGTCACCGGCACGCCGACGGCCGGCATCGATCCGCAGGAACTGCTCGATACGCGACCCTTTGCGCGCGAATGGCACCATCACATTCTCAATGAGCGCGCGCTGTATGGCCTGCCGCGCAAGTTCAATGTCGGCTTTGACGGCGCCGGTCGCATTCCGGTGCTGGAAGACACCAATGACATTGGCTTCCAGGCCGTCGAGGTGAAGGAAGGCTCTAGCGCCGAGCCCGGCATCTGGTTCCGGCTGGCGCTCGGCGGCATTACCGGCCACCGCGATTTTGCCCGCGACACCGGCGTGGTTGTGAAGCCGGAAGATGCGACGCAGGTCGCCGACGCCATCGTGCGCGTGTATATCGAGCACGGCGACCGCACCGACCGCAACAAGTCGCGGCTGAAATATGTGCTCGACGCTTTCGGCTTCGAGAAATTCCTGGCACATGTCGAGGAGAAGCTCGGCCGCAAGCTCGTGTCGGTGCCGGCCGATGCTGTCGCGCCGCGCCCCGTCTATGACCGGTCGGCGCATATCGGCGTGCACCCGCAGAAACAGCCGGGCCTGAACTGGATCGGCGTCGTCTTTCCGGTGGCGCGCATCACCACCGATCAGATGCGTGGCCTGGCCAGGATCGCACAGGATCTGGGCGACGGCGATATTCGGCTGACGGTTTGGCAGAACCTGCTGATCTCCGGCGTTGCCGGCGACAAGGTGGCGCTGGCGGTCGCTGCCATCGAGGCGCTCGGGCTGACGACGCAAGCTTCGCCGCTGCGTGCCGGGCTGATCGCCTGCACCGGTGCCACCGGCTGCCGCTTCGCCGCCGCGCATACCAAGGAGACCGCCGAGGACATTGCCAAATGGTGCGAGCCCCGTGTCGCGCTCGATAGTCCGGTTAATATTCATCTCACCGGTTGCCATCATTCCTGCGCGCAGCATTACATCGGCGATATCGGCCTTATCGCTTGCAAGATTGACGTCGGCGAGGAGGCCGATCCGGTCGAGGGCTTTCACATCCTCGTCGGTGGCGGCTTCGGCACGGAGGCCGGCATCGCCCGCGATCTCTATCGTGACGTCAAGGCGGTGGACGTGCCGCGCACCGTCGAGCGCATGCTGAAGGGTTATATGGCGCACCGCGTAGCGCCCGACGAAACCTTTCTCACTTTCTCACGCCGCTACGAAGTAGACGCGCTCAAACGAATGTTCGACGCGGAGGCGGCCGAATGACCAAAAACGTTCCCGCGCCGCTCCCGTCGCTGGTGCCGGAAACCGCGCCGTTCTCCGAAGAACAGCGCAACTGGCTGAACGGCTTCTTTGCCGGGCTGATCTCGCTCGACGCTTCAGGCATCACGGCGCTGACCGGCGATCAGGCGGTGGCTCTGCTTGGCGGTGCGCCGGCCGCGAATACCGAGGACGACGATGACGGTGCGCCCTGGCACGACCAGACGTTGCCGATTGCTGAGCGCATGAAGCTTGCCGACGGCAAGCCGCTGCGCTGGAAGATGATGGCGGCGATGGCGCAACAGGATTGCGGCCAGTGCGGCTATGACTGCAAGAATTACTCGGGGGCCATCGTTTCCGGCGCAGAAGAGCGGTTGAACCTGTGCGTACCGGGCGGCAAGGAAACCGCGCGCATGGTCAAGGCGCTGGCCGAGGAGTTGAAGAATGCGCCCAAAGCCGCGACCAAGGTGGCGGCCCCTGTTGTTGCCGCAACGGCGGCTGCGATCGCCAGCGCGCCGGGTTCGTCGCGCGACAATCCCAGCTTCGCCAAAGTGATCTCACGCAAGTTGCTGAACAAGCCGGGCTCGGCAAAGGAAACCTGGCATGTCGAATTTGACCTCACAGGCTCAGGCATAGACTACGCAGTCGGCGATGCGTTCGGCTTGTTCCCGCAGAACGATCCGGCGCTCGCCGACTCAGTGATCAAGGCACTCGCCGCGCCGGCGGATTTCCCGATCGGCAATCGCACCTTGCGCGATGTGCTGATCGATGGCGTGTCGCTATCGCCGGCGCCGGACATGCTGTTCCAGTTGTTTTCATACATCACCGGCGGCGAACGGCGGCAAAAGGCACGGGCGCTCTCGACCGGCGAGGATCCGGACGGCGATGCGGTCACACTCGACGTACTGGCGGCGATCGAGAAGTTTCCCGGCATCCGTCCTGATCCGGAGGCCTTCATCGAAGCGCTCGATCCGCTTCAGCCGCGTCTCTATTCCATTTCGTCTTCACCCAAGACCGTACCGGGGCGGGTGACTCTGACCGTCGACACCGTGCGTTACAAGATCAGGGACCGTCAGCGGCTCGGCGTCTGCTCGACCATGCTGGCCGAACGTATCGAGCCTGGCGTCGTCCTGAAGGCCTATGTCCAGAAGGCCCATGCCTTCGGATTGCCGGCCGATCCGAACGTGCCGATCATCATGATTGGCCCCGGCACCGGGATCGCGCCATTCCGAGCCTTCTTGCACGAGCGTCTGGCCGTCCGCGCACCTGGACGCAACTGGCTGTTCTTCGGCCACCAGCGCTCGGACTGCGATTTTTTCTATGAGGATGAACTCAAGGCGATGCGCGGCAGCGGCCACCTCTCGCGCTTGACGCTGGCATGGTCGCGCGACGGCGATCAGAAAATTTATGTGCAGGATCGCATGCGCGATTCCGGGCGCGACCTGTGGGAATGGATTGCCGAAGGCGCGCATATTTATGTCTGCGGCGACGCCAAACGGATGGCCAAGGACGTCGAACTGGCATTGGTCGATATCGTCGCGCAGCACGGCGCGCGCAGTCCCGAGGAGGCCAGCGCCTTCGTTATGGAGTTGAAGAAAAAGGGCCGTTATCAGCAGGACGTGTATTGATGAACGCGCCGGCGCAGCATCCGCCAGCCGTGCGCACGACGTGCCCCTATTGCGGCGTCGGCTGCGGTGTGCTGGCCAAGCCAGATGGCCATGGTGGCGCTGTGATCGCCGGCGATCCGGAACATCCGGCGAATTATGGACGGCTGTGCTCGAAAGGCTCGGCGCTCGGCGAGACGCTCGGCTTAAGCACAAGGCTGCTGCATCCGATGATGCGCGACGGCGGCGCGATGGTCCGCACCGACTGGGATAAGGCTCTCGACACCGTCGCCGATGCCTTCACCCGTACGATCGCCCAGCACGGACCTGACTCGGTCGCCTTCTATCTGTCCGGCCAGTTGCTGACCGAGGACTATTACGTCGCCAACAAGCTGATGAAGGGCTTCATCGGCTCCGGCAACGTCGATACTAATTCGCGGCTGTGCATGGCCTCGTCGGTCGCCGGTCATCGCCGCGCCTTCGGCGCCGACACGGTGCCGGGTACCTACGCCGATCTCGACAGCGCCGATCTGATTATTCTCGTCGGCTCCAACGCCGCCTGGTGTCACCCGGTGCTCTATCAGCGCATGGTTGCCAACAAGCGCGAGCGTGGCGCGAAGCTTATTGTGATTGACCCGCGCCGTACCGCGACGGCGGAAGAAGCCGATCTGTTTTTGCCGGTAGCGCCGGGCATGGATACGGCGCTGTTTTGCGGATTGCTGGTGCATCTCGCTGATACTCTGGCAATGGATTACGAATATATCGACGCGCATACGACCGGTCTGCCGGAGGCGCTGGCGCGTGCCCGCGAAATCGCGCCCGACGTGATGGCGACCGCCAATGCGACCGGCCTGGCGCCGGCCGATGTCGTGCGCTTCTTTGCGCTGTTCACGGCGACGGCGAAAACGGTTACCTGCTTCTCGCAAGGTGTGAACCAGTCGGCGCAGGGCACCGACAAGGTGACCACGATTATCAACTGCCATCTCGCGACCGGCCGCATCGGCAAGCCCGGCATGGGGCCATTCTCGCTCACCGGCCAGCCGAATGCGATGGGTGGACGCGAGGTTGGCGGGCTGGCGAATCAGCTTGCGGCGCATATGAATTTCACGCCGGGAGACATTGATCGCGTCGGACGTTTCTGGCGCGCTTCGAACATGGCGCGGCGCGAAGGCCTCAAGGCCGTGCAGATGTTCGACGCGATAGACCGCGGCGAAATCAAGGCCTTGTGGGTGATGGCGACCAATCCGGCGGTATCGCTGCCGCGTGCAGGCCGCGTGCGCGAGGCCCTCGGCAAGCTCGACCTGCTGGTGATTTCCGACAATGTCGCCAGCAACGATACGATCGCGGCCAACGCACATATCCTTTTGCCGGCGGCGGCCTGGGGCGAAAAGGACGGAACGGTCACCAATTCGGAACGGCGCATATCCCGGCAGCGGCCGTTTCTCGCCATGCCGGGCGAGGCCAGGCCGGACTGGTGGATCGTCACGCAAGTGGCGCGGCGCATGGGGCATGCCGAGGCGTTCGATTTTAATTCGCCCGCCGACATTTTTCGTGAACATGCCGAACTCTCCGCTTTCGAGAACGACGGCGCGCGCGATTTCGATATAGGCGGGCTGGCCGCGCTCGACGACGGCGAATTCAACGCGCTCGATCCGGTGCAATGGCCGGCGCGCATAGGCACCGCGAAGGCCGACACGCGTTTCTTCGCCGACGGCAAATTCTACACGCCGGACGGCAAGGCGAAGGTGATCGCGCCGGAACCGCCGCGGCCGCGCGCGGACTTGTCTCGGGACTTTCCGCTGCGGCTGAATACCGGGCGTATTCGCGACCAATGGCACACGATGACCCGCACCGGCTTAAGCCCGCGTCTCGGCGCACATCTGCCGGAGCCCTTTGTCGAAGTTCATCCCGACGACGCCAAGTCAGCCGGACTGCATCATGGCGGCTTCGCCCGCGTCGCCACGCCTTACGGCGCCTGCGTGCTCAAAGTATCTGTCAGCGATGGCCAGTTGCGCGGCTCTCTCTTCGCGCCGATCCACTGGAGCAATGAGACCGCTTCGTCGGGCCGTGTCGGCGAATTGGTGACGCCGGCGACCGATCCGTTCTCCGGCCAGCCGGAAGCCAAGGCGACTGCGGCGCAGATTGCGCCCGTCGAGTTTCCTTATCGCGGCTTTGCCTTGTCGCGCGCCCGGCTGGCGCTGCCTTTGGAAACCTGGTGGGCACGCGCAGCGATCAACGGCGGCGAAGGGCTGTTGCTCGCCACCAACGATTCACCGTCGCTGTGGCGCGAGCGTGCCGCGGCGCTGTTCGGTGCCGATACCGAAATCGCCGAGTATGTCGATGAACCGCGCGGCTCCTATCGCATGGCGGCCTTTGTCGATGGCCGGCTGGTCGGCTGTCTGTTCATTGGGCCGGCCGAGGCGGCGCCGCAATGGGACGCGGTCAAGCTGTTGTTTGAATCCGAGAGCATGGGCGAGGCGCAACGCCGCGCCGTGCTATCCGGAAAATCGACCGACGGCTTGGCCGATCCCGGCCCGGTCATCTGCGCCTGCTTCGGTGTCGGGCTCAATGTCATTCGCACCGCGCTTTCCGGCGGCGTGGCGAGCAATGTCGAAGAGATCGGCAAGGCGTTGCGCGCCGGCACCAATTGCGGTTCGTGTCTGCCTGAACTTAAAAGGATTGTGGCCGATGGCCGTATCACGCAAACCGTCTGAAACCCGGCCCGACCGCAAACCGAGCGAAGCTCGGCCGGACAGAATGGCGCGACTGGCGCGGCTGCCGGTGTTCTACGCGCTCGAGGGCAAGCGTGTCGTGCTGGCCGGCGGCAGCGCGGCGGCGGCGTGGAAGGCGGAGCTGATGT
>CAMAUC010000097.1 GCA_945861265.1 Rhizobium sp. Q54 | reverse complement strand
CCTTCAGCGAATCGAGCGTGTGCATGTCGTTGAAGCGGATGTTGAACTGCGCGCGCGCTTCGCCGGGAATGAGATTGACAGTCTTGTTGCCGACATCGACCGAGACGAATTCCAGATTCGACGGCGGGAAGTTCTCGTTGCCCTGGTCGAGCGGCTCGGACTGGATCGCATCGATCAATTTGACGATGCCGCGCACCGGGTTGATGGCGCGATCGGGATAGGCGACGTGGCCCTGCTTGCCGGACACGATCAGATGGCCGTTGAGCGAACCGCGGCGGCCGATCTTGATGGTATCGCCAAGCTCCTGCACGTTGCTCGGCTCGCCGAGCAGACAATGGTCGAATTTCTCGCCCTTGTCGGCGCACCATTGCAGCAGCTTCGGCGTGCCGTTAACGGCGATGCCTTCCTCGTCGCCGGTGATCAGGAACGAGATCGAGCCCTTTTTCTGCTTGCCGCCATTGGCGGCGATGTGGTCGAGCGCGGCCGCCATCATGCAGGCGATGCCGCCTTTCATGTCGGTGGTGCCGCGGCCATAGAGAATGCCGTTTTCGATCTTGCTGGCGAAAGGCGGATGCGTCCACGCCGCTTCGTCGCCCGTCGGTACGACGTCGGTGTGTCCGGCCAGCACGAGATTCGGCCCTGTCGTGCCGATGCGGGCGTAGAAATTTTCCACGTCCTCGGCGCCCGGCTCGGAGAAGGTCATGCGGTGCACGGTGAAACCGGCGGCCTTCAATGTCTTCTCAAGATAGCTGAGCGCGCCGCCTTCCAGCGGCGTCACCGACGGACAGCGCACGAGGTCCTGAGTAAGGGCAATCGGATCGGCGGTCATTATTGAACGCCCTTTATTTCGAGAAGGTCGGGAAGCACCAAAGCGATCTCACAAAATACTTCAGGTAAGGTGTCGGCTTCGATCACAAGGCCTTGGACGGCGGTGCTTGTCGCCGTCCAGACTTTGGCTTCGTCGTCCCACCGTGCGCGAACTGAAACATCCTTGAGCATCGACTATCTCTCTCGGTTGTCATCACCGGGCTTGTCCCGGTGATCCCGCTGAGGAAAACAGTACGTTCCTAAGCGGGATGGCCGAGATAAACCCGGCCATAACAAGAAAATTATTTAGTCTCGCAACAATTCATTGATGCTCGTCTTGCTCCGCGTCTTCTCGTCGACGCGCTTGACGATGACGGCGCAGTACAGGTTCGGGCCAGGTTCGCCGTTCGGCATTGGCTTGCCCGGCATGGTGCCGGAGACGACGACCGAATAGGCCGGCACTTCGCCATACATCACCTTGCCGGTGGCGCGATCGATGATCTTGGTCGACTGGCCGAGATAGACGCCCATGCCGAGCACGGCGCCTTCGCGCACGATCACGCCTTCGACCACTTCCGAGCGCGCGCCGATGAAGCAGTTGTCCTCGATCACCACTGGGCCGGCTTGCAACGGCTCAAGCACGCCGCCAATGCCGACGCCGCCGGACAGATGCACGTGCTTGCCGATCTGGGCGCAGGAACCGACGGTCGCCCAGGTGTCGACCATTGTGCCGCTGTCGACGCGGGCGCCGAGATTGACGAAGGACGGCATCAGCACCACGCCGGGTGCGATGAAGGCCGATTTGCGCACGACGCAGCCGGGCACGGCGCGGAAGCCTTCTTTACGGAAGCGCGCGGCGCTCCAGCCCTTGAACTTGCTATCGACCTTGTCCCACCAGACCGCCTTGCCGGGGCCGCCCGGGATCACGCTCATGTCGTTGAGCCGGAACGACAGCAGCACGGCTTTCTTGAGCCACTGATTGACCTGCCAGTTGCCGTCGGCGCCGCGCTCGGCGACGCGGGCCTGGCCTGAGTCCAGAAGGCCGAGCGCGGTGTCGACCGCCTTGCGCACCGCCCCCTTGGTCTTCGGCGTGATCTTGTCGCGGGCTTCAAAAGCCTCGTCGATGGTTTTGGCGAGCTTGTCGTTGGACATTGTTTATCCCCGGCGCTGAATACGGGGCGGTTTGTCGGGGCCCGGGCAGGGGATGTCAAGCCGCCAAGGCTCGGCTAGTCTGGCGCCGCACAAGGAGCCGCCCGTGACCCTGAAATCCAGCCGCCTCATCGCCTTAGCCGCCGTCCTCGCCGCCGAACCGGCTTTCGCCCATCACGTCATGGACGGCAAACTGCCGGGCACCTTTACGCAAGGGCTGCTGTCCGGGCTCGGCCATCCGGTGATCGGGCTCGACCATTTAGCGGCGGTCGTCGCCGTCGGCTGCCTCGCCGCCGCGCATCCGAAAGGCTGGGGACTGGTCATCGGATTCGTCGTGGCGATGATGGCCGGGGTCGCCGCGCACCTGCAGGGCGCCACGCTGCCGGGCGCCGAGATCGTCGTTGCCGGCACGGTGATTGCGCTTGGCGTGGTCCTGCTGACGCACCGGCAATTGAGCGCCGCCGTGGCGCTAGTCCTGTTCGCCGCGGTCGGCTGGATACACGGTTACGCGCTCGGTGAATCCATTTTCGGCGCCGAGCAGACGCCGCTGTGGGCCTATCTCCTCGGCCTTGCCGTCATCCAGAGCGCGATTGCCTTGGCCGCGATGCGCGTGGCGGGCCTGCTGATGCGGGGCGATGGTTTGCGCCTGCGCCTCATCGGCGCCGGCATTGCCGGCATCGGGATTGCTATCCTGATGCAGCAGTTCGTGCCGGCGGCGTGAGCCTCAGCCGCCGCTAATCGCTTCCTTCAAGAACCCCGAGAGATCGTCGGTGACATGGTCGACATGCGGCTCGCCGCGGCCTTCCATTTCCCAGGCTTCGCGGAACACGTCGCGTTGGCCTTCGGGCACCACCAGCACGGTGGTCATGCCGAGCGCGTGCGGCGCTTCCAGATTGCGCGCCAGATCCTCGAACATCGCCGCCTTTAGCGGATCGACGCCGTGCTTCGCCAGGAAGCGATCGTAAGTGATCTTCGACGGCTTCGGTTCCAGTTCCGCCTCGATGATGCCGAACACATCCTCGAAATGCTGATCGATCTGCAACTGCCGCAGCACCGCGTCGGCGTGCTTGGTGGTGCCGTTGGTGAGGATCAGCTTGCGGCCGGGAAGCTTCTCGATTGCGCCGCCGAGTGCCGGATTGGGCGTCAGCGGCGAATGATCGATCGCGTGGACATATTCGAGATAGTCGTCCGGGGCGAGGCCGTGCTCGGTCATCAGCCCGCGCATCGTCGTGCCGTAGCGCTGGTAATAGTCCTTCTGCACCCGGAACGCTTCGTCATGGGTGACCTTGAGGAATTCCGCGACATAATCGCGGATGCGGTCGTTGACCTGCTGCCACAGCAGATGATGCGGATAGAGCGTGTTGTCGAGATCGAACACCCAGGTGTCGATATGGCCGAACCCGCGCTTCTTTTCCAAAATCAAGGTTCCTTGAATCGTATGACGGTCGCCGGCTGGCCGCCGACATCGACGGCGGCGAAGCCGGTGACATTGAGCCCGCGCACGACGCAGTCCTTCTGGTCGCTGAGTTCGAACTTGCCGTCGCGCGTGCACAGTTCGACATTGCCGCCCCACGCGACCGGCCGGTCGCCGCGCCTGAGCGTGCGGCCGTTGCCGTCGACGGCTTCGCCATAGCTGTAGAGTGTCCGTTGCTCGCCGCGCACGTCCGGCCGCAGGCAACCGCCGGCTTCGACGCGGTACCAGCCGCGCGTGATCAGCGTGCCGGCCTCGGTGCTGCCGAGCGCCGCCATCACCGGGTTCTTGCTGTCATTGCACCAGGAAAAGCCATGGCCTTCCGGACTTTGCGCCGCGGCGATCAAGGTCTCGAAAAAATTAGGGTTGGCCGCCGCGTCCGCCGCCAGCTTGCGGTCGGCGAGAAACCGGTTCAGCGCGGCTTGCGTCTTTGCGCCCTGCACGCCGTCGATCGGGTTGGCGTCGTAGCCGGCAATCACCAAAAGCCGCTGGATGCCGGCAAGCCGCGCCTGGGCGTCGTCATAGTCGGCTTCTTCTGCAAGATTGATCGTCGGGCCTTTGGGTGAATCGGAAGGCCGCGCGGCCGAGAAGTGCGCCTGCTGGCTCACCGGGCATTCGCGGCCATTGGGAAGCGTGAAATCGCCATCGCGGATGCAGAAATCGGCATTGCCGTTCTGCGGCAGCGGCGCCGAGCCATAGACCGGCGGTGTGCGCGTATGGACGTAAGTCATCTCGGCATCGTAGGGGCCGTCGAGCACCTGACGGCACTGGCCGGGATCGATACGGAACCAGCCGCGCGTCTCGACATTGGCGCGCTTTTCCAGGCCGATCGCCGCGTCCATGCGATAGCTGGTGCGGTTGCACAAGGTCAGTTCGGCCTGGGCCGGCGACGCCGCCAGCATAGCAAAAGCCAAACCTGCGAGCGCCGCGGCCCGCATCACTTATGCATCAAGGTGCCGATGCCGTGGTCGGTCATCAGTTCGAGCAGAACGGCATGCGGCACCTTGCCGTCCATGATGACGACGCCCTCGACGCCTTGGTCGAGCGCGTAGATGCAGGTTTCGACCTTGGGGATCATGCCGCCGGAAATGGTGCCGTCGGCGATCAGCTTGCGCGCATCGGCGACCGACAGGTCGGTGATCAGCTTCTTGTCCTTGTCGAGCACGCCGGGCACGTCGGTCAAAAGCAGCAAACGCTTGGCCTTGAGCGCGCCGGCAATGGCGCCGGCGAATGTGTCGGCATTGACGTTGAAGGTGCCGCCGTCGGCCGAGGTCGCCACCGGCGCCAGCACCGGGATCATCTCCTTGCCGAGCACGGCGTTGAGCACGAACAGGTCGACCTTGTCGGGCTCGCCGACGAAACCGAGATCGACAACCTTCTCGATCATCGAATCCGGATCGACCACGGTGCGGGTCGCCTTCTTGGCCGTCACCATGTTGCCGTCCTTGCCGCACAGGCCGATGGCCTTGCCGCCGGCGGCATTGATGTAGCCGACGATCTGCTTGTTGATCGAGCCGGCCAGCACCATCTCGACGATCTCGATGGTTGCCTCGTCGGTGACGCGCAGACCCGCCGCGAATTCCGATTTGATACCGAGCTTCTTGAGCATGGCGGCGATCTGCGGCCCGCCGCCGTGCACGACGACAGGATTGATCGCCGCCTGTTCCAGCAGTACGATGTCGCGGGCGAATTCGCGCGCCGCCTGCTCGTCGCCCATGGCGTGGCCGCCATATTTGACGACGATGATTTCCTCGTCATAGCGCTGCATGTGCGGCAGCGCTTCCGACAGGATGCGGGCCTGTTCTTGCGGGTCGGTTTTGGACGGTGTGTTCATCGCGATGGGGCCCCGAGGAATGCGGCGGTTCTAGCCGATGAAGGGGAGGTCAGACAATCCGCCATTGCGGCTTTTCGGCGACAAAATTGATTGGCCCGTCTCTGTGGCGTGGACCACCGACAGGCGAGGGGATGCCGTGTCATAGATTCGGCCGGGGCGTCAACAGGTGGAAAATGGACAAGCCGGCACAATTTCAAAAGCACTCACTGGAAAGCCTGCGCTTCGAATCGGAGTGCCTGCAGATGGCGAGTCGCTCGCGCAATCCCGATTTGCAGGCGCATTTCATTCGAATGGCGCGGCACTGGAATCGTCTGGCAATGGTGGCGCTGGGCGAACATACCATCGAGAATTTTCGCGCCGCTGAGACGGTGACGATATGACCGCCCGCATCCCGCCCACGAGCGCCGTGCTGATCGTCGAGAACGATTGTCTCCTGAGGATGCTGACCACTGATCTCGTGGAAGATGCCGGGTTCCTCGCCCTTCAGGCGGCCAACGCCGACGACGCCTTGGCCCTATTGTCGGCGCGGTCGGATATCGCCGTGCTGCTGACCGGTGTCACCATGTCCGGCAACATGGATGGAATGCGCCTCGCTCACGTGGCGCAGGAGCGCTGGCCGCACCTCAAGGTCATCGTCGCATCGGGCCGTCCGGGTCTGTCCGACGCCGACCTGCCGGCCGGTTGCCGCACCTTGCGCAAGCCATATCTTGCCGCGTCGATGATCTCGACGATCAATGGCCTGATCGGTGCCGGAGCTTTTTCCCCTGCCAGCGACCGCCGCGTTTACCTCGACGTCTAAGTGAGCTGTTTTGCTCAGACGGAGAGCGGCCTTTCGGTTGAACTGCCGGATTGGCAGCCCGGAATTATTGGTCATGGCCCAACTAAGCAATGTGCTGAGCAATCAGTTGCTCGGCGCGATGGAGCCGGCGAGCCGTAAGCGGATAGATCCCCATCTCGAGCCGGTCGACTACAAACTCGGCGCGCTCGTCTGCGAGGCCGGGGGCTTGCTCAAGCACGCCTATTTTCCGCAAGGGTCGGTCCTGTCATTGTTGACAGTGCTGGAGAACGGTTCGGCCATCGTGACCGCCAATATAGGGCGCGAAGGCGCTTTCGGCCTGTTCGCCGCCATGTATAGCCGCGTTTCGTTCAACAGGTGCATCGTGCAGCTCGAAGGTCATGCCGTTCGCTGCCCGATTGAGCTGTTGCAATACGAATTCAGGAACAGCGAGCACGTCCGCAATCTTTTCGTCAGCTATTCGGAAACATTGCTGTCGCAGGTTCAGCAGACCGTGGCCTGCAACGCCATGCATTCGACCGAGGAGCGGATGTGCCGCTGGCTCTTGATGATGCATGACCGGGCCGAGGGCGAGGCGCTGAGCTATACGCATGAGTTTCTCGCCCATATCCTGGGCGCCAATCGCAAGTCGGTGACGCTCGCGGCGCAATCCATGCAGACGGCGGGGCTTATCAGCTACCGGCGCGGCACGATTCAGGTGCTCGACCGGGTCGGCCTCGAGAAGGCGTCGTGCGAATGCTACGCGATCGTCAAGGAGCGGTTCGATGCGTTCCTGAAACCGCCGGAGACGGCGGTGCCGAGCGATACCAAAAGCCGGCGCGGCAACTGACGGCACATTCGCTTCATTTTACCTTTTGCGCTCGTTCAAAAGCCGGGCCACCGCCGCCCGCAAGTCGGGAATGCCTGTGCCTTCATGACCGGAGGTCGCCAGCACCGTCGGGAATGCCGACGGCCATTTGGCGAGGCCCGCTTCGACTTCCTTGATGCGCGTCTCAAGCTCGGACGGCTTGATCGTGTCGGTCTTGGTCAGAACGATCTGGTAGCTGACGGCGGCGCCCCCTAACACCTTGAAGGTGGCGTCGTCGGTGTCCTTGAGCCCATGCCGGGCGTCGATCAGCACATAGACGCGAGCGAGGTTGGCGCGGCCGTGCAGGTATTCCTCGATCAGATTGGTCCAGGCCGCGATCTTCGATTTTGCGGCGGCGGCATAGCCGTAGCCGGGCATGTCGACGATGTTGAGGTCGCCGCCGGCGTTGAAGAAGATCAGTTCCTGCGTGCGGCCGGGCGTGCGCGAGGTGCGCGCCAGCGCCTTGCGCGCGGTCAGCGCATTGATCAGGCTCGACTTGCCGACATTGGAGCGGCCGGCAAACGCGATCTCGGTGCCGCGCATTTTCGGCAGCGAACCGGGCGACGAGGCGGCGGCAAAGAACTGCCAGTCGCCGGTGAACAGCTTGCGGCCGGTTTCGATCTCGTCGCGGGTGTAGTCGTTCATGGGGATACCTTAAACGAAAAAGCCGGGCGGTGCGCCCGGCGATTTCTAACCTTGTTTCGAGCCGCGCCTACTCTTGCGCCTTCTTCTTCACAAACATCGCCTTGATGTTGTCGATCAGTTCGATCTTGGTGCCGTGCTTGCGCATGATGTAGCTCTGCTGCGCCACCGACAGCGAGTTGTTCCACGCCCAGTAGATGACGAGGCCGGCCGGGAAGCTCGCCAGCATGAAGGTGAAGATCAGCGGCATCCAGTCGAAGATCATCTTCTGCGTCGGGTCCGGCGGCGCCGGGTTGAGCTTCATCTGCGCCCACATCGTGATGCCCATGATGATGCCCCACAGGCCGACATGCAGGAACGAGCCGATCGCCGGGCCGAGATAGGTCGTCGGCTCCGGCAGCAGGCCGAACAGGCTGAAGATGTTGGTCGGGTCCGGCGCGGAGAGATCCTTGATCCAGCCGAAGAACGGCGCGTGCCGCATTTCGATGGTGACGAACAGCACCTTGTACAGCGAGAAGAACACCGGGATCTGCACCGCGATCGGCAGACAGCCGGCCAGCGGATTGATCTTTTCCTTCTTGTACAGCTCCATCAGTTCTTGCTGCTGCTTGGCCTTGTCGTCGGGATAGCGCAGCTTGAGCGCCGCCATTTGCGGCTGCACCGCCTTCATCTTGGCCATCGAGGCGTAGGACTTGCTGGCCAGCGGGAAGAACGCCAGCTTGATCATCACTGTGACCAAAAGGATGGCGACGCCGAAGTTGCCGACCAGATGGTACAGATAGTCGATCAGCACGAACAACGGCTTGGTGATGAAATAGAACCAGCCCCAGTCGATCAGGCGGTCGAAGCGGTCGATGCCGAGCGCCTTCTCATAAGCGTCGACGACCTTCACTTCCTTGGCGCCGGCGAACAGCCGCGCACTCGCGGTGCCGGTGGCGCCGGGGGCGATGGTCTGCTGATCGAGAATGTAGTCTGACTGATAGGTCTTCACCGTGCCGAGCGTGCCGCCGGAGTATTTCGCCTTCAGCAGATTGGCTGTCGGCTCGGGCAGCAGGACGGCGGCCCAGTATTTGTCGGTGAAGCCGAGCCAGCCTTTGGTGTTGGCGAAGGCGAATTCCTTCTTCTCCGTCAGGTCGGCGTAGCTTTTTTCCTGCAGGCCGTTCTCGCCGAGAATGCCGATCGGGCCTTCGTGCAGGATGTAATAGCCGGCGGTGACCGGCGTGCCGTGCCGCGAGATCAGGCCGTAGGGAAACAGCGACACCGGTTTGTCGGATTTGTTGGCGACTTCGTCCTTGATGGTGAACAGGAACTTGTCGTCGATGACGATGGTGCGGCGGAATTCGAGGCCGGCGCCGTTGTTCCAGGTCAGCGTCACCGGCTTGCCGATATCGAGCGCGCCCGATCCGGCCTGCGTCCATACGGTGTTGGCGTCGGGCACCTTGATGTCGGGTGTCGCCGGGCTCCAGCCGAATTCGGCATAGAAAGGCTCGGCGCTGCCGGACGGCGACAAGAGAACGACCGGCGGCGATTTCGGGTCGACGGTTTCGCGGAATTTCAGCAGCGCCAGGTCGTCGATGCGGCCGCCCTTGAGCGAGATAGAGCCTTGCAGACTGGCGGTCGCGACCGGGATGCGCGGCGAGGTGGCGAGCGCCGCGGCGCGGCTGACCGGAGCGGCGGAAACCGGCACCTGTCCGGGCACCGCGGGCACGCCCGGGATGGCTGGCGTCGCGGTTTGTCTGGGCTGGCCCGGCTGGGCGGGCGCCTGCGGCGCCTGCTGCTGCTGGGCCTGGAGTTGTATCGCCTTTTGCTTTTCAGCCTGCGGCATCGCGTAGAAATATTGCCAGGCAATCAGCACGATGGCCGAAAGGACAATGGCGAGGATCGTGTTCTTGCTGTCGGTCATCGGTATCCCGTGTTGCAGCTAGCGCCCCGC
>CAMAUC010000096.1 GCA_945861265.1 Rhizobium sp. Q54 | reverse complement strand
CGACCATCAGCGCCATCACCGCGTTGGGCGGAATGCCGAGCGTCAGCAACGGAATGAATGAGGTCTGCGCCGCCGCGTTGTTGGCAGCTTCCGGCGCGGCGACGCCCTGGATGGCGCCGTTGCCGAAACGCTCCGGATTTTTCGAGATGCGCTTCTCGAACGTATAGGCGGCGAATGACGCCACGATCGCACCGCCGCCCGGCAGAATGCCGAGGATCGAGCCGAGAATGGTGCCGCGGGCGATGGCGCCGGAAGAATCGACCAAATCCTGCCGCGTCGGCATCAATCCGGAAATCTTGGCGTTCACGACCTCGCGGCTTTCCGCCGACATTTCCAGATTGCGGATGATCTCAGCGAAGCCGAACAGACCCATCGCCACATTGGTGAAGCCAATGCCGTCGGACAATTCGGCGACATCGAAGGTCATGCGGCCGGCGCCGGTCTCCAGATCCGAGCCGACCATCGACAGCAACAGGCCGAGTAAGATCATGGCAATGGCCTTGAGCACCGACCCCTTCGCCAGCACCACCGCGAAAATCAGGCCGAGCACCATCAGCGCGAAATATTCAGCCGGGCCGAACAGCAGCGCCAGCGACGTCAGCGGCGCGCCCAACGCCGCCACCAGCACGGTGGCGACGCAGCCGGCAAAGAATGAGCCGATGGCCGCGATCGACAATGCCGCGCCGGCGCGGCCTTGCCGCGCCATCTGGTGGCCGTCGAGGCAGGTCACGACCGACGTGGCTTCACCCGGAATATTGACCAGGATCGACGTCGTCGAGCCGCCATATTGCGCGCCGTAATAAATGCCGGCGAGCATGATCAGCGCGCCGACCGGCGGCAGACCGAAGGTGATCGGCAAAAGCATCGCCACCGTCGCCACCGTGCCGATGCCCGGCAAGACGCCGACCAGCGTGCCGACCAGCGCGCCAAGCAGGCAAAAACCGAGGTTGTAAGGCAGCGCAGCGACCGAGAAGCCGAGCGCGAGATTGGCAAGAAGATCAGTCATTGTCTCACTCGCTCAGAACGCAGGCCAAAGCTGGAAGGGAAGTTGCAGCAGGTAGACGAACAACACGACGCAGAACGCCGTCATCGCCACCGCTGCGATCAAGCTTTCGACCCAGCGGAACTCGGATGAGCCAAACAGTGACACCATGAAAGCAACGAAAGTCGAAAAGACCATGCCGAAAGCTGGGATTTGCAATGGTATCCCGGCAACATCCACGCGGATGCCGCGAATGGTCGCGGCGAACACCAGAATCGCCAGCAGCACATAGGCCGGCCCCCGTACCGCGAAGCTCTCGATCCCCGGACCTTTGATCAACAGACCCGTGAACAAAATCATGAAGCCGACGGCCATCAGCAGGCCGGCAAATATGCGCGGCGCTGTGCCCGGTCCAAACGCAAAGCCCTGCTGGCCCGGCAGGCTGCTGGACGCCCAAAGCGCGATAGCCGCGACGGCAATCAACGCCAAACCGCCGAAGAATTCGCGTGGACCGCGAATTTTCAAAAGAAATCCGCCCCCTGTCGAGGATTTCGTCCCCTCGGCCATTTTACTCTCTCCCCTGCGCCTTAAGTCGCATGCTGGCTTGTTATGCGCCTGATGCCTAGCACACCTTCCGCGCCGACCGGAAGCAAAAGGCGACGCCGCCTGGCGGCAATTCATGTTTACAGCCAGCCGCTCAGGCCAAGCATGCCGCCGGCCGCGAACAGCCACAAAGGATTGACGCGCGTGAAGGATGCAACTGCAACCGTCACAGCCGTCACCACGCCGGCATAGATGTTCTTGTCGGCGGCCCGCGCCAGCACGAATGCGCTCGCAGCGATCAAACCAAGCGAAACCGGCACCAAACCGGCCTGTATTGCTATGCGCCAGGGCGCGTCCTTGAACCGGTCCCAGGTGCGGGCGGCAAAAAAAGACAGCAGACAGGTCGGTCCGCACATCGCCACCGTCGCAACCGCGGCACCGGCAAGCCCGGCCACATGGTAGCCGATCAACGTCACGATGATCACGTTCGGCCCCGGCGACAGCTGCGCAATGGCGAAGCTGTCGGCGAACTGCCGATCGTTCATCCAGTGCATCACCTCAACCGCGATGCGGTGCATTTCCGGGATCGCGGCATTGGCGCCGCCAACGGCGAACAACGACAGCAGCGCGAAATAGCCAAACAGCGCGATAAGCGGGTTGTCGTTCATTGTCTTGCCGTCGCTGCCGCCGGCTTCAACCAGGCTATGGCCACCGCTACCGGCGCCAGCACGGCGAATACCCAGGGCAACGGCCAGCGCATAATGGCAACCCCGGCAAAAGCCAGGATCGCGATCGCCGGCGCCCAGTTCCAGCGCCTGGTGAAAAGCGGCAGCGCCATTTTGCCGACCACCGCGATCAGCAGCCCCGCCGCCGCCGCCGTAATGCCCGACAGGATGCGGCCAAGAATTTCCAGTTCGCCGAACTGCGCATAAAGCACCGCGAGCACCGTAACGATCACGAGCGGCGGCCCCATAAGTCCGGCCAGTGCGACAGCGGCGCCGGCCGCGCCGCCGAAGCGCGAACCAAAGACCACCGAGAAGTTCACCACATTCGGCCCGGGCAGAAACTGCGCCAGCGCGAACGCCTCGTTGAACTCCTCTGTGGTCATCCAGCGCTTCTGTTCGACGATCATGCGCCGCGCCCAGGGCAGCGCTCCGCCAAATCCCGATACCGAGACGATGATAAAGGAGATGAACAACTCGCTTAGCGCAGGCATGCCGGGCGCGCCGGGCGGGCTTATTGTCGGTTCGGGCATGGAAATCGTGCTCCTGAAATTTCAGGATTGATCGGATTGCAACAAGGAGAACTAGCGCGGCGGCCAGCGCGGAACTAGTAGTTTGATTCTAATTTTCGCAGCCCGTTTGCGGAGGCACCGTGGCGGTGAAAGCAGCTGCCCACGGCGCAAAATAATAGTGTATACTAGCCGATATTGCGCCACAGGGATGGAACCTGGTCGGGCGCCCCACCTCCTTGAAAGCCCCTATGACGAGCGATGGTCCCTCGGATAACCCGTTGGCCGCCGAGAATGCCGATCTGCGGACGTTGCTGGTCCAGGCCGGCATCGACGCGGCGCGGCTTCTGGCCGAAGCCGGCATCCATGCCGCCGAAAACGAGGCGGCCAAGAAGCTTCAGCGCCTGCTGCTCGAGGAACTGCACCACCGCGTCAAGAACACGCTGGCCACGGTCATCGCTATTACCTCACAGAGCCTGCGCAATGCCGCGAACCTGAAGGAAGGCAGCGAAGCGGTCGAGTTACGCTTGGTCGCGCTTGGCCGCGCGCACGATCTGCTGCTTCAATCGCAGACCACAGGCGCCAGCATGGCCGACATTATTCATGCCGCGATCGAACCGTTCGACCGCAAAGAAAACTCGCGCTTTATCGTCAAGGGCGACCCAATGGAGGTCGGCGCGGCCGCCGTTTTGTCGGTCAGCATGTCGCTCAACGAACTCTGCACTAACGCGGTCAAACATGGCGCGCTGTCAAACGCGACCGGGCGCATCGAAATTTCGACAACGATCGCCGGCACGCCGCCGCACATGAAATTGACCTGGACGGAAACGGGCGGCCCGGCCACGGTGGAACCAACCCGCCGCAGTTTCGGCACGCGCTTGATCGGACGGTTGGCCGAGGAACTGCACGGCAAGGTGACTTTGGCTTACCCGCCAGCCGGGTTCATCTATGAACTTGACGTTCCGAGCGCGGCATTGAAATCGCCGACCCCCCTTTGAACGAATTGCGCGCGCCCGTCGCCGGACGCGCGCAATTGAAACAGTCAAATCTCGCTTCCGGGCCGACCGGTCCCGCTACTGGACCGACAGATTGGCGGCGTTGACGACCTTTTCCCATTTGGCGGTTTCGGCCGCGAGGAACTTGCCGAAATCGGCCGGCGTACCGGGTGTGATAATGCCGCCAAGGTCCTTGAGCTTGGCCTGCATTTCCTTATCCTGGAGTGCCAGGTTGATCTGCTTGTTCAGCAAATCGACGATCTCCTTCGGCGTCCCGCGCGGCACGCCGAAGCCGAAGAAGGCGCTGGCTTCATAGCCCGGCACGGTCTCGGCAATGGTCGGCACGTCCGGCAATTCCGGCGAACGCTTGGCGGTCGAGACGCCAAGCGCGCGCAATTTGCCGGCCCGGATATGCGCGATCGACGACGGCAGATTGTCGAAAGTCACCTGCACCTGACCGCCGAGGAGATCCGTCAGCATCGGCGCCGAGCCTTTGTAAGGCACATGCGTCAGCTTCAGGCCGGTCATCATCTTGAACAGTTCGCCGGACAGGTGGATCGACGTGCCGTTGCCGGACGACGCCACGTTGACCTTGTCGGGATTGGCCTTCGCATAGGCGATGAATTCCGCCACCGTCTTGGCCGGCACGTCCGGGTGAACTTCCATCACGTTCGGCACCTCGATGACGCCAGCCACCGGATCGATGTCTTTCAGGAACGTGAAGCTGAGTTTCTTGTACAAAGTGGCGTTGATGGTGTTGGCCGGATTGACCAGCAGCATGGTGTAGCCGTCCGGCGCGGCCTTGGTGACGGCTTCGGTCGCTATATTATTGCCGGCACCAGGGCGGTTCTCGACGACAAACTGTTGACCGAGTTTGACGCTCAACCAATTTCCGATGAGGCGCGCGACGATATCGGTCGAGCCGCCGGCCGGGTAGCCGACAATAATGTGCACCTGCCGCGTCGGGTAATCGGCGGCGGCCGCGGGTTGCGCCAGGATTGCCGTCAGGCCGGCAAGCAGGCCCGCGACGCCCGCGACGCCCGCGATCAAGCCATTAAACCGTTTCATATGCGTTCCTCCCTTGGGGGCGACGGCCGAAGCCGCCGCCGTTCTTATTTGAGGATACGATACGAGGCGGCGGTGGCTTTGCACAAGACCGCTGTCGCCAAAAGTTGTGGCCGCGCCCGAGTCAGACTGCCGGCCTTCGTCCGATTTGCCTAAGCCGCCAGCGATTCTTCCACCTGCTTCAGCGCCTGCTTGAGCGCGTCAAGGCAGACCGGATCGATTTGCGTATTGAGCATCCCGGTCATCATCGTCAACGCTTGGCTCACCGGCATGGCGGCCCGATACGGCCGGTCGGCGGTCAGCGCGTCGAATATATCCGCGGTGGTGACGATGCGGACTTCCAGCGGCAAACCCTCGGTCCGCAGGCCGCGCGGATAACCTTTACCGTCGAGCCGTTCGTGATGCGCGCCGGCGATGAAGGCAAGATCGCTGAAAGCGCCGATACGCGCCAGGATGGTCTCGCCGAGGGTGGAATGCTTCTGCATCGCCGCCCACTCGTCAGCATCGAGCTTGGCCGGCTTGTCGAGGATCGAATTGCTGACGCCGAGCTTGCCGATGTCGTGCAGCAAGGCCGCGCGCTTGAGCCAGCGGCGGTGCGCCACTGTCATGTCGAGCTGTTCCGCGATCAGATCGGCGAACAGAGTGACGCGCTCGCTGTGGCCGCTGGTGTAGGGGCTCTTGGAATCGATCACCTGCGCGAATGCCGCGGCGATGTCGTCGAGATAATCTTCGTCCACCAGCCGGCGCTGTTGGGCAGGCTCAAGTTCAAAGATGGCGCTTTGCAGATCGTCCGATCGCAGCATCGTCCAGAAATCCGGACGCTCGGCAACACGCTCGAACGCCCAGGAAACCTTTGGATCGAACTAGGTCCCGGTCCTGTGCTGCACTTCGAGCCGCGCCGCGTCCGGGCCATTTCCCATCTGGAATACATCGACAACCTGCGACACCAGGGCAATACGCGAATAAAGCGGAATGGCGTCGCCGCTGATCGCTTTCGGCATACCGCCGCCATCCCAGTGCTCGTCGAAGGCGCGGATGGCTTCGACGACATTTTCGGAGAAGCGCATCTTGCGGGCGATCTCGGCGCCGCGGTCGCAGCGCGTCTCCATCAATTCGTGCGCGATCTCGCCGCCGTTCTGAAAGACGTTGACCAGCGCGCGGAAGCGCTCGGCCAGACTGGCGTTCATGCCGGTATGCGACAGCACGAAGCGCAGCACCTGCGGCAGGCTGCCATTGACCGTCATGAAATCGCGCTTGAACGAAATGTCGTCGGTCATATAGAGCTGGCAGATGCGCGCGGCATTGCTGCTGCAGCCGACGTCCTTCATCAGCAAGGTATAGTAGAGATCCGATAGTTCGGCTTCGTTCAGGCCCAGCTCGCGGCCGATATGAATGCCGATCCAGCACGAACGCACGCAATGGCCGGCCGGCTGGCCCTCCACCATATCGAGCGCGTAACTCAACGCGCTCAGCAGTTCGGCCAGACGCAAATCCGGGGTCGGCGTGGAAAAATCGCGGCGCATCGGCATGGGAAAACGCTCCAGGCGGGTCCGGCGACGGCGGGCCGGTGGGACGGACGATAGTTTCCTCCGGAGACGTTAATAAAATCGGTGTGAGATCAATGACTTGTCGGCCGATCCAGGCCCTGGCGCATGCCCTATTGAGGACTAATAACTGGCAAAACCCGCCGCCCGGCCCTTAACTCGGTCACGATTAGCCCTTATATTCATTTCTGTCGGGGCAACCCGGCTATGGCGATAAACGGACGTCGTAATAAACCTTTCGGACCCGGGGGCAGTACCCGGCGCCTCCACCAAAGCCCGCAGTTGGGCGCGCCCTAAAACGGGCTTCGGCGGGGGCGAACTAGGATCGACGAGGGCGTAAAGGGCGAACTTTTGCTCGGCATGGTTCCGCCGTTATCGGGCCAAATCGTAGTTGCAAACGACAACTATGCTCCGGTTGCTCAGGCCGCGTAAGCGGTTTGAAAAACCAAGACTAGAAGTCCTGGCGGGTTAAGCTCCGTCAGGCGGGGTCCGGAGGCACCTGGCAACAGAAGCCTCCACTTTCCCTCATTCAAGTTTGCCGCATTCGCGAGATATTTCGACCGACGGACGGGATGAATTTCATCCCGCGACGCGCTATGATGTGTCATTGCACTCTCCCGACCCGCAGGACACGAATGGCCGACCATATCCGCTACGATCTTCTGACCCAGCAGGCGCTGCGCGGGGTGGTCCGCAATGTCCTCGCCGACGCCGCCAAGAAAGGCCTGCCCGGCGACCATCACTTCTACATTTCGTTCGACACCCAGGCCGACGGCGTGCGCATGTCGGACCGGCTGCGTGCGCAATATCCGGAAGAGATGACGGTCATTCTGCAGCATCAGTTCTGGGATCTGGCGGTCACCGAGCAGGGCTTCGAGGTCGGCATGTCGTTCGGCGGCATCCCCGAGAAACTCGCTATCCCGTTCGACGCCATTTCCGGCTTCTTCGACCCGTCGGTGCAATTCGGCCTGCAATTCGAGGAAATCGCCGAGGGCCAGGCCGGGCTGAAGCAGGACACCCTCAAGCCGGCCGGCAAAAAACCGGACGGCAAGAAGAACCTGCTGACGACCGTCGGCGCGCCGGAGGCGCCGGGCAAAACTCCGTCCAAGAAATCCGAACCGGCAACGCGCCTGCCGACAGTATCGCCCCCGCCTGCTCCGGCGCCGGCGGCAATGCCCGCGGTGTCGCCGCTCAAGCCCACCGACACCGAACCGACCGATCCGAACCCGGACAAGCCGTCGGGCGGCGGCGAAGTCGTGCGGCTCGATCGTTTCCGCAAGAAATAGCCGGCGATTTATCGGGCTTGTTTGCGCGGCTATTCGGCTTAAGTTTCTTTCATGGCCAAGGCAGACACGAACGCGACCAAGACCCGCACCGAAAGCGACTCGTTCGGGCCGCTCGATATCGCCGCCGATAAATTGTGGGGCGCGCAGACCGAGCGTTCGCTGCGCAATTTCCGCATCGGCACCGAACGCATGCCGATCGAAATCGTGCATGCGCTGGGATTAATCAAACGCGCAGCGGCGGAAGTGAACCGCGACCTCGGTTCACTCGACAAGAAACGCGCCGGCGCGATTGTCACCGTCGCGCAAGACATTGCCGACGGCAAACTCGACGAGAACTTTCCGCTGTCGGTCTGGCAGACCGGCTCCGGCACCCAATCCAACATGAATGTCAACGAGGTGATCGCCAACGTCGCCAATGTAGCGCTTGGCGGCGAACTCGGCGCGAAACAGCCGGTGCATCCCAACGATCACGTCAATATGAGCCAGTCGTCCAACGACTCGGTGCCGACCGCCATGCACATCGCGGCGGCGTCGCAACTGGCGCGTCATTTGATTCCGGCGCTGACAAGGATGCAAAGCGCGCTCGACAAGAAGGCCAGGGAATTCGCCAAAATCGTCAAGATCGGCCGCACCCATACGATGGATGCAACGCCGATCACGCTTGGCCAGGAATTCTCCGGCTATGCGAGCCAAGTGAAATCGTCGATCGCGCGGCTGAAGCTGGCGCAGCGCGAACTCTATCCACTGGCGCAAGGCGGCACCGCGGTCGGCACCGGGCTCAACAGCAAGCCGAAATTCGCCAAGGCCTTCGCCAGGCGCATTGCCACGCTGACCGGCCTGCCCTTCGTCAGTGCGCCCAACAAGTTCGAGCATATGGCCGGGCACGACGCTTACGTCTTCGCGCATGGCGCCATCAACGCGGCCGCCACCGCGCTGTTCAAGATTGGCAACGACATTCGCTTTCTCGGCTCCGGCCCGCGATCGGGCCTGGGCGAATTGATCCTGCCCTCGAACGAACTCGGCTCCTCGATCATGCCGGGCAAGACCAACCCGACACAGAGCGAAGCGCTGACGATGGTGTGCGCCCAGGTGTTCGGCAACAACACGACCGTCACCGTCGCCGGCAGCCAGGGCCATTTTGAACTCAACGTCTACAAGCCGGTGCTGGCCTACGCGATGCTGCAATCGATCCGGCTTCTGGGCGACGCCGCCAACTCGTTCACCGACAATTGCATTGTCGGCATCAAGCCGAACAAGGAGCGCATCGCCGAATTGATGCAGCGTTCGCTCATGCTGGTGACCGCGTTGTCGCCGCATATCGGCTACGACAAGGCGGCCCAGGTGGCCAAGGCCGCACATGCCAACGGCACGACGTTGCGCGAGGAAGCGGTTCGCCTTGGCTATGTCTCGGGAAAAGATTTCGACCGCCTGGTGCGCCCGGGGCAAATGACCCGGCCGCATTAGCGCGTTTTGCACAGATACGAGCTGAGCCGGTGCCGGGCAGCCCGCCCTCAAGCTTGCCGCTTGCGAACAAGTATTTGTGATGTCATCGGCAGGCTGAGCGGGGCAGTGGCCCGTCCATAGCCCCGTCCTATGAAAATTTTACTCATTTTTTGTGTCGATTATTCCGGGGCCGATATGATTTTTCGACAAATCACGAAGCTAAACATAGATTTTTTATAGTATTCACCTCGCAAGTTTTAAATATACATTTTGCCACAACTTGCCGCGTCCTCAAATTTAGCGGACACAACTGCTGGAGATCAGGTCCTTCGCACCCCTGCTCTATTGCGATCAACTAACCGTGTATTGAAATTCGGCATTACAGCACCCCAGTATGCTAGGCTCAGGACCCATTAAATATCTTGCGGATCAGGTGATCGATTGATTCACTGGCGGCGCAAGGAGGCGTCGCCATGGATGGTTTGTTTCTGCTCTCCGAGGCGCAGATGCGTCGAATTGAGCCATTTTTCCCTCTGTCTCACGG
>CAMAUC010000095.1 GCA_945861265.1 Rhizobium sp. Q54 | reverse complement strand
ATCCCGTCCCAACTAACGAGGGGCGTTTGATCAGCGTCGTCAGATGCTGGGGCGGGGAGCGGTGGCTGGTGAGGGCGTCGGAGATGCGGCGCAACGACTTCACCAGCGGTCCAAGCCGCGCCGGGATTCAGCACGCGTGCCGCGTGCCGGGGCCCTGACGGCCGGTAGGCCGGCTTCCTGCGTCAGAACAGGACCGGCCGAGATTGCCTGGCCTCTACGGTGGAGAGTTGTCGGTCTGGTGAACAGGACGATGACGAACGGCCACCACCGGAAAACGGCGCGGAATAAAGCCTATAAACACCGCGCGCGGAGCGCCGGGCAACCGGCAACTGCGTGACGACGATGCCTGTGTACTTCTAAACAAACACGTACACAGGGTTACGGGGTTGTCGCGACCCCGGCGTTCCGCGCGCCCTCGCGGCGTATGTCGGGTTTACCCGATATGCGCGATCGAAAAAGTCGAGGACGCACAGAGAATGCACTTTCAAGTGACGGCCTGCCCGGGGCCGCTAAAGAACACGGACGATGAATCACGTCTGCGCTTCTCTTTCTTCCCTCTCCCCGCTCTTTGCGGGGAGAGGTGGCCCGGCGTAGCGCAGCGAAGCCGGGTCGGTGAGGGGGCGGCGTTGAACGTGCGGCAAACTCGCCCCTCACCCGGCTCGCGCCAAAAAGGCGCATCGCCACCCTCTCCCCGTAAGAACGGGGCGAGGGAAGAAGAAAACTAGTGCAACGTCCGCGGTGCCTCTCCGCCAACCACCCGCAAACGCATCGTGCCGATCAACGCCGCGCGCGTGGCCTCCGCTTCGCGCAAGGCCGCGTCGGTCTGGTCCCAGGTCGTGGCATTCGAACCGAGCAGCACGACGCCGCCGAGCAGAGCGGCGACGGTGCCGGTGAAGGCGGTGACATCGAGTGTGAGAATGCCGATCAGCGCCAGCACGAACCACAGCGCACCGGCGCCGATGGCGAATTTCGCGGCGAGGGAAATCTTGGCGCAGCGCGCCAGTTGCTCGGTCAGCGCCTCGATGCACGCTTCCAGGCGAACGATCTCGTGCTGGGCGGTGCCGTCATCCATCCGGGTCCGCAACAGACGCCGTTCAAGCCGGCTTCTTGTCCTTGAAATAAGGTTCGACCGTGCCGGTCAGCTTGATGGTCAGCGGATTGCCATGGCGATCCTTGGCGTTACCGGCGGCGACGCGGACCCAGTTTTCGCTGACGCAGTATTCCTCGACATTGGTTTTCTCGACGCCCTTGAAGCGGATACCGACGTCGCGTTGCAGCACCTCGCCATTGAAGAAGGGGCTGCGCGGATCGATGCTGAGCCGGTCGGGCAGGGTGTCGGCGGTCTGGGTGTCTGATTTGCTGTCTGGCATGGCGCCTTGTCTCACAGGGTCGAGGGCTTAGGCAAGCAGGCTTGAACGACCCGGCCAGCCGCCCCGTTCCCGCCGTTTTTACCGCATGGTATGATTGCCGGACTTGGGGATATGGCTCCCGGCGATCGCGGGCTTATCCGGGCTTTCGCAAATAGAGGCACCATGATGATGCGGCATGTTTTCAGTGGAGCTGTTGTCGTGGCCGTGCTGCTGGCGGCGATTTCCGGCGCGCTGGCCAAACCGGCCTATGTGGCCTCGACCGTCAATCTGCGCGCGGCCCCCGGCACCACCAGCGAGATCGTCGGCAAAATCCCGAGCGGCAGCCTGGTCGATGCCGGCGAGTGCACTGAAGGCTGGTGCGCCGTCACCTGGCAGGACAAGAATGGTTTTGCCATCCAGAGCGCGCTCGATCTGAGCGGCCGGGTGCCGCAGCGCCGCACGGTGCGCCGCCCGGTCTATGGTCCGGACGAAGTCGAAGAGCCGCCGGTTTATGTCGAGGTGCCGCCGCCGCCTTATTACGCGCGGCCGTATTATTACGGGCGGCCCTGGCGTCATCGCTGGTAGGCGCCGTAGCACCGCGCCGGTTTTATTCGGGGCGCGCGCCGAGCATCCACGCAAGCGCCAGCGTCGCCGCGTAGCCGGCAATCGCAACCGGCACGGCGACATAGAGCGGTTGCTCCAGTCCCTGCTGGAGGCCTAATACGAGGACGGTGCCGACACCGATCGCCAGCATGCGGACGTAAGGGTTGCTGCGATACATGGCGCCGCTAATTCTTCTTTTTCGCGGCGTCGGTCGACGGCGGTGTAGCGCGCATATTCGCCCATGGATCGACCGGCGCTTCGGCCCCGTCCTTGCGGGTCCGGTCCATCGTATTGCGGTATTGCTTGTCGACCGCCTCGCTTGCCTTGTAGCTGGCTTTTTCCTCGTCGCTCATGAGGCTGTAGGGCTTGCGCTGGGCCGAGGCCGGCGCGGCCAGAACGGCCAGCAATGCGGTTGCGATTATCAGCCGTTTCACGGCGCGTCCTCCATCGGCATCGCTATTATTAAGGGTCAGGTTATCACGCCCGGGCAGAGCGCTCAATGCGATGAAATCCTTGCGCAATTGCCCGCAAGCCCGGATATGGCTATGTATCTGGATCGTTTCCGTCCAAATCAAGGCAATGGGCGGCGGGCCTCGAAAGGCCGACAGCAGAGGGCTTTACAGGAATGTCGCTTTCCCATCACGCCGCGGCGCCGTCGGGTTCCGCATTAGCCCGCCACGACTGGACCCGCGCCGAAGTGCGCGCTCTGTTCGAGCTGCCGTTTCCCGACCTGATGTACCAGGCGGCGACCGTGCACCGGCAGAATTTCGATCCGTCCGAAGTACAGATTTCCACCTTGCTGTCGATCAAGACCGGCGGCTGCCCGGAAGACTGCGCCTATTGCCCGCAGGCGGCGCGCTACGATACCGGCGTCAAGGCCGAGAAGCTGATGGCGCTCGACACCGTGCTGGCGGAAGCCGCGGCGGCGAAAGCCGGCGGCGCGTCGCGCTTCTGCATGGGCGCGGCCTGGCGTTCGCCGAAGGACCGCGACATCGAAAGCGTCTGCGCCATGGTCGAGGGCGTCAAGGCGCTTGGGTTGGAAACCTGCGCCACGCTCGGCATGCTCAACCGCGAGCAGGCGGCGCGGCTCAAGGAATCCGGCCTCGATTATTATAATCATAATCTCGATACGTCGCCGGAGTTCTACGGCGAGATCATCACCACGCGCACCTATGAAGATCGCCTCGATACGCTTGACCATGTCCGCAATGCCGGCATCAATGTCTGCTGCGGCGGCATCGTCGGCATGGGCGAGAATCTTGCGGATCGCGTCGGCATGATCGCGACGCTCGCCAGCCTGCCGCAGCATCCGGAAAGCGTGCCGATCAACATGCTGGTGCAGGTCGAGGGCACGCCGCTCGCCGCCAAGGTCGCCCCGATGGATCCGCTGGATTTCGTGCGCACCATCGCGGTGGCGCGCATCTGTATGCCGGCATCGATGGTGCGTCTGTCGGCCGGGCGCGAGGACATGAGCGAGGAGACGCAGGCGTTGTGCTTTTTGGCAGGCGCCAATTCGATTTTCTACGGCCCGAAACTGCTCACCACGCCGAACCCCGGCCGCGACAGCGACATGAAGCTGCTCGTCAAGCTGGGTTTGCGGGCGATGGAATAGCGCGTGATCCCGAAAAGTGGGAACCGGTTTTCGGATCAGATCACGCGCCAAAATAAAAGAGACTAGCCGAGCGTGAACGCCTCGTGCACCGCGCTTTGCACGTCGCCACCCATGATCGGCCCGCCGCCGGCGACGTGGATGTAGTCGCCGATCGCGACCGCGCCAAGTCCGTGCCGCGGCGTCAGCATTGGCGCATAGCTCATCCAGCTATCGGTCTTGAGATCATAGGCCTCATTCTGGCCGAATACGCGGTTGGTGCCTTCGCCGCCCATGATGAAAATCCTGTCGCGATAGAGCACCGCGCCGTGGCCGGAACGCGCGGTCGGCAAAGGCGCGCGGGCAAACCATTTGTCTTCCTTGGCATCGTAGGAGTGATGCAGGTTTGAATTGGTGTGAAAGCTGTCGACACGCCCGCCGATGACATGAATGCGGCCGTCGGCGACGAGTGTGCCGGTATGGTCGCGCGCGGTCGGCATCGGGCGGCGATCGCTCCAGGCGTCGGCTTTCGGATCGTACACGGAATGCCAGTCCACCGATTTCTTGTCGGCAAACGTATCGCCGATGGCGCCGCCAATCGCGTGAATGACGCCGCCGAGCGCGGCGCAGCCGATTGCCGCGCACGGCTTCGGCAGCGACGCGATCTTGCGCCAGGCTCCGCTCTCGAACACGAAGCACAGATTATCCGGCTTGCGGTTCTGCTCGGTGTGGCCGCCGATCGCATAGAGCTTGCCGTCCATCGTCACGACCCCGACATGATTGGCGCCGCGCGGCAGTTGCGGCGCATCCAGCCATTTGTCGGTCTTCTGGTCGTAGACGTGATGATAGGGCCGGTCGACGCGCTGCTCGCCATAGCCGCCGACGATATGCATCTTGTTGTCGAGCACGGTCGCCCAGGCCATTTCGCTGCGCGGCAGCGGCAGGCTGGCGCGCGCGACCCAGCGGCCCTGGTTGGCGGCCTTCGGCGCCGGCGAGTCGAAAACCCGCTGCTGCGCCGCCATGTCGTGCGGCAGGTCGGTGAGCTTGGGATCCTTCAGGCCCGAATAAAGCGGATCGTGGCCGGCATGTTGCGCCAGCGCGGGAGCGGCGATGCCGAGCGCGAGGCCGGCTGTGACACTGCGGCGGCTGATCATGGCTTGTCCCTCAGGCGAAATTACGCACCAGTGCAAAGCCGGCGAACAGGCCGGCGATCGATAGCGCGACCGACGCGACAACATAGATCGCCGCGGCGCTTACTTCGCCGCGCTCATAGAGCAAAGCGGCATCCAGGGAGAACGCCGAGAAGGTCGTGTAGCCGCCGAGAATGCCGGTCGTCAGGAACAGCCGCCAGTGCTGGCTGGCGTCGCCCTTGAAGGCGAAATAGGCGGCGACCAGCCCCATCAGCAGCGAGCCGGTGATATTGATCAGCAGCGTGCCGTAGGGAAAGGCGGTGCCGAAGGCCCGGGCACTCGCCAAGTTAATGCCGTGGCGCAACGCCGCACCTAGGCCGCCGCCGAGAAAAACAATCAGATAGGCCATGGCCTGCACCCTCTATTTGCGCCCTTTGCGCAGCAAAAGCCCCTGTCCGGCCGGGGTCAACCGGCATGACGGCAGCCGAACTTGACATCCCCAGCCTTTGTCAATTATTGGAGTGAACGTTCATTCTCATTTTGACGCATTGCACAAACCAAGCCCTGGCCCGCTTATAACCGGCTGGCCGGCTCAACACCTACCGGGACGCCATGCTGGAAACCAAAGCCCAACGGCAATCCGATCGCCGGGCCGAAATTCTCGATGCCGCCGAGCGCTGCTTCGCCCGCGCCGGCTTCCATCGCGCCTCGATGCAGGACATTTGCGGCGAAGCCGCGATGAGCCCGGGAAATCTCTATCGCTACTTCCCGTCCAAGGAGGCGCTGATCGCCGGCATCTGCGAGCGCAACCGCGCCGAGGCGGTGGCGAGCTTTGCCATGGTCGATGCCGCGCCGGAATTCTTCGAGGGCCTTGCCGGTCTGGCGCGCCATCATCTGGTTGATCGCAGCCGGGACGAGGTCGCACTGTGCGCCGAGATCATGGCCGAGAGCCGGCGTCATCCGGAAATCGCCAAGCTGTATCAGGACATCGAAAAAGATATCCGCGACCGGATCGCCGGCATACTGAAGCAGGCAGCTAGCCGCGATGAGATTCGTCGGGACGTCGATCTCGACGCCGCCGCCAGCGTGCTGATGCTGCTCGGCGACGGCATGTCCTGGCGCCGTTCGGTCGATCCCGGTTTCGACGCCGAAAAAGTCCTGCCGCTCATTCTGGCAATGGTGCGCGGTCTTTTGGCCAAGCCCGACGATGACGCGCCTGCGCGTGGAGAAAACGCATGATGAAATCCAGCCGCCTCACCGCAGTCGGCATGGTCGCCGCCGCTGTTCTGTGGATTGCATCCGGCCATCTGCTGCCGCACGACAGCGCCGAGGGCGAGGCCGCCGTGCGCGCCAGCGAGGCGAAATCGCAGCCGCTGTTTCGCGTCGCGGTCACGCCGGCGACGGTCGCGCCGCATAGTCCGACGCTGACTTTGTCCGGCCGCACCGAAGCCGATCGCAAAGTCGCGGTCACGGCGCGTACCGGCGGCGTCCTTACCGAATTGCGCGTCAAGCGCGGCCAGCAGGTCAAGCAGGGCGATATTCTCGCTGTTCTGTCCGACGATGCGCGGCTGGCGCAGGTGGCGCAAGCTGAAGCTCTGGTCGATCAGCGTAAGGCCGAACTCGACGCCAAGCGCACTTTGATTGCCAGCGGTGCGCTGCCCAAGCTCGATCTGGTCAATCTCGAATCCCAGTACAAGTCGGCGGAAGCCGCCCTCGGCATGGCGCGCGCGGAGCAGGAACGCAGCATCGTGCGTGCGCCCTGGGCCGGCGTGATCACCGACGTGCCGGCCGAGGTCGGCGGCGCCGCCTTCTCGATGGCCGGTAAGGAGATTGCGACTCTGGTCGCGCTCGATCCGATGCTGGCGGTGGTCGAGGTGTCGGAGCGCAAGCTTGCCGGCATCAAGGTCGGCGAAGCGGCGGAAGTTCGTTTGGTCACCAACCAGACCGTCACCGGCCGCGTGCGTTACGTGTCGAGTTCGGCGAGCGCGACCACGCGCACCTACCGCGTCGAAGTCGAGATGGCCAACGCCGACGGCAAGATTCCGGACGGCATCACCGCCGAGGTCGTCGTGTCGCTGAAGGCCGTGCCGGCGGCCAAGGTGCCGCGTTCGGCGCTGACAATTTCCTCGGCGGGCGACATCGGCGTGCGGGTGGCCGGCGATGGCGACGTCGTGCAGTTCGTGCCGGTGAAAATCGTCGAGGATCAGCAGGACACGATGTGGCTGTCCGGCATCGCCGAGGGCGCGCGCGTCATCGTGCGCGGCCAGGATTTCGTGCGCGAGGGCCAGAAGGTCGCGACCGTCGACGCGGCAACCGAACGCGCGGGGAAGTAATCTACCATGTCCGGATTTATCGGTTACGCGATCTCGCACGCGCGCCTGACCCTGGCGACTTTGGCGTTCCTCCTGGTCGCAGGCTTCATCGCCTACGAGACGATTCCGAAGGAAGCCGAACCGGACGTCAAGGTGCCGATCATCTATGTGCAACTGACGCAGCGCGGCATCAGCCCCGAGGACGCGGAACGCCTTCTGTTGCGTCCCGTCGAAACGCAACTGAAATCGGTCTCCAACGTCAAGGAAATGCGCGCGACCGGCTACGAAGGCGGCGGTTATGTGCTGCTCGAGTTCGAGGCCGGCTTCAACTCCGACGCCGCGCTCGCCGACGTCCGCGCCAAAGTCGATCAGGCCAAGCGCGATCTGCCGAAGGACGCCGACGAACCGTCGGTGCAGGAGGTCAATCTCTCGCTTTACCCAGTGCTGGTGGTGACGCTGGCGGGAGAAGTGCCGGAACGGACGCTTCTGCGCATCGCACGCAACACCAAGAACGCCGTTGAGCAATTGCCCGGCGTGCTGAAGGCCGAATTGCGCGGCGCGCGCGACGAGGCGGTCGAGGTGACCGCCGAGCCGATGCTGATGAAGAGCTACGGAATTTCGATCGATCAACTGATTTCCATTACGCAATCGTCGAACAGCCTGATCGCGGCCGGCGCGCTCGAAGGCGCGAGCGGGCGTTTCGCCGTGAAAGTACCGGGGCTGATCGAACATCCGGAAGACATGCTGAAGATCCCCGTTGTGTCGACGGCCGGCGCCAGCGTCGCTCTCGGCGACATCGCCACCGTGCGGCCGACTTTCAAGGATGCGACCTCGATCACGCGGGTCAACGGTCAGTCGGCGATGGCGATCGAAGTGTCGAAGCGCACCGGCACCAATCTCATCGAAACCGTCGATTCGGTTAAGAAGCTGATCGCCACGGTGCAGAAGACCTGGCCCGAGGGGGTCAAGGTCGGCTTCACCCAGGACAAGTCGAAGACCATCCGCCAGATGCTGGCCGACTTGCAGAACTCGGTCGCCACCGGCGTCCTGTTGGTGACGGTGATCATCCTGTTCGCGCTCGGCTTCCGGGCCTCGCTGTTCATCGGCATCGCCATCCCGGCCTCGTTTCTGGCCGGCGTGCTCGGCCTGCATCTCGCCGGACTGACCGTCAATATCGTCGTGCTGTTTTCACTGATCCTCGCGGTCGGCATGCTCGTCGACGACGCCATCATCGTCTCCGAATTCGCCGAGCGCCGCATGTCCGAAGGCATGTCGCCAAAGGAAGCCTATCGTTCGGCGGCGTCACGCATGGCCGGTCCCGTTATCGCCGCGACTGCGACGCGCGTCGCGGCTTTCTCGCCGCTGCTATTCTGGCCGGGCATTGTCGGTCAGTTCATGATGTACATGCCGATCACCTTGATCGCGACTTTGTCGGCGTCGCTCGCGGTGGCGCTGTTTTTCACGCCGACGCTCGGCGCTTTATTGGGGCGGGCTTCACCGGTGCCGCATGACGAGCGCGTGTCCGAGCGTGGCCCATATATGCGAACCGTCAAGCTGGCGCTGCATCGGCCGGGCACTGTGCTGTTGCTGGCGCTCGGGTTGCTCATCGCGGTGATCGGCATCTACGGAAAATTCGGCAAAGGCGTCGAGTTCTTCCCCGCGGTCGAACCCGATTACGGCCAGGTCATCGTCCATGCGCGCGGCAATATCGCGCTCGACGAAAAGGATAAGGCGATCCGGCAGGCCGAGAAGGTCGTGTTGGCGGCCGGCGGCATCAAGACCGTTTATACGCGCGTCGGCGAACAGCCGCGAGGATCGAGCGAAATCACCGAAGACACGATCGGGGTCATCCAGTTCGAATTCGACGACTGGCAAAAGCGTGAGACCGCGCATGTCATCATGGACAAGATCCGTGAGCAGACCAGCAAGATTGCCGGCATTCTCGTTGAAGTAACGGCGCCGCGCGCCGGCCCGCCGACCGGCAAGGCCATTCAGGTGCAGATCGCCGCCATCGATCCGGACAAATTGCCGGAAGCCGCCAAGAAGGTGGCCGGCGTGTTGAGCCAGATGTCGGCCGTCCGCGATCTCGATGACGGCCTGCCGTTGCCCGGCATCGACTGGAAGATCCAGGTCAACAAAACCGAAGCGGCCAAATACGGCGCCGGCCTCGGCAGCGTCGGCAACGCCGTGCAACTCGTCACCAATGGCGTGAAGGTCACCGAGTATCGGCCGTCCGACAACGACAAGGCGGTCGATATTATCGTGCGCTTCCCCAACGACCGCCGCAGCCTCGATCAGATCGACGAATTGCGCGTGCAGACGCAGGCCGGCTATGTGCCGATCGGCAATTTCGTCGAGCGGGTTCCGGCGCCGCGCGTCGGTTACATCAACCGCGTCAATGCGGCGCGCGTGATGACCGTCTCGGCCAATATCGCCGAGGGCGTCCAGAACGCGGTGGTGCAAAAGGAAGTCATCGACAAGCTGAGCGCGGCGCAGCTCGGCGATGGCGTCACCTTCAAGCTCAAAGGCGAAGACGAAGAGCGCGAGAAGGCCGGCGCCTTCCTCGGCAAGGCGTTCGGCACGGCGATCTTCCTGATCTTCGCCATCCTGCTGGCGCAGTTCAATCGTTTCATTTCGGTCATCCTGGTGCTGTCGGCCGTCGTGCTGTCGACCATCGGCGTGCTGCTCGGCTTGATGA
>CAMAUC010000094.1 GCA_945861265.1 Rhizobium sp. Q54 | reverse complement strand
TGCCCCTTGGTCGATTCACGCGCCGCCTTCAATACGGCGGCGATCTCGACCGGATGATGGCCGTAATCGTCGATGATGGTCGCGCCGTTCCATTCGCCGACTTTGGTGAAGCGCCGCTTGACGCCGCCGAACTTGGCGAGCGCCGAGCGGATCTTGTCGTCGGCGATGCCAAGCGCATGCGCGACCGCGATCGCCGACGTGGCGTTGAGCGCGTTGTGCCGTCCGGGCATCGGCAAGGCCAGATCGCGGATGGCGTGGATTTCCTTGCCGGCGCTGTCGCGGAACAAGACCGCAAAGCGCTGCGTGCCGTCGTCGTTCTTGAGATCGACCAGCCGCACGTCGGCCTGCGGATTTTCGCCATAGGTCATGATGCGGCGGTCGGCGATGCGGCCGACCAGACGCTGCACGATCGGGTGATCGGTACACATCACCGCGAAACCGTAGAACGGCACGTTCTCGACAAAATGAATGAAGGCTTCCTGCACGGCGGCGAAAGTCTTGAAGTGATCGAGATGCTCGGCATCGACATTGGTAACGATGGCGACGTCGGCCGGCAGCTTCAGGAATGTGCCGTCGGATTCGTCGGCCTCGACCACCATCCAGTCGCCGGCCCCGAGCCGCGCATTGGTGCCATAGGCATTGATGATGCCGCCGTTGATGACGGTCGGATCGAAGCCGCCGGAATCGAGCAAGGTCGCGACCATCGACGTCGTGGTGGTCTTGCCGTGCGTGCCGGCAATGGCGACACAGCTTTTCAGCCGCATCAGCTCGGCCAGCATCTCGGCGCGCCGCACCACCGGCAGGCGGCGGGCGCGCGCCGCGATGAGTTCCGGATTGTCGGGCTTGATGGCGGAGGAGACGACGACGACATCGGCGCCATCGACATTCTCGGCCTTGTGGCCGACGGTGACCTTGATGCCGAGGTCGCGCAGGCGCTTGACGTTACCGCTGTCGGCGACGTCGGAGCCGGTGACGGTATAACCGAGATTGCCGAGCACCTCGGCGATGCCGCTCATGCCGATGCCGCCGATGCCGACGAAATGGACCGGGCCGATGTCGCGTGGCAATTTCATGGTGCTGACGTCCTTCAGACTCGATGGGCGTCACTTGGATGGCAAAGCCAATCGGGCGTGACAAGCCCGGCCCAGGCAGATGGCTAATTCCCTGCCCGCCTCATGACAAGCCAATTCGGAGGATAAAACCTATTCGCCGCCGTTGCCGCGGAATTTGATAATCTGGCCACCGGCATGAGATTGCAGGGCCAATCGGCCGATTTGCGCGGCCAAGTCGGCCAAGGTGAACGGCTTGGCGAGCCGCGGCAGCTTGATGTCGGCGGCCTCGTCGATTTCGGCATAGCCGGTGGCCAGAACAATGGGCATATCCGGCCAATCCCCCCGAATGGCACTCGCCAGCTGAAGCCCGGTTATTCGCGGCATGACTTGATCGGTGATCACCAGATCGATCGTGTCATCGCTCTTGAGTATTTCAAGCGCCTCTTGCGCGGACGAGGCGGCGTAGCAGGCGTGGCCAAGGTCTTCCAGCATCGCCGCGGTGTTGGTCAAGACAAGCGGGTCGTCGTCGACCGCCAGGATCACCAGCGGCAACGAACTTTCAACTTCATCGTCGCGGCGCCGCGGCGGCGCCGGCTGCGCGCGTCCTTCGGCCACCGGTAGCCAGAGTTCGGCGACCGTACCCTCGCCTTTCCTGCTTTGCAGGCTGAAGCGGCCGCCGAATTGCTCGGCCAGGCCGTGGACCATCGACAGGCCGAGACCGGTGCCTTTGCCCGGCCCCTTGGTGGTGAAGAACGGCTCGGTAGCGCGGCGCAATGTCGTGTCGTCCATGCCCATGCCGGTGTCGCCGACCCGCACATGCAGATAACGGCCGGGCTTCAATCCGGACTCGCCGGCGAGTACCGCCTGCTCGCGCGCCGAAATGACGATCTCGCCGCCGTCGGGCATTGCGTCGCGCGCATTCACGGTCAGATTGAGCAAAGCCAGCTCGAGTTGGTTGGCGTCGCCAAGGACCGGCGGCAGCGCCAGCGGAAATCGCGTCTCAAGCGTCACGGTTGAGCCGAGCGAGCGTTGCAGCAACTCAGTCATGCCACGGACGAGATCCGGAATATCGACCGCCTCCTGTTTCAGTTCCTGACGGCGGGCGAAGGCGAGCATGCGCTTTGTCAGCGCGGCGCCGCGCTCCGCGCCCTTGGTGGCATTTTCCAGAAGCGACAACAGCTTGGGATCGTCCGGCAGGCGCTTGCGCATCAATTCAAGACTGCCCAAAACCGCCATCAGCAGATTGTTGAAGTCGTGCGCAACCCCGCCGGTGAGCTGGCCAATGGCATCCATTTTCTGCGATTGAACAAACGCCTCGCGGGTCCGCTCCAACTGTTCCTGCGCTTCGCGGCGTTCGGTGATGTCGCGGGTGATCTTGGCAAAACCGATAAGCGAACCATCGTCGCGGCGGATCGCATCGATGATGACATGGGCCCAGAACCTGGTGCCGTCCTTGCGCACGCGCCAGCCTTCGCGCTCGAAGCGGCCCTCGCGCCGGACGGTATCGAGCGCCAGTTGCGGCAAACCGGCGGCGCGGTCTTCGTCGGTGTAAAAGCGGGAGAAGTGCTGGCCGACGATTTCTTCCGGCAAATAGCCTTTGATGCGCTGCGCGCCGAGGTTCCAGTTGCTGACGTTGCCGCCCGGATCGAGCAGGTAGATCGCGTAGTCGGTGACACCCTGCACCAGGAGCTGGAACTGTTCCTGGCTTTGCCGCAGCGTCTCCTCGGCGGCCTTGCGCTCGGTCAGATCGCGGGTGATTTTGGCGAAGCCGACAAGCTGGCCGGACGGGGCTCGGATCGGATCGATAACGACATAGGCCCAGAAGCGGGTGCCGTCCTTGCGCACGCGCCAGCCTTCGCTTTCGAACTTGCCTTCCCGGATCGCGGTTTCAAGCGCGCGTTTGGGGACACCGGCAGCGCGGTCTTTGTCGGTGTAAAAACGGGAGAAGTGCTGGCCGATGATTTCGTCGGCGGAATAGCCCTTGAATCGTTGCGCACCGGGATTCCAGCTCGCCACGGTGCCGTCGGGGTCGAGCATATAAATGGCATAGTCGGTAACAGCCTCGATCAGAAGCCGGTAGCGCCCGTCCTCGGTTAGAGATTCCGCCAGTTGGCCAGGCTGTTCCATGTACTTATGCTTTTCCACACGACAAGTCTGCCAGTCCGCGTGAACGCGCGAAAGCGAAATTCGTTCAATGGATCAAGCGGATCAGCGGGAACCGGAGGCGGGGTCAGGACGCGACGCCGTGAGCGACTCGTTCGACCAGATCGCCGAGCCGTTCGGCGGCGTCCAAAGTGCCCGCCGATTTCGCCGTCGCGGCCATGCGCGCCAGCGCTTTGGGATCGGCGGAGAGCCGCGCGATCTCGGCGGCCAGCCGTTCGGGCGTGAAGTCGCGCTGCACGATGCGAACCGCGCCGCCGGCATCCTGCAATACGCCGGCATTGGCGAACTGATCCTGATCGAGCGCGTTCGGCAGCGGCACCAGGATGGCGGGCCGACCGATCGCGGAGAGTTCGGCCACCGTCGATGCGCCCGAGCGCGACACCACCAGATGCGCCGCCGCCATGCGCACCGGCAGGTCGGAAAAGAACGCCGCGCAACTGGCGGCGACACCGAGTTCGCTGTAGCGCGCCGACACCGCGTCGATGTCCTCCGCGCGCGCCTGCTGGACGATGTGCAATCGCGCACGGATGTCGGCGCTCAACAGCGCCACAGCGGCCGGCACGATGTCCGACATTACCCGGGCGCCCTGGCTGCCGCCGAACACCAGCAGACGGATCGTGCCGTCGGCATCCGGCGCCGCATAAGGGATGTGTTCCGCTTGCAGCACCAAAGGCCGCACCGGATTGCCGGTGAAATTGATTTTCGATTGCACGCGCGCATCGACATTGCTGAGCACGCGGAAGCCGGTGGCGATGGCGGTGACGCGTGGCGCCAGCAGCCGGTTGGCGCGGCCCATGACGCCGTTCTGCTCGTGCAGGATGGTCGGCACGCCGCGCAAGGATGCCGCCCATAAAGGCGGTACGGTCGGATAGCCGCCGAAGCCGACGACGACGGCGGGGCGAATGCGGCCGATCACCGACCAGGCCTTGAGTGTGCCGCGCGCCAGCATCGACGCGGTGCGTAGCAGCGACAGCGGATCGCGGCCGCGCACGGTGGCGCTCGGAATGAGATGTACCTCGCGGGCCGGAAACTGGAAATGCGCGGCGCGCACATCGGTGGCGAGATCGACGGTGACGCCGCGTTTGGCGAGGACGACGGCCAGCGACTCGGCCGGAAACAAATGGCCGCCGGTGCCGCCGGCACAGAGAAGGACAAGCGGCCGCGTTCCGTCAGGCATCAGACCGCGCTCCCGGCCGGCAGCCCCGGCGCGGTCAGCACCGCGCCGCGCGGACGTTCGCGCGTCAGCGCCAGCAGCATGCCCATCGCGTAGGCCAAAGACAGCATCGACGAGCCGCCGTAGGAAATGAACGGCAGCGTCATGCCCTTGGCCGGCATCAAATGCAGATTGACCGCCATATTGATCGCCGACTGGGTGGCGAACAATATCGTCAACCCGGCGGCGGCAAAGCGTGTGAACGGATCGTTGTTGTGCATGGCGCGCAGCAGCGCGCGGATGACGATGAAGGCAAACAGCGCGACCAGCGCCAGACACAAAGCGACGCCGAATTCCTCGGCCGCGACCGAGAAGACGAAATCGGTATGGCTTTCCGGCAGCAGACGCTTGACCGTGCCCTCGCCCGGTCCGCGGCCGAACCAGCCGCCGCGCATGAAGCTTTCGGTGGCGATGTCGATATTGAAGCTGTCGCCGGAGGCCGGATTGAGGAAGCGCTGAATGCGGCTGGCGACATGCGGCACCGTCGAATAGGCGACCAGCAGGCCGATGCCGGCAATGCCGGCGATGCCGAACATCCAGATCAGACGCATGCCGGCCATGAAGAACAGCGCGCTCCACACCAGAACGATCAGCATGGTCTGGCCGAAATCCGGCTGTACCACCAGAAGCGCCACCACCGTCAGCAGCAGCGCCAGCGCCAAAGCATTGGCCGGCATTTCGGGACGTTTCGCCGATTCCCCGAACAGCCAGGCGACCAGGATGACGAAAGCGGGCTTGAGGAATTCCGACGGCTGGATGTTGACGCCGAACAGAACCAGCCAGCGCCGGGCGCCTTTAATTTCCTGGCCGAACATTGGCGTCACAGCGACCATGGCAAGGGCGATGATGAACACGATCAGCGACAGCCGGCGGATCTGCTGCGGCGTCAGGAACGACACCGCCAGCATGATGGCGACGGTTGGAAACAGGAAGATGATGTGGCGGTTGACGAAATAGAACGGGTCGAGCCCGAGCCTGCCGGCGACCGGCGGCGAGGCGGCCAGCGACAGCACGACGCCGGCGAGCATAAGCGCACCGACGGCGGCCAAAGTCAGCCGGTCGACGGTCCACCACCATTCGCCGAACGGCGTGCGTTGCGCGCGCGAAATCATATGCTCTCTGGTCCCTGGGGCCCCAAGCTGACGGGTCGCGGTTTACGAAGGATTAACGGTGCGCGGCCGGCCCGAAATGACGCAAAAAGCCCTCCGTGTTCCAGCACGGAGGGCCTTATGACGTTTTGCGCTTCCGCCTATCAGGCCGCTTCGGCTTCCTGATTGACGACGCTTTCGGCGATTTCGCTCAGCGTCGCGTCGGTCTTCTTTTCCTCGGCAAGGGTCGCGTCGAGCAACTTCACCGCGTCGCCGAGGCCAAGCTCATTGGCCCAGGTGCGCATGGTGCCGTAGCGCGAGATTTCATAGTGCTCGACCGCCTGCGCCGCGGCGAGCAGACCGGCGTCGAGCGCGGGCGAACCCTTGTACTCGTCCATGATCTCGGCGCCCTCGTCGGTGATGCCGACGATCGCCGCGCAGGTCTTGCCGACCGGCTTCTTGTCGATGATGGCGAACACCTTCTCCAGCCGGTCGATGTGACCCTGGGTCTCGGTGTGGTGCTTCTTGAAGGCGGCCTTGAGTTCGGCAGCCTGCGCCGCCTTTTCCATTTTCGGCAGCGTGGCGAGAATTTTCTTCTCGGCGAAATAGATGTCTTTTAACGTGTCGTGGAAAAGATCCTCGAGCATCTTGGGTTGCTTGGCCATTGGGCGCTCCTGTCAGGATGAGATTGCGCCCTTCCAACATTCGTGCCGCGCGATGGTTCCTGTACGCTATCGAACATAGCGCCACGATTTTTGGTCAGACAGCTTTGACTCCCGGCAACGCCAGAACAAGATCGTGGAAGGCTTTGCCGCGCACTTCGAAGTTCGGATACTGATCGAACGACGCGCAGGCCGGTGACAACAGCACGACCGGTTCCGGAAGGCCCGAGGCTTCGGCGTCGCGGGTCGCGGCATCGACGGCGAGCGACAACAACCCGACGATCTCGGTGGGAACCTTGCCGTCCAGCGTTTTGGCGAAAGCGTCGGCCGCTTCGCCGATGAGATAGGCTTTGCGGATGCGCGGCCAGTACTCGGACAGGCTCTCGATGCCGCCGCTTTTCGGCTTGCCGCCGGCGATCCAGAAAATATCGTGGAAACTGGACAGCGCCTTGGCGGCCGAGTCGGCGTTGGTCGCTTTCGAATCATTGACATAGAGCACGCGGCCGCCGGCAACCGGCCGGGTGGCGATGGTCTGCATGCGATGCGCCAGACCGGGGAAGCTGATGAGGCCGTTCTGGATCGCCGGCAGTTCGAGCCCGAGCGCGATGCAGGCCGCCACCGCGCAGGCGGCGTTCTGCGCGTTATGCGCACCGCGCAGACTGCCGATACCGGCGAGCTGCGCCACCGGAAAAGTCTTGCCGGCGCTTGCGCGAACGATGCCGGTGCCGTCAGCGTAGAAGCCGTCGCGCAGCGGCGCGGCGACCGACACGCGCACGACATTGCGGCCGGCGCGCTCGAGACGATTGGCGGCGTCGCTTGTGTAAGGGTCGTCGACGCCGATCACCGCGGTGCCGTTCTTCTCGATCTGCGCCACCAGCAAGGTCTTGAGCGCAGCGTAATTCTCCATGCTGCCGTGACGGTCGAGATGATCGGGCGACACGTTCAGCAGAATGCCGACGGTGGCGCGCAGCGATGGCGCCAGATCGATCTGGTACGACGAGACTTCGAGCACATAACTGCGGCCGGGCGAGAACGGCTCGAGCGCCAGCGCGGCGATGCCGATATTGCCGCCCATCTGCGCATCGCCGCCGGCATGATTGATGAGATGCGCGATCAGCGCCGTGGTGGTCGATTTGCCGTTGGTGCCGGTAATCGCAACCAGCGGACAGCTGGCCCCACGCGCCGCGCGTTCGCGGCAGAACAGTTCGATATCGCCGATGACCTCGACGCCTTCGAGATGCGCGCGCTGCACCGTCCAGTGCGGCGTCGGATGGGTCAATGGCACGCCGGGCGCGAGCACAAGCGCGGCAATGCCGGACCAGTCGAGTTCGCTGAGGTTCTGCGTCGGAATGCCGGCGGCGCTCGCCTGCTCTACTTTCGCCGGCGCGTCGTCAAAGGCGATAACCTCGGCGCCGCCGGCCATCAGCGCGCGCGCCGATACCGTGCCGGAGCCGCCGAGGCCGAACAGCGCGACTTTCTTGCCGGCGAAGATGGTGATGGGGATCAAGATTATCTCAACTTCAACGTCGCCAGACCGGCGAGCGCCAGCACCACCGCGACGATCCAGAAGCGGATGACGATCTGCGGTTCGGTCCAGCCCATTTGTTCGTAATGATGATGAATCGGCGCCATACGGAACACGCGCTTGCCGGTCAGCTTGAACGAGATCACCTGCACGATCACAGATACCGCTTCCAGCACGAACAGTCCGCCGACAATGCCGAGCACGATCTCATGTTTGATCGCCACCGCGATGGCCCCGAGCATGCCGCCGAGCGCCAGCGAGCCGGTGTCGCCCATGAAAATCGAAGCCGGCGGCGCGTTGAACCATAAAAAGCCGAGCGAGGCGCCGATCAGCGCGCCGCACAGCACCGCTAGCTCGCCGGTGCCGGCGACATATTGGATCTGCAGATATTTGGAGAATTCCACGTTGCCGACGAGATAGGAAATCAGCCCGAAGCTCGCCGCCGCGATCATCACCGGCACGATGGCGAGACCGTCGAGGCCGTCGGTGAGATTGACCGCGTTGCCGGCGCCGACGATGACGAAAGCGCCGAAAATCACGAAGGCGATGCCGAGGTTGAAGACGAGATCCTTGAAGAACGGAAACACCAGCGACGTGGCGATCGGCGGCTTGCCGAGATACGCCAGGGCCACGCAGGCGACGACCGCGACCACAGCTTCCGCGGCGAGCCGCGTGCGGCCGGCGAAACCGGCATGGGTCTGCTTGGTGACTTTAAGATAGTCGTCGTAAAATCCGATCAGGCCGAAACTGAGCGTCACGCCGAGCACGATCCAGACGTAAGGGTTCATCGGGTTCGCCCACAGGACGGTCGAGACCAGCATGCCGGACAGGATCATCAGGCCGCCCATGGTCGGCGTGCCCTTCTTGGTGACGAGATGCGACTGCGGTCCGTCGGTGCGGATCGGCTGGCCCTTGCCTTGCTTGAGGCGCAGCAGGTCGATGATCGGCCCGCCAAACAGAAACACGAACACCAGAGCGGTGACGATGGCGCCGCCGGTGCGGAAGGTAATGTAACGAAAGACGTTAAAGAGCGAGACCTTGTCGGAAAGCTCGGTCAGCCAATAGAACATCGGATCAACCTTGCGCCTGTTAAAACTTTTCCCGGCGCATGATCTTGGCCGACCTTCCTTCGCCCGCCGAAGCCGGCTTCGCGAAGGCGGGAAACCGGTTCCCGATATTCGGACTCATGCGCTCGCCGAATCAAACGCCGGCTTGCCAGAATATTGCCGTTCCATCGCCTTGACGATGGGACCCATTTTCGAACCGAACGATCCCTTGACCATGACCGCGTCGCCGCCGCGCAGGGCGGCGAGCACGACCGGTTCCAGCTGCGCCGCCGTCTCGGCATAGCCCCCCCGGCGGCCGGAGGGAAGGGCCTGCCACAGCGAATGCATCAGCGGCCCGGAACAATATACGAGATCGATACGCGCCTTGCCGATCGGCCCGGCCAGCGCCGCGTGCAGCACATCGCCCTGATCGCCCAGTTCCAGCATGTCGCCCAGTACCGCGATGCGCCGGCCCTGCGGCCCGATAGCGGCCTGGCCAAGCAGCGCGATGGCCGCGGCCATCGACGCCGGGTTGGCGTTGTAGCTTTCGTCGATCAGAAGGGCGCTGCCGCCGGCAACGTTCAGCGTCATGCGGGCGCCGCGGCCGACCGGCGCGCGCAACTGGTTGAGCGCCAGCGCGGCCAGCGCCAGATCGGCGCCGGCAAGGGAAGCCGCCGTCAGCACGGCGAGCGAATTGAGCACCAGATGTTTGCCCGGCGCGCCGAGCTTGTAGGTGACGTCTTCGCCCAGAATGCTGGCATGCACGCAGGAGGAATCGGATTGCAGCGAATGGCGTATTAACCGCGTGTCGGCCTCGCTGTTTTCGCCGAAGCTGACGATACGCGATACGCCGGCGGCCTTGGCGGCGGCGGCGAGCCGCGCATACTGGCTATTGTCGCGATTGATGACGGCGGCGCCGCCCGGCACGATGCCGGTGAATATCTCCGCCTTGGCGTCGGCGATTTTTTCCAGGCTGCCGAAATACTCCAGATGCACCGGCTCGATGGTGGTGACGATAGCGACATGCGGCCGCACCATCGCCACCAGCGGCGTGATCTCGCCGGCATGGTTCATGCCGATTTCGAATACCGCGTATTTGACGGTCGCCGGACAGCGCGCCAGCGACAAAGGCAC
>CAMAUC010000093.1 GCA_945861265.1 Rhizobium sp. Q54 | reverse complement strand
ATATCCGCGACCTTTAGAGTCTCGGTTGGAAATTGCAACGGTGCCTGCCCGCGTACCGTGCCTTTTGCTTCCGCGACCGGTTCCCCGTCCTTCGTAACCAGCACGCTGGCGACGCCGTTATATTTGCGCACGCGCTCGATATAGTGCTGCACGACGGCAACCACCGTCGTCTTGCCGGTTTTGATGGCGTGGTGCAGATCGTCGATGGTTGCTTCTTCGAGCCGGAACGGCTTGCCGCCCGCTACGCGCGACTTTGCCTTAGATTTGGTCTTGCGGATTTTGACCTTAGCCGCAGCCTTGTGTCGTTTCGCCATGGCTTGCCGTCTTTTCGTTCAGAGTTTCGCTTGTGCTCGTGTCTTCAAGGCACAAAAGGTGTCACGCAGCCATGCCGCAATGGGGCGCCAGTTTACACGCCAGATCGAGCAGCGCTTCGTCGCCGCCGGCCCAGCCGATGAAGGACAGACCGACCGGACAGCCGTTGATCGTGCCGGCCGGAATGCTCATTTGCGGTAAGCCGGCCATGCCAGCGGTGCAGGTCAGCCGCATCACGCGCTTACGGAAATCTTCCAGATCGGCGGCGGGGGTGTCGGCTAGCGGCGCGATCGCTGGCGCGGTCGGCAGCGCGAGGATGGTGCCCGGCACGACGATTTGCCGGATATGTTCGCGCGCCTTGTCATGGACGAGACGGCTAGCGTCGGCCTCCGCTTTGGTCACGGTGGCGGCGAAAGCCATGCGCTCGCGAATGCCGGGACCGGTTTTCGGCTGATGCTCGGTGACGAAGTCGCCAAAGCTCTGCCATGTCTCATAGGCCTGGATGATGCGGAATGCCTCGCGCCATGGGTCGAAGCCCTCCGGCGCGATCCTGCCATGGATCATCGCCGGTAGGTCGTCGCTCATGAATTCGAGCAGGGTGCGCAAAAAGTCCGCCACCGGCTCCTCGGCCTGTTCGAAAGCATCTTCCAGCGCCACGACGCGCTCAATCTTTGCCGTCACGCGGCGGTTATCGAGCAGCACCGCGCCGACATTGCGGAACACACCCGGTGTCGCCGCGAACCAGCCCGGCACGTCGAAGCTCGGCGCCATGTCGGCGACGCCGCTGTGTTCGACGCGCTCGTGGGTCGGCCGCAGGCCGTAAATGCCATTGAAGGAAGCAGGGATGCGCACCGATCCGCCAGTGTCGCTGCCGAGCGCGAAGTCGCAGAGCCCGGCGCCGACGGCCGCGGCCGAGCCGGACGACGATCCGCCTGGCAGGCGCCCCGGCGCGCGCGCATTCACCGGCATGCCATAATGGGCGTTGATACCGGCCACGCTGTAGAAGAATTCGTCGCACACGGTTTTGCCTATGATGCTTGCACCGGCGTCGATAATTTTCTGCACCGGCGGGCAATTGTGCGTGGCCGGCGCGTGGGCGGCGAGCCATTCGGGAACGCCGCAGCTCATGCGCTCGCCGGCGATGGCATACATGTCCTTGACCGCGGCGGTCAGGCCCGCAAGCGGTCCGGTCGCCGCGCCGCGGATCGGCGCCTTGATATCGTGAGGAACGAAGGCGGAGCGATACACCTGATGGGTCATTTCGTCCCGTCGCTGCTGGTCTCAGACAAATACCAATCGAGAATCTTCTCGCCGTCCCACGCCACCACGCCGTCATGCGCAAGAATCTCGGCAAAGGTTTTCTGTACATGGCCGATGCGGTGAGGCACGCCCGACAAATAGGGATGGCAGGCAATGGCCATGATCTTGGGCCGTTCGGCCGATTCGGCATAAAGCGTGTTGAAATGGTCGAGCGCGCGGGTGTGCCAGACGTCGGATGGGTGGTGCTGTAGCGCCATCATGACGATGTCGTGGATCTCGAAATTGTACGGCAGCGCCACCACCGGCTTGTGCGTCGTCTTCAGCGTCACCGGTTCGTCGTCGAGCACCCAATCGCCGATATACTCGATGCCGGCTTCCGAAAGGTAATCGAGTGTGTCGAACGTCTGCGTCAGCCCGGGGCCGAACCAGCCGCGCGGCCGTTTGCCGCAAAACTTCTCGATCACGTCCATGGACTTCATGATCACGGCGCGCTGATCGTCGAGCTTGTGCATCGGCACCTGGTCGTAGCCATGGGCATTCAATTCCCAGCCGCTGTCGACGCAGGCTTGCGCGACCTCCGGATAGGTTTCGCAAACCCGGGCGTTGAGCGTCACGGTCGGTGAGATGCCGAGTTTAAGCATCATCTTGCGCAGCCGCCAGAAACCGACGCGCATGCCGTATTCGTGCCAGCTCCAGTTCGGATGGTCCGGTTGCATCGGCTGGCCTTGCGGCGGCGAGATCACCATGCGGGCCATCGGCCGCGCCATGTCCCATTCTTCCAGCGCCAGAACCGGCCAGACGACTAGCCTCACCCCTTTAGGGAACGCAAGCGGCGGTCTGTTTTCGATCGGCGAATAGGCTAGCCTTTCACGGGGGTGCATTGTTTACTCTTGCTCCGGGCGGACCTTTTTTATACGAAATACCTTGAGAATGGTGCAAGCCGACTGAATAGCAGAATAATGGCGCAGCCAACTGAACCGTCTTTATTGCGTTTTTTGAAGCGCTAAGGATACGTTTGGCGCTGAAGAACTGCCGTATCCGGTCCGATTGCCACTCGTTACGACTTATTGCCGCATATTTCCAGCAGTCGTAGTGTTCAACTCAATGAGGCCGACGCTGACGTTCTACACGCGAGCAAACTCTTCTGAAATGGCGCGCCAGACTGCATCAGCCTTTTCACAATGGGCATTGTGACCGAGACCCGAGAATACAACGGCGTTCCTATCGATCTGTCTCATTTCACCCGCCGTGACCATCGGGTCGTTTTCGCCGGCCGCGAGGCGAAACCATGACGAAACTTGCGAAAAAACACCAGGAATTGAAGGACCGACCGCCTCAAAGGCGCGAGAGTCCATTGCGACCTGATAGCCGCTCTCGATTTGCCGTATTCCGATCGCGGCTTCTACGGAATGCGGATCGACAATACCAAAAAGACCAGAGATCTTCAGATAGCGATCAATAGCTTCGGATTTTTCCGCGAACGTGCGGGCTGGTTTTCGCGAAATCTCATGGCTTTTGGCAATCTCGGAGGTCGACCAATTCAGTTTAACCCCGAAAGAGAAAAGCCTGACGATCTGCGGCCCGAACCAGCCGGTCGCCAGCATTGCACCAACAACGCCACCGAAGGAATGGCCGACGATCGACACTGCGCCGGGGCGTTCATCTCTGATTAGAGCGGCAACGTCGGCGGCGTGCACGCCAAAGCCATAGGGGCTGCGGCAAAAGGATCGGCCATGACCACGAAAATCCGGCGCCAGCCAGCGTCCGTCCCACGACTTCTCAATCAAAGGAATCATGCGATCCCAGACCGACGCATTCGCGCCAAGCCCATGCAATAAGAGCAGGAGGCTGTCTCCCTCCCCGCCTCGCGAATGCCAAAGATTGGAGACCTCCGACGCGTCACTTTGCATGCGTTCCATCCGTTGCCGTCGCATATAGGCTGAGGAAAAGACAACGTCCTTCGTCTATTTCGATTTACTAGATCTTTGTGTCGCGGCCCTGCCAGAAAGGATCGCGCAACTTGCGCTTTGCTATCTTGCCAGGGCCGGTTTTGGGCAACGGCAGATCCGAGAACGAGACCGACTTTGGAATCTTGTATCCGGCGATCTTGCCGCGACAATAGGCGATCATCTCGGCATCTGTAAGCGACTCCCCCTCGCGCCGCACCACGATCGCATGAACGGCTTCGCCCCATTTCTCGTCCGGGATGCCGACAACCGCTACCTCCGACACTCCAGGGCATGCCGAAATCAAATTCTCGACCTCGGTCGAGTAAACGTTTTCGCCGCCGGTGATGATCATGTCCTTCTTGCGGTCGACCAGGCAGAGATTGTCGTGCTCGTCGAGAAAGCCAAGGTCGCCGGTATGATAGGCACCGTTGAAGAGCACTTTGTCGGTTTCGGCCGGCTTGCGCCAGTAACTCTGCATCAGGCGAGGGCCGCCAACGACAACCTCGCCAACCTGGCCATTCTCGAGCACGCGATCGTCGTCGTCGCGAATGGTCAGCACGATATTCGGCACTGCTTGTCCGGCGGACGGCGCTTTGTCCACTATTTCGGCGCGCGTCGTGGTCCGAAGCGTGGTGGTGATGCCCGAGGTCTCGGTAATTCCGTAACCGTGGACCAAATGCACCGGCAGCTTGTCGACGACGTTCTTGAGAATGCCGATCGGCGTCGGCGCGCCGCCGTACATGATAAGGCGCATGCTCGAAATATCGAACTGAGCGATCTTGGGATGGTTCGCTACCATGTTGAGCAGCGTGGGCGGCAGCGCCGACCCGGTGGCTTTGGTCTTCTCGACGAAACTCAGGAAGCGCTCCGGATCGAAATGAAGAACGGATTGGCGCCCGCCCAGGAGTGGCATGGCCCACACCGACCATGCATCGACCAGATGGAACAGCGGCGCGGTGTGCATCCAGGTGTCTTGCCAGGTCAGACCGAGACAGATGATGGAATCGACGGCGCTATGCCTCATATTGTCATAGGTCAGCGAAACGCCCTTCGGCTCGCCGGTCGTGCCGCTGGTGTAGTAAATTTGGGCAATGTCGCCCGGCTTTATCTCCGGCGCGCCGACGGTGCCAGTATCGGAGGCCAGCGCCTTTTCGTAATCGGCTTCGCCGGCCAAGCCGCCGCCGGGGCCATAACGGAACAAATGTTCGACGGTCGATAGCCGGTCGCGGATCGACGCCACCACATCGGTGAAGGCACCCGCGAAGATCAGAGCCTTCGCGCCGCAATCGTTCAGAATATATTCTATCTCGGGACCGGAAAGCCGCGCGTTCAGAGGCACCAGAATCAAGCCCGACTGCGCGGCCGCATAGTAGGCTTCGAGATACTGGCGTGAATTTGTATCGAGAATGGCCACTCGATCGCCTTGCGCAAGGCCCCGCCCGGCCAATGCGCCGCAAAGCGCGTCGACACGCTTACCGAGTTGTTCGTATGTCATCCATCCATCGCCGTCCGCGACGGCCTCGCGATCGCCATAGAGCCGGCGAGCGCGAGGCAACAGCTTTTCAATCGGCAACATGAACGTTCAGTCCTTTAGGTGGTTTTGCGCGTGCGGAAATCCGGCTTGCGGCCATCGAAGAACGCCTTCATGCCGTTGCGGTGATCGTCGCCCAGCACCAGTACGCTCTGGCCCAGTCGCTCTAGATAACGGCCGGTGTGCATGTCGGTATTGAGGCAAAGATTGATGACGTGCTTGCCCATGCCCATGGCTTCGGAGGAGTTTGACAGCAGGTCTCGGGCGTAATCGTAGACCCGATCCATTAATTCGCCCTGGGGAGCGACGTGATTGGCCAGACCGATCCGGTGCGCTTCGGTCGCGCTGATCGGCTTCGCCGAAATCACCATCTCTTTGGTCTTTGCTAGACCGACGAAATAGATCAGCCGGTTGCACGCGCCGGTGGCCGGGATGCAGCCGATATGGTTTTCGATCAAACAGAAATCGGCGGTATCAGCCGCGAATATGATGTCGCACGACAGTGCCAGTTCGACGCCGCCGCCATAGCAAAGGCCGTTGACCGCAGCGATGACCGGCTTTTCAAGCGCCTCGAGATCGTCAAAGCCGCGATGGTTCTGCCGATAGTAATAACGGAATTCCGCCGGGTTGTAGCGGTCGCTGCCCAACACTTCGAGGTCGACGCCGGACGAGAATGCGCGCCCCTCACCGGTGATCACGAGAATTCGGATGTTCCTGTCATAAGCAACCTTCTCGACGACGTCGCGCCACTCTTTGAACATCTCGGTACTGAAACAATTCAGCTTGCCGGGCCGGTTCAAAGTCATAGTCGCGATGCCATCGGCATCGACGTCAAACTTGATGGTATTGTAGCTCATTGCTCTCTTCTCCATTGCATACCTGGGGCTGCCGTAGCGGCTGCGTAGTTCGGTTTACAGTCTCATGTCGGCGAGCAGATTCCCGCACGCATGGTTATGGTGCGATCGACCAGACTGTCGAGAAAGTCGCGGTTCTGCTCGACCAAAATGATTCCGAAGCGGCCTTTCAGTTTTGCCAGTGTCTCGCGCAATCCCTGAACGACGACCGGAGCAAGACCCTGCGTGGGCTCGTCGAGAATGAGAATGGATGGCTTGATCAACAGCGCGCGCGCGATTGCAAGCATCTGTTGCTCGCCGCCGCTGAGTGAACCGCCGAGTTGCTTGCTGCGCTCAAGAAGCCGGGGGAACAGGCTGTAGACTTCATCGAGGCGCCCGTTGAAAGCCTTGTCGTTCGATTTGGCACCGGTCGATACCCGCGCAAGCTCCAGATTGTCGCCGACCGTCAATGTGCTCAGTATCTGACGGCCTTCCGGCACCAGCGCAATGCCGCTTCGCGCGCGCCGATAGGCTGGCATGTGTGTGACGTCGGCACCGCCCAGCATCACCCGCCCGGACATCGCCGGCAGCAGTCCCATTATGGTGGATAGCAACGTGGTCTTGCCGGCGCCGTTCGGACCGAAGATCCCGACTGTCTCTCCTGGCGCGACGGTTAGGAAAGTGTCGCGAAAGACACCGAGCTTGCCGTAGCCGCCACTGAGATTCTCGACCGCGAGGCTATTCACGAGAAGGCTCCCAGATACGCGCGCTGCACATGTTTATCGGCCATAACCTGGTCTGCCGACCCCAGTGCGATCTGCGCTCCGCCTTCCATGACCAGGATGCGATCGGCAAGCGAAAGGATGAATTGAATGTTGTGGTCGACGACGACCACGGCCGCACCACCATCCCTCAGCCTAGTGATGATCGCACGCAAGCGCTCCAGTTCCTGGCCGGAAAGACCAACACCGGGTTCGTCGAGCAACATCACCGGCAGGTTGCCCACCGATGCGCGGGCTATGTCGATGAGCTTATGGAGACCGATCGTGATTTCCTGTGCGCGTGCGTGCGCATACTGGTCGAGGCCAAGCGACTTCAACTGGGCGGTTGCTATCTCCAGCCGCTCCGTCTCGGACTTTTCTGGAAATATCTGGTCGACGCGAACGAGAACGTTCTGCAGTACCGACATGTCGCCGATCAGCCGCGGAACCTGGAACGAGCGGCCCATCATTTTCGAGCGCTCGTGAATCGGCAGCGCAGAAATCGCCTGGCCCGACAGGCTGATAGAGCCACTGTCCATCGTTTCGATGCCCGACAGGACGTTGAGCAAGGTCGACTTGCCGGCCCCGTTTGGACCTAAAAGCGCAACGATCTCACCCGGGTAGACGTTCAGGCTTACCGATTTGACGGCGGTCACACCGCCAAAATTTTTGGTAACTGCTTCGATGACGAGCGAGGCTTCGATCTTCGACGGCAGGTCAAGACGTCGGCCCGCCGCCGACGTCTGCGACACAGTGACAGCGAGCGGCGCCTCGGCTGTCGACAGCGAGACAGCACGCCAGGTCGAAATGCGCGCAATCAGCCCTTCAACAAGACCGACAACGCCGCGCGGCGCGAAGAGAACGACCAGAAAGAAGCTGGCGCCGAATACCAGCAGTTCATATTTCTGTGCAGCGCCCGACGCGGCAAACAACCAGTGGACAATGACCGATCCCACGATCGGACCAAGCAGCGAACCGGCGCCGCCAATAATCACCATCGCCAAATATTCGAGCGACATGCTGGCGCCACCCATTTCCGGGGAGACCACGGTGACGTATTGCGACAAAGCGATCCCGCCTACCGCTGTGTACGTCGCGCCGATGGTAAACATTTTGACCTTCAGGCGTGTCACGTCGATGCCGGCCACTTCCGTCGCGAGTTCGTCGCGCCGCAGCAACTGAAGCGATCGCGCTGTGCTCCCTTTCAGCAACAAGCACATCGATACCACTGCGATGAGGAGCAATGCTACGGCAATGGCGTACCAGCCATTGTCGCCGAGCTGAAGCTGCGCGCGCAAAACCATGCCCGACGCGCCGCCAGTTACGCCCGGCAAAGCGCGCGTCACACCTTCAATGACGTAAGCCAACCCCAAGGTGCCGATGGCAAGATAAATTCCGGGAAGTCTGATGAAAACCGTCGCGAGCAAGCGCGCGGCGACCACGGCGAGGCCAAGACCGACCAGGGCACCGACAAAAATCGGCGCTCCCGCGTTGAAAATCATGAAGCAGGCATAGGCAGCGATCGCCGCGAAAGCGGCCTGACCAAGGACCAGCATGCCACAGTAACCGAAAACAAGATTGAGGCCCATTAGACTGACGGCAACAAATGCCGAAACGGTGGCGAGCCCCGGCGTCCAGTCAGCGATTCCCAAATATGGCGACGCGATCGCGAGAAGCGTCGCGGCCCCGGCAATTATCCATGTCGTGACGAAATTCATGCCCGCCTCGCGCCGCCAAAGCGGATCATCCGGCTCTGCCAAACTGCCACAACAATGAGAATGCCAAACATCACCGGGTCCTGATAAAGAGCACCAAGATAGGAACCGATCGCCGCCTCGAAGATGCCGAGCAGAAATCCGGAGACGACGACACGCGTCGGCATCATTCCGCCAATCGCCGCCGCGACAAACCCGCGCAACGTCATCGACAGTCCCGCTTGGTAATCAACCGACACCAAAGGCACCAACAGAACCGCGGCCGCGCCAGCTAACAATCCGCTCAAGCCAAAGGCGATCAATCTCGCGCGCTCAACGTTGATGCCAAGAAGCTGGGCGGCGCGCGGATTTTCAGCGGTTGCCAGCAACTGCTTGCCGAGCCGCGAATGCTGCAGAAACATCGCCGCGCCAAGCGAGAGCACGAAGCCAAAGATGATCAGCATCAACCCCTGCAGCGGGATGATACCGCCAAGAATCCGCAAGGGCGGCCCTCGGAACAGCGGCGCAAAAGAAACCGGATCCGGCCCGATCGCCGCGTTCAAAACTCCTCGTACGAGAAACGCCGCGCCGAGCGTGATGAGGACCAATGTCGACATCGGCCAATGGCCGCGCGGCCCCAGAACCACGCGGTAAAGGGCCATCGAAAGCAGGCTTGACAGGACCAGAGCCAGCACGATCGACCAAACTAGCGGCAGGCCGTGCGACGTCGCCGCCGCCGCCGTGATTCCGGCGACGGCATATGATTCGCCATGGGCAAGATTGAGCACATGCGAAGTCCGGTATACCAGGACCAGCCCGATTCCGAGCAGGGCATAAACCGCGCCGCCAAACAGGCCGCTAATGATGGTCTGTGAGAGCGCGTTCATCGTCCCTGCCCGGATTTAGTGTTCGCTGAAGAGTTAGCGCGCGCCGACGGGCGCAGCGCGGACCCAACCGCCGTTCTTGTATTCGACGATGACGACGTCCTTTTCGGTCAGACCGACGTGGCTATTCGGGCTGAACTTGAGGTGTTGGACGCTTTCGATCGGCGTGGATTCCAGGAACTTCTTGACAGCTTGATTGTCCGCTGGATTCGCCACGTTGGTCAGAACGGCTTCCGCGACATCGACATCCATCTTGCCCAGCAAATTGATCATATCCGACCGCTCACCGTACTTCTTCTCGTAGGCGGCCATGAATTCCTTTGCGCGCTTGGCGGTGGCGGCGTCGCCCATTGTATCAGGCACAAGCGATTTGATGGCTGTGCCAAGCAGACGCTTCGGCATCACGTCCTTCACCACCTCGATAAAAGCCGCGCTCAAATTCGCGTAGCTGACGACAAGCGGCTGCGTCAGGCCGAGATTGGTGAACGACTTCACCACAGTAGCAGCGCCGCCGCCGGAGTATGACGAATACACGAGATCGACATCCGGGCCTGCCACGGAGGCAAGCTGTACGGAAGAGTCGTTCGCCTTCAGATCGATGCGGCGCAGCTTTAGGTCTAGCTTGCGCTCGGCGAACACCTTTTGGGCACTCTCGACGCCAACCTCGCCGCTCGCGTCGGTCGCAGCGATCATGCCCAGGCCCTTGAGTTTGTTCGCCTGCACGTAGTCGGCGATGGCAACGGTGATATGGTGATCGCTAGGGCTGACCTGGAATGTGAATGTGTCCGGCGCCGGAACGATATTCGGCGAAGCCACGATCATCAAAGGACCGTTGGTGAGGGC
>CAMAUC010000092.1 GCA_945861265.1 Rhizobium sp. Q54 | reverse complement strand
CGGCACGCGGCACGCGTGCTGAATCCCGGCGCGGCTTGGACCGCTGGTGAAGTCGTTGCGCCGCATCTCCGACGCCCTCACCAGCCACCGCTCCCCGCCCCAGCATCTGACGACGCTGATCAAACGCCCCTCGTTAGTTGGGACGGGATGGTGGATATATAATCCTAGGGATTTAAACAGTCAAGGGGAATTTTTGGCTGTCGTCCCGGGCGACCGAACGCAAGTGAGGGAGGCCCGGGACGACAAAGAGGAGGGCCGCTATGGTGCCGCCATGAATAACGACCCCGAAGCCCTCGCCCGTGACCTGCTGCAACAGGACGACGGCACCGGCGCGCCCACGATCAAGCTGGAGCCGGTGACGACCGGCATGAGCGGCGCCGCCGTGTTCCGCGCCACGCAACAAGGCCATGCACCACGCTATATGAAGGTGGGGTTCGATGCCGCCGCTGGCGACATGCGCGAGGAAATCGCGCGCACGCAATGGCTGGCCGGGCGCGGCATCGCCGTGCCGTCTGTGCTGCGGGTCGAGGATCGCGGCGACAGCGTTGCCGTGCTGATGGCGGCCCTTGCCGGCGTGCCGGCCGATATCAGCCGGCTTGCGACACCGCGCCTGATCGCGGCGCTGGCGCAAGCGGTCAAAGCCTTGCACGCGCTGCCGGCCGCCGATTGCCCGTTCGACGAGACGCTCGACGCGCGGCTAGCCCGCGCGCAAGCCGCCGTCGACGCGGGCGCGATCGACCCGGCCGAGTTCGAACCGCACAACCGGAACACCGCGCCGGCCGAGATGCTGCGGCGCTTGCGCGCCGTGCCGCCGCATGAGGACGTCGTCGTCCTGCACGGCGACCTGACGCTCGGCAACATCATCGTCGATGAGAGCGGCGCATGCGGCTTTATCGACTGCGGCAATGCCGGCCGTGGCGACCGCTATACCGATCTGGCGCTGCTGCATGCCGACATCGTCGCGCATCGCGGACCGCGGGCGGGCGCCGGGTTCCTCGCCGCCTGTGGCGTCAAACATTGGGACGCCGCCAAGGCGCAGTATTTCCTCGACCTCTATGAGCTTTTCTGAGCGCGGAAAAATGCCGCGACATCAATTATTAACGATAGGAATCCGCCGTTTCCGGCCGATCCGTTAAAATTTTAGCGGTCCCGAAGGGGCTGTTTTAAGGGTTTCCGCGCACTCTACGACCAACGGATCAGCTGTGTGGAGGTTTTTCGTGACCAAAATTCTCGTCAAGAACGGCGACTGGGACAAGGCGCGTTCCGAGCTGGGCACCCAGCTCGAAGCGAGAAAGAATGCCTTCGACGCAAAACTCGAGGCGGTCTTCGCACCGGCCCGCAAGGTGACCGCCGCCGACGCGGCTCCGCCGCCGCCCTCGGCAGCCGAAGTCATTCTGAAAAAGCAGGCCAACGGCTTGCTTCTGTCGCGCTCGCGCATGCGTGGCTGAACGGCGAAGGTTTGCGATAGTCGGCGCACCGCGCTCCGCTGTCGCGGGGTTGACGGCTCGCTCTACTCCGCCGCTTCGCTGCGTGGCATCGCCTTCTCGACCTTGGCGGCGCAGAACTTGAACTCCGGAATCTTGCCGAACGGATCGAGCGCCGGATTAGTGAGAATGTTCGCCGCCGCTTCGACGTAAGCGAACGGTATGAACACCACGCCGTCCGGAATGGCATCGTCCTGCCGCGATTGCAGCTCGACTTCGCCGCGCCGCGTCGACACCTTCACCATATCGCCGGGCTGAATGCCGAGCTTCTGAATCGTGCCGCGCGAGAGCTGCGCGATCGCCGACGGCTCAAGCGCGTCGAGCACCTTGGTGCGGCGGGTCATCGAGCCGGTATGCCAATGCTCGAGCTGGCGGCCGGTGGAGAGAATGAACGGATAATCGAGATCCGGCACTTCGTTCGGCGGCTGCAGCTTGGTCGCGACCAGCTTGGCGAAACCGCCGGGACGCGGGAAACCGTCCTCGAACACGACGTCGCGGCCGGGAATGTCCGGGCCGGCGGTCGGATAAGTCACGGCGCTTTCGCGCTCGACGCGGTCCCACGATATGTTGGCGAGCGCCGGCATCATCGACGCCATTTCGGTGAACACTTCGCCGACATGCTTGTAATTCCAGCCGCAGCCCATGCGGTTGGCGATGTCCTGGATGATCCACAGATCCTGGCGCGTATCGCCCGGCAGCGGCAGAGCCTGACGGCCCATCTGCACCTGACGATTGGTGTTGGTGACGGTGCCGTCCTTCTCCGGCCAGCCGGAAGCCGGCAGCACGACGTCGGCATACATCGCGGTTTCGGTGAGGAACAGGTCCTGCACGACGAGATGTTCGAGATGCGCCAGCGCCTGACGTGCGTGGTTCAAATCGGGATCGGACATCGCCGGGTTTTCGCCCTCGACATACATGCCCTTGATTTCGTCGGCGTGCACCGCGTCCATGATCTCGACGACGGTCTTGCCGCGCTTCGGCGGCAGCTTGACGCCCCACTTGGCTTCGTAGAGCGCGCGGATTTCCGGGTTCTCGACCGACTTGTAATCGGGGAAGAACATCGGGATCAGACCGGCGTCCGAGGCGCCCTGCACGTTGTTCTGGCCGCGCAGCGGATGGAGGCCCGTGCCGGGACGGCCGATCTGGCCGGTGATCAAGGCGAGCGCGATCAGGCAGCGCGCATTGTCGGTGCCGTGCGTGTGTTGCGACACGCCCATGCCCCAGAAGATGATCGAGGATTCGGCACGCGCATAGGCGCGGGCGACTTCGCGAAGCGTGTCGGCCGGAATGCCGCAGATCGGCTCCATTTCCTCCGGCGTGAAGGCCTTGATGTTTTCCTTCCAGGCGTCGAAGCCTTCGACGTAAGTCTGGATATATTGCTGGTCGTACAGCTTCTCTTCGACAATGACGTTGAGCATGGCGTTGAGCATCGCGACGTCGGTGCCGTTCTTGAACTGCATCATCTTCCAGGCGTGGCGCTTCAGCGCCTGGCCGCGCGGGTCCATGACCACGAGCTTGGCGCCCTTCTTGGCGGCCTGCTTGAAGAAGGTGGCGGCGACCGGATGGTTCTCGGTCGGGTTGGCGCCGATGACGATAATGAGTTCCGAGTTCTTCACTTCGTTGAAGGTCGCGGTGACGGCGGCCGAGCCGACGCCTTCAAGCAGGGCCGACACCGAGGAGGCGTGGCACAGCCGCGTGCAGTGATCGACATTGTTGGTGCCAAAGCCGGTGCGCACCAGTTTCTGGAACAGATAGGCCTCTTCGTTCGAGCCCTTGGCCGAACCGAACCCCGCCAGCGCGTCGGGGCCGTCGCGGTCGCGGATTTTCACGAGACCGGAGGCGGCCTTGTCGAGCGCCTCTTCCCAGGTCGCTTCGCGGAAATGCGTCCACGGATTGGCCGGGTCGATTTCCTCGTGCGCCACCTTCGGCACGCCTTCCTTGCGGATCATCGGCTTCAACAGGCGCTGCGGATTGGTGACGTAGTCAAAGCCGAAGCGGCCCTTGACGCAAAGGCGGTTTTCATTCGCCGGGCCGTTGCGGCCGGTGACGGCGACGATCTTGTCGTTCTTGATCTGGTAAGTGAGCTGGCAGCCGACGCCGCAATACGGGCAGACGCTGTCGACCGTGCGGTCCGGCTTGCCGAGATAGACATTGTTCTCGTCGACCATGGTCGCCGGCATCAAGGCGCCGGTCGGACAGGCCTGCACGCATTCGCCGCAGGCAACGCAAGTGGACGCGCCCATCGGATCGTCGAAATCGAACACGATCTTTTCGAGATGGCCGCGGCCGGCCATGCCGATGACGTCGTTGACTTGCACTTCGCGGCAGGCGCGCACGCACAGGTTACACTGGATGCAGGCGTCGAGATTGACCGCCATCGCCGGATGCGAGCGGTCCGGCGCGGGCACGGCGACGGCTTCGCGCTTGGGGAAGCGGCCGGCTTCGACGTTCTGCCGCTTGGCGGTTTTCCAGAATTCGGAATCTGTGTCGTGCGCGACTTCCATCGCCGGCTGGTCGGTGACCAGCAGTTCGGCGACCATCTTGCGCGCGGTCTTGGCGCGATGGCTATCGGTGGTCACCTTCATGCCCGGATTGGGCGTGCGGATGCAGGAAGCGGCGAGCACGCGCTCGCCTTCGATCTCGACCATGCAGACGCGGCAATTGCCGTCGGCGCGGTAGCCGGGCTTGGGCGAATAGCACAGATGCGGCAGCTTGATGTCGAGGCGGCGCGCGGCGCGGAAGATCGACTCGCCCTCGCGAATGTCGATCTCATGACCGTCGATGAAGAAGGTCTTTGGTGCGTTGCTGTCGGTCATGGTTCACCAAGTCCCTAGCGGTTTGGTCAGTTCCTCGGGGAAGTATTTCAGCACGCTGAGCAATGGGTTCGGCGCGGCCTGGCCGAGACCGCAGATCGAGGCGTCGCGCATCAATGTCGCCAGTTCGTTCAGCAGTTCGACGTTCCACGGCCCCTGCGCCATCAGCTTGACGGCTTTCTCGGTGCCGGCGCGGCACGGCGTGCACTGGCCGCAGCTTTCGTCCTCGAAGAACTTCAGCAGATTGAGCGCGACCGCCTTCATGTCGTCTCTGTCGGACAGAATGACCACGGCGTGCGAGCCGACGAAGCCGCCATGCGGTTCGAAAGTGCCGAAGTCGAGCGGCAGGTCGGCCATGTTCGGCGCGAAGATGCCGCCGGACGCGCCACCTGGCAGGAAGCCCTTGAGCGTATGGCCGTCGAGCATGCCGCCGGAGAATTCGTTGATCAGTTCATTCATGGTGACGCCGGCGGGCGCCTGCTTGACGCCGGGATTTTTCACGCGGCCGGACACCGAGAAGCTGCGGAAACCCCTCTTGTCGCGGCGGCCCTGTGCGATGAACCATTCCGGGCCGCGCTCGACCAGATCGCGGATCCAGTACAGCGTTTCGACATTCTGCTCGAGCGTCGGGCGGCCGAACAGCCCCACCTGCGCCAGATAAGGCGGGCGATGGCGCGGCAGGCCGCGCTTTCCTTCGATCGACTCGATCATCGCCGATTCTTCGCCGCAAATATAAGCGCCGGCGCCGCGGCGCAGATGAATGCGCGTGTGCGGCATCAGGCCGGCGGCTTCGACCTTGGTGATTTCTTCCGCCAGCATCAGACGGATTTCCGGATATTCGTCGCGCACATAAAGATAAGTGTCGGCAGCCTCGACGACGTAAGCGGCGAGCAGCATGCCTTCGATGAAGCGATGAGGATCGAGTTCGAGGTAATAGCGATCCTTGAACGTGCCCGGCTCGCCTTCGTCGCAATTCACGGCGAACAGGCGCGGCGCCGGTTCGGCGCGCACCAATGTCCACTTGCGTCCGGTCGGGAAGCCTGCGCCGCCGAGGCCGCGCAGGCCGGCATCGCTGACGATCTTGATGAGTTCGTCGCGCGTGCGTTTTCCCGCGAGAACATCCTTAAGCAGCGCATAGCCGCCGGCTTTGGTGTAGGCGGCGAAATCGGTTGTCGGATGCCAGGCATGCGCATGGGGCTTCGCCTTGGCCGCGGCGGCGAGGTTATCGACAGTGGCGTGGAAAGTTTGCACATGACCGACGGCGGCGACCGGCGCGCGGTCGCAGGCGCCCATGCACGGCGCGCGCACGACACGGACATCCTTGCCGAGCGCGCCGGGTAGCGCAGCGAGCAGCTTCTCGGCGCCGGCCATGGCGCAGGACAATGAATCGCAGACGCGGATGGTGACCGGCGGCGGTGCGGGTCCGTCCTTCACCACATCGAAATGCGCGTAGAAAGTGGCGACTTCATAGACCTCGGCCTGCGCCATTTTCATTTCAAAGGCGAGCGCGGCCAGGTGCGGCGCGGAGATATGGCCGTAATGGTCCTGGATGAGATGCAGATGTTCGATCAGGAGATCGCGGCGGCGCGGCCGGTCGGTGAGCAAAGCCTGCACATCGGCGAGCGCGGCCGGGTCGATCTGGCGGCCCTTCGGCGTGCGCCCGGACTTGCGCCGGCCGGCGCCTTTACCCTTGCCACCGCCATGTCCGTTACCGCCGTTTTGCGGCGGATTGTGCATGTTCATTGCCGTCTCCCTTGCGCGTCTTTTTGGAGGCGTTCCAGATCAGGCGCAATCCCGTGCTCCCCATGGGTTGATAGACAAAAGCTATCAATGATAATGTGATTGGTGCCCAATTTCTGCCCAATAAAGCACCGCTGCTATCGGCTAAGCCATTGAATAGATAAGGTTATCTCCGTGATCGACAAACTCGAATTCCTGCTGGCGCTGGCCCGCGAGAAGCATTTCGGCCGCGCCGCCGAGGCCTGCGGCGTCACCCAGCCGACCTTGTCGGCCGGGGTGAAGCAAATCGAGGAGCAGATGGGCGTTTTGCTGGTCCGGCGCGGCTCGCGTTTCCAGGGTTTCACGCCCGAAGGCGACCGCGTCCTGGAATGGGCGCGGCGCATTGTCGGCGACACCCGCAACATGCGCGAGGAGATCAATTCGCTGCGGCATGGCCTGAGCGGGCGCCTGCGCATTGCCGCGATTCCGACGGCGCTGGCGATGGTGGCGGCGCTGACCACGCCCTATCGCGAACGCCATCCCAATGTGCAGTTCACCATCTACTCGCGCACCTCGGTGGAAATTCTCGAACTGCTGGAAAATCTCGAGATCGACGCCGGCATTACCTATGTCGAGAACGAGCCGCTCGGCCGCGTCAGCATGATCCCGCTCTATCACGAGCATTACCGGCTGCTGACCTCCGCCGACGCGCCGCTTGGCAACCGCGACATGGTGACGTGGGCCGAGGTGGCGCAGGTGCCGCTCTGCCTGCTGACCCCGGACATGCAGAACCGGCGCATCATCGACCGGCTGCTCAAGAGCGCCGGCGGCGAATCGCGGCCGACGCTCGAGTCGGATTCGATGATCCTGTTGTACTCGCATGTCCGCACCGGCCGCTGGGCCAGCGTGATGCCGGAAAAGATCGCGCAGACTTTGGGTTTGACCGACACCATCCGCGCCATTCCGATCGTCGAGCCGGAAGCTGTGCAGACCATCGGCTTGGTCGTGCCCAAGCGCGAGCCGATGACGCCGACGACAACGGCGCTGGTGGACGTCGCGCGGCGCGTGGCGCCGTCGCTGAGCGACTGATTGACTGACTGACGCCAGCTAAAAGGCGGTAATCGCCAGGCTGGTGTCGCTGTTCAACATTGTCGGTCGTCGTGCAGGGCTACGACAAGAACACCTTGCGGCTCTACGGCCTGCCCTATTCGGTCAATCGTGTCCGCGCCGCGATGTTCAACGCGGCTATCAAATGGATGCCGATCGCGCTGGATTGACGAGGCCGCGCCGAAAGCGTCGCGCCCATGGGAACCGACCGGGCGGTTGCGCCGTTAGCGGTGCGGTTTCACCGCTTCATTGGGGCCGCAGTCGCATGATCACACAGCTCAATCCGCCCCTCCCCCTTCAAACCGCCAAAGGCACAGGCTGGGCGCATTTCGTCATCGATTACGGGCCGGAATACGATCTGGTGTGGGTCGTGTTCATGGACAAAGACGGCGCCTGCTGGTCCGTGCCGAACCCGGAAGTGCGCATGCAGTTCAACTGGACTTTGGGACGGCGCAAGCCGGAGCCAGCCGCGCCTTTGCAGCCTGCCGCGACCGAACCGCATCCAGCCGCGGCCAATGTCCGCGCCTTTCCGCGCGGATCGGAAAGCTAAGCCCGCCGCAAGGAAGAACCCATGGTCGCATCGCTCAAGGCGCTCGGGCTGAACTGCACCCTGAAGACGGGCGGCAAACCGTCCTCGACCGAGTCGCTGATGGAGCAGCTGTTTCAAGAGCTGGCGAAGCACGACGTCGAAGGTGAAATCCTGCGTGTTGCCGATCACGACATCAAACCCGGCGTCACCAATGACGAAGGCAAGGGTGATGCCTGGCCCGAGCTGCTGAAAAAAGTGCTCGCCGCCGACATTCTGGTGATCGACTCGCCGATCTGGCTCGGCCAGCCGTCGAGCATCGCCAAGCGCGTGCTCGAACGCATGGACGCCTTCATCGACCAGAAGGACGAGCGCGGCCGCATGCCTTCGTATGGCAAGGTGGGGATCTGCGCCATCGTCGGCAACGAGGATGGCGCGCATCACAGCGCCGCCGAGATTTTGTCGGCGCTGCTGGAGGTCGGCTTCACCGTGCCGTCGGGCGGACCGACCTATTGGGTCGGCGAAGCGATGGGCTCGAAGGAATACAAGGACTTCAAGACCGCGCCCGACGTGGTGGCGAAATGGAACGCGATGCTGGCATCGAACACCGCGCATCTGGCGCGGCTTCTGAAGGTGGCGAATTATCCGGGCATCAAGGGCGGGCGGTAAATATTCTTCTCCCCCCTTAAAATAATTTACTTGTTCGTCTTCTTGACCGGTTTCTTCTTCGGACTCTTCGCCCGCTTGATGCCGTCCATGATCAACTGCTCGGCTTCGCGCGCATCCAGCCAGCGCACGATCGACACCCATTTGCCCTTTTCCAGATCCTTGTAGTGCTGGAAGAAGTGGGCGATCTGCTCGCACATCACGTCCGGCAGATCGCGATAGCTGGTGATGCCCTTGTAGAAGGGATGCAATGCATCGACCGGCACGGCCAAAATCTTCTCGTCGTTGCCGGCCTCGTCTTCCATCAGCAGCGCGCCGACCGGCCGGCAGCGGATCACCGCGCCCGGCACCACGGGCACCTGCGAGATCACGAGAACGTCGCAGGGGTCGCCGTCGTCCGACAAAGTGTGCGGGATGAAGCCGTAATTGCCGGGATAGAACATCGCCGTGTGCAGGAAACGGTCGACGAAAATCGCGCCGGACGTCTTGTCGAATTCGTATTTCACTGGCACGCCGCCGAGCGGTATCTCGATAATGGCGTGAATATCGTGCGGCGGATTGCGGCCGGTCGAGATGAGCTTGAGGTCCATGGATGCTCCTGTTCCCTCGCCCCGCGAAGCGGGGAGAGGGTGGCGAGCAACAAGCATAGCGCGTTGCGAGCCGGGTGAGGGGCAATATTGAAGCACGGCCCCTCACCCGCCTCGCTATTCGCTCGGCACCCTCTCCCCGCGAAACCGCGGGGAGAGGGAAGCAAGCTACGCCACCTTCTCGTGCATGTGGCGGAACATGGCCTTCTTGGCCTCGTCGTCGAACTCGGTCTTGAACTTGTGCTTGTCCTTGAGCGCGTTGGCACGGGCGACCGCCGGACGGGCGTTGATCTCGTCGATCAGGCGCTTCACGTTCGGATACTTCTCCCAGGCGCCCTCTCCCAGCACCATCGGGACGTTGCGCGCCCAGCCCCAGAGCGCCATGTCGACGATCGTGTAAGTGTCGCCGACCATGTATTTCTGCTTGGCGAGCCGCGCCTCGACAATCCCGTAGTGACGGTGCGCTTCATAGACGTAGCGGTTGATGGCGTATTCGATCTTTTCCGGCGCGTAGTTGCGGAAGTGCACCGCCTGGCCGGAATAAGGCCCGACGCCCGACGAGATGAACATCATCCAGGACAGCAGTTCGCCGCGCGCCTTGTCGGTCTTGGCCGGCATGAACTGGCCGGTCTTCTCGCCGAGATAGAGCAGGATCGCGCCCGAATCGAACACGGTGACGTCGCCGTCGACGATCGCCGGCACCTTGGCGTTCGGATTGATCGCGGTGTATTCCGGTCTGTGCTGGTCGCCCTTGCGGGTATCGACCGGGACCGGCTCATAGGGCAGGCCGGATTCCTCGAGAAACAGCGCCACCTTCATCGGGTTCGGCGCGGCGGAATAATAGAACTTGAGCATTTTGATTTCCTCCTGATTTTAAAAATCGGCGCAGTCCACCACCGCGCCCCGCTTCGCGCAAGCGGGGAGTCTCGCAGGGCCGGCAAACGCAAAACGGGCGGTCTTCTTGCTTCACCCTCCCCCTGGAGGGGGAGGGTCGATTGCTTGAGCCATAAGCGCGTTTACGCGCGTCTCCGACGCGCTATGGCGAAAGCAATCGGGGTGGGGTGAACTCAATCACCCCACCCCGCTCGCAATTGCTCGCGACCCTCCCCCTCCAAAGCTCGCCGGACGGCGAGCGTTCGCTCGCCTATGGGAGGGTAAGAAGGCCTAGAACAGCCCGACGATCTTGCCGTCGGCGCCGACGTCGATCGAGTCTGCCGACGGCACCTTGGGCAGGCCCGGCATGGTCATGATCTCACCGCAGATCGCGACGACGAACTCGGCGCCGGCCGAGAGGCGAACCTCACGCACGGGAATAGAGAAGCCGGTCGGCGCGCCCTTGGAGTCCGGATTGGTCGAGAACGAGTACTGCGTCTTGGCGATGCAGACCGGCAGCTTGCCGAAGCCCATCTCTTCCCAGGTCTTGAGCTGATCCTTGACCGACTTGTCGGCGGTCGCGTCATCGGCGCGGTAGATTTCCTTGGCGATGGTGCGGATCTTCTCGAACAGCGG
>CAMAUC010000091.1 GCA_945861265.1 Rhizobium sp. Q54 | reverse complement strand
ATGCTCCACCTCTCGATTGTTTAATTGTATCGTCAACGCATGCCTTCAGAATATGATCTTTGGCAAATGTTTTAGCTAGCCGAGTTGGGAGATCGGGCTATTGAGACAAATCAATTGATCCGCCCAGCGCCGCTAGCTTACCCGCCCGCGCCATTCATCGCGCTCACCCGGCAGAGCAGCCATGCAGCAAATTGAGGTGTCCTCAGTGGGGCCAGCGCCGGATGTCTGCTTTCGGGAACAGCGTGCAACGCCTGATATTGGGGCGGAATCTCAATGACGCGATTGACCCAAAGCGGCCCCAAAAGGTTTTGACTGTTGATTCAGACCGCTTCACGAGGACTGTATTGAACGAAACGCTCTGCGTCGGTAGCGTGTCAATTCGGTGTCGTCGGCATTGACGAGATCGTGGTCGCGCCACTTTGCTTCCCCGGATGACGGCGCATCGAGCCCACCAAGGATGTTAAGCAACGTCGGCTTGCCGGAACCGGGGGGCCGAGCAACACGACGAATCCACCCTCGTAGATGTCGAGGTCAATGTCGCGAAGTGTGTGTGCTGCGATTTCGTCCATGACATAGACCTTCGCCAATCCGCGCGCGTGAAAGACGACGCTAGGCGAGCCCCTCTTGGGCAGTGGCAGGATGGGATGCATCGACTTGGCTCCACGACGGCCCGATTGATAGGCCGCTCCGCCTGTCTAGTAAGCAGACGGAGCGACAAACCGGTTACCGGGGTCTAGCTGGACTCGCGGTCAACTCGCGGAGTAAGAGCCCACTTTCGCGTGACGCTCTTTGCTTGCCCACACGCCGAGACCGATCAGTAGCACTGCCACGACGCCAATGGCGGCGAGAGTAAACGTCGGCACATAGAAGGTCGTGTAGACCTCCCAGCCGAGCGGGCGCAAAGCGTCCGACACTTGCGTGTAGATGCCGACGAGATGGCCGCCAAGCGTGCCGGTGATCCCGAGCAAAACGCTGCCGAGGATCGCCAGTCCAGCCATCACCCAGCGCATCATGCCGTCCCACACGGCTTCGCCCTGGAGCCACCGCGTCACCAGCAGCAGCGCCCAGTAAGCTATCGTCCATGATGCCAGCAGCATGTGATTGCGGCCCATCGGCGTCGATGAGACGGTTTCCCACGGCCAGACCATGAGGCCGACCGCGAAGGCGGCGATGCCAGAGAGCAGGCCGATCGTCAGCAACGGAACAAGCGCGCGGTCGATGGCCTTGGCGAGTGCACCGTCCGAGACGGCGCGCCACAGAATAGCCAAGGTCGCCGTCATCCACAGCGCGATCGGAAAGTGAACAAGGACTACGTGATAGGCGGCCATGATCAGACTCCTTGCTTGCGGCTGAGTAGCAGGTTAAGTGCGATGCCGAATCCGGCGATCAGAAGAACGCCGGCCAGCATTGTGAGCAGCCATTGACGGCGGATGGCGTCGGCGAACTCCGCCTCGACGCCGTAATGTGCAAGCTGTGCTTCGGTATGACGGTATTTCACCGGAACACCTTTCTTGATGCTGTCGGCGCCGCCGTGTTTGGCGCTGTTGAGATGCGGCCAACTGACTTGCCCCGGATAGAACAGGGTCACTTCGGTCCACGGCTGCTGCCAGTCGGGAGCAGCGCCGGCAAACTTAGGCGCGACGATATCGGCCGGCCGATTGAGGCCCAGCGAGAACGGCAGCGAGACGTAGTGCCAGCGTTCCTGCTGCGCATTGCGGTGCACTGAGAATGCGACCTGATAGGCGCCCTGATCGTGCAGAATCTTGTCGTCCTGCGGGTGTCCGGTATCGAGCTTGCGCCGCAGCGTCACGTCCCAATAGCCGTCTTTCCAGCGGCCTTCGCCGCTGACGGCGATGTCGCCGCGCGAGGCGTCGGCTGGCGTCAGGATGCGGCGCGGCAGTGTGTCGCCTTCGGCCCAGCCGGCATTGGGATCGAACGGCACGGTTTGATCCGCGCGCAGGAAATAGACGTCGCCAAAGCCAAGCTTGCCCTGAACGATGTCATCCCAGCGCAGGGCTTTGCGGCCGACTTTGGCCTGATCCATCATTACGCGCGGCTGTTTGGCGTCGTTGTTCCAGTTGGTCGCGTACGGAGAACGGCCGGCATCGCTGAACCGCGCCGCGGCAACGTGCTGGTCGTCGGAGATGTTCAACGGGTTGGAGCGGTGCGCCCGCCAGTGCCACAGATCGAGAAAGTAGCCGGCGTTGCGTTGCGCGGCGAGATCGGCCTCGCTGGCGAGCGCCGACCAGTCGCCAATGACCTTGCGCGTCGCCGGCAAGTATTTGGACACTTCGGTCTGTTTCAGGCGCTGGCCGAAATCGGGATGCGCCCGTACGGCTTTTGAATCCGCCGACTGGCTGAATGACGTTATGCCGTCGCCGATGGTGATGTAGCCGCCATAGCGGGCGAACTCGGGCACGCCGCCGTCATCCAGCATCATCGCCACGCGGTCTTCCGCCAGTCCGTTTGGCTCCGAGCCCGGCACTGGTTCGCCTTGCACGACCCACTTGCCGCCCTGATAGCGAAGGATGTCGTGATGAATACCCGGACGCGGTGAGGGCCAGCGATAGCGGACGAAGATGTCCTGATCGGTGTAGGCCGCTTTCACTTGAAGCGGCATCGTCAGCGGATTTGGGATCGCGATGTGGCGGACTGGATCGTTGTGAACGATCCCTGTGCCGTGGGTCAGCCACGAAAGGCCCAAGACTCCGATAAAGAGTGCGAGCGCGATGGTGATGAAAAGGCCGTTTCGGCGCATGGCGTCCCCCATTTATTCTAAGTGAGACTTTCATTCATCATTGTTCTAGAGTCCGCGTGGCTTGGTATTGACCTAAGTCATACGATCGGCGCATTCACTCTGATGTCTGAAACATCAGTCTTGGTCTTAAATTTTTTTGCCCCGCGATACGGTTCGTCGTCGTGCTTTTCCGGTCTCGCAGGACGCCCTCAATATTTTTGCTGAGCTCAGGTTCGCGCGTCCGCGGCCGGGGCTTTTCATCGAATCCACCAAGTTGTTGACCGCCAGCTTCCCGAGCGGACATGCCGCCCTTGGGCCGAGCCAACCACGCCCGAGCACAACGGCTATGCAGCAAGATCACCAAAATCCACCTGACAGATTGCTGACATGAGCCATCAGGCGGCCGTAACTGACACTCGGGCAAATCTTCTGCGTCACCGCCAAATGAGCGGTCAAGCACAGACGTAGGAGATCGGAAATGCGCAAGACAATTATCCTCGGGTCGATTCTCGCCCTGATCGGGGCCGTCTCGGTGGCCCGGGCCAGCGACAGACTGAGCTCGGGCGAACGCGACACGAACCGCGTGCACAGCGAGACATCGGACGATAGCCAGGCCGGCCGCCATGATCGAATCGCGCGGGAAGATCGTTCACGCGATCGCCACGACGAGTCCAGTGAGCGTCACAACGAGTCGCGCGAGCGCCACGACGAATCGCGCGAGCGACGCGATCGCCGCTGATCCCGTCACGCCTCAATCTCGTGAAAGTGCGATCGATTGCTCTCAGTGCTAGCGGCGACATACCGCTAGCACCGATGGCCTGAAGCGCTTCCCCGACAAGAAAACACCAGCACTGGAAATTAAAATGAAAAAGCTTGCCTTAACCCTCGGACTTGTCGCCGCCATTGCTATTCCCGCGCTGGCCGAGGCGAAACCGGTCACGTTGAACACGACGTTGAAAAGCTATGGCGGCAATGGAGCCTATCTGGCGATCTATCTGACCGATGCGCAGGGCAAATTCCACTCGACGCTCCGCGTGGCGGGCCGGAAGGCGAAATACCACAGCCATCTGCGCGACTGGAGCCGCGGCGAAAAGCGCAACGTTGACGGAGTCACCGGGGCCAGCGTCGGCAGCGGTCAATCTTTGAAAGTGAGTGTCGATGTCGCCGATGCACTGATTGACGCCGGCTATCAGATTCGCATCGACAGCGCGGTGGAAGACGGACGTGAAAACGCCGCCGAAGTCATCGTACCGCTCGCCGCGGCCAATGCGGGCAAGCCGGTGCCCGGCAAGGGCTATGTGAAATCCTTCAGCTTCGACATGTGATCGAAAACGGAACCTCCGCCATGCTTCGCCAATTTCATGCACTGCCTGGTCTGCTCGCGGCCGTTCTGGTCGTCGTGCTGGCCGTCACCGGCGCCATCCTGTCGCTCGATCCGGTACTGGAACGGGCCGCTACCATGCCTCCGACGGCCGGACAGATCAGCGTGGCGGCACTGGCCGAAGCGGTGACGGCAAACCATCGTGAGGTCGACCGGATCGTGAAAACCGCATCCGGGTCTGTCATCGCGTATTACTTCGACGGCGACCGGGCGGCGGCGGATCTGGTTGATCCGAAGACCGGACAGACGATCGGGCCTTATACGCCATCGGATTTCCTTCGGTTCGTCACCAATCTGCACCGCTCCTTCCTGATGGGCGATGCGGGTCGCGCGGCGGCCGGGATCGGCGCACTGGCGATGGTCGTGTTGTCGATTTCGGGCGCGATGATGCTGGCGGCGCGACTGGGCGGCTGGAGCGCGATCCTGCGCCCGGTCAGCGGCACGCCGGCGCAGCGATGGCACACCGAACTCGGCCGCTTCGCGGTGCTGGGGCTGATGCTGTCGGCGCTGACCGGCTGCTATATGTCGCTTGCGACGTTCGGCATTCTGCCGGACGGTGCGACCGTCCAGCCCAGTGTATTGATCGACGTGAACGGCGGCGCGCGTGCGCCGGTCGCACAGCTTGCAGCGCTCAAGGCGGTGGACCTGACGGACCTGCGCGAACTGACGTTCCCCAGGGCCGGCGACCTGACTGACTTTTATGTTCTGACAACCGCGCAGGGCATCGGCCATGTCGATGCGGCCACTGGGCTGATGCTGGGCTATCAGCCGCACGGCCTGGGCCGCCAAGTCTACGAGACCATCTACATGCTGCACACCGGACAAGGGCTGTGGCCGCTTGCCATGATCCTTGGACTTTCGGCGCTGACCGTTCCGACGCTCTCGGCATTCGGCGCTGTCATCTGGTGGAAGCGTCGCCGCGCGTTGCCGCGAATTGCGAACAATGTCGGCGCGCAATCCGCCGACACGATTATTCTTGTCGGCAGCGAGGGCAACAGCACCTGGGGCTTTGCGGGCACGCTGCACGCCGCGCTGACGAAATCGGGACACCAGGTCCACACGGCTCCGATGAATCGGCTGGCCCCTGCCTACGCAAAAGCCGCAAGGATGCTGATCTTGACAGCTACTTTTGGCGACGGGGCGGCGCCGGCCTCGGCCGCGCGCTTCCTCGCGCGATTGGATGCGGTGAAGACTCCGTTGCCCGTTGCTGTCCTGGGGTTTGGCGATCGCAGCTTCCCGCACTTCTGCCGGTTCGCCGAGGACGTCGCCACCGCACTTCATGCCCGGGGCTGGCCGGTATTGTCGAAACTCGCGTGCATTGACCGGCAATCGGCGCAGGAATTCGCCCGGTGGGGCACGGACTTGGGCAACACGTTGGGCGCGGAACTGACTCTCACCCACGTCGCGTCGCGTCCGAAAACCATCGCGCTGGAGTTGATCGAGCGTGTCGACTACGGCGCCGAGGTTCAGGCTCCCACCGTCATCCTGCGCTTTGCGGCGCCGAAAGCCGGCCCCAACGCGAATCTCTGGCAGCGTCTGCGCGCGCCCCGCCTGCCGGAATTCCTGCCGGGCGATCTGGTCGGCATCCTGCCGCCCGGCAGCGACCTGCCGCGGTTCTATTCGCTGGCGTCCGGCAATCGCGACGGCGTGCTTGAGATTTGCGTGCGCAAGCATCCCGGCGGCCTTTGCTCGAGCTTTCTGCATGACCTCGAACCCGGCGTCAGGATCGAGGCGTTCATCCGCAAGAACCCGGCGTTCCGCCCGGCGTGCGGCAAGGCGCCGTTGATCCTGATCGGGGCTGGCACCGGAATCGGGCCGCTTGCCGGATTCATCCGGCACAACACCGGCCGGCGCCCTGTGCACCTCTATTGGGGTGGACGCGATCCCGCATCGGATTTTCTCTATGAGGGTGACATGAAGAAGTGTCTCGCCGACCGGCGACTGACGAACCTCGACACGATCTTCTCGCGTGTCTCCGGCGGCGGTTATGTGCAGGACCGTATCGCGTCGGATGCAAATGAGCTCCGTGCTTTGATCCAACGCGGCGCCCAGGTGCTGGTGTGCGGCGGGCGCGATATGGCAACCGGCGTGGCGCGCAGCCTGGAAGCGATCATCGGACCCATGGGCCTCGAGCTTCAGACCCTGAAATCAACCGGACGGTATCTCGAAGATGTCTACTGATCTCGCAATTCGGTTCCGCAGCAATACGTCGCTGGCGCGTCATGCTTTGAACGGCCCCACCATGGGCACGCGATACTCGGCCGTGTTCTTTGCACCGGAAGACACCGACATCGAAGCGCTCAATACCGCATTGTTCGCGGCGGTGGACCGGGTCGACCGGCAAATGTCGACATGGAAGCCGGAATCCGACCTCAACCGATTGAACGCGGCGCCGGTGGGCGACTGGATCATGATCCCGCGCGAACTGACGACCGTGCTGGCGGCTTCGCTCAGAATCGGGCGAGCCTCAAACGGCTGCTTCGATATTGGCGTGGGCGACCTGGTCGAGGCCTGGGGCTTCGGCTCGGCCGGGCCTTCGCCGGATGCAGAACGGATATCGGCTCTTGCCGGGCAGGCGCGCCCGGCCACGACGACGGCGCTGGAATTGGATAAGGTCGGGCGGCGCGCGCGCAAGCACGCTCCGCTTTCGCTGGATCTGTCGGGGATCGCAAAAGGGTATGGCGTCGACGAAATGGCTCGCGTGATGGAGGCGTTCGCGATCCCATCCTGGCTGGTCGGGATCGACGGTGAAATGCGGGCGAAGGGTCGCAAGCCGGATGGTTCGCCTTGGGCTGTCGCGCTGGAGCGCCCGCAACGTGGGACTCGCGATGCGATGGGAGTCATCGAACTGACCAATTTGGCCGTCGCCACCTCAGGCAATTACCGCCACTGGGTCGACATGAACGGCAAAACACTGTCGCACACGATGGATCCGAATAGTGGATCGCCACTGGAGAACGGTCTTGCTTCCGTTACGGTCTTGGGGGTGACCTGTATGGAGGCGGACGCCTGGGCGACCGTCTTCATGGTGCTCGGCGAACAAGCCGGCCGGCAGTTGGCTGAGACGCTTGGGCTCGACGCGATCTTCGTCCGCAGTGACGGCTCGGTGCTATCGACGCTGTGAACCACCGGCCTCCGTGCTGGCCGGCTCACGGTTGATCCATGTCAGCGAATTGTCAGGTCGCTTCCGGCATGCTGAGCGCGACCCTGAGGTATGATGATTTATGCGATTACGTTCCTTCCTGAGCGGACTTGCGGCCATGCTGGCTGTGGCGATGTTGGTCGCCACCGTGCCGCCGGCGGCCGCGCGCGATGGTGACCACGACCGCCGTGATGACGTCCGCCGCGCCGTCGAAGCCGGTGAGATCAAATCGTTGACGGACATTCTCGCGCTCGTCCGTGGCCAATTGCCCGGCGAAATCGCCGGCGTCGAAATCGAACGCAAAAAGGGCCGCTGGCTCTATGAGTTCCGTGTCGTCGACGGCAACGGCCGGCTGTTCGAGGTCTACGTCGACGCGCGCAGCGGCGCGATCGAGCGGGTCAAGGAGAAGTGATGCGCCTGCTTCTCGTCGAGGACGACCGGCGGATCGCGTCGGATATAGCGGGCGCACTCGCCGCCGCGGGTTATGTGGTCGAGACAGCGCGTGACGGCGAAGAGGCCTGGTTCAAGGGCGATACCGAGGACTACGGTGCGGTGATTCTCGACCTCGGTCTGCCGGGCATGGATGGGCTGGCGGTCCTCAAGCGGTGGCGTGGCAATGGCCGCCACATGCCGGTGCTTATCTTGACGGCGCGCGCGAGCTGGGCCGAACGCGTCGACGGCATCGACGCCGGCGCCGACGACTACTTGCCGAAGCCGTTTCGTATGGAGGAACTGCTCGCGAGGCTGCGCTCGATCGTTCGCCGCACCGCAGGCCACTCCTCATCGGTGGTTTCCGCCGGCGACATTACGCTGGATGAGCGGCAGATGAAGGTGAGCGTCCGCGGCGTGCCGGTCGCATTGTCGCCGTTGGAGTATCGTCTGGTCGCCTACCTGCTGCGCCATCGCGGCCGCGTGTTGTCGCAGCACGAGCTCGACGAAAACGTCTACGGCCATGGCGAAGACCACGATTCAAACGCGCTCGAAGTGCTGATCGGACGCGTGCGCAAGAAACTGGGGCCTGACCTGATCGAAACGCGCCGTGGCTTTGGCTATCTGGTGCCGGAGACGCCGGCATGAGGACTTGCCAATGAGTTTGGGGTCGCTTCGGCTGCGCCTTGTCGCCGGCGGGATAGTCGCGATCCTGGTGGCGCTGACGATTGCCGGCGCCGGCCTGACCCTGATGTTCGAGCGGCACGTCACGCGCACCATAGCGGACGATCTCGATATCCATCTCAAGCAATTGATCGCCGGTATCGATATCGATCCGCAAGGCGAATCGACCATGAGCCGTCCGCCGGCCGATCCGCGCTTCGCCGATCCGCTGTCGGGGCTTTATTGGCAAGTGACCGACAATCGCGGTCAGCTTCTGCGTTCGCGTTCTCTGTGGGATACTGCCTTGGCGCTGCCGGTCGACGTGTTGGCGGCGGGCGAACGGCATCATCATGAAATATTGGGGCCCGCCAAGGCGCGCCTGTTGGTCGCGGAACGTAGCGTGGTCCTCACCGTTGGTGATCGGCGTATGCCGGTGCGCGTCGCTGCCGCCGCCGATTTGGCGCGGGTGTCGGCCGTCGCCGCCGATTTCGCCAGGGACCTTGCCATGGCGCTCGGCCTTCTGGGCCTGGTGCTGGCGATCGCCACGTCAATTCAGGTCGGGCTTGGCCTGCGCCCGCTTGACGCTGTGCGCCGGGGCGTCGCCGAGATTCGGTCCGGCCGACGGCAGCATCTGCCCGCCGCCGTACCCGCCGAGGTCCGGCCGCTGGTCGAAGAGCTCAATGCCCTGCTCGACGCCCAGGAAAGGGAGATCGAGCGCTCGCGCAGCCGGGCGGCCGATCTCGCGCACGGCCTGAAGACGCCGCTGGCCGCGCTTGCCTCGGATGCCGCCCGCCTGCGTGATCGCGGCGAAGCGGCAATCGCGCAGGACATCGAGGCCGTCGGCGATGCGATGAGCCGCCATGTTGACCGCGAACTGGCGCGGGCGCGTGTGCGCGGCGCAGCGCGGCACCTTGCCGGGATTTCGACTGAACTGGCGCCGCTGATGCGGTCGCTGGTGGCAACGTTGTCGCGGACCCCCGCAGGGCAGCGGGTCACGTTCGATTCGCAGATTGACGAAACTCTAAGAGTGCCGCTCGACCGCACCGATTTGGCCGAAGTGCTCGGCAACCTGCTCGAAAATGCCGCACGGCACGCCGCGGCGCATGTCCGCGTCACGGCCGACCCGGCCGCCGGGCCGTCGATTGTCATCGAGGATGACGGCGCGGGAATAGCACCGGAGCAGCGCCTGCGCATGCTCGAACGTGGCGCTCGTCTTGACCAGCGTGGCGATGGTGCCGGCCTCGGCCTCGCCATCGTTCAGGATGTACTAGGCGCCTATGGCTGGCGGCTCGACCTAACCGCAAGCCAACTTGGTGGCTTGAAAGCAACTGTTGTCTCCGACCGCACAGAAGAAGCAAGGGTTGTTCCGGATCGTCGTCGTTAGTTGACCATCGCTGGTCCTGTCGTGCAGGACCATTGCGGCGACTTTCTTCTTAATCAGCGCGGCAGACATAAAGCGCGGCTCCAGTCCGCTGGCGGTGAGGATTTGTACCAACATTGCTTGCAGAAAAAAATTCGGCCCCCTGCGGACATGGCTATCCCCCCGCAAAGCTTGACATCAGGTGGTCCCATTGGTCCCGATCCCCCGACACTGCCGTTACGATCGTATAACTTTAACGGTGTCACAACGCACCGCCAGTGAGCATCATATCGGAAGTAGCGTGTGTGCTATGCAATGTCTGCTGATGGCACTTAGCGGACAATCTCGGCGTCGCAACATTTTGTCGCCTATTGGACCAAAGCGGCATGGCCCGCATCATTGCGCTTGCGCCCCGATCGGACGGCAACCTGACCGACCTGCGCGACCGGGCGCTGCTGCTGCTCGGCTTTGCCGGCGCGTTCCGCCGCTCTGAATTGGTGGCGCTGGACCTGGCCGACATCGAGCAAGTCCCGGAAGGGCTTCGCGTAACCATTCGACGTGGCAAAACCGATCAGGAAGGAAGAGGTGCTGTCATCGCCATCGTCCGTGGCGACCTTGCATGCCCCGTAGCATCGCTCCAGGCATGGCTAGAGGCCGCAGAGATCACCGACGGTGCGATCTTCCGCTCCATTCGCCGCGGCGGCCACGTGCAGGCCGAGCGCCTGACGGATCGATCTGTCGCCAACATCGTCAAAGCGCATGCCGAGCGTGTCGGAATGGACCCTGCCCTGTTCTCAGGCCATTCGCTACGGGCCGGCTTCCTGACCAGCGCAGCGAAGCGTGGTGCGTCCCTGTTCAAAATGATGGCGACGAGCCGGCACCGGTCAACCGATACGCTCACCGCCTATATCCGGGACCAGGAGCTG
>CAMAUC010000090.1 GCA_945861265.1 Rhizobium sp. Q54 | reverse complement strand
CGCTGCAGCTTCTCGACCTTGTCGAGGAAGCGCTGTTCCAGAAGCTTCTTGCTCTCGTCGTACTGCTTGCGGATGGCCTCGATCTCGGTCATCAGCTTGTCGTTCGGCGAGGCAAACAGCCACCACTGCGAGCGCGGATACTCATCCAGGATCGTCTTGGTGATCTTCGAGTCCTTCTTGAAGCCCTTCGGTCCGGCGACGCCCTGGCGGCCTTCGAGCAACTCAGCCAGACGGCCGTAGACGTTGCGGTCGAGGATCGCCTGTTCGTCGTCGCGGTCCTTGGCGAGACGTTCGATTTCTTCCCGCTCGATGGCGAGCGCGCGCTCGTCCTTCTCGACGCCGTGCCGGTTGAATACCCGCACTTCCACGACGGTGCCCTGCACGCCCGGCGGCACGCGCAACGAGGTGTCGCGCACGTCGGAGGCCTTCTCGCCGAAGATGGCGCGCAGAAGCTTTTCTTCCGGCGTCATCGGGCTTTCACCCTTCGGCGTGATCTTGCCGCAGAGAATGTCACCGGCGTGAACTTCGGCGCCGATATAGACGATGCCCGCTTCGTCGAGATTCTTGAGCGCTTCTTCCGAAACGTTCGGGATGTCGCGGGTGATTTCCTCGGGGCCGAGCTTCGTGTCGCGCGCCATCACTTCGAATTCTTCGATGTGAATGGAGGTGAACACGTCGTCCTTGACGATGCGTTCCGACAGCAGGATCGAGTCCTCGAAGTTGTAGCCATTCCACGGCATGAACGCGACCAGCACGTTGCGGCCGAGCGCCAACTCGCCGAGATCGGTCGACGGACCGTCGGCGATAATGTCGGCCTTGTTGACGTGGTCGCCCACCTTCACCAGCGGACGCTGGTTGATGCAGGTGTTCTGGTTCGAGCGCTGATACTTCATCAGGCGATAGATATCGACGCCCGGCTTGGTCGGATCGGTTTCACCGGTGGCGCGAACGACGATACGGGTCGCGTCGACCTGATCGACGACGCCGGTGCGGCGCGCGGAAATCGAGGCGCCCGAGTCGCGGGCAACCACGCCTTCCATGCCGGTGCCGACGAACGGCGCTTCGGCGCGAACCAAAGGCACCGCCTGGCGCTGCATGTTCGAGCCCATCAGCGCGCGGTTGGCGTCGTCGTTCTCAAGGAACGGGATCAACGCCGCGGCGACCGACACGAGTTGCTTCGGCGACACATCCATGAAGTCGACCTTCTCGCGCGGCACGAGATGCACGTCACCGGCCTGGCGGCAGATGATGAGGTCTTCGATGAACTTGCCCTTGGCATCCATCTGCGCGTTGGCCTGCGCCACAGCGTGACGGCTTTCTTCCATCGCCGAGAGATAGATGACCTCGTCGGTGACGCGGCCGTCCTTCACCTTGCGATAGGGCGTTTCGACGAAGCCGTATTTGTTGACGCGCGCGTAGGTGGCGAGCGAGTTGATCAGACCGATGTTCGGGCCTTCCGGCGTCTCGATCGGGCAGATGCGGCCGTAATGCGTCGGATGCACGTCGCGCACTTCGAAGCCGGCGCGTTCGCGCGTCAGACCGCCCGGTCCAAGCGCCGAGAGACGGCGCTTGTGGGTGATTTCCGACAGCGGATTGGTCTGATCCATGAACTGCGACAGCTGCGACGAGCCGAAGAACTCGCGCACAGCGGCGGCGGCAGGCTTGGCGTTGATCAAATCCTGCGGCATGACGGTGTCGATATCGACCGACGACATGCGCTCCTTGATCGCGCGCTCCATGCGCAACAGACCGATGCGGTACTGGTTCTCCATCAACTCGCCGACCGAGCGCACGCGGCGATTGCCGAGATTGTCGATGTCGTCGATTTCGCCCTTGCCGTCGCGCAGATCGACCAACGTGCGAATGACCGCGATGATGTCGTCCTTGCGTAGCACGCGCATGGTGTCCGGCGCGTCGAGTTCGAGACGCATGTTCATCTTGACGCGGCCGACGGCCGAAAGGTCGTAACGCTCCGAGTCGAAGAACAGCGAACGGAACATCGCCTCGGCGGTGTCCACGGTCGGCGGTTCGCCGGGGCGCATGACGCGATAGATGTCGAACAGCGCGTCTTCACGCGTCATGTTCTTGTCGACGGTCAAGGTGTTGCGGATATAGGCGCCGACATTGACGTGGTCGATGTCGAGCAGCGGCAGATCCTTGTAACCGGCCTCAATGAGAACCTTGAGGTTCTTCTCGTCAATTTCCTGGCCGGCTTCCATGTAGATCTCGCCCGTCTTGGTGTTGACGAGATCTTCCGCGACGTAATGACCGATCAGTTCCTCGTCGGCCATGCGCAGGTGCTTGAGGCCCTTTTCCTGCAACTGGCGCGCCTGCCGCACCGACAGCTTCTTGCCGGCTTCGACCACGACCTTGCCGGTGTCGGCGTCGATCAGGTCGTTGATCGCCTTGTAACCCTTGAGGCGATTGGCATCGAACGGCACGCGCCAGCCGTCCTTGGCGCGCTTGTAGGAGACGTGCTTGTAGAACGTGCGCAGGATTTCCTCGCCGTCGAGGCCGAGCGCATACAGAAGCGACGTGACCTGAATCTTGCGGCGGCGATCGATACGCGCATAGACGATATCCTTGGCGTCGAACTCGATGTCGAGCCAGGAACCGCGATACGGAATGATGCGCGCGGCGAACAGGAGCTTGCCCGACGAATGGGTCTTGCCCTTGTCGTGATCGAAGAACACGCCCGGCGAACGGTGCATCTGCGAGACGATGACGCGCTCGGTGCCGTTGACGATGAAGGTGCCGTTCATTGTCATGAGCGGGATATCGCCCATGTAGACATCCTGTTCCTTGATGTCCTTGACCGAACGCGCGCCCGTCTCTTCATCGATATCGAACACGATGAGGCGGAGCGTCACTTTCAGCGGCGCGGCGAAGGTCATGCCGCGCTGGCGGCACTCGTCGACGTCGTACTTCGGCGGTTCGAATTCGTATTTGACGAATTCGAGCATCGACGAATTGGAAAAATCGGAAATCGGGAATACCGAACGGAACACCGCCTGCAGGCCTTCATCGGGACGGCCGCCGACCGGCTCCTTGACCATCAGGAACTGGTCATAGGATGCCTTCTGAACCTCGATGAGGTTCGGCATCTCCGCCACTTCCTTGATTGATCCGAAAAATTTTCTTACGCGCTTGCGACCGGTAAACGTCTGCGCCATCGTTTTTTCTCTCGATTCAATGTCGGGGGCCAGCGCGGGCGCCTCTCCGAACAGCCGCATTCCATCGCGACCATCAGGACAGGCGTCGGGGCTACCCGTTTCTATGTGATTCGGACCGCGTCCGAACCGCCGCACTCTTTAACTACACTCCATCGTGACCGGGCCTGAGCTGCGCCGCTTCACGATCCGCCTCCGCCCGGAAAAACCGGCCGCCGCGCTTTTTGGTGCGACATCCCCGGGACCTTAAGTCCCGGGGATATCGGTATTTATTGCGATTCCCGGGTCTCGCAAGAGCCCGCCCGGGGATTTCGCTCAAATAAGCTGAGCCTACTTGAGCTCAACCTTGGCTCCGGCCTTCTCAAGGGTCGCCTTGATCTTGTCGGCTTCTTCCTTGTTGACGCCTTCCTTGACCGGCTTCGGCGCGCCTTCAACCAGGTCCTTGGCTTCCTTGAGGCCGAGACCGGTGATGGCACGCACTTCCTTGATCACCTCGATCTTCTTGTCGCCGGCCGAGGCCAGGACAACGGTGAACTCGGTCTTCTCTTCAGCGGCGGCGGCGCCGGCGGCGGCCGGGCCGGCAACCGCGACGGCGGCAGCGGCGGAAACTCCCCACTTCTCTTCCAGCAACTTCGCCAGATCCGCCGCTTCCAGGACGGTCAGCTTCGACAATTCGTCGACGATCTTCTGCAGGTCAGCCATTGTTTAGTTCCTATCTAGGTTCGAACCAGTCGGGTTTGTTTGATCAGTGAGCCGTCAGGCCGCTTCGCTCTTGGCAGCGTAGGCCTGGATGACGCGCGCGACCTTGGCCGCGGGAGCGTTGGTGAGTTGCGCGATCTTGGTCGCCGGCGCCACAAGGAGGCCGAGGATCTTGGCACGCAGTTCATCCAGAGACGGCAGCGAGGCGAGCGCCTTGACGCCGTTCTGATCCAGAGCTGTTTTGCCCATCGTTCCGCCAAGGATGACGAACGCTTCGTTCGCCTTGGCAAAATCGATGGCCACCTTCGGCGCGGCTACCGGATCGCTTGAATAAGCGAGCACGGTCGGCCCCTTCAGCAAGGGCGCGATAGCAACGCAGTCGGTGTCTTTGAGAGCGATTTGGGCGAGACGGTTCTTGGCGACCTTCACCGAGGCGCCGGCCAGCTTCATCTGCTTCCGCAGAATCTGCATCTGGGCGACGGTGAGGCCCGCATAATGAGCCACGACGACGACCTGCGCGGTTTTGAAAACCCCGCTCAGTTCGGCGATGGACTCTGCTTTTGCCGCTCGTTCCACTGCAAGCTCTTTCCGGTATTGACGGCTTGCCCGCATTCACGCGGAAGCCGCCGGGGTTGCACCCAGCCGCCCTGCTTTGAAACTGCCGAAGCAGATTCTGGTCAGGACGACCACGAGTAGCCTGCCCCCCGAGACATGACTTGCGGTCATGAACGGGTTTCCGAGGTTCGAACCGACTTGGCCAAGGCCTTGCGGCCCCGGCAAATTCGGGTCTCATCCCCGTCTATGCTGGTCCCTCGAAGCGGAGGGTTTAAGCGTCAGGCCGTATCAAGCCATCGGCGCCGGCAGTCTTGGACAGGTCGTCCGCCTCGATCTCAGAAGCGAATTTGCGTGTCTTTTCAGAGCGAAAATGCCGGTTTCTCCCTTTCAGATGGCCCGCGAGGGGTGTCTAAAAGGAATGAAGTCGGACCACCTTCGATTTTGAGAGACGCGCAAAGGCGTGCCGACAAACTGGGCCGGCACGCCCGATGGACCTCATTTAGACCCTCTTAAGAGGTTTGCCAAGTGGCTTTTTCGGGCTGCGGAAAGCCCAATTAGCGACGCCTACCAGGCCCGTATCAGGGAGCCCTTGGCGGCGTAGCTTTGGCTGCCGGCGGCGAATTCGCCATCGACATTGGCCGCGACGCGCCAGCCGGTTCCCCAATCCATCTCGCCGCCGAGCGATAGCAGCGCCGCGTCAGCCGAGGGCCGCGCGCCGTTGACGGTGAAACTCGTCCCCGGCAGCGCCTGGAACGTCGCGGTGGCGGCGCGGTCGGTGTTCCAGTCATGCGCCCAGGCGGTCGTGGCCTTAAGCGTGAAGACGCCGCCTTGCACGGCATAGGCCTTGTCGATGCGGGCGCCAAGTTCGCCGCGCGTCGCGGCGATGCTTTTCGATGCGTAACTCAGCGCGAACTGGTTCGAGCCCGAGGTCGCGCTCTCGCCATAGGACGGCATGAAGAAGGTCGTCGTCTGCAACGCGGCGTAAGGGGTCAGGCCGAAGGCGGCCATGACGTAGCGCCGGCCGGTTTCCAGCCGCCCGGTGAGCGCCTGCGGATGAAACGAAGCGTGCAGCACATCGGTGCCGGCAATCGTCACGGTGCGGTCGGTCGATGCGTCCTGCCATGCGTAACCCAAAGCGGCCGCGACATAGGCAGGGCCCCACAGGCGCTTGCCGTAGATCGATGCATTGAACATATCGGTGCGGCCGCTTCCCAATCCGCCACCGACAGAGAAACTCGTGCCCGCTCCGCCCAGCGCAAAGCCCAATCGCGTATCGGCATCGGCGCGCATGTCGGCGCCAGCAATGACACCATAGACGCGGCTGGTGGTCTTCGCCGTCCCTGCGCCGCTGTCGCCGCTGACGCTACTCGCACCGCCGTAGCCGGTCGCCCAGACGCGCCAGCGGCTGTCGAAATCCGATGCACGATCGCGTGGCGTCACGGCGGCGTAAGCCTCAGCCGCATGGCGCGAGACTTTGCGCTCGGCCGCGTAACCGAGCGGCGCGCCGGAACTGCCTGACGCGCCGCCCTGATCGAAAGCATTGTCGAAGACAGTCGTCATGAATTGGCCGGTGGCCGTGACGCCCGACTGCACGGCCGATGGTCCCGGCTGGCCGGAGACTTGCGACAATCCGTTGGTGAGCGCATCGCCACTCAGCCCGAACAATGCAACGAAGCCCGGCGGTAGCGTGCCGCCATTGTTGAAATAGTTGTTGAGCGTGTTGCCGACACCGGCCTGATTGCCCGACAGCCCGCCGGTATTGATCGACTGTTGCAAGGCGGCCGCGGAGAGAACGAGCGTCACATCGGTGGCGGTGTAACTCAAGGCCGCGCTGAAGCCGGCCGGCAGACTGACATTGGTCAGGCCGGCGAAAGTCGTGCCGCCGAGGCCGGCCGAGGTCAGGATCGTATAATTGTTGGCGAGATAGGTTCCGGCTTGATAGGTCGCCCGCACGGTGCCGCCAGTCAGCGAGGCGGTGCCCGTCGCCACCGTCTTGTCGGCGGCCGACGGCGAGACTTCGACATTGTAGGTCGACCCGGCATTGAAGGTGACATTGCCATTGACGTTGAGCGTGCCAATCGAATTGCCGGGCGCCAGCGCACCGCCATTGTTGATCGTGACGGTCGGCACCGTGCCGGTGCCGCCAAGCGTGCCGGTATCGTTGACGATGATTCCGCTCGAGTTGGTCAGGCTGCCGTTAACCGCCAGCGTGCCGCCGTTGACCGTCGTATTGCCCAGGTAAGTACTTGATGAGCCGGTGAGCGTCAGTGTGCCGGTGCCGACTTTGACTAACCGGGCCGTGCTGCCAAGGATGTCGCCGGAAAACGTGGTCGAGAGGTCGTTGGTGCCGACGGTGAGCGTGTAGGTTCCGGCCTTCACCGTTCCGGCGCCCTCGATGGAGCCGAGCGCGGTCGCGCCCGTGTCAAGGTATGTTATGTCGACGACGCCACCTGCCTCGATGATTTGCCGTGACGTCCCGCCGGACGACGATTGCAAGAAATTGGTTACGGCGCCACTTTTCGTGACGATCGTGGCGCTTCCGGCGGTGCTGCTGTAGTAGAAGAGCATAATGCCGGAGTTATTGATGGTGAGGGCTCCACCATTCACGATAATCCCGGCCCCGTAGAACCAGATTCGGTCCGAGTTGTTGATCGTATAGTTGGCGGCGTCGGCATTCAGCGTGATGCCGCCAACCCAAAAGAGGCCCGGCTGCGTCAGGGTCGTTATGGTCGAGGGGCCGAACGATGCTATTTCGAATACCCAGGGCGTAGCCCCGGTATCCCAGTTTGCGTCGGCCGTTAGATCATTGGAGCCGGGCGTTTCGCTCCAGGTGGCGTCCGCCGCCTGCGCGGCGGAGGCGGCGATCAGGAGTGTCGAGCCAAGCAGCGCCGGCAGCAGCCCGCGTGAGCAAACCGCACGACTGTGCAATCCGCCGTCACGAACGCCACGACCTGCCCCGCACTGGCGATCGCTCGCCGGCGCTTTGAGTTTTGACAGAAAGAACACCAACGCCCCCGCACGACGATCCCGACCTGTACGTCTCACTAAGCAAAGCGTTCCGTGCCTGTCTTGACCTAAAGCGAACTCGCGCCGATACTTTTTTGCACGCGAATAGTTATGTTGCCTGTCTGACATACCAGCAAACGATGACCGATCAGAACCCGATCACATTGCAATTCTCGACGGCCGATTACGCTGGCAAGGACGGTATCGAGGCATGGCGTCATCTTTTCGGCAGAGCCATCTGCGATCTCGACATCGAGCCGCTGACGGACCAGCCGTTTCATTCGCGCGCGGTTGTCCGAGTCCTGCCCGGATTGGGAGTTGCGAGCGGCGTTTGCTCAGGCGCGCATTATTGGCGCCCGCGGCATCTCATCAAGAATGACGATCTCGTTTTCGTCTTCAATCACGACGGCGTCGACCGTGCGAAGATGCTGGGACGAGAAAGCATCATCGAGCCGGGACAGGCCGTGTTGTTCGCCCTCGACACTGTCGGCGGCACGACCAACAAAAGCCATTCCCGCTTCACCACCATTCGGATTCCGCGGGCCGCGCTCGCGCCCGCCTTGCAGGATATGAACGCGGCGGTTCTGCAACCGATCGTGTCGAACAACATCGCGCTGAACCTGCTGAGGAACTACATCAGCGTGCTGGAAAATCCGCAGGCGCTCGCGAAGCCGGAGGCGCAGAATCTGGTCGTCGCGCATATCCACGATCTCATCGCGCTGGCGCTCGGCCCCACGAAAGATGCCGGCGAGTTGGCGCGCAAACGCGGCGGCCGCGCCGCGCGGCTACGCGCCATCAAGGCCGACGTCGCCAGGCAGGCGGAAAATTACGATCTCAGTATTTCTTCGATCGCCGCGCGGCACGGCGTTACACCACGCTACATCCAGATGCTGTTCGGCGAGGCAGGCACGAGTTTTTCGGAGTACATGGGAATGCAGCGGCTCGCTGCCGCCCACCGCATGCTGGCCGATCCTGCTCTCGCTCACCGGAGAATTGCCGAGATCGCGCTCACGACGGGCTTCAGCAATGTTTCTTATTTCAACCGGGCGTTCCGGCGGCAATTCGACGTGACCCCATCGGATGTTCGCGCGGGGTTTAGCCTCGCGAATTAGCGCGCGGACGCGCGGTCCACAATGAAAAAGCCCGGTCCGACCGGACCGGGCTTTCGCATTTTTTTACCGTTCAGATCGATCAGACCTTCGGCGGGAACAAGGTCGCCGAGTCCACCTTCACGCCCGGGCCCATCGTCGAGGAGATGGCAACGCGGTTGATGTAGTGACCCTTGGCGCCGGCGGGCTTCGCCTTCTGCACGGCGTCAGCGAACGCCATGATGTTCTGCACCAGCTTGTCTTCCGAGAACGAGGCCTTGCCGACTCCGGCCTGGACGATGCCGGCCTTCTCCACGCGGAACTCGACCGAACCGCCCTTGGACGCCTTCACCGCGGTGGCGATGTCCATGGTCACAGTACCGACCTTCGGGTTCGGCATCATGCCGCGCGGACCGAGCACCTTACCGAGGCGACCGACCAGCGGCATCATGTCCGGCGTGGCGATGCAGCGATCGAAGTCGATCTTGCCGCCGTTGACGATTTCCACCAGGTCTTCCGCGCCGACAACGTCGGCGCCGGCGGCCTTGGCCTCTTCCGCCTTGGCGCCGCGGGCGAACACGCCGACGCGCATGGTGCGGCCCGAGCCGTTCGGCAGGTTACACACGCCGCGAACCATCTGGTCGGCGTGCTTGGGATCGACGCCGAGGTTCATGGCGATTTCGATGGTCTCATCGAACTTCGCCTTGGCGCGTTCCTTCACCAGCTTGACCGCTTCCACGATCGTGTAGGTCTTTTCGCGATCGACGCCTTCACGGATGGCGACAGTACGTTTTCCAATTGCCATGTTCGTTTACTCCGCCACCGTGAGGCCCATCGAGCGGGCCGAGCCTGCGATCATCTTGGCCGCGGCTTCGATGCTGTCGCAGTTGAGATCCTTCATCTTCTCCTTGGCGATTTCATTGATCTGCGCCTTGGTCACCGAGCCGACAATGTCGCGGCCCGGCGTTTTCGAGCCGCTCTCGAGCTTGGCGGCTTTTTTCAGGAAGAAGGACACCGGCGGCGTCTTCAGTTCGAACGTGAAAGAACGATCCTGATAAGTCGTGATGACCACCGGGATCGGCGTGTTCTTTTCCATCTTCTGGGTCTGCGCGTTAAACGCCTTGCAGAACTCCATGATGTTGAGACCGCGCTGACCGAGCGCCGGCCCGATCGGGGGCGACGGGTTGGCAGCGCCAGCCGGCACTTGCAGTTTGAGGAATCCAGTAACTTTTTTAGCCATTTCTCTACTCCGTTAGTGGTTCGGATATTGACGGTTGGCTGAACCGCCTCACCTCCCACGTCTTTGATCTACGAGAGCCGAACGCCCTCGTAGTTACACGGTCAAAGCTTCTCCACCTGACCGAATTCCAATTCCACCGGCGTGGCGCGGCCGAAGATCGACACCGCGACCTTGACGCGCGAGCGGGCTTCGTCGACTTCCTCGACGGTGCCGTTGAACGATGCGAACGGCCCGTCCGACACGCGCACCTGCTCGCCGACCTCGAACGACACCGAGGGCTTCGGCCGCTCGATGCCTTCCTGCACCTGATGCAGAATGCGATTGGCTTCGGCTTCGGTGATCGGCATCGGCTTGTTGTCCGAGCCGAGGAAGCCGGTGACCTTCGGCGTGTTCTTGATGAGATGATAGACCTCGTCGGTCAGGCTCATCTTCACCAGCACATAGCCGGGAAAAAACTTGCGCTCCGAGTTTACCTTGCGGCCGCGGCGCACTTCGGTGACGGTCTCGGTCGGCACCATGACCTGCTCGAAATGATCTTCCAGATTGCGCTGCTTGGCCTGCTCGCGAATCGATTCCGCGACCTTCTTCTCGAAGTTCGAATAGGCGTGGACGATGTACCAGCGCATCGGCTTGGTCGTGATGGATGTGGCAGTGTCGCTCATCTGTGGGCCTTCAACTTCCGATGCCGAGCACGAACGTCACGGCGATCCGGATGATTTGATCCGCGACCAGAAAGAAGATCGAGGAGATCGCCACCATCACGAACACCATCGCGGTCGTGATCATGGTCTCCTTGCGCGAAGGCCAAGTGACCTTGCGCGTTTCCTCACGGACTTCCTGCAGAAACTTAAACGGGGACGTTGCCATGTGTCGTTGAACCTTAAACCAATTCCGCTTCGACCCGTACTATCTAGTCACGTTCGTCCGCTTTCGCTCGTCCCAAGCAGCTTTTCCCGAAGGAAGCTTACCTTTTGGGTCCTGCCAGCGGGAGGTAAAATACCCTGCCTGGCAGGGGCGGTAGGGCTCGAACCTACGACCCCCGGTTTTGGAGACCGGTGCTCTACCAGCTGAGCTACACCCCTCCGGAAGCGGAAGCGGCGGACCCTAAGGGTCCGCCGCGCC
>CAMAUC010000089.1 GCA_945861265.1 Rhizobium sp. Q54 | reverse complement strand
CTCGGCCTCGGCACTGTCGACATCATCTATACCGGCACATCGTTCGCCGGCTCGATCCACAAGCCGCTGTCGATTTCCGGCGCGCCGTTCATGATGCGCGACTTCAGTCACTGGAAGGCCTTTCGCGACAGCCCGCTGTTCCGCGATATCGCCAAGGGCTACGACGATAAAACCAAGCACAAGATCATCGCTTTGACCTATTACGGCGAGCGCATGGTCACCGCTAACAAGGAAATCAAGAAGCCAGAAGACATGAAGGGCATGAAGCTGCGCGTGCCGCCGGCGCCGCTTTACCTGATGCTGGCAAAATCGGTCGGCGCCAACGCCACGCCGATTGCGTTTGCCGAAGTCTATCTCGCGCTTCAGCAGGGCACCGTCGACGGCCAGGAGAATCCGCTGCCGACAATCATGGCCAAGAAGTTCTACGAAGTGCAGACGCATGTGATGCTGACGGCGCACATCACCGAATCGCTGTTGACCATCGTCGGCGCGACGACCTGGGCCAAGCTGTCGGCCGACGACAAGAAGGTGTTCGAGGAAGTGCTGGCGCAGGCAGCGGCCAAGGCATCGGACGAGATCCGCGCCTCCGAGCAGAAGACGGTCGATGAGCTGAAAAAACTCGGCAAGACCGTGGTGCAGGTCGATCGCGAAGCATTCCGCAAGGCGGCGGTGGCCCTGCATAACGACGCCTCGGCCGGCGCCGGCTGGAGCCAGACCGAATACGACGCGCTGCAGGCGCTGAAGTAGCCGTAAGGCGGCGAAGCTCAATATCCAAACTCCGTTCGTCCCCGCGAAAGCGGTGACGAACGGGGTAGGGACGCATCTCTTTAGAGAAGCCCATGACAAAAAATCCCAAGCAAGCGCCCCAGGAAGAAAACGTCCATCTCATCGTCGCCGAGGATGCCGAAATCGTCATCGAGCATCATCCGGAAGACTGGCTGGCCTTCGTGCTGTTCTGGGCGCTGGCCTTCATCGTCTTTTTGCAATTCTTCACCCGCTACATTCTCAACGACAGTCTGGCCTGGACCGAGGAAATCGCACGCTACGGGCTGATGTGGGTCGTGTTCATCGGCGGCGCGATGGTGACGCGGCGCAACACCCACATCGCCGTTGAATTGCTGTCGAATGTGATGAAGCCGGGCCTGATGCGACAGGCGCTGCTGGCCGCGGTCGACATCGTCAAGCTCGCCTTCCTGGCGTTCCTCGCCTTCATCTCCGTGACCATCACCGAGCGCATGGGCATCCAGCGCATGACGGTGTTCGATGTGTCGATGAGCTGGGTCTACGGCGGCGTGGCTTTCGGCTGCTTCCTGATGCTGTTCCGCCAGGCGATGAATGTCTGGCGCAACGCCCGCGAAGGCTGGACCAAGCCGCACGACGTCACGCACCAGATCGCAGCGGACTAGGAATTAGCGATGATCATCATGGCGCTTCTGTTCATCGCGGTCCTGCTCGCCGGAGTACCGGTGTTCATCGCGCTCGCCGGCTCATCTTACATCTACACCCATTTCATCGCCGAATTGCCGGACTTCGTCATCCTGCATCGCATGGCCGGGGGCATCGATAGTTTCCCGCTGCTGGCGGTGCCGTTCTTCATTCTCGCCGGCAATCTGATGAACTCCGCCGGCATCACCAACCGCATCTACGATTTTGCCGTCGCCACCGCCGGCTGGATGCGGGGCGGGCTGGCTCAGGTCAATATTATCGGCTCGGTGATCTTCGCCGGCATGTCGGGCACCGCGATCGCCGATGCCGCCGGCCTCGGCACCATCGAGATCAAGGCGATGCAGGACCACGGTTACGATACCGAATTCTCGGTTGGCGTCACCGCGGCGTCGTCGACGCTCGGCCCGATCATCCCGCCGTCGCTGCCCTTCGTGATCTACGGCATGATGGGCAACGTCTCGATCGGCGCGTTGTTTCTCGGCGGCGTCATTCCCGGACTGGTGATGACCGCCTTCATGATGGGCTATGTTTATTACTGCGCGCGCAAATACGGCATGGGCCGCGACCAGGCCTTCCGCTGGCGCACGCTCGGCGTCACCTTCATCGCCGCGTTTCCGGCGTTGCTGACGCCGGCGATCATCGTCGGCGGCATGACCTTCGGCTGGTTTACGCCGACCGAAGCGGCGATCGCCGCCTGCGCGTGGGCGATCATGCTCGGCATTTTCCTGTACGGCTCGCTGTCGCTGAAGCAATTCTACAAAGTCACGATGGATACGATCGAGACCACCGCCGGCGTGTTGCTGATCGTCGGCGCCGCCTCGCTGTTCGGCTGGGTGCTGACGACGACGCGGGTCACCGAATACACCACCGAGGCGCTGCTGGCGCTGACCGACAACCGCTACATCATCCTGCTGCTCACCAATTTGCTGCTGCTGGTGGTCGGCTGTTTTCTCGAGCCGATCGCCTCGATCAGCATTCTGGTGCCGGTGCTGATGCCGGTGATCCTCAAAGTCGGCATCGACCCCGTGCATTTCGGCGTCGTCATGACGCTCAATCTGATGATTGGCTTGCTGCACCCGCCGCTCGGCATGGTGCTGTTCGTGCTGGCGCGCATCGCCAAACTGTCGATCGAGCGCACGACGATGGCGATTATCCCGTGGCTATTGCCGCTGCTCGGATCGCTGATCGCGATCACCATGATCCCGGAACTGACCTTGTGGCTGCCGCGCCTGGCCGGCATGGTCAAATAGAGCGGCGGCTCTAGTCGCCGGACTTCGCCAAGGCCGCCAGTTTTCGCTGCTCCTCGCCATCGAGCGCTTGCGGCTCGACGGCCAAAGTCGGACGGCGGCGCGCCGCCACGATCAAGCCGATCAGTCCGGCAGCGAGCGCCAGCGGCGGCAGGCCCCACAGCAACAAGGTCTGCCATTCAAACGGCGGCCTGAGCAGGACGAAATTGCCGTAGCGCGCCACCAGGAAATCCATCACCTGCCGGTCGCTGTCGCCTTTTGTCAGCCGCTCGCGTACCAGCAAACGCAGATCCTTCGCCAGCGGCGCTTCCGAATCGTCGATCGACTGGTTCTGACAAACCATGCAGCGCAATTCGGTCGACAGCGCGCGGGCGCGCGCCTCCAGCGCCGGGTCCTTGAGCATCTCGTCGGGCGTCACCGCGTGGGCCGCGCCCACGCCCAGCAATGCGAAGAAGAGACCGATCGCCGCGAGACCGCGCATGCGCTTCACTCCGCCGGCTGCAAGGTTGGCGTGGTTGTGGACTTGTCCGCCGGCTTTTTAGCAGGCTTGGGCGCGCCGACGCGCAGCCGCCGGTCGGACAGCGACAGGCCGCCGCCGACCATCATGATGATCGCGCCGAGCCAGATCAGCATCACCAGCGGCTTGTAGTAGAGCCGGATCGCGATCGAACCGTCGGCATTGGTATCGCCGAGCGACAAATAGAGCTGGCCGGCGCCGCGCGTCATCAGCGCCGCTTCGTTGGTCGAGGTATCGCGCGCCATAAAATTGCGCTTGGACGGCTGCATGACGCCGATCTTCACGCCGCCGGTCTTGACGGTGAATTTCGCCGCCTGCTCGCTGTAATTGGGGCCGCTGCGCGCCATCATGCCGTCGAAGGTCAATTCGTAATCCGCCAGCGACACGGTCTGCGACGGTTTCAGCGCGACGATTCGCTCGACGCCCCAGGTGCCGGCGCCGATGATGCCGAGAAGCGTCACAGCGATGCCGAAATGCGCCACCGCGGTGCCCCATGTCGAACGCGGCAGACCGGCGGCGCGCCGGGCGACGATGCCGAGTGGCATGCGGAACAGGCCGGTGCGTTCGACCAGATCGACCGCGGCCCCGGCCATCACATAAAACGCGAGCCCGACGCCGAACGGCGCCAAGACCGACTGCGTGCCCTCCACTGCGAAGGCCACCGCGAGCGCTGCGATGCCGACGGCGTAGGCCGCCATCAAACGTTGCGCCACGCCAAGAATGTTGCCGCGCTTCCAGGCGAGCAACGGGCCGAACGGCATCAAAGCCATCAACACCAGGAACAACGGGCCGAAGGTGAGATTGAAAAACGGCGCGCCGACCGAGATTTTTTCACCGGCCAGCGATTCCAGTGCCAGCGGATAAAGCGTACCGACAAACACGGTCAGACAGGCCGTGGTCAGAAACAGATTGTTGAAGACCAGCGCGCCTTCGCGTGACACCGGCGCGAACAGCCCGCCTTGCTTGAGCGTAGACGCCCGCCAGGCAAACAGGGTCAGGCCGCCACCGATGAATCCGACCAGGATGATCAGGATGAACACGCCGCGCGTCGGATCGGTGGCAAAGGCATGCACCGAGGTGAGTACGCCCGACCGCACCAGAAAGGTGCCGATCAGCGAAAGCGAGAAAGCCAGGATCGCCAGAAGGATTGTCCAGATCTTCAACGCATTCCGCTTTTCCATGACGACGGCGGAATGCAGCAGCGCGGTGCCGGCAAGCCAGGGCATCAGCGACGCATTCTCGACCGGATCCCAGAACCAGAACCCGCCCCACCCGAGCGTATAATAGGCCCAGTACGATCCCATCGCGATGCCGACGGTCAGGAAGGTCCAGGCGGCCAACGTCCACGGCCGCACCCAGCGCGCCCAGGCGGCGTCGATGCGGCCTTCGATCAAAGCGGCGATGGCGAAGGAGAAGGCGATCGAGAAGCCGACATAGCCGAGATAAAGCAGCGGCGGATGAATGGCGAGGCCGATGTCCTGCAAGATCGGATTGAGGTCGCGGCCCTCGGCCGGCGTCTGCGGCAGGCGCAGGAACGGGTTCGAGGTCAACAGGATAAAAAGATAGAACGCGCTGGCGATCCACGACTGCACGGCCAGCACATTGGCTTTCAGCGTGGCAGGAAGATTGCGGCCGAAGGCCGCGACCAGCGCGCCGAACAGCGCCAGGATGAGAACCCACAACAGCATCGAGCCTTCGTGGTTACCCCAGACGCTGGTGATTTTGTAGATCAACGGCATGCGCGAGTGCGAATTCTCGAAGGCCGACGCGACCGAGAAATCCGACGTCACGTAGGATATCGTCAGCGCGAGAAAGGACAGCCCGACAAAAAGGAACTGCATGAGCGCGGTCGAGGTCCCAAGCCGCATCAGCGCGGCATCGTGGCCGCGCGCGCCGATCACCGGGACCACCGACTGGATCAGTCCGAGCGCGAGCGCCAGGACCAGCGCGTAGTGTCCGAGTTCGGGGATCATGAAACGGACCTCGCTATCATTGCGTCGCGCCTTCCTGCCAGCGTCCGGATTTTTTCAGCGAGTCCACGACTTCCTTTGGCATATAGCGCTCGTCATGTTTGGCCAGGACTGTGTCGGCGGCAAGGACATAGCCGCTTTCAATCTTGCCCTCGGCGACCACGCCCTGCCCTTCCCGGAAGAGGTCCGGCACGATGCCCTGAAAACGCACCGCGACGTCGTGCTGGCCGTCGGTCACCTCGAAACGAATATTCAGATTATCGCCGCGTTGCACGCTGCCCGGCTTGACCAGCCCGCCGATCCGGACGCGCGTTCCGGGGCTGAGGTTCTTCTCCATGACGTCGGTCGGCGAATTGAAAAAGACAATCGCCCCGGTCATCGCGTTGAGCACAAGGCCAATGGCGAGCGCCAGCACGCCTATGCTGCCGCCGATCAAAACGAGTCGTCTTTGTTTGCGCGTCACGCGTCGGACCCCAATTCCCTGCTCGCATCGTCGTTTGGCTGGCTCTTGTCAGGACCCATTGCCAGCGGTCATGCCGGTCTTTCTAGCGGTTTTTTGCGCCATCGTCCGAATTAAGCGCCGCGGCTAAATGTCGGCGAAACATAGCGAATTTCCAGCAATTGTGGCATTTGCGCGCTCGCCCGCGCGCGGCAATTTTAGCTAGCGCGGTAAAATGCTTTAATCTTGATCGAGGTCAAAATTCCGGCCAATTGCGCAGACTCCATCGCGGAGCGGCGGCAGCGTATGAGCGTCATATGTGCATAAGCCGCACAGTGGCATCAGCCGCATATGCGTGTGTAATGGCGCGCCCGAAGAGATTCGAACTCCTGACCCCCAGATTCGTAGTCTGGTGCTCTATCCAGCTGAGCTACGGGCGCTAATGCCGCGGCCGGAAACCGGCCAGCGACCGGGCATAGCTATCGCCTTGGCCCCGCAATGGCAAGCCTATCCGGCCGCCTCGCCCGCTTTTCGTTAAGCAACCCCTTCGGCGCCCGGTGGCGCCTCGTGCCGGTTCAGGCGCGCGTCGAGGTCGACCGCCGGGTCGGGGATGGCGATGCTGAAGGTCGCGCCGATGGTGCCGGGCACCAGCCTGATCTCGCCGCCATGGGCACGCACCAGCTCGGCGGCAATGGCCAGACCGAGGCCGGCGCCGCCGGCCCGCGTCGAGCCCTGAAACGCCTGGAACAGATGGCTGCGCGCCCGCTCGGACACGCCGGGCCCGGTATCGGACACTTCGATCACCACCACGCCGCCGTCGCGCCGGCCGGTAATGCGAATCTGATCGCGCGCCGGGTCGCGCGCGCCGTACGTTTCGAGCGCCTGCATCGCATTGCGCGTCAGATTGACGATAACGCGGAACAACTGGTCGTGGTCGGCCTGCACGGTCAGCCCGCGCTCCACCGAGATGATCCAGCGGATCGGCACGTCGAGGCTCAATCCCAGCGATTCGTGGACCTCCTCGATCAATGCCTCGACCGCGACGGCCTTGCGTTCCGGTGGCGCTTCGCGGGCAGCGCCATAGGACAATGTCGACTGGCAGAAGGCGATGGCGCGTTCCAGCGCGCGCATCAGCTTGGGCGCGAAGCGCTGCACTTTCGGATCGGGCAAATTCGACAATTGATCGGAAAACAACTGCGCCGAGGCGAGCAGATTGCGCAGGTCGTGGTTGATCTTCGACACCGCCAGACCGAGCGCGGCCAGCCGGCTTTTCTGATGCAGCATCGACGCCAGTTCGCGCTGCATGGCGCCGAGTTCTTCCTCGGCGGTGCCGACTTCATCGTGACGGCCGGACTGCCGGATGATCCGCGACGGGTTTTCCGGATCGGCGCGGAACGCCACCATGTTCGCGGTGATGCGCCCCATCGGACGCACCAGCAGATAATGCAGCGCGAAGAACACCAAAGTCGCGGTAACGGCGGAGATTACCAGCGACAGCAACAGGATGTTGACCGAGAAGGTCAGCATCGCTTTGTGCAGCGGCGCCTCGTCGAGAATGATCTCGATGAACTGGCCTTCGGCCATCGGCGCCGGACCGACCACACGAATGACATCGTCGGGTTCATCGAAGAGCAAAACCTCGAAGGCGTCGGCGATAGCGCGCCACCAGCGCACGTCGCGCATATCGATATCGGCTTCGATCCGCGACGGCAGGTTGGCAGCGGCCAAAAGCCGGCGCTGGTCGCCCATCTTCATCGCCACCGCGCGCGCGCCGATGCTGTCCAGAATCTGCTTGGCCAGGCTTTCCGGCACCATGCCGCTTGGCGCCGCATCGAGCACCAGCGCCGCTGTATGCGCGGCGGCCAGCCGGTCGTTGAGCCAGTTCAGCCGGAAATTGGCGATCGACGGTACATAGATGAGGACTTCCGCCACCATCACGAACACGACGGTGAGCAGCAGCAGTTTGCCGGACAGACCGACGCGGACGGCGCGCAACGGATGTTCCGCCGCCGGCATATCGGAATTTGGCGTTAATTCAGCGACCGGGTCCAAAACCTGTCTCAGCCTTTTCAACCGAATAGCCTCAACCAACCGATGATGCGCCGCACAATCGGCTTCGTCAAACTCGGCGTGAAAAAGTCGATGGCCGCACGTTTGCCGATTTCCGACAGTGTCGGATAAGGCAGGACGATGCCGGTCATGGCGCGAATATTGAGTTTCTGCGCAATGGCCAGGGTCCAGGTGGCGATCAACTCGCCGGCCTGCGCGCCGACGATCGTTGCGCCGAGAACCGTTCCCTTCGCGGTGGTGACGACCTTGATATGGCCATGCGTCGCGCGCTCGGCCTGGGCGCGGTCATTGTCGTGATAGGGCCAGCGCAATATGCGAATTTTGGTGCCGCGCTTGCGGGCCTCCGCCTCGCTTAAACCCGTCTGCGCCAGTTCAGGCTCGGTGTAGGTCACCCACGGAATGACATCGTTGTTTGCCTTCACCGGCAGGCGAAACAGCGCGTTACGGATCACCAGACCGGCGTGATAATTGGCGGCGTGGGTGAACTGCAATTGACCGGCGGCGCAGTCGCCGATGGCATGGACCCGGCGGTTCGATGTTTTCAGTTTCTTGTCGACGACGATGCCGGATTTGTCATGGCGAATGCCGGCCGCGTCGAGCCCCAGCCCATCGACGGTCGGCTTGCGGCCGGCGGCAACAAGAAGATGCGTGCCCTCGATTTCTTCTTCGCCCATTTTTTCTTCGCCATTGGCGCCGTCAAGCGTCAGCGTCACTTTGCCGGCGCCATGCGCGACCGACATCACCTTGACCGGACTGCGCAGCACGACGCCGTCGCGTTCGAGCTGGTCGAGGACAATGGCGGCGCATTCGGGATCGTCCTTGGCGAGCGGTCGCGCCGCTTCGCACACGGTGACGGCGCTGCCGAGACGGCGGAAGGCCTGCGCCATTTCCAGACCGATCGGTCCGCCGCCGATGACGATGAGATGGGCTGGAAGCGTGTCGAGATCGAAGATGGATTCGTTGGTGAGATAAGGACCGCTGTCGAGACCGGGGATCGGCGGCAAGGCCGGCGTCGAGCCGGTGGCGATGACAAAACGGCGGGCGCGAATTTCAAATTGATCGTCGACCGCGATGGTACGTTTGTCCTTGAACGCGGCATGGCCCTTGATCACGCGCACACCAAGCCCGGTGAAGCGCTCGGCCGAGTCGACCGGCGCGATCGAGTCGATCACGTCGTGCACATGCGCGCGCACCTTGGCAAAATCGACCGCCATGGACGCCGCGTTCACACCGAACACCGCGCTGTGTTGCATCGCGTGGGCATGCTTGGCCGCCGCCAGCAAGGCCTTCGACGGCACGCAGCCGGTATTGAGGCAGTCGCCGCCCATCTTGTAATTTTCGACCAGCACGACCGGCACGCCAAAAGCAGCCGCCGCCGCGGCCACCGACAATCCGCCGCTGCCGCCGCCAATCACGCAAATGTCAGGCTTCAGAATTTCCACCACGGCCTCAATTTTGCTTCCGGAAGAGTTTAACGCAACGGGCGATCACGCGCGCGCCGGCTTGCGCAGCCGTCGCACCACGATCGGCACCAAGGCCAATAGACCAAGCGCAACCAGCGCGCCGAGCAGTTGCGGCGTCAGGATATCCATCGCGTCAAAAGCGAGGTGACACCCGGCGCGTCCGGCGGCGAGGCAGGCATCGTAAGCCTGCTTCTGCACGGCGATGACGCTATCCAGCCCGGTGCCGGCGAAGGCATAGGCGGCCGAGCCGGGAATGACGCCGAGCGCCGTCGCGGTCACGAACGGAACCAGCCGCACGCCGGCGATGGCCGGCACGAGATTGACCAGGAAAAACGGGAAAGCCGGCACCAGCCGCAGGAACAGCAGATAGCTGAAGGCATCGTCGCGGAAGCCTTTGGCCAGCTTTGCCGCGCGCGGCCCGGCCCGGCGCAGTAAAGGCTCGCCAAGCGCCGTTCGCGCCACCAGAAAAATGATCGTCGCCCCGATCGTAGCGCCGGTCACCGCGGCCGCGGCGCCGCTCAGAAGGCCGAATAAAAATCCGCCGCTGACGGTCAGGAACAGCGCGCCCGGCAGCGATAGAGCGACGACGGCGAAATAGACGCCGATATAGGTTAAAATGGCGAGGATTCGGTGCCCGGCAACGAAAGCATCGATTTCCGCCCGGTGACGGACCAACGCCTCGAACGAAAGCCCGTCCCGGCCGAAAACGTAATAGCCGATGGCGGCCAACAGGATGACAGCCGCCAGCGGGACCAGCCGGCGGGCAAGATTGCTGGGTGGCTCGGCCGGACGCTCGAATTCGGGCATGCGGGCTATATACACGAGCCGGCGGCTAAAACCGGGCCCCTCACCGCCTTGTGAGGCATTGTGACCGGACACCTCGGCGCCGGGCCGAACCGGCCGCATTTGCACGGCGCCGCGGGCTGTCCGTCGCATTGACGGCCTTCCGTCCCTCCCTTATAAGCCGCGCAAATCTAGTGCCGATCCGGACGAATTTCGGGTTTTCATGGTGGATTTGGGGGCCAATTCGAGCGCCCTTTCCAGCGCGGCGCGACCAGCGGAGAATTTAACGTGAAGCGGACCTATCAACCGAGCAAGCTTGTACGCAAGCGCCGTCACGGTTTCCGCGCGCGCATGGCCACCACCGGCGGACGCAAGGTTGTGGCAGCGCGGCGCGCACGCGGACGTAAGCGGCTCAGCGCTTAACCAGCGGCATTCAAGGCCGCGGCGTTTGCTTTATGGAACGATTGAAGCAGCGGGCGGACTTTCTGGCAGCGGCGACCGGGACCAAGGTACCGGCCGCCGGTTTTGTGTTGCAAACACGCAAACGGGCCGACGATGGGCCCGTCCGCTTCGGCTTTACCGTGTCCAAAAAGGTCGGTAATGCCGTCGAGCGCAACCGGGTCCGCCGCCGATTGAAGGAAGTCGTGCGGCTTTCGGACCCGGTCCGGATGCACAGCGGACATGATTATGTGCTAGTCGGACGCCACGCAGCGCTCAAACTGCCGTTTGACCGAATAGCAAAAGATTTCGAGGGGGCATTGCGGCGTGCCCATTCAACGCTCCTTCGAACGGCCTCAGCGGGGCGCTAGCTGCAACACGGGATACCGATGACCGACAGCAAGAACACGATCCTCGCCATTGTCCTTTCGGCCATCGTGCTGATTGCCTGGCAATATTTCTACGCGATGCCGCAGGCTGAAAAGCAAAAGGCGATACAACTCCAGGC
>CAMAUC010000088.1 GCA_945861265.1 Rhizobium sp. Q54 | reverse complement strand
GGCAGAACAAGACCGGCTCGACCCTAAAAATTCCTATGCACCCTGAATTGCGCTCGATCCTCGACGCGACACCGCGCACGAATTTTACATTTCTGATGACCGCCGCAGGTAAACCGTTTTCGGCGGCGGGTTTCGGAAATCTCTTTCACGAATGGTGCAGCGAGGCCGGCTTGCCAGGGGGCTATAGCGCCCACGGGCTGCGCAAGGCGGCGTGTCGGCGGCTCGCTGAGGCCGGATGCACAGAAAAGCAAATCGGAGCGATCAGCGGCCACGTGAGCCCGGTGGAGCTTGCGAAATATACGAAGGCGGCTAACCAAGTGTTGCTGGCGCGCGACGCGATGGCGCTGACCTATCCGACGAACAAACGCGGTTCACGAATTGGCAAACCTGATAACCGGTTTGCCAAAACGGAGGAAAAGCCGTGAAAAATCAATCGCATTTTTCGGGAATGGTGAGCGCGCTGGGACTCGAACCCAGGACCTCGCGATTAAAAGTCGTGTGCTCTACCAGCTGAGCTACGCGCTCGTCACCCTTGCGATGATCTTATCCGATTGGCCCGCGGAAGCGGGATAAACGAAGGCGGGGAGGCGGTCCCCGTCACGGGCTCCCAAGTCGGATCATGCGCTGGCGGTGTGTAGGGGGGCGGGATGGCGAGGTCAATAGGCGGCAACCCACCCTGTGGGGAGCCGTTTCCGCTGGATTTCCGGGCCAAATCGCGGTTCCTTTGCCCATATCTTGAACTCGCCCCTAGCCGCCGCGGTTTGCTACACTCAAACCGAACGGCACCGCCGCCCCCAGCCCCTTCTCGCCGCCGCCCGGAGCTTTAAAGACATGCCTATCGTCAACCGCGTCGCCGACCTGCATGCCGACATCACCGCCTGGCGGCGCGATCTGCACGCCCATCCGGAGTTGCTCTACGAGGTGCACCGGACCGCGGCGTCGGTCGCGTCGAAGCTGACGGAATTCGGTTGCGACGAGGTGGTGCCCGGGATCGGCCGCACCGGCGTGGTCGGGGTCATTCGCGGTCGCAAAGGCACCTCCGGCAAGACGATCGCGCTGCGCGCCGATATGGATGCGCTGCCGATCGAGGAAGCCAACGATCTGCCTTACAAGTCGACCGTCCCCGGCAAGATGCACGCCTGCGGCCATGACGGCCACACAGCGATGCTTCTGGGCGCGGCGCGCTATCTCGCCGAGACCCGCAATTTCGACGGCACCGCCATCGTGATTTTCCAGCCGGCCGAGGAAGGCGGCGCTGGCGCCAAGGCCATGCTCGACGACGGCATGGTCGGCCGTTTTTCTATCGACGAATTCTACGGCATGCACAATGTTCCGGGCATGCCGGTCGGCGAATTCGGCCTGTCCAAGGGCCCGATGATGGCGGCGGCGGATTTCGTCACCATCGACATCGAGGGCGTCGGCGCGCACGCGGCGAGGCCGCATCTCGGCATCGATACGGTGCTGGTCGGCGCGCAGATCATCAACGCCCTGCAATCGGTGGTGTCGCGCAATGTCGATCCGCTGAAGTCGGCGGTGGTGTCGATCTGCATGTTCCAGGCGGGCAATACCGACAACGTCATCCCACAGACGGTGCAACTGCGTGGCACCGCGCGCAGCCTTGACGCCGGCGTGCAGGATCTCCTGGAGAAGAACCTGCATCGCATCGTCGAACACACGGCGGCGGCCTATGGCGCCAAGGCGAAGCTGACCTACAAGCGCAGCTACCCGGTTCTGGTCAATCACGACCGCGAGACCGAATTCGCCTCCGCGGTCGCCAGCCAGATTGCCGGCGCCGAACGCGTCAACACGACGCTGCCGCCGATGATGGGCGCGGAGGATTTCTCCTTCATGCTCAATACCAGGCCGGGCGCATTCATCTGGGTCGGCAATGGCGACAGCGCGGGCTTGCATCACCCGAAGTACAATTTCAATGACGACGTGATCCCGCTCGGGACATCGTATTGGGTGAAGTTGGTGGAAACCGCGCTGCCGGCATGAACTCTTTTCCCCTCCCCACGCTTCGCGGGGGAGGGAAAGAAGCTACTGCGCCAGTTCGGTCTGCTTTTCCATCACCGTCACCGTCGCGGGCGCGACGGCTTCGGCAATGCGCGCCGGGCGGCGGCCGATGAGTTCGCCAAACTGGGTTTCGATCGCGCGCCATGTGGCAAAGTCGTTGAGGCGCGAACGCTCGAGCAGCGCGATCGCCACGGCGGCGACGAACGGCAGGCTCTGGATCACCAGCACGCCGGCGAAGATATTGATCTCGCGCACTTCCTTGATGTTGGTCTCGACCAAAATCACGGCGCCGCCGATCAACAGAACCGACAGCACGGCTTCCCAGAAGGCGTGGAAGTCGGTACGCCGGCGTGCCTTGCCGGCGCCACCTTTGTCGGTGCGCACGAAGGGCAGGTGATCCTTGATCATACCAATGGCGACCGCGCGGGCCACGGTCCATTGCACCGACATCGCGGCGATAGCTGAGATGAACAGCTGACCTTTTTCGGTGCGCACGCGCAGGCGATAGAGCGTGACGAAATGCGCCATCGAGACGACGAAGCTGGCGAGGATCGGCACAGTGAGGATGCGATCCGGCACGGCGATATCGAGGAAGGCGATGATCGGCACCCAGACGATGTTGAGGATCGCGACGACGACGCCGACGCTTTCGGCGCCCAGCCAGTTGAGCCAGCCGAGCGAGAATTCGCGCTTCTGGTCGCGGGTCAGCCGGCTGCCGCCGGGCAGGAAACGGCGCCAGTGCTTCTTGAGGATCTGCAGGCCGCCATAGGCCCAGCGGTCGCGCTGCTTCTTGTAGGCAATGAACGTGTCCGGCAGCAGGCCGTGGCCATAGCGCTTGTTGGTGTAATGCGCGTGATAGCCGAGCTCGAGCAAGGTCAGGCCGAGATCGGTGTCCTCGCAGATCGTGTCGCTCGACCAGCCGCCCGCGGCTTCGATCGCGGCGCGGCGCACCAGGCACATCGTGCCGTGCACGACGATGGCGTTCACTTCGTTCCGCTGCACCATGCCGATATCGAAGAAGCCGGCATATTCGCCGTTCATGGCGTGATGCATCAGGCTGCGGTCGCCGTCGCGGTGATCCTGCGGCGCCTGCACCAGGCCGACGGCGGGATCGGCAAACAGCGGCACCAGATCCTTGAGCCAGTCCGGCGTCACCACATAGTCGGCGTCGATGATGCCGATGACTTCGGCGTCAGCCGCGGTGTGCACCGTCGCCAGACGCAAGGCGCCGGCCTTGAAGCCTTCAAGGTTATTGGCCAGCACGAACTTGAAGCGTTCGCCGAGCAGCTTGCAATGCTCCTCGACCGGCAACCACATCGCCGGGTCCGGCGTGTTGTTGACGACGACGACGCATTCGAAATTCGGATAGTCGAGGCGCGCGACAGCGTCGAGCGTCTGCTTGAGCATCTCCGGTGGTTCGCGATAGGCCGGGATATGGATCGACACTTTCGGCGCGGCGAATTCCGGCGCCAGCGGCGGCGCGTTCGGTACCAGCCGCATCGGCTTGCGGCCAAAGGCGATCGACGCAATCTCCTCGATGCGCGCCAGCGCGATGACGATCAACGGGATCAGCAGCACGGTACCGAGACCAAGCGCGAAGGCCGCGCCGGGCACGAAATAGTGGCCGTTCCAATAGGCGAACAAGGCGGCCGACCAGGCGCCGACGGCGTTGGCCGCGGCCGACAGCAGCACAATCTGCCAAACGGTGACGGCGCTCGCCGACAGGATCGGCAGCGACAGCAGCACGCTCACGAGGAGTGCGATGCCGGCAAGCTTCCAGTGATCCGGATTGCCGACCGGGCCGGTCCAGCTGAACTTGGGGTTACGCGACGCATCGAGCAGGCCCCAATAGGGGCCGACGCCGCCTTCGAAAATCTTCCACGGCTGATCGATCGCTTCGACGATGTTGTAGTCGATGCCATAGGCCTCGGCGCGCGAGACGAAATCGCGCAGCGCGACGGCCTGCTCAACGCGGCCCGGATTGGCGGATTTGAGATTGTAGCCGGCGCTTGGCCAGCCGAACTCGGCGATGACGATGCGCTTGCCGGGATAGGCGCTGCGCAGCTTGTCATAGATAATAATGGCTTGATCGACGGCCTGGGCTTCGGAGAAGCCTTCCCAATAAGGCAGGATATGCGCGGCGATGTAATCGACCGCCGACACTAGCTCGGGATGCTCGATCCAGACGTTCCAGATTTCGCCGGTGGTCACCGGCACCGAGACCGAGCGCTTGACGCGCTGGATCATCGTAATCAGGTCGGAAACTTTCTGTTCGCCGCGGTAGATCGTTTCGTTGCCGACGAAGATGCCGTTGACGTTGCTGTGCCGCTTCGACAATTCGATCACCGAACGCATTTCGCGTTCGTTGCGTTCCTTGTCCTTGTCGATCCAGGCGCCGATGGTGGCGCGCAGACCGAATTCGGCGGCGATGCCGGGCACCAGCTCGACGCCGGCGGTCGATGAATAGGTGCGGACGGCCCGGGTCATAGGCGTCAGCAGCTTCAGGTCTGCGCGGATGCGCGTGGCCTGGGCCCTGCCGCCTTCGTCAGGGTTCACATTGCCCTCGAACGGGGCGTAGGAAACACTGGCCAGTTGTCCGTTGAAGTCGGGGGCGTTTACACGGTCGCGAGAAAAAGCCCAAAATCCAGCGTGCACGCACACCACGAGGGCGACGACGGCGGCGACGGTGCGCATAGCTTCACAACCACATGGGGCAGGATGGCAGACCCTCGAACCCGTCCCCTGGGCTCAGCCGGAGCTTGTTCTGCTGTAGTGCAGCATAGCTCAGCTATAGGCATCTGTTCAAGTAAATCACGCACATGGCAAATCCTTGACGCACGCATGGCATGAGCAAGACAACCGACGCTCTCAAGGCAACATTTTCATAACGCGGTCAGGGCTTTGTCGTTCCACCGGAAGTAGCGGCCGGAGCCGGCATGGCGTCGGCAGCGATAGGAGCGAGGCCGGGATTGAGCCAGCAGGCGTGGACGCGGCCGTTCAGCGTTTCCTGAGCCTTGGGGTCGATATTTCCCTGCCGCACCAGACAGCGGAAAGTGGCCTGGATGTGGGAGCCGGGGCAACCGAAGCGATCGTAAAGGTCGAGATGGCGGAAGGCGGTGTCGAGGTCGTCGCGCCAGAGCAGATTGACCACCCGGCGGCCGAGCCAGACGCATTCCGGATTGCCGGCAGGGCCGGTCAGTGAGCGCGTCGCTTCGGCGATCTCGTCGATCTTCTTCTGGCCTTCCTTGTCCTTGACGGCCGGCTCGGTCGCGGCCGCTTTCGGTGGCTCCGCCGGCTTGCCGCCGCTTTGCGCGAAGACGGGACCCGAGAGACTGACGGATGCCAAGCAAAGCATGGCAAGAAACTGACGCAGCGAAGTCATAAACGGTATTTTCCCGCCGGTGTTGAAGGTAAGCCGCCCGCCCGAAGTCCAGTCCACTTGAGACTGGATTGGGACGCTATTGCGGCGCCCCGAATGGTCCGGCCTTGATCGTCTCGATTTTCTTTTTTCAGCCCTGGCTCAATTCATCGCTTTTGTTAGGCTTACGTTCAGGTTGGAGTTGGCTGGGTATTTTGGACACCACCAATCCCCCATTACTCGCCCAAACCCGTCCTTACCCAAGATTAAAACTTGGCCTTAGTGACACGGCTTTGTCCAGTGTCTCCGAGAGACTTGCTTAAAATAGCCGAGCGGCGTGGCCTTCCGGCGGCGGAGGCGGAGGAGGCGGCGGCGGCGGCCGGACCGGGCACTCCGGACATGCCGCGGGCTTCGACCGACCTTTACCGACAAAGTCTTGGCAGGCGCCGGCGCGCCCTATATGCCGAGGCGCCGGATTGCCATCAGCCGCGATTTCTCCGAATTGGGTTTCCCATGCGCATTGGACTCGTTTGCTTTGCTGTCGCGGCGGCATTCATAGGCGCCGTCTGGACCTGGTTGGGCAGCCCGGTCCAGGTCGCCCCTACCCAGCTGAGCGTCGGTGAAAAGCTTTACTGCGTGTCCTACGCGCCGTTCCGCGGCAGCCAGACGCCGTTCGATCCGACCACCCGTATCCCGGCGGCCCAGATCGAGGCCGACCTGACCCAGCTTGCCGCCATAACCGACTGCGTGCGGATCTATTCGGCCGACCAGGGGCTTGAGCAGGTTGTACCCATCGCCGCGAAACTCGGGATGAAGGTGCTTCAGGGCTTCTGGATTTCGAATAACGCGCAGAAGACGCGGGCGCAGTTCGACACCACGGTACGCATCGCCAATCAATACCCGGAAACCGTCCGCGCGGTCGTGGTCGGCAACGAGGTTCTGCTGCGCGGCGACCTGTCGGCTCCGGACCTGGCGGCGACCATCCGGGCGATGAAAGCGCAGGTGAAAGTGCCGGTGACTTATGCCGATGTCTGGGAGTTCTGGCTGCGGGCGCCGGACGTCGCGGCGGCGGTCGACTTCGTCACCATTCATATCCTGCCCTATTGGGAGGACTTCCCGATTGCCGCCGCGTATGCCGGACCGCATGTCGACGCCATTCGTCGCCAGGTGGTGGCGGCCTTCCCGGGCAAGGAGATCATCATCGGCGAGGTCGGCTGGCCGAGCGCCGGCCGCATGCGCGAAGGCGCCTTGCCGTCGCCGGCCAATCAGGCGCGCGTCATTCAGGACGTGCTGGCTTTGGCCAAACGCGACAAGGTCAAGGTCAACGTCATCGAGGCTTTCGACCAGCCGTGGAAGCGCGCGCTCGAAGGCGTGGTCGGCGGCCACTGGGGCCTGTTCGACGACGCCACGCGAAAGCCGAAATTCGTCGTCGGGCAGGCGCTATCGAACCACCCGGACTGGCTGTGGCAGGCTGGCGGCGGCATCGCCTTCGCCGCACTGGTGTTCGGTGCGGCATGCGCGGCGCGGCGCGGCATGCGGTCATATGCCAATCCGTCGTTGACCCAGTGGCTGGCGGTCACCGGCAATGCGATTGCCGGCGGCGCGCTGATCGGCTTGAGCGTTGCCAACCTGCCGGTCGAAAGCCTTTACGCCAGCGGCTGGCTGCGCTCGCTCGCATTTCTTACCGCGGCGGTCCTGTCGCCGGTGGCGGTCAGCATGGCGATCATGCGCGAGGCGGCGCTGCCACGGTTTTCAGGGCTGATCGGGCCGGTCGCGGGGCGCGTGCGCGACCCGCTGGCGCTGACGGTCGGCGCGGTCGCGATTGTAACCATGCTGCTGGCGCTGATCGTCGCGCTCGGACTCGTGTTCGATCCGCGCTACCGCGATTTCCCATTCGCGCCGTTAACCGCCGCGGTGGCGCCGTTGTTCTTGCACAGCGTCACGATGCCACGTCCGCCGGGCGCGCGCGGCACGGCCGAAATCGCAGCGTGCGTCGTGCTGGCGGCTTCGGTGCCGTACATCGTGCTCAATGAAGGTCTGGCCAACTGGCAGTCGTTGTGGGTTTCGGCGACGCTGGCGGCGCTGGCTTTTACGCTGGTTCGGGTTCGCGACGCGCGAGGCTGAGGATCAACAGTCCGATCGCCAGCGACGACAGGACGACGTTGTACAAAACCACGCCGACACAAGCGATCGCAAGCGCGGCGCCGAATAAGACCAGCGTCGGCCGCAGCAAATTGAGCGCGGCGATCGCAAGCGCGGCGACGCCGAAGACCGAATTCTGAAACAGAACGGTGGCGATGGCGCGTGAAAAGCACAGCCATGTATTCAGGCCCGCGCCGCAGGCGAGGCCGACCGCCGATTGTTCGATGGCGAGGTAGCGCAAGTACAATGCATAGCCCAGCGCAGAGAAGCCGACGACCAAGAGAATATTGGTGGCGCGCGCGCTCGGCAGAAACAATTTCATTGCGGATCGGTCCGTTCATCGCGGCGGGGTCGTCGCCGGCCAATACTATGCCGCGTGGTGAGGACGGCGGCAATGTGGCGGTCGTGCTATTGCGGCACGGTCAGTTGCGCGCCGGCGAACTTGGTGGTGCGGCAGGTGACGCGCGAGGCGGCAAAGCGAGCGCAGACTTGCGCGGCGGCGGCCGCGTTCGGCAAAGGCCCGACGATCAGCCGGTACGGGGTCATGTGCGGGCGCGTGTCGCGCGCCACCAAAGGTCGCAGGCCGTTGAGCAGCGGACCGAAATTGGCTTTCACCGCAGCCCAGCGCGCCTGCATGATCTCCAGGCTGCGGGCGCCGCCGAGATCGATGCCGACTTCCTTGCTGGGACCGCTATGGCTGAGTTCGCCGGCAATGGGCATCGGCGGCAACGGAATTGGTTCGCCGAGCGGCGGGGCCACCTGCGGCCCGGAGAATTGCGGCGCAGGCGCCTCAGGCTCGGCGGCAGGCGGCGCGGTCGTTTGGGTCGCGGCGATTTGCGGAAGCGTAGCAGCGGCCTTGGCGGCGGCGGCCCTGGCTTCAGCGGTCTTGGCGTCCTCTTCCGGCTCACGGCTGTCTTGCGACGATTGCGTCTCGGCAGGCCGCGCGTCCGGCTTAGCCTCTTGAGGCTTTGTCTCCTGAGGCTTTGTCTCCTGAGATTTGGCCTCCTGTGGTTTGGCCGCCTCAGGCATGCCGCTCTTGCTGTCGTTCTTGCCAATCGGTTCGAGGCGGGGCGGCGGCGATGTCATCGGCGCGGAGACCGCCGGCGCAGGCGAAACCGGCCGAGCGGCCGCAGCAGCCAGTTCGCGTTTGAGCGAGCCGGTGACGTCGGACAGATTTTGCTCGAGGGTAGCGATGCGGGTGGTGAGACGTTCACGGTCGGCGGCCAGTTCGCGCACCTGCGCCTCCAGCCGCGCGGTCTCGCGCCGCTGCATGTCGGGATCGGGCTGCGCGACAAAATCGGCCTGAGTGACGACGCGGCTCGGCGATGGCTCCGAGCCGAAAACCAGGTGCAGCCGCTGCGAGCCAATATCTGTCTGGGTGATCAGGATGGCGCTCGCCAAAGCGACAATGGCGGCGCCGCCCCACAGGCTGGCTCGCCACAGAAAGCTGCTATCGGGCAATCGACCGAGTTCAGGCGGCTCCTCTTGGTCGGCCATATCTCTCCTCGCAAGCGGCGAATCAGGTCATTGAAAACATTAGCAGAATCCGGCAATACTGGCTTTCAATCAAAGCGGTAAAAGGCTAAGCACGGTCGCGACGGGCCAAAATGACCGGCGGCGGCGCCTTTAAGCCGACTCCGGCTTACGGTTTGAGCTGAAAACGAATGAATCGACCGACCGCGCCCCACACGAGTTGCTTGGCCATCATCCTGGCGGCCGGCGAAGGTACCCGTATGCGCTCGTCGATGCCGAAAGTGCTGCACAGCATCGGCGGCCGCAGCCTGATCGCCCACGTGCTGGGCGCGGCGACCGACGCCGGCGGCGCCGAGATCGCCGTGGTGGTCGGCCCCGGACGGGACGACGTCGCGGCCGAGGCGCACAAGATCGCGCCTCAGGCACAGGTTTTCGAACAGCGCGAACGCCTCGGCACCGCGCATGCTGTGCTGGCGGCGCGCAAAGCAATAGAACGCGGCGCCGGCGACATTCTGGTGATGTTTGCCGACACGCCTCTGGTGCGGGCGGAAACGTTTACGGCCTTGCGCGCCGCGCTGCGCGACGGCGCAGCGGTGGCGGTGCTTGGGTTTACGCCGGAAGACCCGGCCGGCTACGGACGGCTGGTGATGACGGGCGACGACCTCACGGCGATCGTCGAGGAAAAAGATGCGACGGCGCAGCAGCGTGCGATCGGTTTCTGCAATGCCGGGCTGATGGCGCTTGACGGTAAGCATGCGCTGACGTTGCTCGACAGAATCGGCAATGCCAACAGCAAGGGCGAATATTATCTGACCGATGCGGTGGCCGTCGCGCGCGCGATGGGGCTGACAGCCGTCGCCATCGAAACCTCGGAGGACGACGTGCGCGGCATCAACACCAAGGCGCAGCTCGCCGAAGCGGAAGCAGTGCTGCAAGGCCGTCTGCGCGCGCAGGCGATGGAGGCCGGCGTCACTTTGGTCGCGCCGGAAACCGTGTTTCTGTCGAGCGATACCAAACTCGGCCGCGACATCACCATCGAGCCGAACGTAGTGTTCGGCCCCGGCGTGACGGTGGAGGACGGCGCAGTCATCCGTTCCTTCTCGCATCTGGAAGGCGCGCATGTTGGGCGCGGCGCGCGCGTCGGCCCTTTTGCCAGGCTTCGTCCCGGAGCGAAACTTGGGGTCGATGTGCATATCGGCAATTTCGTCGAGGTGAAAGCTTCGACCATTGAAGACGGCGCCAAGGCCAATCACCTCGCCTATATCGGCGACGCGCGGGTCGGCGAGGGCGCCAATATTGGCGCCGGAACCATCACTTGCAATTACGACGGCGTCGACAAGCACCGCACCGACATCGGCAAAGGCGCGTTCATCGGCACCAATTCCTCGCTGGTCGCGCCTGTCAAAATCGGCGATGGCGCCTATATCGGTTCCGGCTCGGTCGTGACCAAGGACGTGCCGGCCGACGCGCTGATGGTCGAACGCGGGGAGCCGGTGATCAAGGAAGGCTGGGCGGCGCGCTTTCGCGCGGCCAAGGCGGCGCGCAAGAAAAAGTCGTAAACGGCACGGCATGTCGCCGCTGACACATGGCGCAACAGGTTTTGATTTCTGGGGCTTCATCGTGGCGGCTACACGGTCAGTTGAGGCAGAGACTATAAAGCGGCAGGGGCTCTCTTAACGATGTGCGGAATCGTTGGAATTCTCGGGAAAGCGCCGGTCGCCGGCCAGCTGGTCGACGCGCTCAAGCGCCTCGAATATCGCGGCTATGATTCCGCCGGCATCGCCACGCTCGATCACGGCGTGATGGCGCGCCGGCGCGCCGAAGGCAAATTGCAGGCGCTGGAAAACAAGCTCAGGAGCGAGCCGCTCGGCGGCAATACCGGCATCGGCCATACGCGCTGGGCGACGCACGGCCGGCCGACCGAGAGCAACGCGCATCCGCACGCCACCGATATCGTCTCTGTGGTGCATAACGGCATCATCGAGAACTTCCGCGAATTGCGTGAGGCGCTGATCGCCGGCGGCGCCACGTTTCGCAGCGAGACCGATACCGAAGTGGTCGCGCATCTGGTCAGCGAAAAGATCAAGCAGGGCCAGACGCCGATCGACGCGGTCGGTGCAACGCTCAAGCAATTGCGCGGCGCTTTCGCGCTCGCCTTCATCTTCGCCGGCCATGACGAATTGCTGATCGGCGCGCGCAAAGGTTCGCCGCTCGCTGTCGGCTACGGCAAGGGCGAGATGTATCTCGGCTCCGACGCTTTCGCGCTGGCGCCGTTTACCGACACGTTGAGCTATCTCGACGAGGGCGATTGGGCGGTGCTCTCCCGCGACGGCGTCCAGATTTACGACGAGCAGGACCGGCCGGTCGAGCGCGCCATCGTCAAGACGAGCGTCTCGTCGCAACTGGTCGACAAGGGCAACCACAAGCATTTCATGGCCAAGGAAATCCATGAACAGCCGGAAGTGGTCGG
>CAMAUC010000087.1 GCA_945861265.1 Rhizobium sp. Q54 | reverse complement strand
TTAAGGACACCGGCCCCGCCGTTCCAAGCCGCATCGCCGCAAGCCGCTCGTTTTTGCCTGTCCCATCCCTGATTCACATAGCGACTGGTTAACCGTTCACAAGCCGTCGGCGACCGCCCCGGACTTGGTTTTCCACGTCCGACCGCCGAAACTTGGTCTATTTTTCAAGGGCCTGACCGCCGCGTAAGGCATCGCTCAAAGCGAGTTCCCATTTGGCCGCTCGCCGCCCCCGTCTTCAAAGGCGCTGCCTCGACCAGCGGTAAGGGGATGCTGGAGGAGCGCCGGCGGCGTAACCTCCGAATAAAATAATCACGCAATCGCCCACCGGGCTCAGGCGGGTATTCACCATTTAAGTGTCCGTCCCGATGAAACAACCTGCCGACGGCGGGGCACCTGGTTAGTGCAACGCTGCGGATTCTCCGGTTTTGTCACGCAACCGGATTAACCGGCCCACCCTACACATCGGGAGAATTCAACTGCACCCGGTGAACCGTCATGCTTGCCATCTGGACCCATCTGCGCCGCCACCTCGCGGATTTCCGCCGCGCCAATGCCGGCAACGTCGCCATGACGTTTGCTCTGGCGAGCCTGCCCCTCATCGGCACAGTGGGCTTTGCCGTCGATTACAGTCACGCCAATGCGGTCAAGGCAGCGATGCAGGCGGCGCTCGATTCGACGGCGCTGATGCTGTCGCGCGACGCCGCGACCCTGAGCAACGCCGATCTGCAGACCAAAGCAAGCAGCTATTTCACCGCACTGTTTACCCGGCCTGAAGCCCAAAACGTCACCGTCACGGCGAGCTACAGCACGACCGGCGGCTCGCAGCTCGCGGTCAACGGCGCCGCCGCTGTTCCGACCAGTTTTCTCGGCGTCATCGGCTACCAGAACATCAACGTGACCGGCACGGCAACCGCGGCCTGGGGATCGACCCGGCTGCGCGTCGCGCTCGTCCTCGACACCACCGGCTCGATGGCCGACGACGGCAAGCTGGACGCCCTCAAGACATCCACCAAGAGCCTTTTGACGCAGTTGCAGAGCGCCGCCGGCACGAATGGCGATGTCTATGTGTCGATCGTTCCCTTCAGTCGTGGCGTGAATGTCGGTTCCAGCAATTACAGCGCGAGTTGGATCGATTGGACGGAATGGGAGAGCGAACCGGCCTATATGGCGACGTGGCTGGCCAACAGCTCAAACAAGAGCACTTGGGATCAGGCCGGCCCCGGCGACTCCTGCCCGTTCAGCAGTTCCAAGACCGGCTTCGGCTGCACCACCGGTCCTGCGGACAGCGCGTCCAGCACCAATACCATCCCGTCAAGCGGCAGCTATTCCGGCTATATCTGCCCCGGTAATGACACGGGCGCCAAAGATGGCACCAAGGCCGGCTTTAATTATCCCGGCTGCTACAACAGCACGACCTATTCCAGCACCGGGAGCTCCGCGACTTGCACGGGCCACAGCAACTGCTCCTGCTCCGGCAGCGGCAGCAACAAGACGTGCAAAACGAACTCCGGTTATTTCGAACACACCTGGGTGAAAAACGCGCGCAGCACCTGGACCGGCTGCGTGGCCGATCGCGGGTCGCTGGCGGCGCCGGGCACGACCGCCGGTAATGACCAGACCGCGACCGCGCCGTCGACCAGCGACACCACGACACTCTATCCGGCGCGTCAGGACATCTACTGCCCGCAAACAGCCATGGGCTTGAATTACAATTGGTCGTCGATGAGTTCGGTCGTCGATGCCCTCTACGCCAACGGCGGCACCAACCAGCCGGTTGGTCTGGTCATGGGCTGGCACTCGCTGGTCGGCATCGGCCCCTTCACGGCGCCGCCGAAAGATCCCAACTACACTTATACCGACGTCATTATTTTGATGTCGGATGGCCTGAACACCTGGGATCGCTGGTACGGAACCGGCTCGGCCACCAATACGTCAGTCGATTACCGGATGTACGATACCAGTGGGAAAGGTACATGCGCCAATATCAAGACCTCCGGCGTCACGCTTTACACGATCCAGGTGAACACTGGCGGCGACCCGACATCGACCTTGCTGCAGAACTGCGCCGGCGGCCCGGACAAGTTCAGCGACCCGACGAAGTTCTATATGGTGACGTCGGCAAGCGGACTCGGCGCGGTTTTCACGGCCATCGGCACCAATCTGACCAAGCTGCGCGTCGCCAAATAGTCCGGCGCCTGAAAAACTCAACCAAGCATTAACGACGAAGGATAAGAACTAGACGGCATTCGCCGTATTGAAAGCAGACGGCGTTTACCATTCAAGCACCTGTAAAACCGTCGTTTATCAGTCGCGGCCGCTAAAATTTATTACCGGACGCGCGTATCTGCCGCATAGACATATACCGGTGAATTAACCTGGCCGGCTTATCTATGCTGACGAATTCAACCGTTATGCGGTGAGCGTCATGCAGATCATTTCGAAAAGACTTCGCCAACATCTCGGCGCGTTCCGGCGAGCAAATGCCGGCAATGTCGCCATGACCTTCGCTTTGTCATCGCTGCCGCTGGTCGGCACGGTCGGCTTTGCCGTCGATTACAGCCATGCCAATGCCGTCAAAGCGGCGATGCAGGCGGCGCTCGACTCAACCGCGCTGATGCTGTCGCGCGACGCGGCCACTTTGAGCACCGCCGACTTGCAGACCAAAGCCAAGAGCTATTTCGACGCTTTGTTCACGCGGCCCGAAGCCAAGAACGTCTCCATCACGGCGAGCTATACAACGAGCGGCGGCTCGCAGCTGAAAGTCGATGGCGTCGCCGCCGTGCCGACTCAGTTCCTTGGCGTCATCGGTTATCAGAACATCAACGTCAACGGTTCGGCGACGGCCGCGTGGGGTTCCTCGCGACTGCGCGTCGCGCTGGCGCTGGACAACACTGGCTCGATGGCTGACGACGGCAAAATGCCCGCGTTGAAGAGCGCGACGAAAAGCCTGCTCGCCCAACTTCAGGCCGCCGCCGGCACCAATGGCGACGTCTATGTGTCGATGATCCCCTTCGCCAACGACGTGAACGTCGGCGCCAACAACTACAATGCAAGCTGGATCGATTGGGCGGATTGGGACGACGACAATACAACGACCTCGTGCACCGGTTCGGGCCGAAGCTCCCGGCGCGGACGCTCCTGCAAGACTGTCGCGCTGAACCACAACCAATGGAACGGCTGCATCACGGATCGCGGCGGCAGCAACGCTCCCGACTCAAACAACTACGACCAAAAAGTCACCGCGCCGGGAACCTCCGCCGCGTCGAAATTTCCCGCCGACCAGGATGACAATTGCCCAGCCCAGATGATGGGTCTTTCGTACAACTGGGCGGCGATGAACAGCCTTGTCGACAGCATGACGCCTGCCGGATCCACCAATCAGCCGATCGGATTGGTCTGGGCCTGGCAGTCGCTGGTCGGAGGCGGCCCGCTTACCGTGCCGGCCAAGGACTCCAATTACAAATACACCGACGTCATCATCCTGATGTCGGACGGTTTGAACACTCAAAACCGCTGGGACGGCACCGGTTATTCGGTCTCAACCGATGTCGACAAGCGCATGTACGACGCCGGCAACAACGGTGCCGGGACCTGCGCCAACATCAAGAATGCCGGCGTCACGCTCTACACGATCCACGTCAATACCGGCGGCGACCCGATGTCGACCTTGCTGCAGAACTGCGCCGGAGGACCGGACAAGTTCAGCGATCCGAGCAAATTCTATATGGTCACAAATTCCGGCGGTCTTGGATCGGTGTTCACCTCTATCGGCACCAACCTGACCAAGCTGCGCGTCGCCAAATAGCGTCGCCCCTGCCCGTCTCAAATAAAAAAGCCCGGCTCAACCGCCGGGCTTTTGCTTATTTACGACACGCACGCAATGCTTACGCTACGCAGTACGACGCAAAACGCCTTACTTGGCTTTCGCCATGATGGTTTCGAACGGCTTGTACGATTCCTTGGCCAGAGCGGTGTACATTTCACCGATCTTGGTCGCCTCGGCGACGAAACCTTCGTACGCGGTCTTGGCGTATTCGGTCTGCAGCTCGATGGCCTTCTCGATCGACTTGACGCCGAACAGCTTCTCGAGAGCGGCGGTGCTCTCTTCAAACGACTTCTTCGAATAGTCCGCGATTTCGACGGCGATCGCCTGGGCGCTCTTGGAAACAGTGCCAACCGACTTCACGGCGAGATCGATATTCTCTTTGCTGACCTGCTGGAGGTCCTCGAAATTCTTGACCATAGTGGATCCTTTCCCGGCCCGCACGATAGCGGAGCCAATGTGCTATCTCCGGTCCCGGCCTATCCCGGGATCACCAGAGATTTATACCGCACTGCACAATAAAGTCAATCAATATATTGCGGTGCGAAATTTACCGTAAAATCAGTGACATGACTTAAGAATTTGTAAACCGCGTTCTCCTAGCTTGATCCATTCCGGCGCATCAGAGCGCTATAAATTGGCCACGAACGCGGCTTAACGAAGCGTTCATCATCGGGGTTTGGGGAGCACAGATGTCGCGTCGAGGAGGCCAAGTCCGACGCGCGATCCGTTGCAGTGCCCTCGGCCTGGCGGCGGTCGTTCTCGTCATCGCGGTGGCCGGCGACGCCGATGCCCGCGCCCGGCGCGGTCGCGCCAAAGAGGCCGCCGGCTACGAACCCTCGCAATCCTCGATCGTTGTCGATGCCAATTCCGGCGCGGTGATGCAGGCGACCAACGCCGATGCCATTCGCCATCCCGCCTCGCTCACCAAGATCATGACGCTCTATCTGCTCTTCGAGCGGTTGGAATTCGGCAAGATCAAGCTGAATGACGAATTGCCGGTATCGCCGCACGCCGCCTCGCAGGCGCCGTCCAAGCTTGGTTTCAAGCCAGGTGAGACCATCCAGGTCGAAACCGCGATTCGCGCTGTCGTCACCAAGTCGGCTAACGACGTTGCCGTGATCATCGGCGAGGCGCTCGGCGGCGATGAGCCGGGCTTTGGCCGGATGATGACCGCCAAGGCGCGCGCCCTCGGCATGAGCCAGACCACCTACCGCAACGCGTCCGGCCTGCCGGATATCCAGCAGGTGACCACCGCGCGCGACCAGGCGCTGCTCGGCCGCGCCATTCAGGATCGGTTCCCGAATTACTACCATTACTTTTCGACCCGCACCTTCGCCTTCCGCGGCAAGATGATGCGCAACCACAATCACCTGCTCGGCGCGATCGACGGCGTCGACGGCATCAAGACCGGCTACATTCATGATTCCGGTTTCAACATCGTCACCTCGGTTCGCCGCAACAAGCGCCATATCATCGCCGTCGTGTTCGGCGGCCGCACCGCCAATGCGCGCGACGCCCGCGCGCGTGCGCTGATCGAGAACAGCATCAACGTCGCCGCGACCAACCGCACCGCGCCGCCCGTCGCCGAGGGCACCGCGATGGCCGAAACCAAACTGCCCGCCAGACCGCCGACTCCGGCGCGCGATCCGCGCGACGAAGCCAGCACCGCGTCCACAAATACATCCAGCGGTCCGTCGCTCGGCTCGACCGAACCGATCCGGCCGATCGCCGTCAAAACCGTCAGCGTTCAGGCGGGCACCAAAATGGCGGCGCTTTCGGCGATGCCATCCGAAAGCCGCAAGCTCGGCGCCCCGCCGCCGCCGGCGGCGATCGTGACGACTATCGCCACCGTCAAAAGCGACTTGCCGCCTCCTCCACCCGGCGCCGCGCCCGGCATTCTCGGCGTGCTGACGGTGAGCGATCCCAAGACCGCGCAAGGCGCTCCGCTCGCTTCCGCCGGGGATAAGCCGCCTGAGTCCGTTGTCGCCTCGGCCAGCACCGCGGACCATGCCGCCAAATCGCGCGGCGGCTGGATGATCCAGGTCGGCGCGTTTCCGGATGAACACAATGCCAAGGAGCGACTGAGCGCGGCCCAGTCAAAGGCGAAAGAGCAACTTGGCCAGGCCGACCCGTTCACCGAAAAAGTGGCGAAGGGCGACAAGGCCCTCTACCGCGCGCGCTTTGCCGGGCTGGACAAGGAGCAGGCGGAAAGCGCCTGCAAGAATCTGAAACTGAGCGAAATTCCCTGCATTTTGTTGAAGAACTAAACTTGTTGAAGAACTGTAGCCGGTACCCGACTCCGAAAACGGAGCGGATTTTAAGAAAACAAAAACGATAACAGGATCAAGTCAACGGTCAGGAGCTGCTGGTGCAGTTGCGTGTGGAGTACATCAGCGATGGCGACGAAGCAGAATTTCTTTGGCCTCATTGATGCGGGCCGCGAGATACGTCGAGCCCCCTTGGTCGGGATGGAATTTCTTCATCAGCGTGCGGTGCGCGCGGCCGATGGCGTCGGCGCTCGCGCCGGCTTCCAGGCCAAGGATCTGATAGGCCTCCTGTTCCGACATTTTGCCGCTGCTCGCCGCAGGCCGCCCCGGTGCCGCGTCACTTTGCGCGTGTTCACGCCAGCCGGCGTCCCGGCGGTCAAGATACGGAACTAGCAGCGCGCGGCTTTCGGCATCGACCTCGGTCAGCAATTCGAGCAGCGTCGGCGTATCGAGGCTCTCAAGCGTCCGGCCTTGAAACCGCCCGGCCAGCACCAGCCCGCCCATCGCGCCGCTGTCGTGATCGAGCGCCATTTCGATATAGGCCGTGCGCACCCGCGAGGTCTGACCGCCGCTTTTTTGCGTGCGGTCGGAAAAGCCGGCCGGGCCGAACGGCATCCAGCCCAGCATGCCGAGCCCGAAGATGCCGATCGGGATGGCGATGCCAATCTCGCCGCGCAGGCCGAGGAAAACGGCCATGCCAAGCGACAACAGACCGCCGCCGGCTTTAAGCACGCGCGCGCCCAGATGCGGATCGACCTTGGACACCACATTGAGCGCCCACAGTGCGAGGACCAGCACAATCACACCGAGGAAGAGCATCGGCATCAGAGATCTACTTCTTTGCGGATCATGCGCTAGGACTTCATCTGCGCGAGCAGCGCGCGGGCGCCGCCGGCATTGCGCGCCGACAATGCGGCCAGCGCCTTGAGGCCGCCGGCGGCATAGGCCGCGACCGCGCGCAGCAGTTCGGCCAGTTGCTGCGCCGAGCCGGTATCGAAACGGCAATAGGCGCCGCGCGACAGCCGGGCGATCTCGCGATAGGCGGTCTCCGCCACCGGGTCCGCGCCTTCCTGAAACATGAACACCGGCACGCCGAGCAGGCCGAGTTCGCCGGCCGCATGGGCGAGGTTGTCGATGCCCTCCTCCATGGCGTCGCCGACAAAGACCAAAGCCTGCACCGGCTTTTGCGCCTGCTCCTTGCGTGCGTGGCTCAAGACCTTGCCGATCTGGGTATGGCCGCCCCGGCAATCGATGCGTTGCATCAGCGCGGCAAGCTTGTCGCTGCCGGCGACCCAGCCGGAAGCGCGGCATTCGCTCAAGCCCCGGAAGTAAACCAGCTGGATATCGAGCCCGCCGGTCGCGGCCGCCTCGCGGAACATGTCGGCTTGAAGCGCGCAGGCGGTGTCCCAGGTCGGCTGCCGGCTCATGGTCGCGTCGAGCGCAAAGATCAGCCGGCCACGCTTGCCGGCGGTGGCGGTAGCGGCGGGGCCGAGGTTTTTGACCTTTTGCAGGAAGGCGTCGATGTCGGACCGCGTCGAGGTCTCTGTCGGGGCCTCTGCCGGGGCCTTGGCATCTTTGCGGGTCGGGGAATTCATGGCCAACAGTCTACACCGATTCAGGGCGCGACAGTGGCGAAGCTTTAGGCCTTAAGCCAGCAGATCGTGGACCTGCAGCGGCTGGTCCATGACCGAGTACCATTCGGCGCGGGCGGCGGCGCGGCGGCGGCCGTTTTCCGACATCGGCAGATGCAGCGCGTTCAGCAATGCGATGACTTCCTCGCGCGCCGTCAGATGCGACATGTTCGGCCGCGTGCCGAGCGTCGCCTCGTCGAGGTCGTCGAAGGCGGTCAGGCCGCGCGGAAAGAATTCGCGATAGACCACGCGCTCGGCGAAACCGTCGACCATGCGGAAGCCCATGCGCTTGCCGAGTTCGGCGATGCCCTCGCCGACCAGCTTCTTGTTGCGCGAGCCGAGCGTCGACAGACGGTTGCGCACGACGATCCAGTCGGTCAGACGGCCATCGACCAGACGGCGCTGGCGGCGCGCTTCGCGCACCATCGAGGCGTAATGGCTTTCGCCGGTGACGGTGAAGTCGGTCGGATCGAGCGTCGCCAGAACGTCGAAATCGACGAAGCTGTCGTTAAGCGGCGTGACCAGAGTATCGGCCATCGAATGCGCGAGGCGCATGAGATAAGTGTCGTTGCCCGGCGTATCGATGATGACGACGTCATGCGTATGTTCGATCGCCGCGATCGCCTTGGAGAAACTGTTGAACTCGTTCGACTCGTTGGCCTCGAGCGAATTGGTGTCGGAGCGCGGCACGCAGAAATGCGTCGGCATCTCGAGCTGGATGCGCGCACGCTCGGCCCAGGCGCGGCGGTTCTCGATGTAATGGGTGAAGCTCTGCTGACGCGAGTCGAGATCGATGGTTGCGACGCGCTGGCCGGCCTTGAGAAGTGCGACCGCGATGTGCAACGCCGTGGTCGATTTGCCCGAACCGCCCTTTTCGTTGCCCAGCACGACGACGTGGGCTGACTCGGGGCTTTTCTTGATCGGCTGGAACAACATTTACGCTTCCTCTTACCCCGCAATTGTCGATTAATTTCGGTGGTTTAGTCAAGTTAAACCAGCGTTAACCATTAATCCGCGTGGCCGTCGTTGAGACCGAGTGATAAATCTACGCCGGTTCCGTGACAGTCCGCCGACAAGGACTGCCCCGGTACAGGCGGCGGACACGACAAGCGAGCAAAGTTCAAAGACCATGGCGAAACGTCCGACTATTGTGCATACGATACCGGCACTGCGGCGCGAAATCGCGCGCTATCGTAAATCCCGCGAAACCGTCGCACTGGTTCCAACAATGGGAGCCTTGCATCGCGGCCATCTGGCGCTGGTGCGCGCCGGACAACAGCGCGCCGACCGGGTCGTGGTGTCGATTTTCGTCAATCCGACGCAGTTCGCGCCGACCGAGGACTTCGGCAGCTATCCGCGCACGATGAAAAAAGACATAGACGCGCTCGCCGACGCCAAGGCCGATCTGGTCTGGGCGCCCTCGCCGTCCGTCATGTACCCGACAGACTTCGCCACGCGCGTCGCGCCCGAAGGCGCGGCTTTGGCCGGGCTGGAGGACAAGTTCCGTCCGCATTTTTTCGGCGGCGTCGCCACGGTCGTCGCCAAGCTGTTCACGCAAGTGACGCCCGATTTCGCGATGTTCGGGCAGAAGGACTACCAGCAATTGCGCGTGGTCACGCAGATGGCCAAGGATCTCGATCTGCCGCTCAAAGTGGTTGGCCTCGCCACCGTGCGCGAGAAGGACGGCCTCGCGCTGTCGTCGCGCAATGTCTATTTGTCCGAACTTGAGCGCCGCCATGCGCCGGTTTTGTCTCGAACCTTGAAGGCCTGCGCGGCGCGCATCAAGGCTGGCGAGCCGATCGCCATGGTGCTGGAAGAAGGCCGCATGCATATCCGCCAGGCAGAATTCTCGGTCGACTATCTGGAAGCGCGCCATGCGCTGACTTTGGCTCCGGTTGCGACGCTGAAGGATGGCCCGATACGGCTTCTGGTGGCGGCGAAGATCGGCAAGACAAGGCTGATTGATAATCTGGGAGTGTAGGTTTCTCCGCTCATGCCCGCGAATGCGGGCATCCAGTTCTTGCCAGCCCATTTAAAGTTCTGGGTCCCCGCTTTCGCGGGGACGAGCGGAATATTAGGCTACAGCTTGACGGTAAGCATACGGGAGGACGCAATGGCGGCCCAGGGTCAAATGACGGGTATGCAAGGAGTCTATCTAGTAGCTGCGGAACTAACCCGCCTAGGGCTTATAGTGTCGGTTACATCACGGAATGCGAGGGGAGCCGATCTGTTCGCAACCGATCAGTCGTACAAAAAGACTTGGTCGATTCAGGTCAAAACAAGTCGGAAGCCAGTCACTTACTGGCCGCTCGGTCAGCACTACAAAAGCGAAATTTCCAAAACCCACATCTACATCTTTGTAAACCTTAGGGGCAAAGAAAAACCGGACTACTACATCGTTTCTAGCCAAACAGTTGCCAAAAAAGGGCGTACCTTTGAACGCCCAAAGGGACCTTGGCATATCTTCAAACGTGAAGGCTTGAAACTCGATGATTGGTCCGTTTTCGGCGTGACACAATCAAACTGAGACACTACCCGGCGGCTGCCTACAACAACCCCAATTCCCGCAACTCCCGCCGCATCGCCTCCGGCATCAAGGCCGCGCCGGGCGCGGCCTTCGACAGGTCGCGCGGCGCTTCCTTGTCGTCGAGATAGCGCCAGCCCTGAAACGCCGCGCGCGGGCGCGGTTCGACAGGGTTGCACTTGGGATCGAGCACCAGCTTGCAGCGGTGGATGCCGTCCTTGTCGGTGAACGGCGTGATGGCGAGGATGCGCTCGCGGCACATGATCTGGCCCTTGATGACCCAATAGATCGAGCCGCCGTCGAGCAATTCGTCGGCGCGCTTCGGTACCATGCGCGTGGTGTGCACGCGCTCGGGCTTCTGGCCTTTGCGCTTGCGCTCCTTGAGCTTGAGTTTGATCCAATCCTCGAGATCGGCGACAGAGTCGGTGCCGACGGAGAGCTTGATGAGGTGAAGCGGCATAGAACTTCTTTCAGCTCACTCTTTCGCGACAATCACAATCATCTTCGCGCCTTCGGACACCTGATCGTCCTTGGCCACTGTGACTTCCGACACGGCGCCATCCATCGGCGCGGTCAAGGTGTGTTCCATCTTCATCGCCTCGATGATGGCGAGGCGCTGGCCGCGGGTGACGGACGCGCCCTCCTCGACCAGCACCGACAGCACCTTGCCGTGCATCGGCGCGCGCACAGTGCCGCCGCTTAAGCCGTCGCTGCCTTCGTCGAGCGACAGATCGCGCAAGGCGACGCGGGTCTGGCGGCCGTGGCGCAACACATAGACAGCATCGTCGGTGGCGACCGCCACGGCGTCGCCGGCCGCGGCGATGCCGTCAATGGTAACCACCGTGCCACTGCGCTCCTGCATGACCTGGGCGGTTACCTTCTCGCCGTCGGCGAGGATCGGCACGATCTGGCGGCGCGGGCCGGACAACTGGAAACCGTCATCGGCATCCCACGGCGAGCGGATGGCGCCGGCATCAATTTCAGCAGCGGCGGCGATGCGGGCGCGCTCATGCGCCAGGAGTTCGCGCGCGCCGAGCGCGGCGGCGGCCTTGTCGAGGCCCTGCGGCACGGCGCCGAGATCGGCGAGATGGGCGTCGATGAAGCCGGTGTCGAATTCACCGGCGCGAAATTGCGGCGCGCGGCACAAAGCGGCCAGGAAGCCGGCATTGCTGCGCGGACCGGCGACGATCGTATGGTCGAGCGCATGGGCCAGCACGCTCAAGGCCTGCTCGCGGGTTTTGCCATGCGCAATCAACTTGGCGATCATCGGATCGTAGAACGGCGTCACCGTATCGCCCGCCGCGACGCCGGTATCGACACGGATGCCATCGCCGCTCGGGAATGTCAGGGCGATGAGTTTGCCGGTCGATGGCAGGAAGCCGCGCTCGGGGTCTTCGGCGTAAAGCCGCGCCTCGACGGCGTGGCCGTCAAGATTCACCTGATCCTGCCTGAGCGGCAGTTTCTCGCCGGCGGCGATCTGGAATTGCCACTCGACCAGATCGAGGCCGGTGATGGCCTCGGTGACGGGATGCTCGACCTGCAACCGCGTGTTCATTTCCATGAACCAGAAGCCGCCGGATTTCAGGCCGCCAGCGCCGTCGGCGATGAACTCGATGGTGCCGGCGCCGACATAGTTGCAAGCCTTCGCCGCCGCGACCGCCGCCGCTCCCATCTCGGCGCGCAAGGCAGCGCTCATGCCGGGCGCCGGCGCTTCCTCGATTACTTTTTGATGGCGGCGTTGCAGCGAGCAGTCGCGCTCGTTCAAGTGAATGGCGTTGCCATGCGTGTCGGC
>CAMAUC010000086.1 GCA_945861265.1 Rhizobium sp. Q54 | reverse complement strand
ATCTATCGGTCGCGCGATAAGCCACGCTACGCGGTTCCAGTCAAAAGCAAAATAGTCCGGCCCTAGTGGAGCGGATTTGACGTTCGCTTAAGATTGGCGCGGCAAACGGGTAGCGAACATCAAATCCGCTCCACTAGCCGTTCGCCGCATTGTAATTGCCATAGTCGCGCGCGACACTGGGCGGTCCATCAAGGGCCTCATGATGAGCGAACCTCCCATCTCGCGCGGCTTTCGCGGCCGCGTTTCCGACGGCCGCAATGCGCGGGTGCCGCCCGGCCAGCATCTGGTCGAGGATTTTCCGGTGCTGTCGGCGGGGCCGACGCCGGAGCCGGATCTGGCTTCCTGGCGCCTGACGCTGGAAGACGGCAATTCGCCGCTCGGGGAATGGACGTGGGCGCAGTTCAACGCGATACCGCAGACCGACTTCACCGTCGATATTCATTGCGTCACCACCTGGTCGAAGCTCGATACCGACTGGCACGGCGTCTCGATCGACACGCTGCTGGAAGCTTGCGGCCTGAGCGAGCCGCCGCAACCTTATGTGCTCGTGCATTGCGACGGCGGCTACACGACGAACGTGCCGGCCGAGGATTTGCTCGACGGCAAGGCGATGGTGGCGACGCAATTCGGCGGCGGGCCGCTCGATCCCGAGCATGGCGGCCCGGCGCGGCTTCTGGTGCCTCATCTGTATTTTTGGAAGAGCGCCAAGTGGGTGCGCAGACTGCAATTCGTCGATCCGGAAGTGCCCGGCTTCTGGGAAGAGAACGGCTATCACATCTACGGCGATCCCTGGCGCGAGCAGCGCTATGACGGTGACTGATACCGTGGCTGTCGCGCCGCCGAGGCGTTTGCAATGGATGACGGCGCGCATCACCGGCGTCATCGATGAGACGCCGCGCGTTCGTACCCTCGCGCTCGACGTGCCGGACTGGCCCGGCCACAAGGCCGGTCAGCATGTCGACGTGCGTCTCACCGCCGAGGACGGCTATCAGGCGCAACGCAGCTATTCACTTGCCTCAGCGCCCGGCAGCGCCAGATTGGAATTGACCATTGAAATGCTGCCGGACGGCGAAGTGTCGTCTTATCTCGCCGGCGAGGCGCGTGTCGGCGATACGTTCGAGATGCGCGGGCCGATCGGCGGCTATTTCGTCTGGAGCGATGCGCTCGACGGCCCATTGTTTCTGGTTGGCGGCGGTTCCGGCATCGTGCCCTTGATGGCCATGTTGCGCCAGCGCGCGGCGAGCGCCAGCCGGACGCCGGCGACCTTGTTGTATTCGTCGCGCACATTGTCCGACATTATTTACCGGGACGAGCTTGACCGGCTCGCCGCCGACGGCTCGGACCTGACGGTCGTCCACACATTGACGCGCGAAAAGCCGGCCGGGTGGAGCGGCCAGACCCGCCGTATCGACCGCGCGATGCTGGAACAAGCCGCGTTTCCCCCGTCGGCCAGTCCGCGCATTTTCATCTGCGGGCCGACGTCTCTGGTGGAATCGGTGGCGCGCGGTCTGCGCGATCTCGGCCACGCGACACAACGGATCAAAACCGAACGCTTCGGGCCGAGCGGTAAATAGGATGCCTGCGACAAAGGTGGCACGCACCCCCAGTGGCCAATAGGCCCGCATCGCTATAGTATTCCATTACCGGGCGAGACGGGGACAACAAGAGGGGCGTGCGATGATCGTCGGTCTGTCGGTTCAAACGTTTACGCTGGTTCACGTCGTCATCACGCTGATCGCCATCGCCAGCGGGATCATCATCGTTTTCGGCATGATCGGCTCGCACCGGCTGCCCAAATTGACCGCGCTGTTCTGGCTGACCACGGTGCTGACAACCGTGACTGGCTTCATGTTCTTCCTGTCACCCACGCAAGCGAAAGTGTTCACGCCGGCGGCGGGTACCGGCGTTGTCGCGGCGGTGGCATTCCTGATCGGCCTGCTGGCGCTCTACGGCAAGCATCTTTACGGCAAATGGCGCTGGATCTACGTGCTCAGCGCCGTGTTCTCGCTCTATCTCAATGTCTTCGTGCTGATCGTGCAGGCCTTTGAGAAGGTGAAGCTCATCAATCCGGCGGCGCCGATGGTGGGGCCGCCTTTCGCGCCGCCGACAGATTTCCAGTTCGCGGTCACGCAGGGGGCGGCACTGGTCATCTTCGTGATGCTCGGCCTCATCGCCGCGATCAAGTTTCGCCGCGGGCCGGGGCTGGTTTAGCCGGCGCGTTGGCGGACAAAAGGACGCCGCCGTCAGCGCGTAAAGAAAAAGCCGCCGTTGCCGGCGGCTTCTTGTTCGGTGGCGGCGAAGCCGCGTCAGCTATTTCAGCTGGGTCGAGATGCTCGTGAACTTGGTGTTCAGCGAGGTGCCGAGGCCGTTGACGACAGCGATGATCGCGACGGAAATGCCGGCGGCGATCAGGCCGTATTCGATGGCGGTGGCGCCGGATTCATTCTTCAGAAACGCAACAATCTTGGACATGGGATGCTCCACAGTGAACGGTAGAACTGTCATATCCGAGCGATTTGAATCAAAGGTTTCCCGATAGCCCGAGAATTGGTTACTCGCAAACAACCTTAACCATTGGTTACCGCGCGGCAGGGCCCGCGCCCTGCGGCGCTCACACGTCTTCCGGATTATCGACATAGACCAGCCCGGCCTTGGCCAGCGGCTCGCGCATATTATACATGTCGAGGCCAAGAATGCCGGAGGCCAGCTTGGTCCGCTTGGCTTCCTCGTCGTCGGCGCGCTTCTGCGCCTTCTGCGCGGTCTCGACCGCGTATCGTTTCGGCACGACGACAACACCGTCATCGTCGGCGACGACCGCGTCGCCCGGCTCGACATTGACGCCGGCGCAGACCACCGGGATGTTGACTGAGCCGAGCGTCGCCTTGACCGTGCCTTTGGACGAGATGGCGCGCGACCAGATTGGGAAGCCCATCTCCTTGAGCGTGGCGACGTCGCGGGCGCCGGCATCCATGATCACGCCCTTGACGCCGCGCGCCTTCAGCGAGGTGGCGATGAGGTCGCCGATCATGCCGTCGGTATTGTCGGCGGTGCAGCCGAGCACGACCACATCGCCGGGCTGGCACTGCTCGATGGCGACGTGCAGCATCCAGTTGTCGCCGGGCTGCGCGAGAATGGTGACGGCAGGGCCGGCAATGCAGGCGCCTGGCCAGATCGGGCGCATATAGGGCTTCATCAACTGATAGCGGCCGAGCGCTTCATGCACGGTCGAGGCGCCGAGTTTCTCGAAGGTGGCGATTGCCTGCGGATCGGCGCGCTTGATGTTGCGGACAACAACGTTCTTCATGAGTTGCTCCTCAGCCCAATGTCTCGGTGACGACGCGCGGGAACAAGGTCTGATAGGCCTCGCCGTAGGTCATCGGGATGCCGGTGTTGCGCGAGCCCTGGATGCCGCGATTGAGCGCGACGCGCTCGTAATAGCCCCACAGATGCTTCTGCGCGGCCAGAATCTGGAACGCCTTGTACTTCTGTTCCCAGACCTCGTCGATCTTGAGAATGAGATCAGGCTTGTAGTTGCACATTTCCGGCTGATGCGGCTCGAACAGATAGACCGGTGGCGCCGAATATTTGTATTTGGCGCCCGGCTTGTGGCCCATGGCTTGCGCCACGACTCGGGTTTCCTGCGCGAAGTGGCAGGCGTTCGGATGGTCGAAATTATACGGGTCTTCCAGTGCGTGTGTGAGCACGAAGCTCGGGTTGGTCTCGCGGTAGATGTCGACCATGCGGTCGAAATGCGTTTCGTTAAGCTTGAGCGGATAATCGCCGCAGTCGAAGAATTCGATCTCGGCGCCGAGCAGGCTGGCTGCGCGCTCCGCTTCGTCCTTGCGGCCCGCCTTGACGCTGGCCATGGTCGCGCCTGGTTCCTTCCAGGCAAACTGGCTTTCGCCGCGCTCGCCGAAGGACATGCAGACGATCTTGACCTTGTAGCCCTGCTTGGCGTGCAGCGCGATCGCGCCGCCGGCGCGCCAGACGAAGTCGCCCGGATGAGCGGTGATGACGAGTCCTGTCTTTTGATCCGGCATGTACTTGAACCCCATTTTCGTAAGTAAGAGTCTAGAAGCCGCCCATACGGGTGGCTTCGATCGCCTGCTTGAGCAGGCGGGTGAAACTCGTCAGGTGTTTGCGCATGGCGCGTTCCGCCGCATCGGCGTCGCCGGCGCAGACGGCTTTGACGATAGCGGCGTGTTCGGCGAGAGATGCGCGCGGCCGGCCCGGCAGCAGGATGCCCCGGTATTGCAGGCGCATAAGGTGCGATTTCAACGTATTGAGAATGCGGTTGGCGGTGGCGTTGCCAGCCATGCGTTGCAGTTCGCGGTGCAGCGCCGCGTTGCATTGCGAGTAGAGCGCGGCATCGCTTTGCGTCACTGCCCGCCGCATATCCTTTTCGATCCGGCGCAGGCTGGCGCGGCCTTTGGCGTCGCCGCGCAAAGCGGCCTGACGCGCCACCATCGTCTCGATTGCCAGCCGGGTTTCGGCGATTTCCATGGCTTCCGCGTCGGAAATAGCCCGCACGCGGGCGCCCCGATTGGGCAGGCGCACGACGAGGCCGTCCCGATCGAGTACGGCCAGCGCGGTGCGGATATGCGCGCGGTTGACCGAGTAGCGCTCCGCCAGCTCGGCTTCGACCAGCCGCTCATTGGGCGAGAACTGGCCGCGCGCGATCGCCTCGCGCAATTGCGCGGAGATATCCGTTTCGGCCAAGGCGGGGCGGGGCATAGGCGACACAATCCTGTTGACCAAATTGTTGACAATCTGGCGCGGCGGGTCAAGCTTGGAAATATCGGGCGCGGTGGAGAACCGCGGACAGTTAGGGGAACGGACCTTGGATACTTTGCGCATCGCCATCGGCGATTATCCCCACACGCTGCCGCTCAAGCGCGGCGAAATCACATCGCCGACGCTGAAGCTGGACTTCGTCGAGGTGAAGCCGATGCACACGGCATTCAAGCCGATGGTGCGCGAGCACGCCTATGACGCCAGTGAAATGGCGCTGGTCACCTATTTGCAGGCGAGGGAACATAATAAAGGCCTGACGCTGCTGCCGGCGGCGATGCTGGCGCGGTTTCAGCATCACACCATGCTGTACAACAGCGAGCGCGGCCGACTCACGCCCGCCGATCTCGCCGGCAAGCGCATCGGCGTGCGCTCCTACAGCCAGACTACCGCCGGCTGGGTGCGCGGCATTCTGCAAAACGACTACGGCGCCGATCTGTCGGCGGTGCAGTGGGTGACTTTCGAGGACGGCCATGTCGCAGAGGCAAAGGACCCGCCGGGCGTCTTCCGTGCCGACAAGGGTAACGACATCACCAAGATGCTGTTTGATGGCGAACTCGACGCCGCCATTTATGGCGCGGCGATGCCGGACGATCCGCGTCTCCAAAGCGTCATCGCCAATCCGGAAGCCGAGGCCAAGGCCTGGTTCGCCAAACATGGCCTGGTGCCGGTCAATCACATGGTGGTGGTCACCGAGGCATTGGCGCGCGCCAGGCCGGCCGCGGTGGCCGAGTTGTACCGGCTTCTGGAAGCCGGCTGGATTGCCGCGGGGCGTGTTGCGACCACGCCTTTCGGCCGGGTCGCCAACCGGCCCTGCCTGGAGCTGCTGATTTCCTATTGCCTGCAACAGCGGTTGATTTCGCGCCGGTTGACGGTCGAGGAGCTTTGGTAGGTCGCCGGGCCGACTGGGCAGATTGTGTGCAGTGCCAAAGAATGAACCAATTATGCCTAAATAATCATCACATCGCTCTGACCGGAAAATAGGCAATTCCGGCTCCGCATCTTATACCTACGGTAAAACAGTAGCTTACGGTCATCCCAGAGGTTTGGCACAGGGTTTGCGATCCCCACCCTGCGCGAAGCAAGTCGTCGCGACTAAACGCGCGCGTCAAACGCAGGGGTCTCAACGAATGTTCACATCGAATCATACGGCCGCGAGACGGCCGACTGCCCGCAAGTGGCTCGCCGCCACCGCCGGGTTTGCCTTCGCGGCCACGGGAGCGATCTCGTCCGCGCAGGCGCAAGACACGATCAAGGTCGGCGTTCTGCACTCGCTCTCGGGCACCATGGCCATCAGCGAAACCACGCTGAAGGACACCGTGCTGTTCATGATCGACGAGCAGAACAAAAAGGGTGGCGTCAACGGCAAGAAGCTCGAAGCCGTCGTCGTCGATCCGGCCTCGAACTGGCCGCTGTTCGCCGAAAAGGCGCGTGAGCTTATCGCCAAGAACAAGGTGGCCGTGGTGTTCGGCTGCTGGACCTCGGTGTCGCGCAAGTCCGTGCTGCCGGTGTTCAAGGAACTCAATTCGATCCTGTTCTACCCGGTTCAATACGAAGGCGAAGAGTCGGAATACAACGTCTTCTACACGGGCGCCGCGCCGAACCAGCAGGCGATCCCGGCCGTCGATTATCTGATGAGCAAGGAAGGCGGCTCGGTGAAGCGGTGGGTTCTCGCGGGCACCGACTACGTCTATCCGCGCACGACCAACAAGATTCTTGAAGCCTATCTGAAGTCGAAGGGCGTCAAGCAGGAAGACATCATGATCAACTACACGCCGTTCGGGCATTCCGATTGGCAGACGATCGTGTCGGATATCAAGAAGTTCGGCTCGGCCGGCAAGAAAACCGGCGTGGTCTCGACCATCAATGGCGACGCCAACGTGCCGTTCTACAAAGAACTCGGCAACCAGGGCATCAAGGCGACCGACATCCCGGTCGTGGCGTTCTCGGTCGGCGAGGAAGAACTCGCCGGTCTCGACACCAAGCCGCTGCTCGGCCATCTCGCCGCCTGGAACTACTTCCAGTCGGTCAAGAGCCCGGGCAATACCGAGTTCATCAAGAAGTGGCAGGCTTTCACCAAGAACCCGAAGCGCACCACCAACGATCCGATGGAAGCGACTGTCATCGGCTTCAACATGTGGGTGAAGGCGGTCGAGAAGGTGAAGACCACCGACGCGACCAAGGTCATCGACGCTCTGCCGGGCATCACCGCGCCGAACCTCACGGGCGGCACCTCGACGATGCTGCCGAACCATCACATCACCAAGCCGGTCTTCGTCGGCGAAATCAAGGGTGATGGCCAGTTCGACGTCGTCTGGAAGACCAAAGGCCTGGTCCCCGGCGATGCCTGGACCGACTTCCTGCCCGGCTCGAAGGACCTCGAGTCCGATTGGGTTAAGCTGAAGTGCGGCAACTACAACACCGTCACCAAGAAGTGCGGCGGTCAGGCTTCGTGATCTGAAGTCCAGCTCACCAATGGATAACGGAGGCGGCGCAAACCGCCGCCTCCGGCTTCCAAAAAAAGATAGAGGCGGGGTGCGATTGTCCGCTTCCAACTGTCGAACCAGTGTTCTGCCGGGAATGACTGCAATGGGTAAATTCCGCGACCGCATCCTGGCGATCGTATTCGCCATCGGTCTCATCGTCAGCGCCGCGGGCCTTGCCCATGCCGGCCCATACGAAGACGCGCTGGAGAAACTCACCACCGACGATTACGCCGACACCGCCGATGCCGTCACCGCCGTGGCGACCAGCGGCAATCCGATGGCGGCGCCGCTGATCGCCGCTTTGCAGGATGGCCGGCTGCAATTCAGCGCCAAGGATAAGAAGGTCTTCATCAAGACCGTCGACGACAAATTGATCGACGCCGAGACCGGCAAGCCGTTCGACGGCGCGCCGCCCGACGATCTCGACGCGGTGCGCGTCAACAACCGCCTGCGCGGCGTCATCGACGCCGCCAATGGCGCGCTCACTTTGATGGCGCCGGATGCGGCCAAGCGCTACGAGTCGGCGCAGGCCGTCTTCAAGTCGCGTGACGCCGCCGTGCTGCCCGCGGTCGAGAAGGCGCTGGAAGCCGAAAAAATTCCGCGCGTGAAGAAAGTACTCACCGAGGCCCGCGCCGCCATTCTGCTCGGCGCCGACGATACATCGCCGGCCGACAAGATCGCCGCGATCAATATCATCCGCGACCGCGGCGACCAGGATTCGCTGGCGCTGATCGAAAGTCTGCCCGCCGATACGCCGGCCGAAGTCCGCGCTGCCGCCACCGCCGCCAGCGCCCAAATCCAGCGCAATCTGGCGATCTGGAACACGGTGCAAAATCTCTGGTACGGGCTGTCGCTCGGTTCGGTGCTGCTGCTCGCCGCCATTGGACTGGCCATCACCTTCGGCGTCATGGGCGTCATCAACATGGCGCATGGCGAGATGGTGATGCTCGGGGCCTATGTCACCTACGTGGTCCAGGAAATCATCCGCACGCGCTATCCCGGCCTGTTCGATTATTCGCTGGCCATTGCGCTACCGCTCGCTTTCATATTCTCCGCCGCCGTCGGCATCGCCATCGAGCGCAGCGTCATCCGTTTCCTATACGGCCGGCCGCTGGAAACGCTGCTCGCCACCTGGGGCATTTCGCTGGTGCTGCAACAGGCGGTGCGTGTCGCCTTCGGGCCGACAAACAAGGAAGTCGGCAATCCGTCGTGGATGTCGGGCGCCTTCGACCTCGGCGGCATTCTCATCACCTATAACCGCATGTGGATCATCCTGTTTACGGGCATCGTCTTCGCCGCGCTGCTCGCCATGCTGCGCTTCACGCGGCTCGGTCTGGAAATGCGCGCCGTTACGCAGAACCGGCAAATGGCCGCGGCGGTCGGCATCCGCACCGCGCGCATCGACGCGCTGACCTTCGGCCTCGGCTCCGGCATCGCCGGCCTGGCGGGTGTGGCGCTGTCGCAGATCGATAACGTGTCGCCGAACCTCGGTCAGGGCTACATCATCGATAGTTTCATGGTCGTGGTCTTCGGCGGCGTCGGCAATCTGTGGGGCACCTTGGTCGGCGCGCTGACGCTCGGCATCGCCAACAAATTCCTCGAACCCTTCGCCGGCGCGGTGCTGGCCAAGATCGCCATCCTGGTCTTCATCATCCTGTTCATCCAGAAGCGGCCGCGCGGCATGTTCGCACTCAAGGGCAGGGCGATCGAAGCATGATGACCTCGCATCCACTCATTCGTCTGCTCGATCGCGGCTCGACGCTCTTTCTCGTGCTGCTGGCCGCGTTCGCTATCGCCATTCCGGTTTCAAACCTCTTGATGCCGGAGGGTTCGGCGCTGCATCTGTCGACCTATTTCGTCGCGCTGTTCGGTAAATATGTCTGTTACGGCCTTCTGGCGCTTTCGATCGACCTGATCTGGGGCTATGTCGGCATTCTGTCGCTCGGTCATGGCGCCTTCTTCGCGCTCGGCGGTTACGCCATGGGCATGTACCTGATGCGCCAGATCGGCACGCGCGGCGTTTACGCCAATCCGATCCTGCCGGACTTCATGGTGTTCCTGAACTGGTCGGAACTGCCGTTCTTCTGGTACGGCTTCAACAGCTTCGCCTACGCCATGCTGATGGTGTTGCTGGTGCCGGGACTGCTGGCCTTCGTGTTCGGCTGGTTTGCTTTCCGCTCACGCGTCACTGGCGTGTACCTGTCGATCATCACCCAGGCGATGACCTACGCGCTGCTGCTCGGATTTTTCCGCAACAATTTCGGTTTCGGCGGCAATAACGGCCTGACCGATTTCAAGGATATTCTCGGCTTCAACGTGCAGGCTGAGGGCACGCGCAACGCGTTGTTGGTCACGTCCTGTATCGCGCTCGCCGTCTGCTTCCTGATCTGCCGCGCCATCGTCACCTCAAAGTTCGGCAAAGTGCTGATCGGCATCCGCGACGCGGAATCGCGCACGCGCTTCCTCGGCTACCGGGTCGAGGCCTACAAGCTGTTCGTGTTCACGGTGTCGGCTTGCATGGCCGGCGTCGCCGGTGCGCTTTATGTGCCGCAGGTCGGCATCATCAATCCCGGCGAATTCGCGCCCGGCAACTCCATTGAAGCAGTGATCTGGGTCGCCGTCGGCGGCCGCGGCACGCTGACCGGCGCGGTGCTGGGCGCCTTCGTCGTCAACTACGCCAAGACCTTCTTCACCTCGGGGGCGTTGGCGCCGTATTGGCTGTTCATGCTCGGCGGGCTGTTCATCGGCACCACCTTGTTCCTGCCGCGCGGAATCATCGGCACCTATAACAACTGGCGCGCCGGCCACGCCGACAAGGCCGAGGCAAAGGCAGCCGAGGGGGCATCCGCGGGTGGCGGCGCGTCGCCGGCCCAACCGAGCGCGGCGGAGTAGAAGCATGGCCACCGTTCAAGCAGATCGCAAAACGACGTCCTCGCTGCTCTACCTCGACGGCATCAGCGTGTCGTTCGACGGCTTCAAGGCGCTCAACGAACTGTCCTTCATCGTCGAGCCCGGCGAGATGCGCGCCATCATCGGCCCGAACGGCGCCGGCAAGACGACCATGATGGACGTCATCACCGGCAAGACGCGGCCGGACGAGGGCGACGTCTTCTTCGAGGAAGGCAAATACGATTTGTCCAAGCTGGACGAGACCGAAATCGCCACGCTCGGCATCGGCCGCAAATTCCAGAAGCCGACCGTGTTCGAGATGCACACTGTCGAGGACAACCTTCAACTTTCTCTGAAAAACGACCGCAGCGTGAAGGCGACCTTGTTCTGGCAATCCTCGGCCGAGCAGGAAGCCCGCATCGATCAGGTACTCGACATCGTCCGCCTGAAGCACTTGCGCGCGCGCGTTGCCGGCAGTCTGTCGCACGGCCAGAAGCAGTGGCTGGAAATCGCCATGCTGCTGGCGCAGGACCCGAAATTGCTGCTGGTCGACGAACCGGTCGCCGGGATGACCGACGTCGAGACCATGCAGACCGCGGAGCTGCTGCGCGAGATCAACAAGACCAAGACCGTCGTTGTGGTCGAACACGACATGGCTTTCGTCCGTGAACTCGGCGTCAAGGTGACGTGCTTACACGAAGGTTCGGTGCTGGCCGAAGGATCGATCGATCAGGTCTCGACCAACGACCGCGTCGTTGAAGTGTATTTGGGAAGGTAGCGCATGATCCCGAAAAGTGGGACCCGGTTTTCGGATAAGATCATGCGCAGAAAGAAATAAGCCATGCTCGAAGCCACCAATATCGACCTCTATTACGGCGCGGCGCAGGCGCTGCGCGGCATCTCGCTGAAAGCCGAGCCCGGCAAGGTCACCTGCGTGCTGGGCCGCAACGGCGTCGGCAAATCGAGCCTGCTGCGCGCCTTGGTCGGCCAGAAGCCGGTCAAGAACGGCACCATCATGTTCGAGGGCAAGGACATTACCCGCATGTCGACCGTCGATCGCGCCCGTTCCGGCATTGCCTATGTGCCGCAGGGCCGCGAGATTTTTCCGCTGCTCACCGTGCAGGAAAACCTCGAGACCGGCTTTGCGCCGCTGCCGCGCGACCAGCGCGAGATTCCCGATGATGTGTTCTCGCTGTTTCCGGTGTTGCAAAGCATGCTCGGCCGGCGCGGCGGCGATCTGTCCGGCGGCCAGCAGCAGCAATTGGCGATCGGCCGCGCGCTGACCATGCGGCCGCGCCTGCTGCTGCTCGACGAGCCGACCGAGGGCATTCAGCCGTCGATCATCAAGGATATCGGCCGTGCCATCGATTACCTGCGCAGCCTCAAAGAAATGGCGATCATCCTGGTCGAGCAATATCTCGACTTCGCCCAGGAACTCGGCGATCATCTGGTGGTGATGGATCGCGGCTCGATCGTCTATCAAAGCGACAAGGCCAATCTGGACGAAGCCGCGCTCAAGCGGGCGCTGGCGATTTAAGTGATTTCCGTCATGGCCGGGCTTGTCCCGGCCATCCACGTCTTGCTTACTTCAAGGAAGAAAGACGTGGATGCCCGGCATGAAGCCGGGCATGACGAGTGGAGGGGTGAGTGCCGACTGCAATAGCTGCAACAGCGCGCACCTTCGCCGCCAACCGGGCCACCGGACATATCGCGCTGTCCGTCTCCGCGCATGACGGCACCACCCGGCGAACGCGCGTCCATGAGGACGGATCGCTGCGCGTGCGTTTTCCCAATGCGACGCCGCAGGCGCTGGAAGCCGTTTTGGTCAATACCGGAGGCGGCATGACCGGCGGCGACCGCTTCAGCATCGATCTCTCGGTCGGCGAGGGCGCGAGCCTCATCTTCGGCACGGCGGCGGCTGAGAAGATCTATCGCTCGTCCGGCGCCGATGCCGCGATGGATGTGCGCTTGAGCGTCGCTCAGGACGCGAAGCTCGCCTGGCTGCCGCAGGAGACAATTCTGTTCGATCACGCGCGTCTCAGGCGCACGATCGATATCGATCTCGCCGAGGGTTCTTCCCTCATCATGGCCGAGGCGGTGGTGTTCGGCCGCGCCGCCATGGACGAGGCGATGGTGCAGGGCTTCTTCACCGACGCCTGGCGCATCCGCCGTAGCGGCAAACTGATCTATGCCGACACCGCGCGGCTCGACGGCGCCATCGCGGCCAGAATGGCCGCGCGCGCCGTCACCAACGGTGGCATTGCCATTGCCACCGTGCTGCTTGCGCCGGGCGCGGATGCCGCCCTTGAACAAGTCCGCGCGCTCGGCGAGACTTTCTCAGGCGAGGTCGGCATTTCGAGTTGGAACGGGATGGCGGTGGCGCGGCTTTGCGCCAAGGATGGCGCGGCGCTGCGCCACGATATGATCGCCGTTCTGGCCGCGCTCGGCACACCGGTGCCGCGGCTCTGGTTGCAGTAATACTTAGAGGAACGCATGAATCTCACGCCCCGGGAAAAAGAC
>CAMAUC010000085.1 GCA_945861265.1 Rhizobium sp. Q54 | reverse complement strand
TCGGCATAAAGGCGCCGGGCAGGGCAATGCCGTGAATGGGATGGCGGGCCCGCGCATAGGCCTCGGCGCCGGCCAGCTGTTTCTTGCGCAGATCGATCTTGGGTTGATACCAGAATTCGATCCAGCCGTTGTCGATTGCCTCATCGAGGTCGATGGTCGATGCGCCCGCGGCCGCCGTGCCAAGATTGAGATCGCGCAGGATCTTGATGATGGCATCGGTCTCGAACGGCTTCTTGAGAGCCGGCAGCATATTGAGTTTATGTTGCAGGCCGATGTTCTTGACATGATCGAGCACCGCGGCGCCGCGCATGCTGGTCAGCTGAATGTGGCCGCGAAAGCCGGCATTGCCGAGCGCGATCACCGACTCGATCGAGTCGGCGGCTTCAAGCGAGATGTTGAGGAAGACGAGGTCGGGAACGCGGCGTTGCAGCGCGGCGCGCAGGCCGCCGCCGTCCGGAAATTCTACCGTATCGACGCCGGCGCCATGCAAGACCAGCGACAGGAAGTGGCGGATGCTGGCGTCATCGTCGACCACGTAACAAAGCGGCGCCGCCGCCGGCGCCAAAGGCGGCGAGGAGACTGCCTCCGCGGCTTCGATCGGCGTTTGTTCGGGCGTCTCGGCCATACAATCTCAGGCGCGCTGGTGATGAACGGACGCAACTTGGGGTCCGGATAGATATCAGTGTGCCAAACTTGTTAAATTTAAGTTTCTTGGCAATCTGGTTGGCCAATCCAGATCGCTTAGAAATATGTGCAAATTTTGTATATTTCGATGAACTGGAACCGCCGGTAGCGGCGTGCAAAGGCGCTCAACACGGCCAGACTGTCCGACCAATACCATATGCGGTATGCTGGCTAATCGCAGCGTACGCTCATGCCGCCATCGACCACGATCTCGGCTCCGGTCACAAAGCGGGCCTCATCCGAGGCAAGATAGAGAGCGGCATTGGCGGTATCGCGGCCGTCGCCCATGAATCCGGCGGGAATGCGCTTGAGCCTTTGCTTTAGCAACGCCTCGACGTCGCCGCCGGCGCGCTGCTTGGCAAGGCGTGCCTCGACCATCGGCGTATGCAGCTGGCCGGGGATCACCGTATTCACGCGAATGCCTCTGCCGGCATATTGCACGGCGACGACGCGCGAGAGCTGGATGACGCCGGCCTTGGTGGCGGCATAGCCGACCTGGGCAGCGCCGGTAAATCGAATGCCGGAGGTCGAGGCAAGATTGACGATCGAACCCTGTTTCTGCCTTTCCATCACCGGCAACACATGTTTGAGGGTCAGGAAGACGCTTTTCAGATTGAAATCGACTTGCGAGTCCCAGACTTCTTCCGACATTTCTACCGGGCCGCCTGGCGCCGAGCCGCCGACATTGTTGACCAATATATCGACGCGGCCGAAGCGGGCAACGCAAGCGGTGACCATCGCAGCGACCGCCGCGCTGTCGGTGACGTCGCAGCGATGCACCGCGATCTCGCCGCCGGCGGCCTGCACCCGCGCGACTGTTTCCTGAAGGCTGTCGAGATCGCGGTCGACGGCGAATATCCGCGCGCCTTCCTCGGCGAAACGCACGGCGGTGGCGCGGCCATTGCCCCAGCCCGGACCGACCGAGCCGGCGCCGGTGACGATGGCAATGCGGTCCTGCAAACGCCCGCTCATAGGGATGTCTCCGAAGGGTCGGTGCGCCCGGCTATCGGTGCGAAGCCATAAAGCCGTTGCGGATTGTCGACGAGCAGCGCCTGCCGCGCGCTTTGCGTCGGCGCGATCGCGGCGACGAGGTCGACCAGCGCACCGTCGTCGGGAATCGGACCCTGGTGATTGGGGTGCGGCCAGTCGGTGCCCCACAGAACGCGGTCGCCGAAATCGGCAACGAGTTTGACGGCGAACGGTACGGCGTCGGCGTAAGGCGGGCCCTGGCGGGTGGCGCGATCGCTGCCACTGACTTTCACCCAGACATGCGGATGATCCATCAGCCGCAGCAGATGCTGAAAGGCTGGCTGGTCGAGCCCGAGCGAGGCATCGATGCGGCCCATATGGTCGATCACCACCGGCACCGGCGAGGTGGCTATCGCCGCACTCAATTCGACGATCAGTTCGGCCGCCATATGGATTTGCAAATGCCAGCCGATATCGGCGAGACGTTTGCCGAACGCGATGACGTCTCGGACCGGCGTGCTTTGGCCAAGATGCTGCATGTAATGGAAGCGCGCGCCGCGAAAACCTTGCCTGTCGAGCCGCCCGAGTTCGGCATCGGCGATGTCGATCGGCAGCAAAGCGATGCCGCGATAATCGTCCGGTCTGGCGGCAACAGCATCGGCCGTGGCGGCATTGTCGAAGCCGTGCGCCTGCGTGTGGACGACAACGCCGCGCTCAATGCCGAGCAGCGCATGCAGCGCAAACAGCGCCTCCTTCGGCGCATCGGCCGGCGTGGCTGCGCGACCGGGTGCATAGGGAAATCGCGCGCGCGGCCCGAAAATATGGAAATGCGTGTCGCAGGCGCCGCGCGGCAACACAAGCGTCGGCCGCGACGGCGGCGTCATGCAGGTCCGCAGCGCCAGTGGCGGCTCGATGGTCCGGTCGCTCATGGATTGGCCGTTGGCGCCGGTGCGCGCGTGCGCGCATAGGCCGGTTCGTGCACGGTGAAGGCCTCCAGCCATTGCACCAGACGCGGATGCGCCGGCCGCCATTCCACAGGCTTGCGCCAGTCGAGGTAACCGAAAGCGCAGGCCAGCGCGATCGTTGCCATATCGGTCTTGCGCGGGTCGGGCGGCGACGCCTCGAAAGCGGCCAGCGCCCGCGCGATCTTGCCGCGCTGATGCGCCAGCCAGCGTTGCGAATAAGTGGCCGCTTCGCGGAAACGGCTCTCGTATACCATCAGCAAAGCGGCATCGGTGATGCCGTCCGCCAAAGTCGCAAGCGTCAGCTTCGTGTAACGCTCGAGCCCGTGCAACGGCAGCAGCGCTTCGCCGCCGGCCACCTCCTGCAGGAATTCGATAATCACACCGCTGTCGTAAAGGGCGGTCCCGTCGGCCAGCAGAAGGCACGGCAATTTGCCGAGCGGATTCTGCTGGCGAAGGCTGTCGTTCTCGTCGAGCGTATCGGCCGGTACGACCGTTATGCGTTCCGAAAGACCGAGCACATCGATCGCGATCCGCACCTTGCGGCCGAAAGGCGAAGTCAATGTCGAGCGCAGAACGAACGTATCGGGCGACAGGAAGGCGAGGCCGGACTGTGACACGCTATTGTTGCACAGGCACGCCGGCTTGCTTGATCACGTCGGCCCACTTCTTGGTTTCGCTGGCGATATAGGCGCCGAAATGCTCCGGCGTATCGCCGACCAAAGTGGCGCCTTGCGCCGCCAGCTTGTCCTTGACGTCGGGATCCTTCATCGCTTCGACCGCCGCCTTGTTAAGGATCGCGACAATGTTCGCCGGGGTCTTCGCCGCGGCGACCATACCGTACCAGTTTTCGGTTTGCAGATCGGGGAATCCGACTTCCTTGGTGGTCGGAACGTCCGGCGCGCTCGGCACGCGCTCCGGGGCGCCAATGGCGATGGCGCGCAGCTTGCCAGCTTTGACCTGTTCGAGAAGCACCGGCAGATCGAGGAACACCATTTGCACCTGCTGGCCGAGCAGGTCGTTCACCGCCGGCGCGGCGCCGCGATAGGGCACGTGGACGATGTCGATCTTGGCCTGCAGCTTGAACAATTCGCCGGCCAGATGCGGCAGGCTTCCGTTGCCGGATGAAGCGAAGTTCAGCTTGCCGGGCTGCGACTTGGCCAGCGCGATCAGTTCCTTCATGTCCTTTGCCGGCACGCTGGTGGCGACCACCAGCATCTCCGGCACCTTGGCGACCAAGGTGATCGGCTGAAGATCCTTGAGCGTGTCATAGGAGACCTTCTCCATGCTCGGGCTGATGGCGAGCGCGCCGGCGCTGGAGATGGCGATGGTGTAACCGTCTGGTGCCGATTTCGCGACCACGTCGGTGCCGACGACGCCGCCCTGACCGGCGCGGTTTTCAATGACGATGGTCTGCCTGAGGATTTCCGACATACGCTTGCCGACCAGACGGGCAATGATGTCGTTCGGACCGCCCGGCGGGAACGGCACGATGAGGCGGATCGAACGGTTCGGAAAGTCCTGCGCCAAAGACGAGCCGGGGAGCAGGGCCGCGCCGAGCACGGCGCACAGTCCGAACTGGATCAGCCGGCCGATCGGAACGAGCTTGAAGGCTTTCACGGGCATCCTCCCACGTTTTGCTTATTGTCAGGCAAGCCTAGTGCGCCAGCGCCTCGCCGGCAATGCGCGCGGCGGCTTCGCGATATACTTTGTCGGCATGGCTAGTCGGCGCGCGATTGCGGCGCCGTCACGATTTTTCGCCGGTCACGGCAGAATGGCGCCGGCCCACACTTTTTGCCGCACCAGCGAGCGGCACACGTCATGCAGCATCGCGCTGGAATCCTGAGTCAGCTTGGGCGTCTGCTTTTCACGTAACGTAACAATGCAGACACGGGTCGACAGAGTCGGCTGCACGATCGGATAGGCGGTCAATGTCTTGCGCGCCAGTTCGTCCTGCACGGCGGCGTAAGTAAGAATGGTGTAGCCAAGACCGTTCTCGACCATCGCCTTGGCAAAAGCGACGCTGTCGGCTTCGATCTTGATGCGCAGGCGTACGCCGTGCTCAAGCGCGGCGTGCTCGACCAGCCGGCGATTGGTGTGTGCCATGTTCGGCAGGATCAAGGGCAGGTCGCCGATGTCGCGGATACGGTAGCTTTTGGGATGCGCGGCTCGCCTGGTGCGTTGCACCGGAGGGCCGACTACCAGCATGCGTTCACTCAAAACAGGCGTTATATTCAGAGATTCGAGGTGCGGCGGATTATGCAGCAGCGCCAGGTCGAGACGCTTGTCGATCAGCCATTCGAGCAGCGAACTGGTGACGCCCTCGCGCATATGCAGCGTCGTCAGCGGCCAGGCTTTCTGGAAGCGTTTGACGAAGGGCGGGATCAACAGACGTCCGGCCGCCGGCGGCGCGCCGAGTGTGAAACGGCCGCGCGCCGGCGCGCGGTCTTGTCTGATTTCCTGGCTTGTTTCATGAACCAGTTGCGCGATCGTTTCGGCGCGTTCGAGCAGGACCGCGCCCGGAACGGTGAGGCGGACGCCTCGACCGTGCCGCGTAAACAGCGAAACGCCGAGTTCGTGTTCGAGCTTGCGGATTTGCCGGCTCAGGGCCGGTTGCGCGAGACGCAATTCCAGGGCGGCGCGGCTGACGCTGCCGGTGCGCGCGACCTGCATGAAATTTCTCAGCTCGCGCAATTCCATGGCCGCCGTTCTGCCTATGCTATATAAGCATAGCTTAGAGCGACAATGGTGCGGGTCAAGCGCGTCCGCCGGCGGCCGAAGGCTGTGACGCCGACAAAAAAAGGCGCGTCGGGCGTTTCGCGTCACGCGACGCGGCTGGCGCGTTTGGTTTGATTGGCGAATGGGCGCGTCCGGCCAGTCGGCCTTCATTACCGCCAGCCGCTGGTCGTCGTCGGCGGCTTCTCGCTCAGGCGCGATGAGCGGATTAAATTGGCGACCCCGGCTGGATTCGAACCAGCGACCCTCAGCTTAGAAGGCTGATGCTCTATCCAACTGAGCTACGGGGTCGTCTTTGACGCTTCGGTTTACCCGCCCCCGGCGACGATTGGAAGGTGCGCGGGAGGCTTCCGGCCGCTAACTTTGGGCGGGCTAGTGGAGCGGATTTGACGTTCGCCACCCATTTGCCGCGACCATTTTATGCGAACGTCAAATCCAAAGCTCCTCTAGCAACAATAACTTGCTAGTGGTCCTTTGATTCTAACATTCGCAATAGTGGCTCCGCAGACGGGTTGCGAATGTTAGAATCGGACCACTAGGGGCCGATCCGGGGACGCCGCCAATGACCGCCATCGCCGATCTTAGCGTCGAGAGCTTGACGGAAGCCTACCGGCGCGGCGCGCTGTCGCCGGTCGAGGTGGCGCGCGATGGCCTGGCGCGGATCGAGGCTGCCGCCGCCGTCAATGCCTTCATGCCCTTGATGTCGGATAAAGTGCTGGCGGAAGCCGCTGCGTCGGAAACGCGGTGGCGGGCCGGAGCGCCCTTGGGCGCGCTCGACGGCGTGCCGGCCACGGTCAAGGACAATATCTGGCTCAAGGGCTATCCGACGCTGCGCGGCTCGCTGACCGGCGACGACACGCCGGCCGGCGACGATGCGCCGGCGGTCGCGCGGCTGCGCGAGCAGGGCGCGGTGTTCCTCGGCAAGACCTGCATGCCGGAGCATGGCTGGATCGGCGTCTGTCATTCGCCGCGCAGCGGCATCACCCGCAATCCGTGGAATCCGGCGCACACGCCTGGCGGCTCGACCGGCGGCGGCGCGGTGGCCGCTTTGCTCGGCCTCGGCCTGTTGCATCTCGGCACCGATGGCGCCGGCTCGCTGCGCATTCCGGCGGCATTCACCGGCGTGTTCGGCTTCAAGCCAAGCGTCGGCTGCGTGCCGGTCTATCCGGCGCCGCTGCTGAATGTGCTGTCGCATCACGGGCCGATCGCGCGCAACGTCACCGACGCTGCGTGCCTGATGACGGCGATCGCGCGGCCCGATGCGCGCGACATGACGGCGTTGACCGGCGAACAGGTCGGCGAATATGGCGTCGGGCTGAATGACGGCGTGCGCGGTTTGCGGATTGCGATGTCGATGCGGCTCGGACACGTCGATGCGCTCGATCCCGACATCGAGGCGGCGGTGACGCGAACCGCGCGGGCGTTGGAAGCGCAGGGCGCCATCGTCGAGGTTGCCGATCCGCCGCTTTCCCGCGCGCTCGATCTGATCCGCGCGATGTGGTGGCCGGTGTCGGCAGCGATTGTCGACGGCGTGCCGGCGGCGCGGCGTGGCGACATGGACAAGGGCTTGCTGAAAATCGCCGAGCGCGGTCGGGGGCTGACGGCGACGGACTATCTCGTCGCTTTCGCCGCGCGCGCTGAGCTGCACAATGCGATGCGCGACTTCCACGGCCGCCACGATTTGCTGCTGACGCCGACCATGCCGGTGACGGCGCTTAAAGTGGGCGAGGAAATGCCGGAGGGCGGCGGCTTTGGCGACGACTGGCTGAACTGGTCGCCTTACACCTATCCGTTCAACCTGACCGGCCAGCCGGCGGCCTCGGTGCCGTGCGGACTGGCCGCCAATGGCCTGCCGATGGGAGCGCAGTTGGTCGGGCGGCTCGGCGAGGACGCGCTGGTACTGCGGGCGAGCCGCGCCATAGAGCAGGCACTTCCCTTGCCGGCATTTAAATTACTGAGATAAAATAGTGACTTGGATCAATTTTCTGCACTTCATCCATGAGATGAGGAAATAGCGATCTTGCCCGTCGCCGCGCCGACGGTGAAAGGCATCTTGCGCGAAAGCTTGAGTTCCGCCTTGGCCTCGACACCATCGGGCGCTGCAATGATAGTCGGTCGGCCGATTCCGGAGGTTGTTCGTCATGCTTATGTCTGTCCGCGCTGGTCTTGCCGCCGTCGCCGTCGCCGCTTTTCTGGCCCTTGGCGCAACCGCCGGACACGCCGCCGACAAGGCATACCACGACGACGATCTCAGCCAGGCGGCGAATAAGCTTGAAGCGCAAATCAAGAGCGATGCCGGCGAGGTGAGCAAACCGGCCGCGCAATTGCGCCGGGACGTCGATGCCGCGTTCCAGAAAAAAGACTTTCGCGCCGGCATGACCGTGCTCGGTCAACTGGTGACCAGCGCGCCGAACGATGCCGCCGCCTGGCTGCGCCTGTCGCGCGCCGTGTTGCAGATACGCCCGCGCGACGACCGCGAAAAAGCGCTGTTGCTCGATCGCGCCTCGACGGCCGCCTATATCGCCTATACCCGTGCCGGCGAGAAACCGCTGGAGGCCGATAGCCTCGGCGTCCTCGGCCAGACATTGGCCAGCCGCAAGATGTGGCGGCCGGCGCTCGATACTTTGCGGCTGTCGCTCGACATGCGCGAGAACGCGGAAACGCGCGGCGACTATGAAAAGCTGCGCGCCGAGCGCGGCTTCCGCATGCTCGACTACACGGTCGACAGCGATGCGGTGTCGCCGCGCGCCTGCTTCCAGTTTTCGGAAATGTTGCCGGGCAAGCGTACCGATTTCTCGCCTTATGTCGCGGTCGTCGGTCAGGACCGGCCGGCGGTGTCGGCCAATGACAAGCAGCTCTGCGTCGAAGGGCTCAAGCATGGCGAGCGCTATGCGATCACCTTGCGCGCCGGCCTGCCATCGACCGTGCGCGAGACCCTGGCGAAGACCGCCGAGTTCACCATCTTCGTGCGCGACCGCAAGCCGTTCGCGCGTTTCTCCGGCAAGGCCTATGTGCTGCCGCGCGCCGGGCAGCGCGGCATTCCGGTGCTCAGCGTCAACACCAGCGCGGTCAATCTCTCGGTCTATCGCGTCGGCGACCGCAACCTGATCGACACCGTGCTTGGCTACGATTTCCAGCGCAATCTCAGCAAGAACGAAGCCGAGCAACTGGCGTCCGAGCGCGGCAGCAAGGTATGGAGCGGCGAACTTGCCGTCGAGCAGAAGCTCAATGCCGAAGTCGTCACCGCGTTTCCGGTCGACCAGGCGCTTACCGACCTCAAGCCCGGCGTCTATGCGATGACCGCCGTGCCGAAAGAGCCGGTGACCAACGACTACGACCAACTGGCGACGCAGTGGTTCATTGTTTCGGATTTTGGCCTGACCGCCTATACAGCGCAGGACGGCATCGACGCGTTCGTGCATTCCCTGGCGAGCGCGCAAGCCTTGCCCGGCACCGAGGTGCGGCTGATCGCGCGCAACAATGAAGTGCTCGCCATCAAGCCGAGCGACGCCAACGGCCGCGTGCATTTCGAGGCGGGCTTGACGCGCGGTGAGGGCGGGCAAGCGCCGGCGGCGATTATTGCCAGCGGCAAAACCGACTATGCGTTTTTGAGCCTGAAATCGCCGGGCTTCGATCTTTCGGACCGCGGCGTTGCAGGCCGGCCGACGCCTGCCGGTTACGACGCCTTCGTCTATACTGAGCGCGGCGTCTATCGCACCGGCGAGAGCGTGGCGATTACCGCGCTGTTGCGCGACGCGCGCGGCGTTGCCGCGCCAAATGTGCCGGTGACGCTCGTGGTCGAGCGTCCGGACGGCGTCGACTATCGCCGTGTCGTCGTGCCTGATCAGGGTCTGGGCGGCCGCTCGCTGATCGTGCCGATTGTCTCAACCGCCGCGTCCGGCACCTGGCGCGTGCGCGCTTACACCGATCCGAAACGCCCGGCGATCGGCGAGGCGACCTTCATGGTCGAGGACTACGTGCCCGACCGCGTCGAGTTCGACCTCGCCACGACGGCGAAATCTTTGCCGCGTTCAGGTCCGGCGCAGATCAGCGTCGACGGCCGCTTCCTCTATGGCGCGCCGGGCTCCGGCCTGGAATTGAGCGGCGCGGTGACCATCGCCGCCGCCAAGGAGCGGCCGGGCTTTGCCGGTTACAGCTTCGGTCTCGCCGACGACGAAGTGACGGCGGTACGCCAGGAACTCACCGATCTGCCGCCAACCGACGCCAGCGGCAAGGCGACGTTCCCAGTCGCGCTTGATGAGGTGCCGGAAACCTCGCGGCCGCTCGAGGCGACAATCACTGTCAGCATGGCGGAATCTGGCGGCCGCGCGGTTGAGCGCAAGCTCATTTTACCAGTCACGCCGGCCGCAGCGATGATCGGCATCAAGCCCGCGTTTTCAAGTCGCGCGCTGGCGGACGGTGCCAATGCGGATTTCGATGTGGCGGTGGCCGCGCCCGACGGCGCGACGCTTGAGCGCAAGGGATTGAAATACGAGCTGCTGCGGATCGAGACGAGTTATCAGTGGTATCGGCAGAACGGCCAATGGGAGTTCGAGCCGGTCAAGCGCACCGTGCGTATCGCCAATGGTACGCTCGACACAGCCGCCGCCAAACCGGCGCGGCTGTCGCTGCCGGTGAAGTGGGGCCGCTATCGCCTCGAAGTGACGGACGGCGCCGCCAACGGCGCGGTGACGTCGCTCACCTTCGATGCCGGTTTCTATGCCGAGTCCAGCGCCGAGACGCCGGACTTGCTGGAAGTCGCGCTCGACAAACCGGGTTACGCCAGCGGCGATACGATGAACGTCGCAGTGACGGCAACGACCGCCGGCAAACTCACACTCAACGTGTTTACCGACCGGCTGGTCGCCAGCCAGTCGCAGGACGTCGCGGTCGGTACCGCCAAGATCGCGTTGCCGGTCGGCAAGGATTGGGGCACTGGCGCCTATCTCGTCGCCACCTTGCGCCGTCCGCTCGATGCGCCGGCGCAGCGCATGCCCGGCCGCGCCATCGGCGTGCAGTGGTTCACCATCGATCGTTCGGCCCGCACTTTGGCGCTCGACATGAAACTGCCGGCGCAGATCAAACCCGACAGCGCGCTGAACATTCCGGTCAAGATCGGCGGGCTGAAAGCTGGCGAGGCGGCACGCATTGTTGTTGCCGCCGTCGATGTCGGTATTCTCAATCTGACCAATTACAAGGCGCCAGCGCCGGATGAGTATTATCTCGGCCAGCGCCGCCTGACGGCGGAGGTGCGCGATCTTTATGGGCAATTGATCGACGGCATGCAGGGCGTGCGCGGCGCAATCCGCTCCGGTGGCGATATCGGCGGCGGTGAACTGTCCGGCTCGCCGCCGTCGCAGGCGCCATTGTCGCTTTATTCCGGCATCGTCACGGTCGCCGCCGATGGCACTGCCAATGTGTCGTTCGATATTCCGTCCTTTGCCGGCACGGTCCGCGTCATGGCGGTAGCCTGGAGCGGCGACAAGGTCGGCAAGGCCTCCGGCGATGTCATCGTGCGCGACACTGTCGTGCTGACGGCGACTTTGCCGCGCTTCCTGCGCACCGGCGACCGTGGCGCGGTGCAGCTTGAACTCGACAATGTCGAGAGCGCGGCCGGCGATTACATGGTGACGGTCGCGACCGACGGAACGGTGAAGCGGGAGGGCGATGGCCCGCAAAAGCTGACGCTAGCCGCCAAGGCGCGCGGCCGTCTGTCCGTGCCGGTAACGGCGCAAGGATCAGGCACCGGCACGGTGACGATCAATGTCGCCGGTCCCAACGGCTTCACGCAGGCGCGCAACTATACGCTCGACGTGCGCCCGGCCACGCAACTGTTGACGCGGCGCACCGTGCGCGCGCTGGCGGCGGGCGAGACGCTGACCTTGTCCAAGAACATGTTCGCCGACTTCGTGCCGGGCACCGGCCGTGTCGGCCTCTCGGTCGGCCTGTCGACCTCGCTCGACGTCGCCACCTTGCTCAACGAACTGGATCGCTATCCGTTCGGCTGCTCCGAACAGATCACCAGCCGCGCGGTGGCGATGCTCTATGTCAACGAACTGGCGGCGCAGGCGCGTCTGGCGCCGGATGGCGAGATCGACACCCGCATCAAGGACGCCATCGCGCGTCTGACCGCGCGGCAGGGCAGCAACGGTTCGTTCGGCCTGTGGTCGGTCGGCGGCGAGGATCCGTGGCTGGACGCCTACGTCACCGACTTCCTGACGCGCGCGCGCGAAAAGAAGTTCGAGGTGCCGGCGGTTGCCTTCCAACTCGCCATTGACCGCTTGCGCAATTTTGTCGCCACCGCGCCGGAGCCGAACAAGGATGGCGGGCGCGAACTGGCCTATGCGCTCTATGTGCTGGCGCGCAACGGCGCTGCTCCCGTGGGCGATTTGCGATACATCGCCGACACCAAGTTGAACGATCTGGCGACGCCGATCGCCAAGGCGCAGATCGCGGCGGCGCTGTCGATGTTAGGGGACAAGGCGCGCGCCGACACGGTTTATCTTTCGGCGCTCAACGCGATCGCGCCGGAGCCGAAGCTCGACATCGGCCGGACCGATTTCGGCTCGGCGCTGCGCGATGCGGCGGCATTGGTGACTCTCGCCTCGGAAGGGCGCGCGCCGCAGGCGACGATCACGCAAGCGGTTGGCCGCATCGACAGCGCGCGCAAGCTATCGACCTATACCTCGACGCAGGAAAGCGCCTGGCTGGTGCTGGCAGCGCGCGCGCTGTCCGCGCAGCTCAATGCGATTTCGCTATCGGTCAATGGCGAGGCGTGGCAAGGCGCTTATTACCGCAGCCTGTCGGTCGATCAATTGCCGCAGCCCGTCAGTGTCGCCAACAGCGGCAGCGGCACGGTGCAGACGGTGCTGTCGGTGTCGGGCGCGCCTTTGACGCCGGAACCGGCGGCGGATCGCGGCTTCAAGATCGAGCGGACGTTTCACGATCTTGACGGCGACTTCGCCGATGCAGCCAAGGCGAAACAGAACGAACGCTTTGTCGTGGTGCTGAAAATTACCGAAGCGCAGCCGCAATTCGGCCGTGTCATCGTCGCCGATTATCTGCCCGCCGGTTTCGAGATCGACAATCCGCGCCTGGTGTCGTCGAGTGAGACCGGGACATTGGCGTGGATCGCCGACGCTGCGCCACCGGTGAATGCCGAATTCCGTGACGACCGTTTCAGCGCAGCCTTCGAGCGCAAGGCGGATTCCGCGCCGGTGTTCACGGTTGCTTACGTGGTGCGGGCGGTGTCGCCCGGGCGCTACGCGCTGCCGCAGGCCAAGATCGAGGACATGTACCGGCCGGACCGCTTCGGTCGAACCGCGACGGGGACAGTCGAGAT
>CAMAUC010000084.1 GCA_945861265.1 Rhizobium sp. Q54 | reverse complement strand
CGCTAAACTCCCTCATCAATCCCCATTCGTCATTGTCGAGGAATATCCTGGCGGTCCGAATGTAATTTTCATTGCGGTCGCCACGATCAGCAAGCGTCTGCCCTTTTGCGATGAACCGTGTGGCGTAGTGTTTGAATGAGAATTCCTCTGGAACAGCTGAGCGCTTTGTCAGCAGGTCTGAAGCGAGATCAACAGCAGCAATGCGTGCTTTGATGCTCGATTTCTCTTTGGTCGAGCGTACTATGTATTTGCCAGTCTTGGAGTTTCGGATCCGTGCGTTCCAAAATGGGCTTGCGTGAGTTTTGTAGATTGCAATTCCACGCTGAATCTTGATGATTGGACCGTTGAGTGCGTGGTCTGATTTTGAAGGCATGGGGATAGGCTTCCCAAAATTTTCAAAAACGATAAACAGTAGTTATAAAGTAACACATAACCTATTGAAAATAAAGTGGTTCGTGGTATCTCTTAATCAGCGGGTCGTAGGTTCGAATCCTACTGCGCCCACCATTTCCCGGACATCATAAAACGGCGGTTAGAGCCGCTCAACGTCCCTGATAGGCTGGCGTGCGCACGATCAGCCCGTCAAGCGCTTCGGTGATCTTGATCTGGCACGACAGCCGCGAGGTCGGCTTTACCTCGAAGGCGCTATCGAGTTGGTATTCCTCGTCGGCTGACGGTGGACCGACCAAGGCGCTCCAAGCATCGTCAACATAGACCATGCAGGTCGCGCAAGTGCAGCCGCCGCCGCATTCCGCGACGATGCTCGAGACATCATTCTTCAACGCAGTTTCCATCACGGTCGCGCCGAGCTCGGCCTCGACGGTGTGAACCGTGCCGTCGTGTTCGATAAAAGTAACTTTCGGCATGAGATCAGGCTACTCCGAGCTTTTTCTGCAGGCTGGTGGAGGAGGTCGTGTACTGAAACACCAGCCGCTTCTCCGGATGGATGTAGTGATGAACACGTTGCGCCATGAGGGCGCCCTCATGGAAACCCGACAGGATCAGCTTGAGCTTGCCGGGGTAAGTGTTGATGTCGCCAATGGCGAAGATACCAGGACGGTTGGTCTCGAAAGTCGAGACGTCGACCTTGACCAGTTCGCCGTCCATTTGCAGACTCCATCCTGCCACCGGGCCAAGCTTCATGGTCAGGCCGAAGAACGGCAGCATGGCGTCGCAGGCGATACGGCTAACGGCGCCGTCCTTGTCCTTGATCGAGACGGCGGCGAGTTGGCCATCGGCGCCTTCGAGATCGGACACCTGGCCGATCTTGAGATCCATGCTGCCGGCGGCGACCAGCGCGCGCATCTTGTTGACACTGTCCGGTGCACCGCGGAAATCGTCGCGCCGGTGTATGAGCGTCAGCCGTTTGGCGATCGGTTGCAGGTTGAGCGTCCAGTCGAGCGCCGAATCGCCACCGCCGACGACGATCACGTCCTTGCCGCGGAAGGTATCCATCTTGCGCACCGCATAGTGCACCGACTTTTCTTCATAGGCTTCGATGCCGACGATCGGCGGGCGCTTCGGCTGGAATGAGCCGCCGCCAGCCGCGATCACCACGGATTTGCATTCGAAGGTTTTGCCGGCATCCGTGGTCACCAGGTACAGCGGATCACCGATGTTCTTGATGGTCGTCACCATCTCGCCAAGATGAATCGTCGGGTGAAACGGCTTGATCTGCTCCATCAAGGCCTCGGAAAGCCCGTGGCCGGTGATCAGCGGAATGCCGGGAATGTCGTAGATCGGCTTTTCCGGATACAGCTCGGCGCATTGGCCGCCGACCTTGTCGAGAATGTCGACTAGATGGGTCTTGATGTCGAGCAGCCCGAGCTCGAAAACGGCGAACAGACCGACCGGCCCCGCGCCGATGATCAGCACGTCGGTCTTGATGGTATCGCTCATGCTGGTCTTCCGGCGGCGGCCGGCTCCTCGGTTGGTGTCTTGTGTCGTTATGGAGTGGCGCCGGCGGCACGCTCGGGCAGGGCGATGGTCTGCAACAATTCGTTTAAATTCTGTTCGGGCGATTTGCCGGTGGTGGTCAAGGTGGCTTCAGCGCGGGCATAAAGCGGCTCGCGACTCCTGAGAATGGAGATCAAGTCGTCCATGGCGCGGCCGCTATTGGCCATCGGCCGCATGTCGCCCTGTGCCATCACTCGCTTCATGTGATCCCGCGGCTCGGCGCGGACCCAGACCGTAAAGCAGGATGACAACAGGATTTCAAGGGTGCCCGGCTCGGTGACGATCGAGCCGCTGGTTGCAATGACGAAATGCCGATGCCGGCGCAGCACATCGTCGAGCGCCTCGCGCTCGGCGCGGCGGAAAGTCTCCTGGCCGAACATGTCGAAGATTTCGCTTAACGGTGCGCCTGAGCGCCGCTCGATTTCGCGGTCGAGTTCAATGAAGGGCACGCCCAGCCGTTCGGCCAGAAGCCCGCCGAGCGTGGATTTTCCGCCGCCGCGCAGGCCGATCAGCGCGATGCGCCCGCGGCGGGTGTCCTCCGACGGTTCGCTGAACTTCCGCAGCAGCATTTCACGCGCTTGCGATAAAGCCGGCGCCGGCAGCCGCTCGAGAAATTGCGTCAGCAGCACCAGATCGAGCGGCGGTTCGGCGCCGTCATGCACGAGCTGGGTCACCGGCAGACCGATGGCTCGGGCGATGCGGCGCAACAGCACGATCGAGCAGTTGCCGAGGCCGGCTTCCATCTGGGCGATATAGCGCTCGGATACCTTCGCCTGCTTGGCAAGCACCTTGCGCGACATGCCGCGCTGGTTGCGCAGCGTACGCACCTTCTCGCCAAGCCGGCGCAAATAGACGTCTGCCTCACGGCTTGGCTTGGCCGGCGCAGGCGAGGCTCGCGGACGGGCGGGTTTCATGCCGCCTGACTATCATGCATTATAATGCGCAGCAAGGGGACGAACTGAAAATACCGCATACAAGGCCGTTGTAGCGGGTTTCCCACGATGATAGTGTTATGCAAAATAATGCATAGGCGGCGTCAGCCGCCGGGAAGCGCATTGTCAGGGCCTTGCATGCAGCGGATCGATTTCCAGACCGAGCCTTCGCGGTATCGCCATTGGCGCATCGAGTGCGATGGCGATGTCGCCTATCTCATCATGGACGTCGACCAGGCAGGCGGCCTTGGCGAGGGCTATGAGCTCAAGCTCAATTCCTACGATCTCGGCGTCGACATCGAATTGAATGACGCAGTGCAGCGGTTGCGCTTCGAGCACCCGGAGGTCGGCGCGGTCGTCATCAAGTCCGGCAAGGACAATGTGTTCTGCGCCGGTGCCAATATCCGCATGCTCGGCAAGGCGACGCACGGTCATAAAGTGAATTTCTGCAAGTTCACCAACGAAACCCGGCTGGCCATCGAGGACGCTTCGGAGAATTCGAAACAAACTTATATCTGCGCCATCAACGGCAATGCCGCCGGCGGCGGTTATGAACTGGCGCTCGCCGCCGACCACATCATGCTGGTCGATGACCGCCGCTCCGCCGTCGCCTTGCCGGAGACGCCGCTGCTCGCGGTGCTGCCGGGCACCGGCGGTCTCACGCGCGTTACCGACAAGCGCCGCGTCCGGCGCGATCGCGCCGACGTGTTCTGCTCGATCGAAGAGGGCATTCGCGGCACCAAGGCCGTCGAATGGCGGTTGGTCGACGAGGTGGTGCCAAATTCAAAGTGGAACGACACGGTAGCCAGGCGTGCGCATGAAATCGCCGCGCGTTCAGATCGCCCAAAAAACGCCAAGGGCATCAGCTTCAAACAGCTATCGCGAAAGATTGAGGCCGACCGGGTTTCCTACTCGCATGTCGAATGCGACATCGATCGCGCGCGGGGGCTTGTCACGATTACCGTGCGCGGCCCTTCGCAGGCCGTGCCGGCCTCGGTCGAGGCGGCGCACGCGCTCGGCGATCAGTTCTGGCCGCTTCTGGTGGCGCGCGAGCTGGAAGACGCCATCCTGCATCTGCGCGCCAACGAAGCGGCGATCGGCGTTGTGTTGTTGCGGACCGAGGGCAACGCAGCGGCCGTGCTGGAACACGATGATTTCCTCATTCGGCACGAATCCGACTGGTTGATGCGCGAGATCCGTCATTATCTCAAGCGTACGCTCAAGCGCATCGACACCACGCCGAAGAGCTTCATCGCGCTGATCGAGCCGGGCTCCTGCTTTGCCGGCACGCTCGCCGAGCTGGCCTTCGCCGCCGACCGTTCGCTGATGCTGATCGGCACGCGCGAGGGCGACAACCGGAAAGCCGCCGCGATTACGCTCGGCCATGCGAATTTCGGACTTTATCCGATGGGCAATGCGTTGACGCGGCTGGAAACACGCTTCCTCGGTGAGCCAACAACCATCGCGGCGCTGAAGGGAAAAATCGGCGCGGCGGTCGAGGCGGACGAGGCCGATCAACTCGGCCTGATCACGCAAGCCTATGAGACATTCGACTGGGACGACGAACTGCGCGTCATGCTCGAGGGCCGCGCCAGTTTCTCGCCCGACGCCATGACCGGCATGGAAGCCAACCTCCGTTTTGCCGGACCGGAAACAATGGAAACCAAGATTTTCGGCCGGTTGACGGCATGGCAGAACTGGATCTTCCAGCGGCCAAACGCCATCGGCGAGCAGGGCGCGCTGAAGCTTTACGGCTCGGGCGTGTCACCGACATTCGCAAAGGAACGAGTATGACGGAACTTGCCCCGGACGCAGTGCAGCGCAAGCGTCAGCGCAGCGATGCACTGCAGAGCCGGGGGCCGTCCAAAATTCTGAATGTGTAACGATCCCGGGTCTGCGCCGCACCGCAAGCGCGCTGCGGCGCGCCCGGGAAAAGCCGAGAGGAATGTGTCATGAATATCGCCGCGGTCGATTATGACGGCTTGATCCCCAACAATGTCGGTCTTGGCGGCGACGTGCGCGTCAAGCACGCGCTGGAGAAATGGCATCCGGGCTATATTAGCTGGTGGAACGACATGGGGCCGGAAGGCTTCCAGGAATCGCTCGTCTATCTGCGCACCGCGATCAGCGTCGATCCGAAGGGCTGGGCCAAATTCGATTACGTGCGAATGCCGGAATACCGCTGGGGCGTGCTGCTGGCGCCGGCGCAGGAAGGCCGCGTTATTCCCTTCGGGCGCCACAAAGGCGAGCCGGTCTGGCAGGAAGTGCCGGGCGAATATCGCGCGCTGTTGCGCCGGTTGATCGTCATCCAGGGCGATACCGAGCCGGCCTCGGTCGAGCAGCAGCGCCATCTCGGCAAGACCGCGCCGTCCCTTTACGATCTGCGCAACCTGTTTCAGGTCAATGTCGAGGAAGGCCGCCATCTCTGGGCCATGGTCTATTTGCTCCAGAAATATTTCGGCGCGGATGGCCGTGAGGAAGCGGAAGCGCTGTTGCAGCGCCGCTCCGGCGATGCCGACACGCCGCGCATGCTGGGCGCCTTCAACGAGAAGACGCCGGACTGGCTGTCGTTCTTCATGTTCACCTTCTTCACCGACCGCGACGGCAAAATGCAGCTCGAGGCGCTGGCGCAGTCCGGTTTCGATCCGCTGTCGCGCACCTGCCGCTTCATGCTGACGGAAGAAGCGCACCATATGTTCGTCGGCGAGACCGGTGTCACCCGCGTCATTCAGAAGACCTGCGAGGCGATGAAAGAGGCCGGTATTTCGGATCCCTACGATATCGCCGCGGTGCGCAAGCTCGGCGTCATTGACCTGCCGACCATCCAGAAGAAAGCCAATCTCCACTTCTCGCTGACGCTCGATCTGTTCGGCAACGAGATTTCGACCAACGCCGCCAATGCCTTCCATTCCGGCATCAAGGGCCGCTTCCGAGAGGATCGGCTCAAGGACGACCATCAGCTCGAAAACGAAACCTATCCGGTGTTGCGCGTGGTCGATGGCAAGATCGTCAACGTCGACGTGCCGGCATTGTCGGCGCTCAACATGCGGCTGCGCGATGATTATGTTGTCGACTGCAATGTCGGGGTTGGCCGCTGGAACAAGGTCATCGAAGGCTTTGGCATTCCGTTCCAGATCAAATTGCCGAGCGTCGCGTTTCACCGCCACATCGGTGAATTCGCCAAGATCAAGGCCGACGTCGATGGCAACCAGCTCACCGACGCGCAATGGAATGAACGGCGCGGCGAATTCCTCCCGTCCGACGGCGACAAGGATTTCATCGAAAGCCTGATGCAGCCGGAAAGCGAGCCGGGAAAATTCGCCAGCTGGATCGCGCCGCCGAAGGTCGGCATCGACAACAAGCCGGGCGATTTCGAGTACGTGAAGATCGCCTGAGGCAATTCCGGGCACTGCTTTGTGCGAAGTCGCGCGGCGCCAACGGCGCCACAGCAGGCATTTGCCTTAGGTTGTATTTTATATTATATACACGTATTAGTAATATACGCCGCGCGGCGCTCGCCCGGCGGGTGTTATGACTTGCCTTTAGGAATTGCGCATGCCGCAAAGAAATTTCCTTGAGTTTTCCTTCGCGCAGATCAGCAATCTCACCGAGATTTCCTCGACATTTCCGGCGATTACCCATGATGGCTTGCCATTCGGCGACCATGAAGCGCTGCGCCCCCCGGCCGCCATTTCCGGCCAGATCAAGGGTCTGCCCCACCCGGACAACAATGTTCTCGCCTATTTCGGCTTGAACGCTTCCACCGGCCTATGGACGACCGGCCGCGACTGGGTCGCGTCTGTTCATGGCGGCGCCTATACGGCGACGATTCCGATTGCGTCGGAGTATTTCGCCGCGGCGGTCATGAGCAAGGCGTTCTGGTCCAATTTTCTCACCGCCAATGGCGGCGGAAATTCGTTCACGGTAATCGCTGTGCCGACGGCCGACCTGAACGTCGGCGACGTCCTGATATCGACGGTGTTCAAGCCCGGCGGCGCCCGCGCCATTCACATTGGCCAACACACCCAAGGTCAGCGTAAAACCGCCAACGATGTGGTGATACAGCCGGGTTACGTCTATCCGATGGGCCCGTTTTACCTGCCCTATTTCTTGAACGTGGCCAACAAGGACCTGACGCCGTCCAGCCTCTACAAGACCATAGACGGGAAGACCCAGGTAAAACCCGGCAGCCTCGAATTTTTCCGCTCCATGTTGACCGGTCTGCCGTTCAACGATGCGCTGCCGCTCCAAGGCTCTCCCAGTAACGAAGCCTATAGCTGCGCCGTCGTGCAGGCCAATAGCCTGAACGCCAGCAAGCCGAGCGGCTGGCTGGCCTTCATTTGCTATGAGGATCCGAACGGCGACATTTACTTTGTCGTCGCTTTTGCGGGACCGAGGGTCCAACTGACGATCAACAGTGAAAAAATCTATTCCAACGACAGAAAAATCGACGCGCGCTTTGTCTACACCGGCACGCTCGCCTTTTTTTCCGACGATGTGATCTTCAATGTCGCGCAGACGTCGGCCGCGACGCCGCCTTCCGGATTTGGCCTTCTCGTCAAGGCGGTGACGACCACCGGCAAGAAAATTTCCAAAGTGTTGAACTCATTGGTCTAGAGAACCGTCTCGCATAATTTAGAGAGCCGTCCCACCAAACTTCGCAATCACTTCGGCCGGAATGGGCACGCCCTTGATTCTGTCGGGATTGTCCGGGTCCTTGGCGGCCCAGACGCGTTTCTCCGCGCCTTCAACGTGCACTTCGCCGCCAACGCTGAGGCGGTGTTCGATCTCGAAACTGGAGCGGCCGAATTTAGTGGCGCGGGTGGCGATCTCGACTGCGTCGCCGAACTTCACCGCCTTGACGAAATTGGCGCGCGCGTCGACCAGCGGGATGCCGATGATGCCGTAGGCATCGTTGAGCTGATGCGGCTTGACGCCGAGCGCGAGGTCAAACACCTGCCAGGTGCTCGCGTCGAAAAACTCGAAAAATCGCGGATTGAATACGATGCCCGCAGGATCGCAGTCGCCCCAGGCGATGGTAAACGCTCTGCGAAGAATAATCGGCGCCACGAATTCGTCCTCGACATTCAATAGGTGACAATAGGCGGATGCGTCGGCGCGGTAAACCGCTGCTACGCCTTGCGCACCAGTTTGCGTTTCGTCTTGCGCGCGCGCGGGTCGGGCCATTCGAGGATGGACTGAGCCTTGAGTTCGACCGGTGTGGCGCGGCGCAGCCGACCCATGGCATGCTTTGGCGCCAGAGGAATGTGCGGCGCGGAGTCGAGTTCGACCAGCAGCCAGTCGAGGTCCTCAGGCAATGTCACCCAACGGCTTGGCGCGTAGCCCGTCAGCGAGATCGGCCGCGAATATTCCAGCAGCGACTTCTGCCCGCTGGCGAGTGTATATTCGTGCGCGTAGCTCATCATCAGTTCACGCGGGTTGCGGTAAATCGGGTCGCGCCAACGCAGGATGGCATGATTGGTCTTGCTGATCGCGCCCCACAGGCCGCGTACCTTGAACAGAGTGATGATGTGGTCCTGGTCGGTGGGCCGTGCGCGCATGTCGACCAGCCACGCCGGCTTGCCGTGATAGACCAGCGCCGCGGCAGCAAAGACCGCGCCTTCCGCGCAATGCGCCAGTTTGGCTTTCAGCATGGTGCGCGGCGACATGGCGGTGTCGCCGTTCAGGCAGAAGTTCGCCGGCACCCGATCGAGGAAGGTCTGAATCTTTTGCGGCGTGTCGAGGCGCGCGAACGTTCGATGCTCGGCAGGCGTCAGCAGCGCACGCAGGCGATTGCGGTAGGCGAGTGTGGTCATGCTCGATGCAATCTAGGCGGAACCGGCTGCGTGCGGGGTGCCGCCGCCATCGGTCCACAGGTTAGTTGCAGCGCGAACGCCGTCTTCTTTGAATCGCACCTATAGGGAATAAAACTAATGCAATAGTGTAAATAGTAGTTAGAACATCCTTATTTCGGCGTTGTTATTGTATTTAAACAGAAAATCCTTCTATTTAGGGCTGATATTGGTGTTCCCCTCGCAGGTCGGCTGCCGCCTGCGACCGTTAAGGCGTCCCGTTCATGTCCTCAGGTTTTGCCACGATCCCCAAGACCGCGCCTTTCACGGAAGAGGACGTCGATCTGCTCAACCGCGTTGTCGGTCCGGCTTCCCCGATCCAGCGCGCCTGGCTTGCCGGCTTCCTGGCGGGCGTCGAGTCGGTCCAGGGCGGCGCCGCGCAGCCTTCGGCGCCGGCGCGGCCGGCGGAGCCGATCACGATCGTCTACGCCAGCGAGTCCGGCAACTGCGAAAAGCTCGCCAACAATTTTGCCAAGGCGGCGCGCAAGAACGGGCTCAAGCCAATTCTGGTCGACATGGCCGACCTTGATGTATCGATATTGGCGAAAGCAAAAAAGCTTGTCTTCATCGCCGCCACGTGGGGTGAGGGAGAGCCGCCGGCGCGCGCTGTGCGCAGCTACGGGGAGCTAATGGGCGATGGTGCGCCGCGCCTCGACGGGGTCGAGTTTGGCGTTTTGGCGCTCGGCGACACGGCCTATGTTGAATTCTGCGCCATCGGTAAGAAGATCGACGAACGTCTCGCCGCGCTCGGTGCGAAGCGCGTTATCGATCGGGTCGATTGCGATCTCGATTTCGAAAAGCCGGCCGGCGACTGGCTGGGCGACGCTATCAAGGTTCTGGCGCCGCCGGTCGATATCGACCGCGGCCGCGTCATCGAAGTCGACTTTGGCGCGAAACCGGCGGGTTCGCCGAATACCGACATCGTCGAGGCCGAAATCACCGAATTGACCAATCTCAACTCGTCGCGCTCCAACAAGGAAACCGTGCACTTTGCGCTTTCCTTTGACGGCGCGGCGCCAGCCTACGAGCCGGGTGACTCGCTCGATCTCTATGCGGAGAACGACCCCGCCTATGTCGATGAGTTGCTCAAGCTGGCCGGACTTGCCGGCGACGCAAAGCTGCGTGATGAACTTATCAAAACGCGCGATGTGACCACTTTGTCGCTCAAGGCGGTCGAGACCTATGTGGCGCAGACCGGCCACTACTATCTGAAGAAGCTGATCGCCGACGGCGAGGCCAAGGACTGGATCGTCGGCCGCCAGTTGATCGATCTGATCGAGACATTCTCGATCGCGCTTACCGCCGATCAGCTGCGCGCGGTGACCCGGACTCTCGCGCCGCGCGCCTATTCGATCGCCTCGGCGCGTAGCGAAGTTGGCGACGAAGCTCACTTGTTGATCTCCGCCGTCCGCTATGAGACGCACGGTCGCGCCCGCAAGGGCGTCGCGTCCAGTTTCGTCGCCGAGCGCCTCAAGCGTGGCGCCAAAGTGCGGGTCAAGCTCAAGCCCAACAAGCACTTCCGTCTGCCTGCGCCGGACAAGGACATCATCATGGTCGGCCCCGGCACCGGTGTCGCGCCATTTCGCGCGTTTGTGCAGGAGCGCCGGTCAACGAAGGCGTCCGGTAAGAGCTGGCTGTTCTTCGGCGACCGGCAATACACCCACGATTTCCTTTATCAGCTCGACTGGCAGGACGCGCTGGCCGACGGGTCGCTCACCCGCCTGGATGTCGCTTTCTCGCGCGATACGCCGGAAAAGGTCTATGTCCAGCACAAGATCTGGGACCGCCGCCGCGATCTGATTGAATGGCTCGACCGCGGCGCCAGTTTCTATGTCTGCGGCGACGCCAAGAATATGGCCAGGGACGTCCGCGCGGCTCTGGTCGCGGCCTATGCCGACGTCAAGAGCCTGTCGGCCGACGCAGCCGAGCAAGCGGTCGCCGCGCTGGAGCGCGACACCCGCTATCTGACGGATACGTATTAAACGCTTGTCCCGGGCGCGGCGCGGTACATAGTAACGCGCCGCAGACCCGGGATCGTACGACCACCGTATTTGGAAAGGTCCCGGGTCTGCGGCGCATCGCTTTGGCGCTGCACCTCGCCCAGGACAAGAGGCCATCAATGTCCGACGAACTTTCGCGTAATGAACATATCAAGCAGGCCAGCCGCTATTTGCGCGGCACTTTGGCCGAGGGTCTGTGCGACGATTCAACCGGCGCCATCGTCGAAGACGATCAGCAACTGGTCAAGTTCCATGGCATGTACTTGCAGGACGACCGAGACCTGCGGTCGGAGCGCATGCGCAAGAAGATGGAGAAGGCGTTCTCCTTCATGATCCGCGTGCGCATGCCGGGAGGCGTGGTCACCCCGGCGCAGTGGCTGGCGCTCGATCATGTTGCCCGCACTTATGGTAACGACACGATGCGTCTGACCACGCGCCAGACCGTGCAGCTGCACGGCATCATCAAATCGAACGTCAAGGCGATGATGCGCGAGATCGACGCGGTGCTGCTCGACTCGATCGCCGCCTGCGGCGACGTCAACCGCAACGTCATGTGCAACCCAAATCCGGGCGAAAGCCATGCGCATGCGACGGCCATCGAAGTGTCGCGGGCGATTTCCTTGCACCTTTTGCCGCAAACCCGGGCCTATCGCGAGATATGGCTCGATGGCGAGAAGATCGCCGGAGGCGAAGATGAGGCGACGGCGGAGCCGATCTACGGCAAGACCTATCTGCCGCGAAAATTCAAGATCGTCGTGGCGGTGCCGCCATCAAACGACGTCGACATTTTCGCGCACGACCTTGGTTACATCGCCATCCTCGACGCCAAGGGCAACGTGGTTGGTTGGAACGTCACCGCCGGCGGCGGCATGGGCATGACCCATGGCGAGTCGGACACCTATCCGCGCACCGCCGACATGCTCGGCTACATCGATTTGGCCGATGCGGTAAAGGTGGCCGAGGCGGTGGTCACGACCCAGCGCGATTGGGGCAACCGTGCCAATCGCAAGCATGCGCGGCTGAAATATACGATCGAGGATCGCGGCCTCGATGCCTTCCGCGCCGAGGTCGAACGCCGTGCCGGAATCAAGTTTGAAACGGCAAGGCCGTTCAAATTCACTTCGACCGGTGACCGTTATGGCTGGAGCCAGGGCGAGTCCGGTCGCGGCCATCTGACGCTGTTCGTCGAAAATGGCCGCGTACATGATCTTCCCGGTAAACCGCAAATGGCGACGTTGCGCCAGATCGCACAAATGCATGACGGCGATTTCCGCGTCACCGCCAACCAGAATCTGATCGTCGCCAATGTGCCGACGGAGAAGCAAGGCGAGGTCGAACGCCTTGCGCGCGAGGCTGGCCTCTTGGCGCCGTGGTCGGGCTTGCGGCGCAATGCCATGGCCTGCGTGGCGCTGCCGACCTGCGGCCTGGCGCTGGCCGAGAGCGAACGCTATCTGCCCGACCTGATCACCGCGCTCGACAAGAGCCTCGCCAGAAACGGGCTGTCGGCCGACGACATCGTCATTCGCATGACCGGATGCCCGAACGGTTGCGCCCGGCCTTATTTGGCCGAGATCGGCTTGGTCGGCAAAGGGCCCGGCCGCTATAATCTTTATCTCGGCGCGGCGTTCGACGGTTCGCGGCTGTCGAAGCTTTATGCGCCCGATCTCGACGACGCCGGCATCGTCGCCGCGCTCGACCCGATCTTCACAGCCTACGCGGCCGGGCGCGAACCGGGCGAGCGCTTCGGCGATTTCACTATTCGCGCCGGCTTTGTTGCCAAGACCAGCAATGGCGCCGACTTCCACGCCAATACCGGGGCGGGGCAGCCATCGGTGGCCGCATGAGCGATCAGCGCAAACCGCTTGAAACCCGGCCCGACCGCAAACCGAGCGAAGCTCGGCCGGACAGAATGGCGCGACTGGCGCGGCTGCCGGTGTTCTACGCGCTCGAGGGCAAGCGTGTCGTGCTGGCCGGCGGCAGCGCGGCGGCGGCGTGGAAGGCGGAGCTGATGT
>CAMAUC010000083.1 GCA_945861265.1 Rhizobium sp. Q54 | reverse complement strand
CCTTCCGGCACCAGGATGACGATGGCGACGAAAATCGCGCCGAGCAGGAAATTCCAGCGTTCGATGAAGCCGGACACCACGGTCTTGATGACGACAACGAGCGTCGCGCCGACGATCGGGCCGAGCAGCGTCCCCGGGCCGCCGGAGATCACCATCAGCAGCACTTCGGCCGATGACGTCAGCGCCAAAGTCTGCGGGCTGATGAAGTTGGTGTAATAGACGAACAGGATGCCGGACACGGCGGTGAGCAGGCCGGAAAACAGGCAGGCGTAGAAGCGGATCATCCAGACGTGGTAGCCGAGCGCGTTCATGCGGCGGGGCTGGTCCCGCGTTCCCATCAAGGCGGCGCCGAACGGCGAGCGCACGAAGATCGCGACCATGACGACCGACACGATGAACACAATCAGCGACACGTAATAGAAATTGATCGGCTCCGACAATGAAAACCCGAACGGCGCGGGGCGGCCGCGCACGCTGATGCCGTTGTCGCCGCCGGTGACGCTGATCCAGCGATAGGCGAGGCCCCACAGGATCTGGCCGAGCGCCAGCGTGATCATGATGAAACCGATGCCGGACGAGCGCAGCGACAGCACGGCGAATACCGCCATCGAGGCGACACCGATGACCAGCGCGACTGCGATCGCCGCGCCGTGCCCGGCGCCGAGTTGCAGCATGTAACCCGTCGCGTAGGCTGAAATACCGAACAGGCCGGCATGGCCGAGCGAGACGAGGCCAGCATAGCCGACCAATATGTTCAGCCCGAGCGCGAAGACCGCGAAGAAAAGAATCTGGCTGCCGACATTGATGTAGTAGATGCCAGTCACCCAGAACGGCAAGGTGATCAGCGCCACCAGCAATATGGCGAGGGCGATGAAGCGCAGTTTGTTGTTGCCGGTGAGCATATCGATCATGGCACGTGCCTGCCGAACAGGCCTTGCGGCCGCAACAGAAGCACCAGCAGCATCGGCAGGAACAGCACGAAGTAGGCCAGTTCCGGCAGCAGCGCCTGACCGAAATTATAAATGAAGCCGACCAGGATGCTGCCGACGAAGGAGCCGAGCAGGCTGCCTGCGCCGCCGATGATGACGACGAGCAAAGCCAGCGGCAACATGTCCTGGTCGAGGCCTGGATAGACCGACAATATCGGCCCGCCGATGATGCCGGCAAAGGCGGCCAGCCCGGCGCCGAGCGCGAAGACGATGGTGAAGAGTTGCGAGACGCGGATGCCGACAACCCGCGCCATGTCGGGGTCGTCGACGCCGGCGCGGATCATCGCGCCGAGGCGCGTGCGGTCGAGCAGCATCCATAGCGCGATGGCGACGACGACCGCGATGGCGATGATCGCCAGCCGGTACATCGGGAATACGGCGGTGCCGACGCGGGCGAAGCCGCCGAGTCCTTCGGGCGTCGCCACCGACATCGGGTCGCCGCCCCAGACCATCAGGCAGAAATCGGCGGCCATGAACGAGATGCCGAGCGTCACCAGCACCTGCGCCAATTGGTCGCCCGGCAATTGCCGCAGCAGAAAGCGCTCGATCAGGGCGCCGAGCGCGGCGACCGTCAGGCTCGCCAGCACGGCGGCGAGCCAGAAATTCAGCTTGAAGCCGAACAGGCCGATGACGATCGAACCGCCGACATAGGCGCCGAGCATGAACAGCGAACCATGCGTCAGGTTCGGAATCCGCATCAGCCCGAAGATCAGCGAGAATCCCGACGCGAGCAGAAACAAAAGGCCGCCGAACGTGACGCTATTGACCGTCAGCACGATCCAGAAATTCATAGGTGGACTTTTCCTGCGGCCGAGCGTTGACCCTCCCCGCCGCTTGGTGGCGGGGAGGGATTAGCGGTTACGACTTCAGCGGCGGGTAGTTGCGCGAGTACACCGGCCGGGCCAGGAACGCCTTTTCCTCATAGGTCCAGAACTGGCTGATGTTCTTGTACGTCTTCAATGTCTTGTTGACGTATTTGCCGTTCACCTTGTCGACCTGACGGATGAAGAAGTCGCCGACGACGTTGCCGAAGTGGTCGAAGGAGAGATCGCCGCGCGGCGAGTCCTTGAGCTTCACCGAGCGCATGGCCTTGGTGAGGGCTTCGTGGTCGTCCGACTTGCCGCCCGCCAGCTTAAGGCCTTCATCGACGACCTGGGCCGCGACGTAGAGACCGGCGGCATAGAAGCCCGGGTCGACGCCGAAGTCCTTCTGCATCGCCGCGACGAAACGCTTGTTGGCGTCATTGGCGAGGTCAAGCGTATAGGGGCACGAGCTGTACATGCCGAGGAATTCGTCGCCCATGATGCGCAATAGCGCGTCGTCGCCGCCGGTTTCGCCCGACACCACCGGATATTTCAGTCCGGCCGCGGCATAGGTCTTCATGAAGCGCAGCGGGTTGGAGCCGGCAAAGCCCTGGCACACGCCGTCGCAATCGGCGATCTGCGCGACGAAGGGCGTGTAGTCCGGTGTCACCAAAGGCGGCCAGATCTTGGCGACGATCTTGCCGCCGGCGTTCTCGAAAGTTTCCTGGAAGCCGCCCATTTGTTCGTGACCGAAGGCGAAGTCTTCCGACACGGTGACGATGCGCTTGAGCTTCAGCTCCTTGGCGGCGAAGTCGGCCATCGGATGCATCGCCTGCGCCGAGGTCGCCGACGGACGCAGGAAGTAGGGGTTGGGGCGGCGCTGCGTGATGTCTTCGGCACCAGCAAGGCTGAGCATCGGCGTCTTGTGCTCGGCGATGTAGTCGGTGATCGCCAGCAACTCGAATGCCGCGAGCGGCCCGAGGATGGCGTCGACCTTGTCGCGCTCGACAAGTTCCTGAACCTTGGTCTTGGTGCCGGCCGGGCTGCCGCCGGTGTCGGCCGAGAAGAATTCGACCTTGCGGCCGCCGAACGTGTTGTTCTTCTCTTTGAGGTAAGTGAGAACGCCCTGTTCCATCTGGATGCCGCCCTGCGCGAGCGGGCCAGTCTTGACGGTGAGCAGGCCGAGCTTGAACGGCGCTGCCTGGGCGATCGCCGGTGACGGAAATTTGAACGTGGCGAGCGCCGCGCCGGCGGCGGTCGCAGCCATGAAACGACGGCGAGTGACCTTGCGAGACATCGAAGTCCTCCCTGTGTCGCCCTCTTGGGGCGGATTTTAAGTGGCCGTGTCGGCCTCTTTTTAATTCGGCCGCGACAGCCGCAGGCGAAACTTTATTCGTTGTGCGCCGCCGCCGTGCCCGAGCCGAGGCAGTACCCTATCATCGACCAATGCGTTCCATGATGTAAAGCCCGTTGGCGCCACGGAATTACCGCGGCGCGCTGCCCAACCCGTTTTGACGCTGAATACCGGTCCGATCGCGCGAATATTCGACCATAAGAAATTGCGTTGGGCTCGATAGGCGCAGCGTTTTTGTGTATCGATCTTTCGGCGGCGCATTGCCACTATGCGGCCGCTGCTTTTTTGAGCAAGGGACTTTCGCACGATGACTGACGGCATAGCGGCGCAGGGAATGATCGCGGTCGACAAGATGGGCGGCCAGGTGCTGTTCCTCAACCCCGATACCTTTGTCACCGAGGTCGCCATCGGCGGCTTTCCCCGAACGGTGCACGAATTATTGATCTTGCCGGACGCGGGGCTGGCTTATGTGCCGATCTATGGCGACGGCATTCACGGCAAAAACCCGAACCCCGGTCATGTCCTGGCGATCATCGATCTCAAGCAACGCAAGCATGTCGGCGATATCGACCTTCGCCCATATGTTTCGCCGCATACGCTGAAACTAGCGCCGGACGGCCTGGTCTATGTGACCTGTGAAAACAGCGCGGTGGTCGCGATCATCGATCCGACGACGCACGCGATGATCGACGCCATCGGCTCCGGCTCGACCAATGCGCACCGGCTGATTATTTCGCCGGACGGGAAGCGCATTTATACCGAAAACGAGGAAGACGCTGAGGTCTCGGTAATCGACCTGCCGGGCCGCAAACTGATCGGCAAGATCAAGACGCCGCATGCGCTGGCCGGAATTACAATTACCGCCGACGGCAAGACGATCATCGTGGTCGACGACGAGGCGCCCGGACTGTTCCTCATCGATACGGCCAAGGGCGAGGTGGTGCGCACCATTCCGCTCGTCAACAATCCGAAGCCGGCGCAGATCGCGCGTTTCCGCCCGGACTACAAGGTGCTGGCGGTCAGCAGCGTCGCAGGCGACATGGTGACGTTGTTCAACGCTGACCTGAGCGAGCAGACCGCGATCCCGGTCGGCAAGGGCGCGATGGATATGGCGTTCCGCGGCGACGATCTGTTCGTCGGCTGCCAGTATGACGGCACGATGCATGTCATCGATATTCCGTCGCGCAAGGTCAGGCACTCGTTTGCCTGCGGCACCGGCGTCGAGTCGATCGGGTTCTTTTAACGCTTCTTTTTCTGCGGGATCACCGGCAGCAGCAGATAGGGCGCCCGGGCCTTGCTGAAATGCAAGGTCGTGGTGCCGTTGAAGATCGACGGCGGGCGGTCCTCCGGCTTGTTGTGCAGGAACGGTCCGCAGCCAGTGAGTTCGTTCTTGAAGTTGGACAGCTTGCCGCCGCTGCCGCCGCCATATTCGTAATCCTTGCTGCGCACCGACAGCGCGATGCGATAGCCGGCCGGGACGTGGATCGACGTCGGCCAGATTTCGACATCGAGTTCGACCGGCTTGCCCTTGCTCAAAGGCTGCTTCTCGTCATGCGTATGATAGGGCCGGTAGGGCTGCGACAGCTTTTTATCGAGCTTTCGGTGCGAGGCGCGCAGCCAGCCTTGCGCGATCGGCGTATGCGGATCGATCGCGCCCATGAATACGACTTCCTTCATGTCGCCGGTGAAGACGCGGACGACGGCGAAGATGTCGGCGTCTTTGGTCGATGACGACACGAACAATTTGAGCGCCGAAGGCCCGGTGATTTCGGTGTCGGCTTTCAGCGGCGGCGTGATGAAGGTGAGGCCGTCGCCCATTGCCGCGAAGTCGAGCTTGCTCGCACCGCTTGGCGGTTTGGTCGCCAAAGTCGTATCAGCTGGGTGCAGATAGAATTTGGTCCATTTGGTGCGCGGGATCGGCCAGGCATCCTCGCCACGAGCGACGAATTTCTCGCCCGGGTGCCGCACTTGAAGAAGCACCTTCGGCTGCTTGCTCCATTTTACTTTCTTGCCGTGCAGGAAATAATCGAAAAAGGCGAGCTGCTGCTCGCGGCCATAGTCAGTGTAGAAATGCGTCCAGTGCTCGAGGCCGTGCGCCTCCAGCCATTTGTCCTTCGACGCCGCGCGCACGAAGCCCTCGAAATTGCCGCGCGGATGCAGGCCCTGGCCGCCCCAGTTCGCGGCGGAAAACAACGGCGTCTTGATCTTGTCCCATTGGGGAGAGCGGTCGCGGTGATACTGGTCGTCGAGCGGATGCACCAGAATTTGTCCGCCGAAGTCGACGCGGTTTTTGGCGAGTTGCTCTTCCGATAGAGTCTCCGGGCCGCAGACCAGTTCGCGATGCACGCGGCTGCGCTTGCCGCGCTCGCCGGCGCCGTACTGGACGGTCTTGACCTGCATGTCGAACCAGTTTTCCCAGAAGGTCGACAGCATGCCGCCGTGATGCGTCATGTCGCGATACCAATCGGCCGAGCCTTCCCAGATGCACATCGCGGCCAGATGCGGCGGCTGCAGCGAGGCGACGTGCCACTGGTTCATGGCCAGATAGGAAATGCCGTTGAGGCCGACCTTGCCGCTTGACCACGGCTGGACGCCGGCCCATTCGATGCAGTCGTAAAAATCTTTTGTCTCGCGCGGCGAGAAATGATCGATGACGCCTGGCGAGCAGCCGCAGCCGCGCGAGTCGACGCGCACGCAGACGTAATCGTGCGGCACCCATTTCTCTGGATCGACCACTTCCCAGTTCTGGTATTTGTTGGTCGAGCCGGCGGTGACGTCGGGATGCTTCTCGGCCATGATGTTCCAGGCGCTCGGATAGCCATCCTGAAAGGCGAGATTCTTGGCGTAAGGTCCGTAGGTGATCAGGACCGGATAGCGGCCCTCTTTGACGGGGCGAAAGACATCGGCGCGCAGGACGATGCCGTCATCCATCGTGATCGGAACGTTCCAACCAATCCGCATCCCGTCGCGGATGTCGCTCCATTCCCGCAAGGTGGCCATGTCTATCCTCCCCGACTGTTATTATCTTTGGGAGAGAGGCTATCGAAGCCGGGAGGTTGAGCGCAATAGGGCTGCGCTACACGGAATGTCCGGCCGCGCTACTTCTAGCGTTTACCGCGCTTGAACTTCGCCATCTTTTCCAGCACCGCGCAGACGGCGGCGGTGTCCTTGGCCCCTAAGCCAGATTTCATCGCCTTGATATAGATAGGCTTCGACGCATTGAACATCGGCGTCGGCACTTTGATCTTGCGGGCGTAATCGGCGATTACCTGCATGTCCTTGTCCCAGACATCGATCTTCATGGTGACGTCGTCGTAGTTGCCCTTCACCATCATCGGCGCGCGCAGCTCGAACACGCGCGAATTGCCGGCGCCGGCGCGCACCAGATCGAAAATCGCCTGGGCGGGAAGGCCGGCCTTCATGCCGAGCACCATGGCTTCGGCCGAGGCGACGTTGTTGATTGCCACCAGCAGATTGGCGACATATTTCATCTTGCTGCCGTTGCCGAACGGCCCGACGTCATAGACGTGGCGGCCGAAGGCTTCGAACATCGGCTTGAGCTTCTTGATGACCGCCGGATTGCCGCTGGCATAGAACACCAGGTCGCCGTTGCGTGCCTGTGAGCCGGTGCCGCTGACCGGCGTGTCGAGCATCGTGTGCCCGGCCTTGGCGAATACCTTCTGCGCCTTTTCCTTGTCGGCGATGGTGAAGGTACTCATTTCGACGATCAATTTGTTCTTGAGCTTGGCGGCGGCGATTGCGCGCGCGACCTCCATCAAGGCTTGCGGTTTAGGCAGGCTGGTTAGCACCGTCGGCGCGTTTGCCGCGACATCGGCCACGCTGGCGGCGATTTCGACGCCGGCTGCCTGCGCCTCGCGGCGGCGCGCCGCGCTGAGATCATAGCCGATGACGCGCCAGCCGGCTTTCACCAGGTTCCTGGCGAAGGATCCGCCCATAATGCCGAGGCCGATGACGCCGACCGTGCCTTTGTTCTTCTTTGCCGCAGCCATGTCGAATCTCTCCCCGAGGCCGATTATAATTTGCTGGCTGCGGTCTTAATGCGTCGCACCCGGACCTGTCGAGTGGGGGGTGCGTCGCGACGCATCTTCCAAGCCAATCCTTCTTCCAAGATCTGCCGCGATCGCCTATCGTCGCCGCAAAAGAGACAGGGAGTGGATATGCAGATCGGTGTAGCGGGCCTGGGGGCCATGGGCGCCAATATCGCGGCGCGACTTCTGGAAGTCGGCCATCAGGTCACGGTGTGGAATCGCAACCCGGAAAAGACCAAGGCCCTGGCCGCGGCCGGCGCCAAAGTGGCGGCAAGCCCGGCGGCTTTGGCCGACGCGGTCGAGGTCGTGCTCACCAGCCTCACCGATGCCACTGCGATCGACGCGGTCTATAACGGACCGAACGGCCTGTTGTTTGGCAATGTGAAAGGCAAGCTGCTGATCGAGATGAGCACGGTGGCGCCGAAGGTCGAGACCGAACTGGCCCCGAAGGTGCGCGCCAAAGGCGCGGCCTTTGTCGAATGCCCGGTCGGCGGCTCAACGACTCCGGCGCGGCAAGGCAAGCTGATCGGCCTGATGGGCGCGGAGCCGGCCGACGCCGAACGGGCGAAGCCTGTGCTCGAACAGCTCTGCCGCAAGGTCGAACATTGCGGCCCGGTCGGCGCCGGCTCGGCGATGAAGCTCGCCATCAATCTGCCGCTGATGGTGGCCTGGCAGGCTTACGGCGAAGCCTTCGCGCTGGCGCGGGCCGTCGGCTGGGAGCCGAAGCGGCTGCTCGACCTGTTCGTCGAGAGCAACGGCGCCAACAACGCTCTGAAGCATCGCGCCGACATGGTGGTGGCGCTGTTCGAGGGCCGCGATCCGGGGCCGACGACTTTCAGCATCGACAATGGGCGCAAGGATCTGCGCACCATGGTCGAAGCGGGCACCGCGCTCGGCGCCGACATGATCGCGACCAAGGCCGCGCTCGCCGGTTTCGAGGACGCGGCGGAGCACGGGCAGGGCGGCGGCGATGGCGCCAGCCTGTCGGTCTATTGGTCCGGCCGCAAGAAATCCTAAGCGTTCACTCAAAGACAAAAATTCTCAAAAGATCGGAGTTCCTATGTCCGTCTCGCTTGCCCAAGCTTCCACCATCATCGATGTCGCCTTGAAGGTGGCGCGCGACCAGAAACAAATGCCGCAGACCATCATCGTGCTGGATGCCGGCGGCCACGTCGTCTGCGCCAAGCGCGAGGACGGCTCCGGCATCATTCGTTACGATATCGCCTTCGGCAAAGCCTATGGCGCGCTCGGCATGGGCTGGGGCTCGCGCACCAGCATGGAACGCGCGGCGCAGAATCCCAACTTCTTCGCCGCCGTGGAGGCGGCGAGCGGTGGGCGGCTTGTGCCCAACCCAGGCGGCGTTCTGATCCGCGATGCCGCAAATGTGATCGTCGGCGCCGTCGGCATTTCCGGCGACACCGGCGACAATGACGAGATCATCGCGATCGCCGGAATCGAAGCGGCCGGACTGAAGGCCGATCCGGGCGGCAGCAAGAAATAGTTCGCGGCTCGCGCAAAAGCGGGCGTGAGAAAATAAAAATGGGAGGGCGGCGATGAAACTGTTTTCGTTCTGGCGGTCGCTGGCGACCTATCGCGTGCGCATCGCGCTCAACATCAAGGGCCTCTCGCCGGAGGTGATCGAGGTCAACCTGATGAAGGGCCATCAGCGCGATCCGCAATTCCGCGCGGTCAATCCGATGATGGCGCTGCCGGCTCTGGTCGACGGCGACGGGCCTGCTCTGTTCGAGTCGCTGGCGATCATCGAATATATCGACGAGGTGCATCCCACGCCGCCGCTGCTGCCGTCCGCGCCGAAAGCGCGGGCGCGGGTGCGCGGACTGGCGCAGCTCGTCGCCGCCGACTCGCATCCGCTGATCGTGCCGCGCGTGCGCGAATATCTTAGCGCTGAATTCAAGATCGACGAGGCCGGCGTCGCCAAATGGGCGCAGCACTGGCACCAGGCGGCTTTGTCGGGGCTGGAAGAACATCTCGCCACCGAGAAGGACACCGGCACTTATTGCCAGGGCGAGCAGGTGACCATCGCCGATATTTGTCTGGCCAGTCAGGTGGCCGGCGCCAATTTCTTTAAGGTCGATCTGGCGCCTTATCCGACGGTCAATCGTATCGCCGCCAACTGCGCCAAGATCGATGCCTTCGCGCGCGCCCATCCGCTCAAGCAGCCGGGCGCACCGGCATCGGTGTGAGTCTTATGCCGCCTTGCGCGGCAGCAGGCCGAAATCGGTGAGAATGCGTTCGCCGGACTGGCGCAGCGCGGCTTTCTTTTCCGCAAGCGCGCCATAAAGCAAACGGCCGTCGCGCTTCATTATGCGGCCGGCGACCAGCACGGTGTCGACGCTGGCGACGCCGCCCTGCATCACCACCGACGCGACCGGATCGGTGACCGGGAACATCGCCAGATCGTCGGCGCGCAGCAGCACGATGTCGGCCTGCTTGCCCGGCGTCAGCGAGCCGACCTGCGAATCGAGCCCGGCCATGCGCGCGCCGTTGATGGTCGACCATTCCAGCGCCTGCCGGCAGGTTACCGGCATCTCCAGCGGCCGGCTGCCGGTCTGGCTCAGAATTTCCAGCGTGCGGCGATGGCGTTCGTGCTGCAAGGTCGTGCGCATGGCGCTGAACATGTCGCCGCGCGAGGCCGGCTCGACATCGGTGCCGATCGACATCGGCGACCCGCAGGCCTGCAATACGCCGGTGAGCGGATCGCCATAGCCCATCTGCAATTCGATCTCGGCGGTGGAGGTGAACTGCGCGCCCTTGCCGGCAAGCGCGCGGATCAGGTCGTGCGCCATGTCGTTGCCGTGCACGACGTTGAAATTAACGCCGACCAGTCCGTCGTCGAGCAGGCGCTGGAAACCGTCCGGTTGCATCACGATACCGCCGCCGACATGCATGCTGGCGATGAGGCCGAAATCGCGCGCCAATCGCACGTCGGACAAAGTCACCTCGCGCGTGGAATAAGACGGGCCGAGAATGGCGAGGCCGAGCGTGACCAGACCGTCATGGCCGGCGAAGCGGCCCTTGCGCAGACGCTCGATCTCGGCGCGCGGCATCGGAACTTCGCTGTAGTGCCTCTCGCCCGGCTTCGGATCGGGCTTCGGCGAGCCGTGCAGGAACAGCGCGCGTGCGCCGGAAGATGTAAGGCCGTCGATGGCCGCGTCGGTGTGTTCCGGCGTGCGGTTGACGTGGCACCAGTCGACCAAAGTCGTCGTGCCGCTGTTTAGCGCATTGAGCGCGCCCATCAGATTGGCGATCTGAACATCTTCGGGGCGAAAGTGCCCGGCCAGTCCGCCGTGCATCGCCTGCATGTATTTACCGACGGTCCAGTCGCCGGCAATGCCGCGCAGCGCGCTTTGCCAGGTGTGGACATGCGCGTTGATCAGGCCGGGCAGTACGATCATGCCGCTGGCGTCGATGATCTCGGCATGGTCGGCGGCGAGTGCCGGCGCGATCGCCGCAATGCGGCCGTTCTCCACCAGCACGTCGCCGCGCGGCAGATCCTTGATCGCCGCGTCCATCGAGACGATCGATCCGCCCTTGATCAGTAAACGAGTCACGCGCCGCTCCGTCGCCTGTCATGCTTCGAATGATGCGGTAGCCCTAGCGGGCGGCGTCGCCGAAATCCAGTGTGCCAGCCTTGCGATGGCGCATAGTGCATGCGCCGGATTTCGGCCCACAGAGTGGGCGGCTTTACGCCGATGCGGATCATGCCCTAGGCTGGATTCTGGCTTCGACCGACATTTGGCCCTGTGAAAACACGCTGCAAGGACGTTCCCACGATGAAGCTCGGCTTTTTCACCATGCCCATCCATCCGCTCACCAAGGACTGGCGTCAGTCGCTGCGCGAGGATCGCGAGGCGTTCATTCTCGCCGACGAACTCGGCTTTGCCGAAGCCTTGTGTGGCGAGCACGTCACCGACCGCGCCGAGAACATCACGTCCTGCGCGATCTTTCTGGCGACTTTGGTTCACGCCACCAAGCAGATCAAACTCGGCACCGGCACCATCAACATGCCGAACACGCATCCGGCGGCGGTCGCCTCGCAGATCGCGATGCTCGATCACATGCTCGACGGCCGCTTCATCTTCGGCATCAGCCCCGGCGGTCTGTTGTCGGACGCCGAAGTGTTCGGCAATCTCGATGCCAACCGCAACGAAATGTTTCTCGAAGGCATCAATCAGGTGCTTGCGATCTGGGCCAACGATCCGCCCTATAACCTTAAGGGCAAGTACTGGAACATCAGCGTCGAGCGCCAGTTCCTGCCCGATCTCGGCCAGGGCTACATCGCCAAGCCGCTGCAGCGGCCGCATCCGCCGATCGTCGTCACCGCGGTGGCGCCATTCTCGAAAGGCGTGACCGAAGCCGCCGCGCGCGGCTGGGAGCCGATTTCGGCGAACTTCCTGATGCCGCAATGGGTCAAGAGTCACTGGCCGAAATATGTCGAGGGCTGCGAACGCGTCGGCCGGCCGGCGCTGCCGGAAAACTGGCGCGTCGCGCGCTCAATCTTCGTCGCCGACGACGAGAAGACGGCCAAGGCCTATGCTACCGATCCGAACGGGCCGTACCGCTATTATTACAGCCAGCTCTACACCAAATTGAAAATGAACGGCCGTATCGAACTGTTCAAGACGCACCGCGATCAGCCGGACGACGAAGTGACGCTCGACAATATCTGCGACGCGCTCATTACCTACGGCACACCGGACAAGGTCGCCGACGAGCTGCTGAAATATCGCGACACGGTCGGCGATTTCGGCACGCTGCTCTATGCCGGCAAGGACTGGAAGGACCGCGATCTCGGCCGCCGCTCGATGGTGCTGCTGGCCGAAAAAGTGATGCCCAAGGTCAACGCGGCGATCAAATGAGCCGGCCGCGCATCTTCGTCACCCAGCCGATCGCCGAGAGCGCGCTTAAGCGCTTGCGCGCCGTTGCCGAGGTCGAGGTCAATCCGGATTCGAGCCGCGTCCTGCCCAAGGACAGACTGATCGCGGGCGTGCAGCGGGCCGACATCCTGCTGTGCTTGCTGCACGACGTGGTCGACCGCGATGTGCTCACCGCCAATCCGCATCTCAAGGCGGTGTCGTCGATGAACATCACACAGGACCGCATCGATCTCGCATCCGCGACCGAACTCGGCATTCCGGTCACCAATATTCCGGCGATCGTCACCGACGCGACGGCGGATATTGCCTTCGGTCTGCTGCTCGCGGTGGCGCGCAATATCGCGCTCGGCGACCGGCTGTTCCGGCAGGGCGTTTACCCCGGCTCACAGTCCAACCATCTCGCCGGCTACGCCGTGAGCGGCAAGACGTTGGGCCTTGTCGGCTTCGGCCGGATCGGTCAGGCGGTGGCCCGCCGCGGCGCCGGCTTCGGCATGAAAATTCTATATTGCGATTTGCGCCGGCTGCAGGCGGAAGACGAGCAGAAATTCGGCGCAACCTATTGCAGTTTCGAGGACGTGTTGCGGCAGTCGGACTTCGTCTCGCTGCACCCGCAATTGTCGCCGGAAACGCGCCACCTGATGAGCGATGCCCAGTTCGCGCTGATGAAGCAGACGGCGTTTGTTATCAACACGGCGCGCGGGCCGGTGATCGACGAGGCGGCTTTGGTGCGGGCGTTGAAGGCCAAAAAGATCGCCGGCGCCGGTCTCGACGTCTATGAGTTCGAGCCGCTGGTGTCGCCCGATCTTGTCGCCATGGACAATG
>CAMAUC010000082.1 GCA_945861265.1 Rhizobium sp. Q54 | reverse complement strand
GACTTCGCCTTGACCGCCACCATGCTGATCGGCACCAGCACGAAGCCGCGCTTTTCGATCTTGGCCGCCCATTCGGCGATGCGCGCGATCGTGCCCGGCTGCGCGGTCGCCATGCCGACGGCGACGCCGCCTTCGCGCGCGACGATCTCGAGACGGTTGAGCGCGCGGTCGATCTCGGTCGCGGTCGGCACGGCATCGAGAATAAGATCGGCCTTGGCGAAAGGCAGGTTCTGGTTGCCGGCGATCTGGCTGGCAACGCTGCGGCTCGACGAACCGTTGTCGACAAAAATCAAGCCACGTTTGGCGGTTTCGTTTAACACCGGCGACAGCGCGTGCTCGGTCGCGGTGAAGCGCGCGCCCATAAAGCTGACAATACCAATATAGCCTTGGAAGCGGCTCATCAGCCATTGCAGCCGGTCGACATTCTGTTCGGCGGTGACCGAGGTCAACAGAGTCTGGGGCCCGGGATCGTTGTCTGGATAATCGAACGGCTCCATCGGCGCCTGCACCAGCAATTCGTGGTCGTCGGCGCGCGCACGCTCGGCGAGCTTCTGAATATCGGGGGCATAGGGTGCCAGCGCGAACGTCACCGCCGCCGGCAGTTTGGCCATAGCCTCGGCGGTACCGGAGGCACTGATGCCGAGGCCGCCGATGACGATGGCGATGCGCGGCATATCCTTCAGGCTGGGCGGCAGCGTGCGCGGCCGCGCATAGACCGTATAAGGCTTGGAGCCGTCGGCGCCGATCTTCGGGATTTGGCCGTGCCGTGAAACATCGAGGAGTTTCGGATCGCCGCCAGGCGCTTTCGCGGCCGCCGGTTTTTCGCCGGCGCCGCCGGGAATAACGACCTCTTTGCTCTTGCCGCTGGAGCCGTCGATGATGGTGACGGTCTTGGAACCGGGCGGCGGTTCGCTGGCTTTTTCCGCCGCTACGGTCGCGGCTTTCGGAATCGGCGCATTGGCGGCTTCGCCATCATGGCGCGCATGTTCCTTGCCGTCGCCGCCGGGCGCCTCGGCGGAGGTGCCGCCACTGGACTTCGTTGCGACGACGACGATCGGCTCGCCGCCGAGCGGGTCGTTGACGAAGGCCGCCCACAACACCACCACAAGCCCGACCGCCGCCAGCGCGCCGGCCAGCATCTGCGGCGCGGCGACCGGCAGCTTCGGCAGCCTGTGCTTTTTTTGCTCTGGCCGAGGGGGGCGTTCAGATCATCCGCTTCCACGGCCCATTCCCTTGCGAATCATGCCTCAAGTCTAGCACGCGCCGATTCACGGCTGGTGAACAGGCTCCCCAAACGAACAAGGCGGCCCCCGCGAGGGCCGCCCTGCCGCTATTACCACCGTCAGGCGGGCTAGTTCGGGACCGGGGTCTTGGCATTGGGCGGGAAGGCCGAATTGACCTGCACGCCGCGCAACAGATCCTGCGCCATGTTCAACGCCTTGTCGTCCTTGGCTTCCGGCGGGATGTAGGACTGCGAGCCGGTCTGCTCCTTGCCGGCATCGCCCTTGAGATGGCCGCGCAGCGAGGCTTCACCCTTGGTGTCGGTCTTGCTCTTCAGTTCGTCCGGCACATCCTGCAGCACCTCGATATCGGGGGTGATGCCCTTGGCCTGGATCGAGCGGCCGGACGGCGTGTAGTAACGCGCCGTGGTCAGCCGCAGCGCGCCGTTGCCGGAGCCGAGCGGGATGATGGTCTGCACCGAACCCTTGCCGAACGAGCGCGTCCCGATGACGGTCGTGCGGCGATGGTCCTGCAGCGCGCCGGCGACGATTTCCGACGCCGAGGCCGAACCGCCATTGATCAGCACGATGACCGGCTTGCCAGTCGTGAGATCGCCGGCGCGGGCGTTGAAGCGCTGAGTCTCCTCGGCATTGCGGCCGCGAGTCGAGACGATCTCGCCCTTTTCGAGGAAGGCATCCGACACCGAGATCGCCTGGTCGAGCAGGCCGCCCGGATTGTTGCGCAGATCGAGGATATAGCCCTTCAGCTTGTCCTTGCTGATCTTGGCGTTGATGTCGACGATCGCCTTTTTCAAGCCGTCGGTGGTCTGCTCGTTGAACTGGGTCATGCGGATATAGCCGACGTCCTCGCCCTTCACCTCGGAGCGCACGGCGCGCACGCGGATGACGTCGCGGGTCAAAGTCAGTTCCAGCGGCTTGTCCTGGCCCTTGCGCATGATGGTCAGTTTGATCTTGGTGTTGACCGGGCCGCGCATCTTTTCGACGGCCTGATTAAGCGTCAGACCCTGCACCTGGTCTTCGTCGAGCTTGGTGATGAGATCGTTGGCCTGCACGCCGGCCTTGGCGGCGGGCGTATCGTCGATCGGCGTCACCACCTTGATGAGGCCTTCTTCCATGGTGACCTCGATGCCGAGGCCGCCGAACTCACCGCGCGTCTGCACCTGCATGTCGCGGAAGCTCTTGGGGTCCATGTAGCTCGAATGCGGATCGAGGCCGGCCAGCATGCCGTTGATCGCGGTTTCGATCAGCTTCTGATCGTCCGGCTTCTCGACATAATCGGCGCGCACGCGTTCGAACACGTCGCCGAACAGATTGAGCTGACGATAGGTGTCGGCGGCCGCGGCCTTGGCGGCGGTGCCGAGCATGATCCGCGGTTGCACCGCGATCAGAGTCATCGCCGCGCCGGCAGCCGCGCCGAGAAGAATGAGGGAGGTCTTGCGCATCATCATCCGCGAACCTTTTCGCCTTCGCCAGCCACCCACCATGGGCCTGGATCAACGGGAGTGCCGTCTTTTCTGAACTCGATATAAAGTACCGGCTGGCTTGAGCCTGTCGCCAGGATAGCAGCGATATGGGAGCCGGTCCCCATCGCCGCAACGGGTTCCCCGGCCAGCACGAACTGGCCGAGATCAACTGATATCCGATCCATGCCGGCGAGCAAGACATGATATCCGCCGCCGACATTCAGGATCAAGAGTCGGCCATAGGAGCGGAAGGTGCCGGCATAGACCACCCAGCCATCGGCCGGCGCGGTAACCTGGGCGCCGGCGCGGGTGGCGATCGATATGCCTTTTTCCACGCCACCATTGCCATCGGATGAACCAAAACTCTTCAATTTGACGCCATTGACCGGAATCGGAACCTGGCCGCGGACCGAGGCGAAGGCCACCGCCGGCGCCAGACGGCCGGGATCACGGTAAGCCGATAGTGCCGGGCGGGAATCGCTGCGGGCGGCCTCGCGGGCATCGCGCACCGCCGGGTCGAGGCCGGCCTCCAACTTGCCGATCAAATCTTTGAGATTGTCGACCTGGCGCGCCAGTTCTCCGGCCCGCGTGCGCTCGGCGGCCAAGGCCTGCTCGCGCTCGGTCTGCTGCTTCTGGCGCTGCTCGATCAAGGCGGCCATGCGGCTGCGCTCGCCATCGAGCGCGGCGATCTCGTTCTTCAAGCGATTGCGCTCGGTGTCGATGCTTTTGCGGACATTGAGCAGGTTGGTCAGGTCGCCGGCGAGAGCGTCGACCTTGCCGCGCATCTCCGGCAGCACGGCGCCCAGTACCATCGCCGTGCGCACCGCCTGCAATGCGTCTTCCGGGCTGGCGATCAGTGCCGGCGGCGGCCGGTGCCCGATGCGTTGCAACGCCGCCAGCACCTCGGCGATGACGGCGCGGCGGCCCTCGAGCGAGGCGCGAATGCCGCGTTCACTGTCGTCGAGCGGCTTGAGGCGGACCTGCGTTGCCTCGATCGCGGCTTCGGTGGAGCGCAGCCGGCCGGCGGTGTCGATCAGGTCCTGCGCCAGCTTGCGGCGGTCGGCGCCGATCTGTTCGATCTCACGCTTCAGGGCCGTTTCCGTCTCGATTGACTTGCGTTGCTTGTCGCGCGCCGCCTCGAGTTCCTGGTCGTGAACTTTAAGGCCGTCGAGCGCCTGCGATTTGTCGGTGGCCAGCGGCTCGCTGCGCGACGCCGGGCTCTGGCCGAAAGCGGCGGCGGCGAAAAACAGCGGCAGAGACAGGCCGAACACCGCCGCGAACGCGGTGCGCGAATCATTCCTGGTCGAGGGATTCATCATCTCAGCCAAGTTACGCCCGCGCGTTCCGACGGCAAGTTCATTGTGCGTCAATTTATTATGCACGGCGAATGAGACCAAGTTGGGACGGGGACGACAAGACGTGCGTCATCGCCCGCATTCTTTAGCGGCCCCGGGCAGGCCGTCGCTTGGGAAGTGCATTCTCGTTGCGTCCTCATAAAACGAGGGCGCGCGGAACGCCGGGGCCGCAACAGCCCCGCAGCCCTGCGTAAGTTGCTAAGTAAGTACGCAGGTTAGTCACCACGAAACTGCCGGATCCCCGGCGTCCCGCGCGCGGTGTTTATAGGTTTGCTCCGCTTGACCCCCGGTGGACTGACCTTTTAAGGCGCCTCTTTGCTTTGAGGTGAGCCTATCCACCGCTGCGGTGTTTCCTGGCGCGGGCGAGGATGCTTCCTTGCCTTCGGTTTCCATCGGACCTTTCGAGTCCCCCGGCTTCCCAAAGGCTTCTGCCCCTTTAGCCACGCGCCATTTCGCCCCAGTGATGCGCGGCTGGCGCATCGGGACCAAGCGGCTTGGACCGCTGATGAGGTCGTTGCGCCGCATCTCCGACGCCCTCACCAGCCACCGCTCCCCGCCCCAGCATCTGACGACGCTGATCAAACGCCCCCTCGTTAGTTGGGACGGGATATCGCGTATATAGTCCTAGGGATTTAAACAGTCAAGGAGTTATTGAATTCAATTCGCCACCCCCGACGCGCTTACCCTCCCCTGGAGGGGGAGGGTCGACTGTTTGAGCGATTAGCGAAAGCAGTCGGGGTGGGGTGAGCTTCTTGCATGTTGTTTCACCCCACCCCGCTCGCTGTCGCTCGCGACCCTCCCCCTCCAGGGGAGGGTGAAGAAGCTACCCCCGGTGATACGGGTGCCCGGTGAGGATCGTGGTGGCGCGATAGATCTGTTCGAGCAGCATGACCCGCACCAGCTGATGCGGCCAGGTGGCGGCGCCGAACGACAGGCGCAACGTCGCCTTGTCGCGCAATGACGGCGCGAAGCCGTCGGCGCCGCCGATGATGAAGACCGCAGCGGGCACGTCATTGGCGCGCCAGGCCGACAATTGCGCGGCGAGCTGGTCGCTGTCGCGATTCTCGCCCTTGACATCGAGCAGCACGACAGTCGCTCCCGGCGGGATGATCGTCGTCAGCGCGATCGATTCTTCGATCATGCGTTTGGCCGCGTCGTCGGCGCGGCTTTCGCGGATCTCGATGACTTCGACGGCTTTCAGGCCGAGCGCACGGCCGGTCTGCGTCGCGCGCTTGGCGTAACGTTCGGCCAGTTCGGTTTCGGGGCCGGATTTCAGTTTGCCGACGGCAGCGATGATGATGCGCATGGATTGCCCCGCGCTTCGAGTTTACCTCATGCGCTCCACATCTTCTCGATATTGTAGAACGTGCGCACTTCGGGGCGGAACAGATGGACGATGACGCTGCCGGCGTCGATCAGCACCCAGTCGCCCTGGCGCAGGCCTTCGACGCCGATGCCGGTGATGCCGTGGCCTTTCAGGTCCTTGACGACACGGTCGGCGATCGCGCCGAGATGCACGTTGGAGCGGCCGGTGGCGACAACCATGGTCTCGCCGATGGAGGATTTGTCCGACAAGTCGATGACCACAGGCTCCTCGGCCTTCATCTCGTTCATGCTGGCGAGGATATAGCCGAGCACCTTGTTGTCACGAATTTGCTCTGCGGCGGTCTTCGGCTTTGGCGCCGGCGCGGGTTTCGGCGCAAGCGGTTTTTTCGCAGCCTTGTTTTTTGAAAAACTTTTCGCCGAGCCTTTGGAGGAACTCTTGGAAGAATTCTTCAGTGCGTTCTTTGGAGAATTTTTCGAGGAATTCTTGGCCGCGCCCTTCGCTGAACCCTTGAACGGGCTTTTGCCTTTCGCAGCGCCCGGCTTCTTGCCGGCAGATGTCTTGTTGGCAGAATCCTTGCCGGATGAAGCAGGTCGCTTGGCGGTGCGTGTCGATTTTGCCAGGGGGTAGGTGTCCTTTCAGTCCACGACAATCAGGTGACCGTCATTTTAGTGCGTGTTGTCCGCACCATAATCATTTTGGCGATCAATCGCCAGCTTTCGCCACTTTGGCGGTGTCCTGGTGCTTGCGCATCGCACGCAGCGCCGTCGACGACAGGCCGGATTTCAAGCCGTGCAGGAAGGCCCAGGCCGGCGCGCGCCGTCCCGGCAGTGAGGCGGCGGCGTTCTCGGGAATGCGGAACTTCGATAGAGCCTGGCCGGCGGTCGAGGCGGAGGCATAAAGGCTCGGCCCCGGACGGTCGACCACCACCATCGGCAACAGCTCGGCGATGCCGCGCCATTTCTGCCAGCGGTGGAAGTGGCGCAGATTGTCGGCGCCCATGATCCAGACGAACTGCACGCGCGGACAGCGCTTGATCAGCCACGAGATCGTGTCGAAGGAATAGCGCGTGTTGATGACGGCCTCGAGCCCGGTGACGTCGATGCGCGGGTGATGCGTCAGCGCGCGCGCGGCGGCGAGACGCTCGGCGAGCGGCGCAAGGCCGCTGGTGTTTTTCAGCGGATTGCCGGGCGTTACCAGCCACCAGACGCGGTCGAGCTTGAGCCGTTTCATCGCGAGCAGCGTCGCGTCGAGATGCGCCTGATGCGGCGGATCGAAGGTGCCGCCGAACAGGCCGATGCGCATGCCGGGGGCGTGCGGCGGGATGATCCGCTCATTGTCGGCAAGCTTCTGGCGGGCAATCTGCGGGGCGATCACGGTCTTGTCTGACCGTTCCCGCGAATGCGGTATTTGAACGTGGTGAGCTGATCGACGCCGACCGGCCCTCGCGCATGCAGGCGTCCCGTGGCGATGCCGATCTCGGCGCCGAAGCCGAACTCGCCGCCGTCGGCGAATTGCGTCGAGGCATTGTGCAGCACGATGGCCGAGTCGACGTGGCTAAGGAATTTCTCGGCCGTTGCCGTGTCGGCGGTGACGATGGCGTCGGTGTGATGCGAACCGTATTTTTCGATATGCGCGATGGCCGCATCGACGCCATCGACCACGCCTGCGGTGATGATGGCGTCGAGATATTCGGTGCGCCAGTCCTCGTCGGTCGCCGGCTTCACGCGCGCGTCGGCCGCTTGCACGGCGGCGTCGCCGCGGATCTCGCAGCCGGCATCGATGAGCATTCCGATCAGCGGCTTGAGGTGCGTTGACGCGGCGGCGCGATCGACCAGCAAGGTTTCCGCCGCGCCGCAGACGCCGGTGCGGCGCATCTTGGCATTGAGCACGATGGTTTTCGCCATAGCGAGGTCGGCGGCTCTGTCGACATAGACATGCACGACGCCTTCGAGATGCGCGAACACCGGCACGCGCGCTTCGTCCTGCACGCGCGCGACCAGACTTTTGCCGCCGCGAGGAACGATGACGTCGATATTGCCGTCGAGGCCGGTGAGCATGGCGCCGACGGCGGCGCGGTCGCGTGTCGGTATGAGCTGGATCGCGGCTTCGGGCAGACCGGCCTCGCGCAGGCCCTGCGTCAGCGCGGCGTGAATGGCGCGGCTGGAATAAGTCGAGTCGGAGCCGCCGCGCAGGATCGCGGCATTGCCGGACTTGAGACACAGCGCGCCGGCATCGGCGGTGACGTTGGGCCGGCTCTCATAGATGATGCCGATGACGCCGAGCGGCACGCGCACGCGCTCGATGGTCATGCCGTTCGGGCGGGTCCAGGATTCGGTGACGGCGCCGACCGGGTCTTTCAACGCGGCGACGGTCTCGATGCCCTTGGCGATGCCCTCGATCTTGCCGTCGTCGAGCTTGAGCCGGTCGAGCAGGGCGCCGGTCATGCCGCCGCGTTGCGCTTCCGAAATATCCTCGGCATTGGCGGCGAGAATGCTCGCCTTGCCGGCGCGAATGGCCGAGGCCATGGCGGTGAGCGCGCGGTTTTTCTGCGCTGCGGGAGCCAGCGCCAAAACGCGGGCGGCGGCGCGCGCGTCAAGGCCGATCCCGGCCATCGTCTTGGCGAGAGCGGCCGAATCGCCAGTTCCATCGATGCTCTTGAGCGGCGCCGTCATGGTCGAAAAGGTCCGGAAAATCGCAAAACTTAAGCCCGGTAGCGGGGTGGTTTTCCTACCACACCGCGTCCGGCCCGGCGAGGTGGCCGGCCGGCTCAAAAACGCGGGGCGGGCAAGAGGTAAAGCTGGGGATAGCGTGGATAACCCCCCGATACCTGCCCCCGGTCAAGGACCCTACACATTGGTACCGCAAGGTAACGACAACGAGGGCGTAACAACCTTACCGTCAGGTAATGGGGGGCACGCTCGTGGAGGGTGTCATGGCGTACAGCACGACCAGGCTGCCGGCCCGGTTTCCGGTGGGGACCAAATTCGTCATCGAGGGCCGCGCCGGCGGCGATTTGAGCCGTTTCATCGAGTTTCCCGATGGCACCAAGCTGCGCCTGCCGAAGCGGCCGGCGGCGTCGGCGCCTGCCGGACGGCGGACCCGGATCAAGGCCAAACGTGCCCACTGAGCGCCGCCCAACGCGAAAACCCCAGCCTGCGGGGGCTGGGGTTGACGGGCGATCGGTCAATCGCCTTTGGGGTACGCCAGTTTTGGGGTCTTGAAGAATTCGGGTCTTCGCGTCTGTCGCCGCGTCGGCTGATGTTTCGTCGTCGCCTATTCGCGGAGACAACGTGCGACTGCGCGCAAGGTTCCAGACGGGCAAGAGCGCTAATGGCCCGCCATCACCAGATCGTCGCGATGGATCATTTCGGTGCGGCCTTCGAAACCGAGAATGGCCTGCACGTCGGCCGATGAGCGGCCCTTGATCTTCTCGGCATCGTCGGCGTCGTAAGCGATCAGGCCGCGGCCCACTTCCGCGCCGTCCGGCCCGCGCAGCACCACCGCGTCGCCTCGGCCGAAGGCGCCTTCGATGCGCGTCACGCCAGCCGGCAGCAGGCTTTTACCGACGCGCAAAGCCTTCACCGCGCCGGCGTCGATGTGAATGGCGCCGCGCGGCTCGAGCGAACCGGCGATCCATTTCTTGCGCGCGGTGACCGGATTGGCCGGCGTCAAAAACCAGGTGCAGGGCCCGCCGTCGATGATGGCGCGCAGCGGATTCATCACGCGCCCCGACGCAATCACCATATGCGTGCCGGCGGTGGTGGCGATCTTGCCGGCTTCGATTTTCGTCACCATGCCGCCGCGCGACAATTCCGAACCGGAAACGCCGGCCATCGCCTCGATCTCCGGCGTGATGCGCGGCACCACCGGCACGAGTTTCGCGCCGCTGCCCGGCGTCGGCGGCCTGTCGTAGAGGCCGTCAATATCCGACAACAGCACCAGCAGATCGGCGCTCATCATGGTGGCGACGCGCGCGGCCAGACGATCATTGTCGCCATAGCGGATTTCGGATGTTGCGACCGTGTCGTTCTCGTTGATCACCGGCACGGTGCGCCATTCCAGCAATTTGTCGACGGTCGAACGGGCATTGAGATAACGCCGCCGCTCCTCGGTGTCGCCGAGCGTCAGCAATACCTGGCCGGTGGCGATGCCGTGCGCGCTGAAGCTTTCCGACCACGATCGCGCCAGTGCGATCTGGCCGATGGCGGCGGCGGCCTGCGCTTCCTCGAGCTTGAGCGCACCGGCCGGCAGCTTGAGCGTAGCCCGCGCCAGCGCGATGGCGCCGGACGACACCACCAGCAGGTCGCGCCTCTCCTTGTGCAGCGAGGCAATGTCGGACGCCAAGCTGGCCAGCCAGTCGCGCTTGAGCGCGCCCGCCGCACGATCGACCAGCAGCGACGAGCCGACCTTGACGACGATGCGGCGGAAGGAGGTGAGGGTTGGGGCTTGGGACATGATTTCCGGCAAATACGGTCAGGACAAAGGTAAAGGCGCGCGCTGTCTAGCACGGCTCCCCGCAGCCGTCATAAAGGCTAAAAGATGAGTAGTTTTGTCAAGAAAATCAGCTATTTCACAGTAGTCGAACCGACCCTATATTCAGGCGTTGTCGGAGTGCCGGCAGGCCTTTCAGACTTGGGTTGGTGAATGTCCTTCATCGTCTATTTCTTCGTGGTGTTGATCGCGGCGGCCAGTGTGCTGTTCGGGCTCGACTCCGTTCCGGCGCCGATGTCGCCAATGCCGCTCAGTCAATACGAATTGCGCGCCGCCGTGCCGCCGCCCGTGACGGTGGCCAGGATCGAACCGCAGCCGGAGATAAAGGCGCAAGCAGAGCCGGTACCTGCTGCGGCCGCCGGGAGGCCGCTGGCCGCGATCGCCACCAGACCCGCGCACGGCCCGGTCGCGCCTACCGCGCTCGATCAGCAGCCGGCCTCGATCGCCGCGGCCGAGCCGGGCAGCGCCGGAGCCGCCGCGCCTGTCGCCAGCGCATCGCCACCCGCCTGCAACGTCGCCGCCTGCGCTGCCGCCTATCGTTCTTTCACCGCCGCCGACTGCACCTTCCAGCCGAGCGATGGGCCGCGCCGGCTTTGCAGTAAAGGCGCGCCGCCCGCTGCTCTCGTCACCGCCGCGCCGACAACTCCCGCGCCGATAACGCCCGCGACGGCAACGACGGCATCAGCGCCGGCGACGGAAGCGCGCGCGCTTGCCTGTAATGTCGCCGCCTGTTCACAAAGCTATCCGCGTTCGTTCAATGCCGCCGACTGCACCTTCAAGCCGGCCGAAGGCCCGCGCAAAGCCTGCACGAAATAGCCGACGGAACTTGCGGCCGCGCCGCCGCGTTATATTCGATCGGGTGCAACAGGGGATTCGGCGCGATGCAACTTTCCAGCTATCGATTGGCAGATTACCGGCTGGCGGCTTATGTGGTCGCAGCCGCCGTGATTGCCGGTGCCGCGACTTTCGCCGTCGACCGCCTGACCGCGCCAAGCGGCAAAGTGCAAGCCAATGGCGCGTCGGCTTCATCCGGCGCGGTGCGCCAGATTCCCATCGCGCGCACATCGGCCGCCGATCTCGGCGACCCCGAAGGCAAGCTGACGCCGGTCTATCCGACGAGTCCCGGCAAGGATCTGCCGGTCAAGGATACGCCGGTGGTGCAGGCGGCAACGAATAGCCAGCCGGTCAAGCCGGTGGTGGCTGGAACAATCGGCAGCGGCGGCCAAATCACGGCGCCACTGCCGGCGCAAGCCAGCACCGCGCCGCAAGCCGCCTCGTCCCCGCAAGCCGCCAATGTCTGCAATGTCGCCGCCTGCGCGAGCGCCTATCGTTCGTTCCGCGAATCCGATTGCAGCTATCAGCCGTTCGAGGGCCCGCGCCGCACTTGCGAAGGCGCGCCGGACAGCAATGCGCCCGCCGCAGCGACGGTTGGCCGCGGCGGCTATGACGACGCCTTGCGCGAGGCCGAGCGGACGGTGCGGCGCCTGCCGCGGCCCGGCAGTTATGCCGACAGCGACGACGACAGCGGCGTGACGATCATCGAAACGCCGCAGCAACGTTACGATCTGCGGCGCAACTGGATCAACGAGCCGGGGGATTAGCTTTATCTCTACCCTTCCAAGGGAGGGTAAAGAAAATTACATCGCCTTCTGCGGCGCCGATTTCAGCAAATCCTCGAGCGCCTGCCTGTAGAATTTGGCATTGCCGGTGGTGCCATGGCCGCGCGTGTCGTTCGACGCCGGGATCAGGAACACCTTGCCGTTCTTCACCCGCTTGATCTCGCGATCCATGATGCCGGTTTCCGGCGGATTGCGCTCGTCGTCGGCGGCATTCACCGCGACCAGAGCGGCGGTGATCTTGTCGAGTTGCGGCGAAGCGTCGAAGCCGCGCGACGAATCCCACTGATAGAGAAAGTCGTTGGCGTCGGCGGTCATCGGCGCGGCCAGGGCCTTGTCGACGAATTCGTCGGCCTTGGCGAAAGTCGGCGCGACGTTCTGGTAATTAAGCGCGCCGCCATTGGTGGCGATGCCGAAGAAGGCATTGGCGATCTTCAGCATGCGCGGCTGCGCGGTGTAGTTGCCGTTATTGTATTCCGGATCGTTCCTGATGGTCTCCAGCATCATCCGCCGCAGCATCCAGTTGCGGCTGGCCATCGCCGTTGGCTGCGACGCCATCGGCATCGCTGCGTCCATGTAATCCGGATATTTCCCGGCCAGCAGCCAGGTATGCATGCCGCCCATCGAATTGCCGATGACCAGCCGCAGATGCTTGATGCCGAGACCGTCCTTGAGCAGCCTGTATTGCGCCTCGATCATGTCGTCGTAATTGTAGCGCGGGAATTTCGTGCGCAATCCGTCCGACGGCTTCGACGATCTGCCGGCGCCGATCGCGTCGGGAATGACGATGAAATATTTCGTCGCGTCGAGCGGCTGGCCGGCGCCAAACAATTCGCCGGCGAAGGCGGGCGTCAGCATGCTGGCGGCCGAACCGCCGGTGCCGTGCAACACCACGACCGGCTGGCCTTTCGGATCGCCGACGGTGGTGTAGGCGAGCTTGAGTTCCGGCATCACCTCGCCGGTGTGAAACTTGAAATCGCGCGCGATCCACTCGCCCTGTTTAGGCGCGGGATAATCGGCGGCGGTGGCGGAAAAGGGAAACAGAATTCCGGCGAGCAACAGCGTGACCTTCACTAGCTTCATGACGTGCCTCCCAATGTCTGGTGGACGCCGCGCTCTTTAAAGGCGCGTTCGGCGGCGACACTACAGCATCGCCGGACAGACGGGGAAGGGCGTCAGGAAACTCTAGCGCTGGGCGATCTGTTGCGGCTTCGGCCTGCGATGGGCAGCGGCCCGCTTGGCAATCGCCTTGCCGGCGAGCCGGTCCACCGTCTTTTCGGGCGGCTTGCCACCCGTGGCGCGCAAGGGCGAAGGCTGCGGCACAGGCACTTCGGCCGGCCCATTCCAGGCGAGCAGGCCGGCGGATTCCTGGCACGGCGCGTGGCGCGGCAGTCTCTGACCCGGATGGCGCGCATCAGCGGAGGTCCAGTTCTCAACCGATTTGCCGGTGATGATC
>CAMAUC010000081.1 GCA_945861265.1 Rhizobium sp. Q54 | reverse complement strand
GGGGATGTCCCGCTCTTTGTTGAAAATTGCTTGGCAGGCGTCACTGGTTGAGCAGTCTACGCGGCTTTGGCCTGCTGTTCAAGGTTGGCGGTGATGGTGTGCCTGGCCTGATGCGCCAGCAGGGCGGCCCGCAGGAGCGGCAGTTGCTTGTGGGCCTTGAGCCGCCGGAAGCCCTTGGCGGCTTCCATCATACCGGCGGCCGTCCAACGCAAGGCCATCTTGGCATCGTGCCATCGTTTGACGTTGCGGCAGACGCGGCGGATGGTGCCGTTCATGTTCTCGATGATGTTGGTGCAGGCGAGCGAACGGCGCAGCCCGGCAGGAAGGCCGAGGCGGGTGACGGTCAGGATTTCGTCGATGCCTTCCAGGATGCTGCCGGAGACACCGGGGGCCTCGTGCTCCAGGCGGCGGGCGAGGTTGCGGATCAACCTTTCCGCCTTCGCCGCGTCGTCCAGTTCCCACGCCTGACGCAGCACCTTGCGGATCGAGGCATGCAGGGGCTTGGGCAGGCGCTCGACGATGTTACGGGCCTTGTGGACCTGGCAGCGCTGGATCGGGGTGTGGCGGCCGAAGGTCTTGCGGATCGCCTTGGACAGCGCCTTGGCTCCGTCGAGGACAAACAGGCGGCAGGCCATCGGGTCGAGGCCGCGGGCGACCAGGTTGTCCAAGAGGGCCTGGACCACGGCGGTATTCTCGGTCGCCCCTTCGATCACGCCCAGCGGATGCTTGTCGCCGGCGCCGTCAATGCCAACGGCGCCCACCAGCATCAGGTCGTCGTCCATGTGCAGGCCGTCGATCTGAATGACCAGCAGGTCCAATTTGGACAAGTCGGTCGCCATCCATTCCTTCATGCGCTCCGCCGACAGCGCCACGAACCGGCGCGACACCGCCGACTTGGACACGCCCGCCCCCTTGGGCGCAGGCACGTCACCTTCCGGCAGGCGGACGGCGCGGCCAAACTTGCGCGTCGAGACGTTGATGAGCATCAGGTTCATGGCCCACTTGCCGAGCAAGTCCTCCGACATGGCCGTTTCCCAACTCGGCAGGGCGAGCTCGCCGCCGTCGCGGGCGCGCACGCGAGGCCGTTCAATCTCAACCTTGCCACCGTGGAAGCCGAGCTTTCCCCGCGTCTTCCCCCAGCGGTGTGCGTCCTTTCCGGCGGCGCGGCCATAGCGCGGGCCGCACAGCAGGGCGGCGTCTTCCTGCATCATGCTGGCCAAGGTGGCGATCCCCGACGTCAGGCAGAACCGTTCAAAGCTGGCTCCGACATCTTGCCAAGCATCTTCAACGATTGCCGCCTGAACTACGGCGGACGATGTGGTAGATTTCTTCATGGCGTTGCTCTCCTTTGTGGATTCAACACCCCGAGCCTACAGGCCCAAGGCGGGCAACGCCTGCTCTCCCCTTTTCAACATCAGTCGGGACATCCCCCATATTCGTTATTAATGATATATAATATCGTGAAGTAGCCCGTCTTTGTTTATCCACTGAATTAGCAAGAGAATAAATTTGCCGATACCTTCGCCGATGGTGAAATATTTTACTAATATTGCCGTCATTGGCGTGATGTATATCGCGCTGACGGCTGTTTCGGCGCGCGCCGCCGAGCTGGTGATGTTCGAACAGGCCGGTTGTGTCTGGTGCGCCGTCTTCGACCGCGAAATCGCACCGGTCTATGGTAAAACCGATGAAGGCAAACACGCGCCGTTGCGACGCGTCGACACAGACCGGGCCCTGCCGCCTGACCTGGCCTTCATTCAGAACGAACGGTTGACGCCGTTGTTCGTCCTGATCGACAAGGGTCGCGAAATCGGCCGCATCCGGGGTTATCCGGGTGAAGAGAATTTCTGGGGCTTGCTCGGCGTATTGATCAAGAAGGTCGATGCTTCGCCCGGTATCGAAGGCCGTTCGTGATTTTCGTAAGCGACAACAATTCGTCCGTTGGTGACCGATGAACCTGCAGCAGATCGACAGTGGCGGACGTCCGCAAGAACTCGAACGCATGGTCGGCAACGCCCGGCGCGCGAGCGATTTTCTCAAAGCCTTGGCGCATGAAAGCCGGCTGATGATCCTGTGCATTCTCGCCGAAGGCGAGAAGTCGGTCAGCGAGCTGGAAGAAATCCTTTCGCTGCGCCAACCGACCGTGTCGCAGCAGCTGGCGCGGCTGCGCGCCGACGGGCTGGTATCGACGCGGCGCGACGGCAAGGCGATTTATTACAACCTTGCCAGCGACGAAGCGCGCGTCGTCATCGGCGCGGTCTATGACGTCTTCTGCCGCAAGCAGCGCAAGCGCTAGCGCGGCACCGCTTCCATGAGTCCCAGTTTCTACCGTTTGCCGTTCACCGGCGAATATTGCATGTTGCCGGACACGATTGACGGGTCAGATGGCGGGGTAATGCGATGAGCACGGTCGAACAGGACGGCACGATTTTTGTCGGCAAAAGCGACACCAAACGGGAATACCTCACGCTGAAGCTTGCCAACCGGCACGGTCTTATTTCCGGCGCCACCGGCACCGGCAAAACAGTCACCCTCCAGGTTCTGGCGGAGGGGTTTTCGCGGGCCGGCGTCCCGGTTTTTGCCGCCGATATCAAGGGCGACCTGTCCGGCATCGCCGCCGCCGGCGAGGCCAAGGACGCTTTCGTGAAGCGCGCCAAGGATATGGGCTTTGCCTACGAGCCGGACCGGTTTCCGGTCGTCTTCTGGGACCTGTTTGGCCAAGAAGGCCATCCGATCCGCGCCACCATTTCGGAAATGGGCCCGTTGCTGCTGTCGCGACTGCTTGACCTCAATGACGTGCAGGAAGGCGTGCTGAACATCGCTTTCCGCATCGCCGACGAACAGGGACTGATCCTGCTTGATCTGAAGGATTTACGCGCGGTATTGGGGCTGATCGCCGACCACGCCGACGAGTTGACCACGCAATATGGTAATGTATCGAAGGCCAGTGTCGGCACCATTCAACGTCAGTTGCTGGTTCTGGAAAATCAGGGCGGCACTAAATTCTTCAGCGAGCCGGCGCTGGCGCTGTCGGATTTCATGCGTACCGACCGCGACGGCCGCGGCTTGGTCAACATTCTCGCCGCCGACAAACTGATCGAAAATCCGCGGCTCTACGGCACGTTCCTGCTCTGGCTGCTGTCGGAGCTGTTCGAGCAGATGCCGGAAGTTGGCGATCCGGAAAAGCCGAAACTGGTGTTCTTTTTCGATGAGGCACATCTGCTGTTCAACGACGCGCCGAAACCGCTGCTCGACAAAATCGAGCAGGTCGTGCGCCTGATCCGCTCGAAAGGCATCGGCGTCTATTTCATCACGCAGAATCCGCTCGACGTTCCGGACACCGTCCTGGCGCAGATGGGCAACCGCGTGCAGCACGCACTGCGCGCCTTCACGCCGCGCGATCAGAAGGCGGTCAAGGCCGCCGCCGAAACGTTTCGCGCCAATCCGAAGCTCGATACCGCCAAGGTCATCATGGAGCTTGGCAAAGGCGAAGCGCTGGTCTCTTTCCTGGAGGGCAACGGCATTCCCTCGCTGGTCGAACGGGCGATGATCGCTCCACCTTCGGCGCGCCTCGGCGTCATCACGCCGGAGGAACGCAAGGCGGTTATTCAGGCGAGCCCGGTGAAGGGCAAATACGAGCAGCAGATCGATTCGGAATCCGCCTATGAGGTCCTTCAGCAAAGGCTGAAGGACGGAAGCACCACGGTGACTGCGCCAGCGCCGGGACAAGCCCCCGGCCAGCCGCCTGCCCCGGCGCCTGGCCAGGCGGCGCCCGCTGGTGGCGGCATCCTCGGTGGTATCGGCGGACTTCTCGGCGGAATTTTCGGCACCAACACGGGGCGCGGCACCCGCCTAACGACTGGACAACTTGTCGCGCGCGAAGTCACCCGGTCGGTAGCCAACCGGGTCGCCGGACAGATTGTCGCCGATCTTGGCCGGTCGATCGGCGGCAAAACCGGCGGCACCATCGGCCGCGCCATCGTGCGCGGCACTTTGGGCGGCATGATGCGGCGCTGACGCCGCGGGCCTTTCGGGTCACGTCCGCCGGTCCAATCCTCCGCCAACCGGCTGGGGAACATTTACCGCAACGCACTATTTATATTGCTGCACCGCACCATATACGGCATAGTGGTTCCCACATTGAGTCTGCCGAGAGCGAAAAGATGAGCAAAAACAATAACAATACTTGGAATACCAAATACGGCGCCCGCCGCGTTCGCGAGGAAATGCCGACTTTGCCCGAGGCCATTACCGCCGCTCAGGGGCTCACCGACAATCTCGACGAACAGGCCGATATCGCCGCCGCGCTGATGGGACTGCCGCGCGACCAGGTTCGCGCCGAACTGGCGAAGCTTGCTCCGCCGCGCCGCGACGCGGTCAAATCCGTGGTGTTTACCGGTTCGGCTTCGGCGCCGCGCACCATCGTGGTTGAGCGCAAGATTTCCCGCCGCATCATTCCCGCGGCGAACCGTCCGACCCGTTCGGCAATCGGCTGACGCTTGTTTCGCGCCACGCGTACTCCCCCGCCCTTTGCTGGGGGAGCATCGGGCGGGGACGCATACGAAACACCTAGGTCAGGGTCTAGGCCTATTAATAATCTGCTAGTCGCAAAGCGCCGTCTGAGCAAAATTGACCTTTGACGCGTACAATCGCGGAAATATCGCGCAGCGAGCGCTTTAGCTCACCGCGACGTCGATCAACCGCATCTGCACGCGCTCTTCACCTTGCCAGCGATCGACCGAGAGGTAACCGGCGACGTGCATCTGACGACCGCGATTGTCGAGCAACGCCTTGCCGAGCGGCGTACCGGCCACGCGGAACGCAATCGCATTGACGAATTTGCCATCGCCGGATTTGAAGCGCGCGCGAATATGGTTCTCGCCGACAGGATCGACGTAAGCGAGCGTATGCGCCGGCAATGCCAGCACCGGCTCCGGATTGCCGGCGCCATAAGGCCCGGCCTTCGATAGCAACTCGCACAAGGCCGGCGTCACCGCGCCGGCGCTGACCGCGCCGTCGATCTTCAACGCACTGTCGCGGCGCGACACCTCGACCGACGCCGACAAGCTCTGTTCCATAAACGCGCGGAACGCGCCCAGCGCACCTTTACGCAATGTGACACCGGCCGCCATCGCGTGCCCGCCGCCTTTGATCAACAGACCGTCCTGCACCGCCTGACGCACCGCGCGGCCGAGATCGACGCCGGCAATCGAGCGCCCCGACCCGGTCCCGGTTCCACCCGGTTCCAGCGCAATGGCAAAAGCCGGCCGGCCGAAACGCTCCTTCAGCCGCGCCGCCACCAGCCCGACCACGCCGGGATGCCAGCCCTCCTGCGCGGTGACGACAATGGCGCCCGTCTCTTCGATGCCCAGCGCGGCCATGGCTTCGGCCTCGGCCTGCGCTACCGCCGCGACTTCGATCAGACGGCGCTCGGCATTCAGCCGATCCAGTTCGGCGGCGATACGCCCGGCCTCGATTGAATCGTCCTCCAGCATCAAGCGCACGCCGAGATCGGCGCGGCCGATACGGCCGCCGGCATTGATGCGCGGGCCTAACAAAAAGCCGAGATGAAAGGCTTCCGGCGGACCGTTGAGACGCGCCGCGTCCATCAGCGCGGTCAGGCCGACCTGCTCGCGCCGGCGCAGCGCGATCAATCCCTTGGCGACGAAGGCGCGGTTAAGGCCTTTCAGCGGCACGACGTCGGCGACGGTGCCGAGCGCGACCAGATCCAGCATCGACAACAGATCGGGCGCCGGCCGCGTCTGGTTAAAAAAATCGCGCGCGCGCAATTCGCGCGTCAGCCCAACAAGCGTCATGAACACGATGCCAGCGGCACAGAGATAGCCGAGCCCCGAAAGATCGTCGGCGCGGTTCGGATTGACGATCGCCACCGCCTTCGGCAACTCAACGTCGGCCTGGTGATGATCGAGGATCACCACATCCATGCCGAGCGGGCCCGCTTCCAGCAGGGTCACATTGCTGGTCGTGCCGCAATCGACCGTGACCAGCAGCGTCACGTCTTTTTCGGCAAAGCTTTTGATCGCATCGACATTCGGGCCGTAGCCTTCGAAAATCCGGTCGGGAATATGAACGACCGGGTCGAGCCCGCATTGCCGCAGATAGCGGGTGAGCAACGCCGCGGAGGTAGCGCCATCGACATCGTAATCACCGAAGATCGCGACCTTTTCGCCGCGCACAACCGCATCGGCTAGCCGCGCGCTCGCAGCCGTCATGTCGCTGAGCACCGACGGATCGGGCATTAAATTCTTGATAGTCGGATCGAGATAGGCCTCCGCCTCGTCGGCTTCGACACCGCGGCCGGCCAGCACGCGCGCCAGCAGTTCGGGCGTGCCGAGACGTTGCGCAATGGTGGTGGCGCGCGCCACGCCGCGCACGTCCAGCCTGTCGCGCCAGGCGCGCCCGGTCGCCGACGTTGAGACGTCGAGGAAAAACCGTTCATCCGATGCCGAAACCGGCAATGCCATCGCCATACACGCCTATATGGTAGCGCGTAACGAAAAGCGCCAATCGCATCAGTCCAGATGAAACTTCGCCAGCTGACGGTGTTCGCCGATCACGCGCCGCACGGTGCCGGTTGCCGACCGCATGACGACGGTTTCGGTTTCGATCATGTCCTTGCCGAAGACAACGCCGCGCAGCATCGCGCCGGTTGTGACGCCGGTGGCGGCGAACAGGCAATCGCCCTTCACCATGTCCTCGATCTCGTATTTCTTCCGTGCGTCCTTGATGCCCATCTTGCGGATACGCTCTTGCAGCGCTTCGGTGTCGATGATCAGCCGCGTCTGCATCTGACCGCCGATGCAGCGCAAAGCCGCCGCCGACAGAACGCCTTCCGGCGCGCCGCCGCTGCCCAGATAAATGTCGATTCCGGTCTTTGCCTCGGCGCAATGAATGACGCCGGCGACATCGCCATCGCTGATCAGGCTGACCGCGGCGCCCAATTTGCGGATGGCGGCGATCTTGTCGGCATGGCGCGGACGGTCGAGCAGAATGGCTGTGATTTCCGATGGCTTGACGCCCTTGGCCTTGGCCAGACTGATGATGTTGTCCTCGGCCGAGGCGTCGAGATCAACCGTGCCCTTCGGATAGCCTGGGCCAATGGCGATCTTGTCCATGTAGCAATCCGGCGCATGCAGCAGCGTGCCGCCGTCGGCCATGGCGATGGTGGCGATCGAGCCCGGCATGTTCTTGGCGCAGAGAACGGTGCCTTCGAGCGGATCGACCGCGATGTCAACCTTCGGGCCGTTCCGGTTGCCGACCTTTTCGCCGATGAACAGCATCGGCGCTTCGTCGATCTCGCCCTCGCCGATCACCACCGTGCCGTCGATCGGCAGCTTGTTGAGTTCGCGCCGCATGGCGTCGACCGCGGCCTGATCGGAGGCCTTGTCCAGACCGCGTCCGCGCAGTCGCGCAGCCGAAACCGCGGCGCGCTCGGTAACGCGCACGATTTCGAGAGTGAGTATGCGCTCCAGCAGCAGTTCGGGCTGGACAGTGATCGAAGCCATCGTGGCGTTCCTCTTACAAATACTATCGCTGATAATTCGGCGGCTAAAGCCGGTCGCCTAGTTCTTCTCTATCCGGATCACCTGCGGACGGCCAGAGATGACCTTGTCGCGGCCCACAGCGGCAAGGGCTTTGCGCACGCCATCTTCGCTGGTCGCATAGGTAATCAATATGACCGGTACCGAACCCTTGGCGGTATCGGCGCTCGGACCATCCTTGGGGTGGCGCTGGACAATCGACTCCAGCGAGATTTCCTGCTCGGCCAGCCTTGTCGCAATGCTCGCCGCGGTGCCGGGCTTATCGCGCGCCATCAGCCTTATGTAATAGCCGCCTTCGTGCCGCTGCATCGGCGCCTTGCGCACGCTGGTCAGGCTTCCTGTCGGCCGGCCGAACGGCGACGTCACTTGACCGCGCGCCACATCGGCAATGTCTGACAAAACCGCCGAGGCGGTGGCGGCGCCGCCGGCGCCCGGTCCGATCAATGTGATCGGATTGATGCCTTTGGCGTCAATCGTCACCGCATTGGTTACGCCCATGACCTGGGCGATCGAGGACTCCTTACGCACCATTGTCGGATGCACGCGCTGCTCGATGCCCTGCGGCGTCTTGACCGCGACGCCGAGTAATTTCACGCGATAACCAAGTTCGTCGGCGGCGGCGAGATCGGCGGCGGCGATCGACGAAATGCCTTCGACATAGATTGCGCTCTGATCCACCTTGGTGCCGAACGCAAGACTGGCGAGCAGCGACAGCTTCTGCGCGGTGTCATGGCCCTCGATATCGAAGGCCGGATTGGCTTCGGCATAGCCGAGCTCTTGCGCCTGTTTCAGGCATTCGGCGAAGGACAGTTTCTCCTGCTCCATCCTTGTGAGGATGTAATTGCAGGTGCCGTTGAGGATACCGTAGATGCGGTCGATCGAATTGCCGGTGAGGCCTTCGCGCAACGTCTTGACGATCGGGATCGCTGCGCCGACCGCCGCTTCGTAATTGAGCGCCACGCCGCTCTTCTCGGCCAACTGTGCCAGTTTGACGCCGTGCTTGGCGAGCAAAGCCTTGTTGGCGGTGACTACCGATTTGCCGGAGGCGAGCGCGAATTCGACCGCGGTTTTCGCCGGGTCGCCCGATCCGCCCATCAGCTCGACGAACAGGTCGATACTCGGGTCACCCGCCAGTTCGACAGGATCGGCAAACCATTTCAACTTCTTGAGATCGACGCCGCGGTTCTTTCCCTTGGAGCGCGCGCAGACGGCGACGATGTCGATCGGCCGGCCGCAGCGCGCCGTCAATTGGGCACGCTGCGCCGCGACCTGGGCGATCAAGGCGGCGCCGACAGTGCCTAGGCCAGCGACACCGACTCGGAGGGGCTTCGTCATTTATTTGTCGCCTGATCTACCGTCGGGTCGCGAGCGGAACGACGTTGTGCAATTGCTGCGGCGCCGTTTCCAGGAACTTCTTGATATTGCGCGCCGCTTGGCGGATGCGCTGTTCATTCTCCACCAGCGCGATACGCACAAAGCCCTCGCCGCGTTCGCCGAAGCCGGTGCCGGGCGACACCGCCACTTCGGCCTTCTCGACCAGAAGCTTGGCGAACTCGACCGAACCCATCTCCTTGAACGGCGAAGGGATCGGCGACCAGGCGAACATCGAGGCCGACGGCGGCGGCACGTCCCAGCCGGCGCGCGAAAAGCTTTCGACCATGACGTCGCGACGTTTGGTATAGGTGCTTCGCATCTCGCGGACGCAATCGTCCGGGCCGTTGAGCGCGGCGGCGGCCGCGACCTGCACCGGCGTGAAGGCGCCGTAATCGAGATACGACTTCACGCGGCCGAGCGCCGCGATCAGCCGTTCATTGCCGACGGCAAAGCCAATGCGCCAGCCGGCCATCGAGAACGTCTTCGACATCGAGGTGAATTCGACCGTGACATCGTTGGCGCCCGGTACCTGCAATACCGAGGGCGGCGCCACGCCGTCGAAGAACACTTCGGCGTAAGCCAGATCCGACAGGATGAATATCTCGTGCTTTTTCGCGAACGCCACGAGATCCTTGTAGAAATCCAGGTCGGCGACGAAGGCAGTCGGGTTTGACGGATAGCAGACGACGATGGCGATCGGCTTCGGGATTGAATGCTTGATTGCTCGCTCGACATGCGCAAAAAAATCCGGCGTCGGGTCGGACGGCACCGAGCGGATCACGCCGCCCGCCATCAGGAAACCGAAGGCGTGGATCGGATAGCTCGGGTCCGGCACGATGACGACGTCGCCCGGCGCCGTGATGGCCTGCGCCATGTTGGCGAAGCCTTCCTTCGAGCCAAGGGTCGCGATCACCTGCGTGTCGGGATTGAGCTTCACGCCGAAGCGACGCTCGTAATAGGCGGCCTGGGCACGGCGCAGACCTGGAATGCCGCGCGAGGCGGAATAGCGGTCGGTGCGCGGCTTGCCCAACGTCTCCTTGAGCTTGTCGAGAACATGCTGCGGCGCTGGCAAATCGGGGTTGCCCATACCGAGATCGACGATGTCTGCCCCCGCGGCGCGGGCTTTGGCCTTGGCCTTGTTCACTTCCTCGAACACGTAAGGCGGAAGGCGGCGGATGCGGTAAAATTCTTCCATCGGTCAGACCTTTAAGTCGCTTTTCTGCTGCCTGGCGCCATCAAGCGTGAAGCGCTGGCTGCCCTCTCCAGCCGGCAGGCGTTACCCCGGCTGGCTTTTATCACGGGTTGGCTGCTGCACCAGAGGTCTGGTCGCTTTTGGCGGTCCCTGGCTTCTTTTTTGGCGCTGCGGCCGAACTCGGCGCCGTGCCATAGAGCCCTTCCTGGCGGTCGCGTGCCGATTGCAGTTCCTTTTCCATCCTGACCTGCTCGGTATCGCTCATCGGCATATCCGCACGAGCGGGCGGCATATCGTGGACGGCCGGGTATTGATACGCGACCGCGGGTTTTGCCGGCAGGCTCGTCGGTTCGCCGCCGATCGACGCCGGCAGTTGCTCGAGCATGGTGCCGGTGGCGCAGCCGCCCAGCCCCGCAACCACGCCCAAAGCGAGACCGTATCCGACCAGAACCGGAAAAGCTGCAGTCCGCGCCATGCTCTCAAGCGATCCCGTGACTGAAGGAAAATCGATGCAGACTCAATGAATTATAGCATAAATCAGGTAACCGGCTATTATGGCGGCAGCAAGGACCGATGGTAATTTGAGCAGCCTTGCAACAAAACGCGCCTTGCGATCCGGGCCAGTCCGGGTCACTTCTGAGCCGGGGGTCGGCGTCCACGTATGGCAAAATCCAAAACCGAATTGAAGGCCAGTTCCAAGGCCCCGCCCACGGTTGCGGCCGCACCCAACACCAATCCGGCGGCGGCCGATGAACCTGCCAAATCCGGCGGGGTCGATGTCGAGCTGTTCGCTCGCAACCTGGCGCGCATGATCGAGGAAGGCGGCAAGGCGATTGCCGCCTATATGAAGCCGCGCGAACAGGGCAAACTCAAAGACGAGATGTCCGAGGACGTCACCGAAGTGGTCAAGACCGTTGGCCAGGTCGCCGAATATTGGCTGTCCGACCCGAAGCGTTCGTTCGAACTGCAAACCAGCCTGGGCCGCGCCTATCTCGATTTATGGGCCTCGACGGTCAAGCGCATGGCCGGCGAACCGGCTGAGCCCGCGGTGAAAGCCGATCCGCGCGACAAGCGCTTCGCCGATCCGGAATGGTCGCAGAACCAGTTTTTCGACTTTCTCAAACAAGCCTATCTGCTCACTACCCATTGGGGCGAAAAGCTGGTCAAGGACGCCGATGGCGTCGATGAACATACGCGCCAGAAGGCCGAGTTTTACGTCCGACAAATCGCCAACGCGGTTTCGCCATCGAATTTCGTTTTGACCAATCCCGAACTGCTGCGCGAGACGATGGCGTCGAACGCGGAGAACCTCGTGCGCGGCATGCACATGCTTAGCGAGGATATCGAGGCCGGCCACGGCAATCTCAAAATCCGTCAGTCCGATCCCGGCAATTTCGCCGTCGGCCGCAATCTGGCGCTGACGCCGGGCAAGGTCATCTTCCAGAATGACCTGATGCAGTTGATCCAGTACGAGGCGACCACCAAGGACGTTCTCAAATTACCGTTGCTTATCGTCCCGCCGTGGATCAACAAATTCTACATTCTCGACCTGACGCCGGAGAAGTCGTTCATCAAGTGGTGCGTCGATCAGGGCATGACGGTGTTCGTCATCTCATGGGTCAACCCCGACATTCATCTCGCGTCGAAAAGTTTCGAGCAATACATGAACGAGGGCCCAATCGCAGCCATGGATGTGATCGAGCAGATCACCGGCGAGAAGAAGGTTCACACGATCGGCTATTGCGTCGGCGGTACATTGCTGTCGATTGCGCTGGCCTATCTCGCCGCCAAAAGAAAAAATCGCGCGGTCTCGGCCACCATGTTCGCGGCTCAGGTCGACTTCACATATTCGGGCGACCTGAAAGTATTCGTCGACGAGGAACGCATCCAGCAACTCGAAGCGCATATGAAGGAACAGGGCTATCTCGAAGCCTCGCGCATGGCCAACACCTTTAACATGTTACGCTCGAACGACCTGATCTGGCCTTACGTGGTCAACAATTATCTGCGCGGCAAGAAACCCTACCCGTTCGACATCCTCTACTGGAATTCCGATGCCACCCGCATGCCGGCGGCCAATCATTCGTTCTATCTGCGCAACTGCTATCTCAACAATCGCCTGACCAAAGGCGAGATGGAGATCGGCGGCGTCAAACTCAATCTGAAAAAAGTGAAAGTGCCGATCTACAATCTCGCCACCCGCGAAGATCATATCGCGCCGGCGAAATCGGTGCTGCACGGGTCGCATTTTTTCGGCGGACCGGTGAAATACGTTCTGGCCGGCTCCGGCCATATCGCCGGCGTCGTCAATCCGCCGACGAAACCGAAATATCAATATTGGACCGGTGATGCGCCATCTGGCTCAGACGTCGATGTCTGGCTGAAGACCGCGACCGAACACCCCGGCTCCTGGTGGCCAGACTGGCTCGACTGGATCAAGAGCCTGAACGCCAAGACGGTGCCGGCGCGCGCCATCGGCGGCGGCAAATTGACACCCATAGAAGACGCGCCGGGCTCGTTCGTCAAGGCGAAGGACTAACCCCGCGCCGCACTATCGCAAGCGCACCAGTTTGTCGGTCGGTTCGCGGTCCATATACAATTCCACCAGCGTCGTCGTGTAGGGCGACAAAAAGCCGTCTTCCGATTTCGCAAAGCCGGACAGGTCCAGCCATGCGTCTGTCGTACGACGCGACGTTACTTGGCCGACCGTGGCATCGTCATCTTTGTCATGCCCCTCATAGTAGACATAGGTTGATCCGGACGATGCCATGACGCTGAGCCAAAGCGACCCGTCCAGCGGAACCTTCTTCAGATCGACAAGGAAGGCGCGACAGCTTTGGTCCTTGCTATAGACATCGACGTTTTTATCGAATGCCTTCACACGCTTGCCTGGTGAGTCAGTCTGTTCGGTAAAAAGTTGCAGATTATAGTCGGTAATCGGATCGTTGCGCTCGTCGTAAGCACGCACGATGAACTGTTGCCATAGCTCATTGCTCTTGCTTATGCGCTTGCCGGCATCCGCCTTTCCGAGCCACGCTTTGAACGACGCCGCGCTATTGACATCGAGGGCGTCGCGAACCAGCCCGACCAGTTCATCTGTCGGCTCGGTGAGAATGGTGCCGTGGTTCATCCCATCCACCAGATGAACGGGCTTGTCAGTGTGCTTCCAGTCGTCCAGACGCCATCGCTTAACGCCCTTCTTCTTATTCGGGTTGAGAATGGATTGATTCTTGGTCAAATCCAGAACGATTTTACGAACATTG
>CAMAUC010000080.1 GCA_945861265.1 Rhizobium sp. Q54 | reverse complement strand
CCGGCATGGTCTTGCCGGCGGACAGCTTTTCCATCTGCTCTTTGTCGAGCGTTTCGATCAGGTTCATGGCTCAAATCTCCTCGGCGGCGCCAGCAACCGGCGCGCGGTCATGCTTGGTCTGAATGGGTTGGCGAGCTTCTAGTACACTTGGGCAGGGTTGTCACCTGCCGGATTGGCTTGGTTTCAGGGCTTTTTACGGGCCTGATAGGCCGCCCAAAGGTCGGGACGGCGCTCGCGGGTCAGCCTTTCGGCCTCGGATTGACGCCATTTGGCGACCTTGCCGTGGTCGCCGGAGGTCAGGACCTCCGGGATGGCCAACCCCTCGAACAGCGCCGGACGGGTGTATTGCGGGTACTCCAGCAGGCCATCGGAGAAGCTTTCCTCGATGCCGGAGGCCTCCTTGCCCATGACCCCGGGAATGAGCCGGACGCAGGCGTCCAGCAGGACCAAAGCGGCGGTCTCGCCGCCGGACAGGACAAAATCGCCGATCGATATTTCTTCCAGATTGCGGGCGGCGATCAGCCGCTCATCGACGCCCTCGAAGCGGCCGCACAGGATGACGGCGCCTTCGCCTTTGGCCAGCGCGCCGACACGGGCTTGCGTCAGCGGCGCGCCGCGCGCGCTCATCAGCAAGCGTGGGCGCGGATCGGCGGGAATGCTGTCGAGGGCTTTCGCCAGCACGTCGGCCTTCATCACCATTCCGGGGCCGCCACCGGCCGGTGTGTCATCGACGGTGCCATGCTTGTCGATGGCATGCGCGCGGATGTCGATGGCCTCTAGCGACCACAGCCCGGCGCCCAGCGCCTTGCCGGCAAGGCTGATGCCGAGCGGACCGGGAAACATCTCCGGGAAGATGGTCAGCACCGTCGCGCGCCACATGCGGATTACTCCGTCACGCTGGGCAGCACGACGACGACCTTCTTCGCCGCGATATCGATTTCCGGCACAATCGCGTCGGTGAACGGCAGCAGCAGCGGCTCGCCGCCTTGCGGCGTGGCGATCTCGATCAGGTCGCCGGCGCCGAAATTATGCAGCGCGGTAACATGGCCGAGCGCGACGCCGTCCGGCGTCACAGCGGCCAGTCCGATCAGGTCGGCGTGATAATAAGTGTCGTCTTCTTCGATGGCCGGCAGACGCTCGCGCGGCACGAACAGATCGGTGTTCACCAGTTTCTCGGCGGCGTCGCGATCGGCGACGCCGACAAGGCGCACGACGAAATGATCTTTCGCCGCGCGCATTGTCTCGATCTCGAACTGGCGCTTGCCGTCCTCGGTTTCCAGCGCCCCGTAATCGGCGACCGCCGCCGGATCGCCGGTGAACGGCCACAGCTTCATTTCACCGCGCACGCCATGCGGCGCCCCGATGCGGGCGACGCGGACTTTGTTGGTTGGCACAGCCGGCTTTGCGGCGGCTGCTTCATCATGCGACCTCATGGTGAGGAGCGTCGCGAAGCGACGCGTCTCGAACCATGGGCCGGGAATGACGTGCGACGTTGCGACAATTGCGCGATCTGCTGGAAATTTCCGGCCATCAGGGCCTCTTTCTTCGCCCGCGACCAGCCCTTCACTCGGCGTTCCGCGGCAATAGCATCGACGATCCGATCGAAGAATTCGCTGTAGACAAGCTCAACGGGCCTTCGAGTCGCCGTATAGCCCGGAAATGAACCGGCTTGATGCTCGGCAATGCGCTGCTCCAACTCGGCGCGTGTCGTGCCGGTATAGTACGACCCATCGGCACATCGAAGCATGTAAAGCCAAGCGCCCATTGCCCGCCCCGTCCTTCGAGACGGCCGGCTTTCGCCGGCCTCCTCAGGACGAGGCTATCATAGTGTAGCGTCATCACGCGACCTCATGGTGAGGAGCGTCGTGAAACGACGCGTCTCGAACCATGGGCAGCGAATGATACAGCCGCGGCTACTTCGCCGCTTCGGCGGCGGCAGCCTTGTCGGCCGCGGCCTTTTCGTTGACCTTGGTCTGCGCGGCGGTCTTCGCGGCGGCGTCGCTGGCTTCCTTCACCTTCAAGGCTTCTTCCTTCAGCGCCTTGCGTTCCTTGCGCGGCACGGCCTTGGTCGGGTTGTTGCGCTTCTCGCGCTTCAACACGCCGGCGGCATCGAGGAAGCGGCTGACACGGTCGGACGGCTGCGCGCCCTTGACCATCCAGGCCTTGACCTTGTCGAGGTCGAGCTTGAGGCGCTCTACCTTGTCCTTCGGCAGCAGCGGATTGTAATAGCCGAGACGCTCGATGAAGCGGCCGTCGCGCGGCGAGCGCGAGTCGGCGAGCACGATGTGATAGAACGGGCGCTTCTTAGTGCCGGCGCGAGCCATGCGGATAACGAGAGACATTTCAGTTTTCCTTTGTTGAACTTTGAGTTGATCGTTTGAGTTGGTTGAAGTCGAAAGCGGTTATTTCTTTTTCCCGAAGCCCGGTAACCCCGGCAGTCCGGGAAACTTTCCGGGCGTACCCAATCCAGGCAGACCCGGCATGGTCGGCGGTAGTTGCGGCATCGTCGGCGGCAATCCCCCGGCGCTGCCTGCGCCCGGAAAGCCCGGCGGCAACTGGCCGCCCGGCATTTTCTTGGCCATTTCCGCCATTTGCTCCGGCGACGGCATGCCGCCCGAACCAAAGCCCATGATCTGGCCCAAGCCCGCGAGCGGTCCGCGCTTGCCGGAGCCCATGGCCTTCATCATGTCGGCCATGCCGCGATGCATTTTCAGAAGCTTGTTGATCGCTTCGGGCGTCGTGCCGGAGCCGGCGGCGATCCGCTTCTTGCGGCTGTTCTTCAAGAGGTCCGGGTTGCGGCGCTCCTGCGGCGTCATCGAATCGATGATCGCGACCTGACGCTTCAGCGTCTTGTCGTCGATGCCGGCATTGGCGATCTGGTTCTTCATCTTGGCGACGCCGGGCATCATGCCCATCAGGCCGCCGATGCCGCCCATCTGCGCCATCTGCATCAACTGTTCGCGCGTGTCGGCGAGATCGAACGCGCCCTTGCGCATCTTCTCGGCGACGCGCATCGCCTTTTCGGCGTCGATATTGGCGGAGGCTTTTTCCACGAGGGCGACGATGTCGCCCATGCCGAGAATGCGGCCGGCGATGCGCGCCGGGTCGAATTCCTCCAGCGCGTCCATCTTTTCGCCGGTGCCGATCAGCTTGATCGGCTTGTTGGTGACCGCGCGCATCGACAGAGCCGCGCCGCCGCGGCCGTCGCCATCGACGCGCGTCAGCACGATGCCGGTCAGGCCGACGCGCTCGTCGAAAGCGCGCGCCAGATTGACGGCGTCCTGGCCGGTCAGTGAGTCGGCGACCAGCAGCACTTCGTGCGGATTGGCGGCGTTCTTGACCGCGGCCGCCTCGTTCATCATCTCGTCGTCGAGCGTGGTGCGGCCGGCAGTGTCGAGCAGCACGACGTCGTAGCCGCCCAGGCGCGCGGCCTGAAGGGCGCGCATCGCGATTTGCGGCGGCAACTGGCCGGCGACGACCGGCAGGGTGTCGATCTGCGTATCGCGGCCGAGCACCGCGAGTTGCTCCATCGCCGCGGGCCTGCGCACGTCGAGCGAGGCCATCAAGACTTTTTTCTTCTGCCGCTGCGTCAGCCGTAGCGCCAGCTTGGCGGTGGTCGTGGTTTTGCCGGAGCCTTGCAGGCCGACCATCATGATGGCGACCGGCGGCGCGGCATGCAGGTCGATCGCTTGCGCTTCGGCGCCGAGTGTGGCGACGAGCTGGTCGTGCACGATCTTGACGACCATCTGGCCGGGCGTGACCGATTTGACGACTTCGACGCCGACCGCCTGCTTCTTCACATTCTCGACGAAGGCGCGCGCGACATCGAGCGCGACGTCGGCCTCCAGCAGCGCGCGGCGAACCTCGCGCATCGCCTCGTCGACGTCGGCTTCGCGCAGCGCACCGCGGCGGGTGAGCTTGTCGAGAATACCGCCTAACTTTTCCGACAGTGTGTCGAACATCGAAATCCCGGTTGCCTGACGTCCAAACGACTTGACGCCCGAGGGCGCATTGCGCTGTCGGGCGGTGGCCTCCGGTCTCTAAGGGCCGGGCGGCGGGTCGGTCTTTTGTCTCGTAGCGATTAGTGCCGGGAACCTAGGGGCCGGTGCCGGCTAAGTCAAGGCGCAGAAAACCATGCAATATCAAGGCACTATCGCATAAGTGACGGTCGCCTGCGCCTTTAACGTCTGTTCGCCCGGGGCGACCGGCACCGCGCCGGCCCGCATGGCCTGCACCATCGGGCGCTGCGGCGGGGTTGAACCCTCTTCGACGATGCTCAGCACCTGGCCGACCTTGACCCCGGCGGCCTTGGCAAAAAGTTCGGCCTTGCGGCGGGCGTCGGCGATCGCGTCGTCGCGGGCCTGATCGAGCAGTTTGGACTGCTCGGAGACGACAAACTCGATGCCCGACATTTCGTTGGCGCCGGCCGCGATAGCGCGGTCGAGGATCGAGGGCAACGTGTCGATGTTGCGAATCTTGACGGCAAGCTGGTTGGTGACCTGGAAGCCGAGCAGGCGGGCGGTGCCGGATTTGCCCTGCTCGTATTGCGGCTGCAACGACAGGCGTGAGGTCTGCACGTCGCGGTCGCCGATGCCGGCTTCCTTGATGGCGGCCAGCACCGCGGTCATTTGTTTCGCGTTGGCGTCGCTGGCCTCGCGCGCGGTCTTTGCGCTGCTGGAAACGCCGATGCGGATCGCCGCGGCGTCCGGCGCCACCGAAATCGCGGCCTCACCGGTAACGGTAATCAGCTTCTCGGCGGCCTGCGCGGGCAAGGCAGTGAAGGAGAACGCGCTGAAAAGACCAATGCTGACGATACGGATGAAATTCTTCATTTGATCGGCACGAATACGTTGATGACCAGGCTGTTCTGTTCGGTTTTCACCGGGTCGGTGGTGTATTCCTCGATGAACAGATCCTTGGCTTCCAGCTGCTTTTCTTCGAGAAAGTTGGTGATCGCCTCGTAGGTCGAATCCATCGAATCGTAAGAGCCGCGATGGACGAACTTCAGCGCCTTGCCGCCCGGCGCCTGACCGACCGCGATGTCGCCCTTGGGCGGGTTGGCCGGCGCGCGTGCCACCGGCGCCGCTGCCTGGAACGAAAAACCGGTGTCGTCGGTCTGGGTGTAAATCGTGATGAGCGGACCGTTTGGCTTGATGCCCTGCTTGTCGAGATATTCGTTGAGCGATTTGAAAGCGTCCTTGAGCGAGTCGAAGGCGGCATCCCAGTTGGTGTGCCCCTTCAGGAACACGATGGTGCGATTCGGCAAGGTCACGGCCTCGCCGAAGGCGTCGCCGGGTCTCGGCCCGGCAGGGCCTTTATCGATCGGGCTTTTGTCGAGGTTGAGCACCGGCGGCGCGGCTGAGGGGCCGGCGCCCTGCGCCAGCGCCGCGACATCGAAAGCCAATGTGAGGCCGAGAACTAGCGGGGCCGCCAAGCGAAAGCGCGCATATGACATCGAGGTCTCCGAAATGCCGCGGCCGTCCCGCGATTCGCCGGCATTTTCCATTTTATCACGGCTCTGGTCAGAGGGCGATCATTCGCCATATAAAACGCCCGGAACTCGGGCAGTGGGCTCAGGTCATTCAATTCGCGGCGATATAATGGGCGTGCTCGCCAATCAGGCTTTCGTCAAGATGAACGGCGTCGGCAACGAAATCGTCGTGGTCGATTTGCGCCAAGGCACCGGCAATGCCGCCGGCAAGTCGCCGGCCGCGATTGGCGCCGACGAGGCGCGCGTGGCGGCCTCGCCGCAGGGCGCGCCATACGACCAGTTGATGGCGCTCTATCCACCGCGCACGCCGGGCACCGAGGCCTTCATCCGTATCTACAACAATGACGGCTCCGAAGCCGGCGCCTGCGGCAACGGCATGCGCTGCGTCGCCTCGATCGTGTCGGACGCCAGCGGCAAGAGCGCGCTTACCTTCGAGACCAAGGCGGGCCTTATCAATGCCTGGAAGGGCGCCGACGGCCTGTTCACCATCGACATGGGCAAGCCCCGCTTTGCCTGGAACGAGATTCCGCTGGCGGAAGAGTTCCGCGACACCCGCGCCATCGAATTGCAGATCGGCCCGATCGACAAACCGGTGCTGCATTCGCCGGCGGTGGTGAACATGGGCAACCCGCACGCGATCTTCTGGGTCGACGATCCTTATGCCTACGACCTCGAACGCTTCGGGCCGCTTTTGGAAAACCATCCGATTTTTCCCGACCGCGCCAACATCACGCTGGCGCATATCGTGTCGCGCGAGCACATCGTCATTCGCACCTGGGAACGCGGCGCCGGCCTGACCAAGGCCTGCGGGTCGGCGGCTTGCGCGACGGCGGTGGCGGCCGCGCGCTTGAAGCGCACAGAGCGCAAGGTGACGATCACGCTGCCGGGCGGTGACCTGACGATCGAATGGCGCGCCGACGATCACGTATTGATGACTGGGCCGGTCGCGTTCGAGTTCAACGGCACCTTCGATCCGAAGCTGTTCGCCCCCACCCCACCCTCCCCCGCAAGCGGGGGAGGGATAGGGAGGGGGTCGTGAGCCTCGATATCGTCACCTTCGGCTGCCGGCTGAATATCGCGGAATCGGAGGTGATCCGCCGCGAAGCGTCCGCCGGCGGCATCGACAATGCGGTGGTGGTCAATACCTGCGCGGTGACGTCCGAGGCCGTCAAGCAGGCGCGCCAGAACATCCGCCGCATCAAGCGCGAACGGCCGGACGCGCGCATCGTCGTCACCGGCTGCGCGGCGCAGGCCGAGGCCGCGACCTTCGCGGCGATGCCGGAAGTCGATCGCGTGCTCGGCAACGAGGAAAAGCTCGACGCGCGCGCGTGGCGCGGCGATGCGCGCGTCGCCGTCGGCGACATCATGATGGCGACGACGCTTGCCGCGCATGGCGTCGACGCCATCGACGGCCATACCCGCGCTTTCGTGCAGGTGCAGAACGGTTGCGACCATCGCTGCACGTTCTGCATCATCCCGTTCGGGCGCGGCAATTCGCGGTCACTGCCGGCCGACGATGTGGTGGCGCAGGCGCGCCGGCTGACCGGCAACGGCTACCGCGAAATCGTGCTGACCGGCGTCGACATTACCAGTTACCACGACCGCGAATTGAAGCTCGGCGCTTTGGTCAAGCGGCTCTTGCGCGACGTGCCTGAGATCGCGCGGCTGCGGCTGTCGTCGATCGATTCGGTCGAAGCCGACGCCGATCTTTTCGATGCGCTCGCCAATGAGCCGCGTCTGATGCCGCATTTGCATCTGTCCTTGCAGGCCGGCGACGACATGATTCTCAAGCGCATGAAGCGGCGGCATACGCGCAGCCAGGCGATTGCCTTCTGCGATCAGGTGCGCCGTCTGCGGCCCGACGTCGTGTTCGGCGCCGATATCATCGCCGGTTTCCCGACCGAGACCGAGGCGATGTTCGCGCGGTCGCTCGATCTGGTCGAGGAATGCGGCCTCACCCAGTTGCACGTCTTTCCATTTTCGCCGCGTCCCGGCACGCCGGCGGCGCGCATGCCGCAGCTTGACCGCGCTGTCATCAAGGAACGCGCGCAACGCCTGCGCGACAAAGGTGACACGGTTTTGCGGCGCTTTCTCGACACGCAAGTCGGCCGGCAACGTCAGGTGCTGACCGAACGTGGCGGCATTGGCCGCACCGAACAGTTCACCGCCGTGCGGCTTTCCGCGCCGCTCGCGCCGGGTGCTATACTGGATTTGACGATCGCGGCGCATGACGGGCGGCAGTTGATCGCAGCATAATTCTAGGGAGATTGCGCGATGGGTCATGCCGATCATCTGGTGACGACAGTCGAACAGCTCGAAGCGATTTACGGCCAGCCTTACGGGCCCTCGCTCGCCAAGGAAATCGATTACATCAGTCCCGGCTACCGCAAGCTGATCGAAGCCGCGCCCTTTGTCGCGGTCGCGACCGGCGGGCCGGAAGGTCTCGATTGCTCGCCGAAGGGCGATGCGCCCGGCTTCGTGCGGATTTTGGACGACAAAACGCTGGCCATTCCCGACCGGCCCGGCAACAACCGCATCGACGGCTACCGCAACATCCTGTGCGATCCGCGCATTGCCGTGTTGTTTCTCATTCCCGGCATCGGCGAGACGCTGCGCGTGAACGGTCGCGCGTCGATCTCCATCGATCCCGACATGATGCAAAGCTTCGTGGTCAACGGCAAGCTGCCGCGCAGCGTTCTCATCGTTCACATCGAGACGATATTCTTTCATTGCTCCAAGGCGATCGTGCGCTCGAAGCTGTGGGACGCAGCCACGCAGATCGAGCGCAAGAGCCTGCCGTCGACCGGCTCGATCATCGCCGAAGTGAGCCAAGGCAAAATGGGCGGCGAGGCCTACGACAAGGAAGCGCCCGAGCGCATCAAGGCGATGCTGTACTAGGCGCGGCGGCCGGCGCAGTTTCGGTCTCGCCCGTCCATCCGCACGCCTTGAGCATCTCGTGCATATGCGCCGGCGCCGGCGCGGTGGTGACGACCGGCGGCTTGTTCTTGGAAATCGGCACCACGATCTCGCGCGCATGCAGATGCAATGGCGGGCCGCCGGCGCGCGGCGCGCTGCCATAGATGGCATCACCGAGAATCGGAAAGCCCATTTCGGCGCAATGCACGCGCAATTGATGCGTGCGGCCGGTGAGCGGCTCTAGCGCCAGCCAGGTCTTGCCGTCGGCGCGCCCCATCACCTTCCACAACGTCGACGATGGCTTGCCGGCGGGATCGGGCTTCATCCACCAGCCGCGATTCTCGTCGAGCTTGGCGAGCGGAATGTCGATGCGGCCTTCGTCCTCGAGCGGCCCGCCTTCCACCACCGCCCAATAGGTCTTGCCGATGACGCCGTTCTTGAACAGCTTGCCGAGCAGCGCCAGCGCCTTGCGGTGGCGGCCGAGCACCAGACAGCCGGACGTATCCTTGTCGAGCCGGTGCGCGAGCGCCGGCATGCGCGGCAGGCCGAAGCGCAGCACGTCGAAATAGTCTTCCAGGCTGTCGCCGCCCTTCGGGCCCCGATGCACCGACAGGCCGGCCGGCTTGTCGATCACCAGCATCAGCCCGTCGCGGTACAGCAGGCGGCCGAGCATTTCGTCGGGGGTCATTGTCTCTTACCAATCATGAGCGAAACGGGTATCACGAGCCCAGCATGAACGACAGCACCCCAAAAACCAGCTGGTGGAAGCGCTTGAGCTCCGGGCTCAAACGCACTTCGGCCTCGCTCGGCGGCGCGATCAGCGATCTGGTCACCAAACGCAAGCTGGACGCCGATACGCTGGAGGAACTGGAAAGCGAATTGATTCGCGCCGACCTCGGCCCGGCCTTCGCCAGCCGGATCACCACAGTGCTGCGCGAGGCGCGTTACGAGAAAGGCATCGCGCCGGACGAGGTGCGGGCGCTACTCGCCGGCGAAATCGAGAAAGTGCTGGTGCCGGTGGCGACACCTTTGGAAATCACCGCGACGCCCTTCGTCATTCTGGTCTCCGGCGTCAACGGCTCCGGCAAGACCACGACCATCGGCAAGCTCGCCGCCAAATTCCGCGCCGAGGGCAAGAAGGTGATGCTGGTCGCCGGCGATACGTTCCGCGCGGCGGCTATCGAGCAGTTGAAAATCTGGGGCGATCGCACCGGCGCGACGGTCATGGCGCGCGCGCCCGGCTCCGACCCGGCGAGCCTTGCGTTCGAGGCGATCACGGCGGCAAAAGCCGATGGGACACAAGTGGTGCTTGTCGACACTGCGGGCCGTTTACAAAATCGCGCCGAGCTGATGAGCGAACTGGAAAAGATGGTGCGCGTCATGCGCAAGGTCGAGCCGACCGCGCCGCATGCGGTGCTGCTGGTGCTCGACGCCACGGTCGGGCAGAACGCGCTCAGTCAGGTCGAGGTTTTCGGCAAGATCGCCGGCGTGACCGGCCTGGTGATGACCAAGCTCGACGGCACCGCGCGCGGCGGGATACTTGTTGCGATCGCCGAGCGTTTCAAACTGCCGGTGCATTTCATCGGGGTTGGCGAGGGCGTCGACGATCTTGCCGCCTTCACCGCGCGCGACTTCGCGCGGGCGGTGGCGGGAATTGAGGACTAGATCATGGCCGAAAAGAAAAAACTCAATCCGACGCTCAAGCTGGTGCTCGATATCGGACCGCTGGTCCTGTTCTTCGCCGCCAATGCCAAGCTCGGCATCTATGTCGCGACCGGATCGTTCATGGTCGCGGTGCTGGTGGCGCTCGCCGTTGCTTATGCGCTGACGCGGCGCATCGAGATCATGCCGCTGGTCACCGCCGTGATAGTGCTGGTTTTCGGCGGACTGACCATTTTTCTGCACGACGATCTGTTCATCAAGCTCAAGCCGACGATCATCTATGTGTTGTTCGCCGGTGCCTTGTTTTTCGGACTGGCCTTCGACAAGCCGCTGCTCGGCATGGTGTTCGACTCGGTATTCAATCTGACCGAGGAAGGCTGGCGCAAGCTGACCTGGCGCTGGGCGCTGTTCTTCGTCTTTCTCGCCGTCGTCAATGAAGTCGTCTGGCGCACGCAGTCGACCGATTTCTGGGTGAATTTCAAATTGTTCGGCGTCGTGCCGCTCACCTTCGTCTTCGGCGCGCTGCAATATCCCTTGCTGACGAAATACGCCGAAAAGGAAACGGCGCCAGCGGAAGACCGCTGACGCCGCAATCTAGAAAAGCACCGGCTATTTCTGCTTGGCGATGATCTTGTCCTTGATGTCCTTGTAGACATTTTCCGGAATGATCTTCTTGGCCACCAAGTCATCCTTGCCCTTGTAGGGCCGGCCTTTGATGATGGCATCGGCACGCGCCGGGCCGACGCCCTTGAGTGCTTCAAGGTCAGCCTTCGCCGCCGAGTTGATGTCGACCAGCGCCGCGGTCTGCGCGGCGGCGGGAATTGACGCGACCGGTGTGAGCGTCGCGGTGAAGGCCAGGGCCGAAGCGATCAGCAAAGCGCGCACGATCCGCATAGTGTAATCCTCCCAAGGTTAAAACAACGGTTCGAATGTGCAGCAATGATTCCGGTTGAATCAAGGCCGGGGCATCGCTTGCACACGAAATTTGTCGGCGTGCGGCGGAGCCATTACCGGGCCGCTGCCAGCGCCTTCTCGATCTCGGGCTGGAGAACCTTGACCAGATTCTCCGCCGTGATCGGGCCGACGAGCTTATAGGCGATAGCGCCGTCGCGGCCGATCAGGAACGTCTCCGGCACGCCATAGACGCCCCAATCGATCGAGGTGCGGCCATTCGGATCGACGCCGGCGGCGGCAAAAGGATTGCCGTAGCGGTTGAGAAAGCGCCGCGCGTTGTCGGGCGTATCCTTGTAGTTGATGCCGGCGATCTGGATGCGCTTGTCCTTCGCCATCTGATCGAGCAGCGGCGCTTCGTCGTGGCATGGCACGCACCACGACGCCCAGACATTCACCAGCGTTACGTTGCCGGCAAAATTCGCATTGGTCAGTCCTGGCACCGGCCTGCCATCGCGGGTGAGACCTTCGAGCGGCGGCAGATCGGTGACCGGCGCTTGCCGGCCGATCAGCGCCGACGGAATGCGCGAGGCATCGCCGGCGCCGAGGCGGTACAGGAACAAAGCCGCGAGCGCGAGAAACGCGACCAGCGGCAGCATCACCAGTATATTCCGCTTGCCGCGCGTGGCCTGATCCGGCGCGTCGCTCATGGCGTGTCTCCACCGCCGCGCCTCGAGCGGCGCGTCACGCCACGCTGCTCGAGGTCGGCGAGCAAACGTTTTTGCGCGGAATAGTCGGTGGCGATCCAGGCGATCAAGCCGGCGACGACCAGCGCGGTCACCGCGTAGGAGGCTATGATAAAGTCGGCGTGCGGGCCCAGATTCATGCACTTTCCCCTTTGCGCATGATCTTATCCGAAAACCGCTGCACACTTTTCGGGATCATGCGCTGCGCGCCTGCATTATTCGCATGCTGCGCACGCGCCGGCGTAGAATCTCGTTGCGCATGGCGGCGAAATGCAGCGTGAAAAACAACAGCGTGAAAGCCAGCGCCATGATCAGCAAGGGAATCAGGATCGACGCGTCGATCGCCGCGCCGCCGGCGCGCATGATCGAGGCCGGCTGGTGCAAGGTGTTCCACCATTCGACCGAGAATTTGATGATCGGAATATTGACCGCGCCGACCAAGGCCAGAATGGCGGCGGCGCGCGCGCTACGGTTGGGGTCCTCGGCCGCCCAATAGAGCGCCAGCATGCCGAGATACAGAAGGAACAGCACCAGCACCGAGGTCAGCCGAGCGTCCCACACCCAATAAGTGCCCCAGGTCGGCCGGCCCCATAAAGAACCGGTGACGAGACAGATGAAGGTGAAGGCCGCGCCGATCGGCGCCGCCGTCTTGCCGGCAACGTCGGCCAGCGGATGGCGCCACACCAGAGTGCCGAGCGCGGCAACCGTCATCACTCCCCAGCCCATCATGCCGAGCCAAGCGGCCGGCACGTGCAGGAACATGATCTTGACGGTGGCGCCCTGCTGATAATCGTCGGGCGCGCCCAATACGCGGTAAAGCCCATAGGCGAAAACAAGCGCCGTGACGCCGGCAAGCCACGGCAGCACGCGGTCGACCAGCGTCAGGAAGCGCGTCGGATTGGCGAGATCGATCACAGCCATAGGCGGCCTTTTAGTCAGCGCTGCCGGACCCGGCAATGAGGTTGATCAAATGCATTTCGCCGGTCATTCGAGCCCCTGCCGCAACGCCGCGGCGGCGGCAACCGGCCCGAGCACCAAGCTTGCCAAGGATAGGGCACAAAGAATGGTGAAAGGGGGGCCGAATGGCGCGGGGCCGACGATGGCGGCATTGGCGGCGGCGACGCCGAAAATCAGCACCGGAATCGTCAGCGGCAAGACCAGCACCGCCAGCAACAAGCCGCCGCGCCGCAGCGCCACCGCCAGCGCTGCGCCGATCAGGCCGATGAACGTCAACGCCGGCGTGCCCGCCAGCAACGTCAACGCCACCCATCCCATCGCCGACATGTCGATATTGAGCATCAGGCCGAGCACCGGCGTGATGACGATCAGCGGCACGGCTGTCGTCAGCCAGTGGGCAATCGCCTTGGCGGCCACTGCCAGTTCGAGCGGCATGGCGCCCATCATCAGGAGATCGAGCGAGCCATCGTCATGGTCGGTGGCAAACAGCCGGTCGAGCGCGAGGAGGCTCGCCAGCAAAGCGCCGAGCCAGAGAATGGCCGGGCCGATGCGCGCCAGCAGATTGAGGTCGGGGCCGATGGCGAAGGGCATCATCGCGACCACAATGAAGTAGAACAGCGCGCCCATCAGCGCGCCGCCGCCGACCCGCACGGCCAGCCGCATGTCGCGGGCCAGAAGCGCCAGAAACGGGCTCATGAAAATGGCTCCGTCGGACGGCCGAGCTTTAGTTCGCGCGCGCCATCGAGCCCGATTGGCCCATGCGCCGCCGCCACGATCATGCCGCCGGAGCCGAGATGATCGCGCATCAATCTCGCCAGCCGATCCTGCGACGGGGTATCGAGCGCCGAGGTCGGCTCGTCCAGAAGCCAGACCGGCCGCCGCACGGCCACCAGGCGGGCGATCGATAGCCGCCGCTTTTGGCCGGCGGACAGATAGGCCGCCGGCAAATCGGCCAGTTCGGCAAGGTCGACCGCGTCGAGCGCAGGCCTGATCGCCGCGCTGCGCGGCGCACCCAGATA
>CAMAUC010000079.1 GCA_945861265.1 Rhizobium sp. Q54 | reverse complement strand
ATCTCCGGCGGCCCGGGGACGCTGCTCGGCCCGATCGTCGGCGCGACGCTCGTTGTCGTCATCAAGACCGTGGTGTCCGGCTTCATCGAACGCTGGAATTTCCTGCTCGGCGCGATTTTCGTCGCCATCGTCATCCTGGTGCCGGAAGGCATCGTCCCCGGCACCATCCGTTTGTGGGGGTTGATCACGCGCAAGCGCGCGACGGCGCCAACCGCCCCTGCCGCGACGACGGAGCGCACGCCATGAGCGCGCTCACCATCACCGGCCTGAACAAATCCTTCGGCGGCCTGCACGTCACGCGCGGAGTCGATCTCAATGTCCAGCCGGGCGAACGCCGGCTGATCATCGGTCCCAACGGCGCCGGCAAGACCACTTTGTTCAATCTGATCACCGGCGAACTGACGCCCGATAGCGGCTCGGTCGCGCTGTTCGGGCAGGACATTACGCGGACGCCGAGCCGCGACCGCCCGCATCTCGGCATGGCGCGCACCTATCAGATCATTACTCTGTTCGGCAAAGACACGATCATCCATAATGTCCGCCTCGCGCTGCTCGGCCTGTCGCCGACGCGCTGGAACCCCTGGACCGATCTGCGCCATCACGGCCGCTTCACCGACGCGGGCCACAAAGCACTGGCGCGCGTCGGCCTGAGCCATATCGCCGACCGGCCGCTGGCGCAGACATCCTATGGCGAACGCCGCCGCGTCGAGATAGCAATGGCGCTGGCGCAGGAGCCGAAAGTGCTGCTGCTCGACGAGCCTTTCGCCGGCCTGTCGATCGACGAGCGCCGCGACGTGCACAAATGCCTGATGGCGATCCCGCGCGATGTCACCATCGTGATGATCGAGCACAATATGGACGTGGCGCTGGAATTCGCCGAGCGTATCACGCTGTTGCACTTTGGCGAGGTGATCGTCGAGGGTAACCGTACCGAGGTGGTCAACGATCCGCGTACGCGGGAGGTCTATCTTGGCCACTAGTGCACTTAGATTGGAAAGCGTTGACGCCTTCTATGGCGACAGCCATGTGCTGCAGAACGTCTCGTTCGAACTGGGCGAGGCGCGCATGCTCGGCCTGCTCGGCCGCAACGGCGCCGGCAAGTCGACCTGCATGAATGTCGGCATGGGTCTTCTGGCGGCGCGGCGCGGCGCGGTCACCGTGTTTGGCGAGGACGTGACAAAGCTGTCGCCGGAACTGATCGCGGCGCGCGGAGTCGCGCTGGTGCCGCAAGGGCGCCGCATCTTCCGCAGCCTGACCGTGCGCGAAAACCTGCTCGTCGCCGGGCGAAAGCCCGAGACCGGCAGCAAGCATTCCCCCTGGACCATGGACACGGTGTTCGCCATGTTCCCGCGCCTGAAGGAACGCGCCAGTCAGATGGCCGCGCACCTGTCCGGCGGCGAGCAGCAGATGCTGGCCATCGGCCGCGCGCTGATGGGCAATCCGCGCGTGCTGTTGATGGACGAGCCGTCCGAGGGCCTGGCGCCGCAGATCGTCGCCGAGGTGATGGCGACCATCCGCAAGCTCAAGGAAAGCGGTCTGTCGATTGTGCTGGTCGAACAGAACCCCAATCTGGTGTTCGACGTCGCCGACGACATCGTCATTCTCAACACCGGCGGCGTCGCGGTGGCCTCCACCCCGGCCGCGCTGCGCCAGGACGACGCGTTGCTGCGGCAGCATCTGGGCGTTTTCTAGTTTTCATCCTCATCCTGAGGAGAGCGCAAAGCGCTCGTCTCGAAGGATGAGGATGGCCACGGGCCTCGCCCTTCGAGACGGCGGCTTCGCCGCCTCCTCAGGGTGAGGAGAAACAAAAGTTCTCTCAGGTTAAACAAGGAAACGGCAATGGCTGATATGTGGAACAAATATGCGAACACCGCGGCGCGCAAGCACGGCAAACCGGGCCGCGAACGGCGGCCGAAGTCGGTTACCATCGACGCGCACACGCATATCGCCATTCCGCGCGCCGGCGCCTTCATCAAGCCGCATCTTGATCTGTCGACCATCCCGCTGGCGCATTTCGCGTCGCAGGAGACGAAGGATCTCAACGCCAAGCAGGAAACCGACGTGTTCGGCTGCATGACCAGCTACGACGAACGCTTCGCCATCATGGACAAGATGGGCGTCGATGTTCAGCTGGTGATGCCGCCGCCACCGCAGCTCTATCACACGGTCGCGCTCGAATACGCCGTCCCGGCCGCGCGCATGGTCAATGAGGGCGTCGCCGAATTCGTGTCGAAGCACCCGGACCGTTTCATCCCGATGGGCACCGTGCCGATGCAGGACGGCAATGAGGCGGCCAAGGAACTCGAACACGTCATGAAGACGCTCAAGTTCAAGGGCGTGGAAATTCTCACCAATGTCCACGGCAAGGAATTGTCCGATCCGGCTTTCGCGCCATTCTGGAAGAAGGCCGAGGAACTCGGCGCCTTGGTCGCCATCCATCCGAACGGCTTCACCGAGGGCCAGCGCCTGTCGCGCTTCTATTTCAACAACATCGTCGGCAATCCGTTCGAGACGACCTTGGCGCTGCACTATCTGATTTTCGACGGCGTGATGGAGCGCCATCCGAACCTCAAGCTCTTCGCCATGCATGGCGGCGGCTATCTCGGCGGCTATTCCGGCCGCATCGATCATGCCTGGGGCGCGCGCTCGGACAGCAATGTCGGGCTGCCGAAGCCGCCGACGGAATATTTGAAGCGCGTCTATATCGACAATGTCGTGTTCACGCCGCACCAGCTCGAGGCTTTGCTCGCCGTGTTCGGCGCCGACCACATCATCATGGGCACGGATTATCCGTTCGACATGATGGAATACGACCCGATCGGGCACATCAATTCGGTCGACAGCCTCGACGATACCGCGCGCGCGGCATTGTGTGGCGGCAACGCGAAGAAGCTTTTGGGGTTGTAGGTGGACTTATCCCTCCCCTTTCGGGGGAGGGATTAAGCGTCCAGAAAATCCAGCGTCGCGGTTTCCGCGATGACGGCGGCGTCGGTGGAATGCGCGCCGGCCGCGGCCTGCTCGTCCTGCGTCTTGCTCGCCTGCAGGTAGGCGCCGAGATGGCGCGCCCATTCGATGATGCGATAGTTCTCCGACAACCGCGCCGCCTCATAGGCCTTCAGCGCGCTCTCGACGTCATCGTGCGTTTGCAGCGCCTGCACCAAAGCGGCGGCGTCGTCGGCCGCTTTTGAAACGCCGGCGCCGACATGCGGCCGCGCGACAAAGGCGGCGTCGCCGACCGTCGCCACCCGGCCGAAAGCCATGCGCGGCGATTCAAGATCGTAGATCGGCTGCAGGATCGGTTCCTCGATCAGCCGCACGACCTGACGGAATTGCGGCCCCAGCAACCGCTCGGCCGCGTCATGCATTTCGGCGATCGCCTCGCGCCGCAGCAACGGCGGCGGAATCGAAATCGCATGCGTCTTGCCGCTGTCGTCGGTCAGGAGCCATGGCAGCTTGGTCTGTTCGTCGGCCGGGCGGTACCAGATGACATTGGTGCGCCGCTTGCCCGGCCGCAGGTCATTGTCAGGCCCCGCCACCGGATAGCTGAGAAACTGTTCGCCCGGCGGCAGGCCGAACGACATGATCGGAAACACCGCTTTGTGCGTTTCCGGCGGAAACGCCTCTTCCGGGATCAAGGCACGCCATGCGGTATAGCCGGCATAAAGCGGCGTCACGCTGGCCAGGCATTGCTGGCGCACCGTCGAACGAATGCCGTCGGCGCCGATCAGTAGGTCCGCCGACACGGTTTCGCCATCGGAAAAACGCGCATGGACGCCCTTCGCGTCTTGCGTGAAATTCAGGATGCCCTTGCCGCGATGATAATGCTCGGCGGGAAAGGCATCGCGCAGCAGCCGGTAAACGCGCTCCCAGGCGGTCGCCACCTGCGGGCAGTCGATTTCATGCGTCACGCGCCCCTGCGCATCTATGATCTGCCGCTTGGCGATATGGACGCCGAGCGCGTCGGTGGCGAGACCGATGGCGCGCAGGCGCGCCAGCAACTGCTGCTGGGCAACGATGCCGGCGCCCCGGCCGGACAGTTCACCCTCGACCCGCTCGTAGATGGCGACGTCCCACCCGGCCCGCCGCAACAGCAAGGCGCTGAGCAGGCCGCTCATCGAGCCGCCAATGACGATGGCGCGCCTCGTTTCCGGTTTGGCCAATGGATCCACCTCAAACTTCCCGTTCACGGACGATTGGTCTATATATGGCATCAAACAGATATTGAAGGAATTCCCATGGCGCTTACCATGCTCGAAAAGTCGGCCGAGAAAAAACAGATTTCACAGTGGGCGCCGGATATCGCCGCCGAATTTGAGCGTGAAGCCAAGAATCCAAACCCGTGCGTCGGCTCGACGCTGCTGTCCGAGAACGAGCGCGCGCGCGTGTGGATCATCCGCCTCGCTCCCGGCGAGCGCATCGGCTTCCATCGCCATGTGCTGGATTATTTCTGGACCGCGGTGTCCGGCGGCCGCGCCCGCCAGCATGTGCATGACGGCACCATCGTCGAATATACCTATGTACCGGGCGAAACGCGCCACGAAACCTATGACAAAGGCGCGTTCAAGGTGCACGACCTGCAGAACCTCGGCGACCGCGAGATGGTGTTCATGACCGTCGAGTTCAAGGATAGCGCCAACGAGCCGATGGCCCTGCCGGAGGGCGTCCGCCCACAAGCGGCCGCCTGAATTCCGGCTTTGCGTTGCAAGCGCCCGCCATCCGGGAAAGTCGGGATGACGGGCGTTTTTTGATACTTGTACGTTTCCTGGATAACAGTACAAAGTGTCGCGCGGGAAAGCGCACAGTGCCCGATCAATAGGCTAGCCAAGCCGCCGTGCTTCCTGCAAAGTACGGCGCTTGAACAGAACAAAAAACGTTTACGGAGGGGGAATGACGGCCCATTGGATCAGTCGGTTGACGCTGCCGCCGCGCGCAATCTTGCTTTCGAAGGCGTGCGTGGCGCCCCTGACGCGTCCCTGGACCGCCTGAGGCCCGCATGGAATTCGATCTCCTGATCAATGCCATTATCGCCGGGCTCATGCTCGGCGGCTTTTACGCCGCGGTCACCGCCGGCATATCGATCTCGTTCGGTATGCTCGATATCGTCAATATCGCGCATCCGGGCTTCATCATTCTCGGCTCCTACATCGCCTATATCGTCAATGTGCATTTCGGCGTCGACCCGATCGTCATCGCCATCGTCGCGCTGCCGGCGTTCTATGCGCTCGGCTCCGTGATCTATCAGGTCTATTACCAGTCGTTCGAAAAGCACGGCCAGGATTCGCTGCGCGGGCTGGCCTTCTTCTTCGGACTGCTTTTCGTCACCGAGGTGTCGCTCAACCTGATCTTCGGCGTCGACTACCGCTCGGTCGACGTGCCCTATATCGGCGGCAGCGTCAGCATCGGTGCGATGGAATTCCCGGTGCGCATGCTGGTGCCCTGCCTGGTGTCGCTGGTGATGTTCGGCGGGCTGCAACTGTTCATGTCGCGCACCTTCATCGGCCGCGCGGTGATGGCGGTGTCGCAGGACCCGCCGGCGTTGCAATTGATGGCGGTCGATCCGATCCGTATCAAGCGCATTGCTTTCTCGATCTCGATCGCCACCGCTTCGATGGCCGGCGCCTTTCTCATCATCATCCAGCCGGTGATCCCGTCGGCCGGCCGCGAATATATCGGCCGCGTCTTCGCCATCTGCGTTCTCGGCGGTCTCGGCAGCCTGCCCGGCACCCTGATCGCGGCGCTGATGATCGGCGTCATCGAAAGCATCACCTCGACGTTCTACGGCCCGTCATGGTCGCCGGCCGTTTCGTTCGGCCTGCTGCTGCTGACGCTCGCCGTCCGTCCCTCCGGATTGTTTGGACGATAGATGCGCACACCCGCCTTCATCCTCATCCTCACGGCCGTCGCCGCGGCGCTGTATTTCGCCTTCAACCTGGTCGGCAACGACTATCTGTTCTTCGCCGGCTACACGGTGCTGCAATACATCGTGCTGGCGACCGCCTGGAACATCCTCGGCGGCTATTGCGGCTACGTGAATTTCGGCTCGGCCGGCTTCTTCGCCATCGGCGTTTACACCACGGTGTTTTTCTACGCCGTCGGCCAGTCGATCGAGGAAATCTTCCCGGAATTCCTGGTGGCGCCGATGCAGGCGATTTTCCCAATACCGGTGCCGGTGCTGATCGTCATCGCCGGCATCGTCGCCGGTTTTGTCGGCCTCGGCATGGGCTATCTGACCTTGCGGCTGCGCGGCGTATTTTTCGCCATCGCCACGCTGGCGCTGACCGTGGTGCTGGAGACCTTCATCGTCAACTGGTCCTTCGTCGGCGGCTCGCGCGGCGCCTATGTCATCCCGCCGAACGAAGTGCCGATTTTCGGCCACTTCATCCAGTTCCTGTTCGCGCTGATGCTGATTCTGGTCATCGTCGCTTTGACCACGTCGCGCCTGATCGAGCGGTCCAAGCTTGGCGTCGGCTTCGCCACCATTCGCGATGACGAATTGGCGGCGGAAGCCTCCGGCGTGCCGACTTTGCGCCTCAAGCTGGTCGCCACCGTCGTCTCCGGCGCCCTGATGGGCATGGCCGGCGCGCCGTTCCCCTATTACATCGGCTATGTCGAGCCCGGCTCGGCCTTTAGCCTGTCCTATGCGGTGAACTCGATCGCCATGCCGATGATCGGCGGCACCACGTCGTGGGTCGGTCCGCTGGTCGGCGCGCTGCTGCTCGGCACGCTGCAACAGGTGGCGACGGTGACGATTTCATCCGCGGCCAACCTGCTGATCGTCGGCCTGCTGCTGATCTTCTTCGTGATCATCGCGCCGCGCGGCATTGTCGGCCTGATCCAGGACCGCTGGCGCGGGAGGTCGAAATCATGAGCCAGGTCACGAGCGACACCATGACCGCGCCTCTGTTGCACATCGATCAACTCGGCAAGCGTTTCGGCGGCTTTGTCGCGCTCGACGGCGTCGATCTGTCGGTGCCGAAGGGCCAGCGCCTCGGCTTGATCGGTCCGAACGGCTCCGGCAAAAGCACGCTGGTCAATTGCATCTGCGGCACGCTGCAAAACGAAACCGGCAGCGTCACCTTCGACGGCCAGAAGATCGACGGCATGGTGGCGCATCAGCGCACCCACCACGGCCTGGCGCGCAGCTTTCAATTGCCGCGGCCGTTCCGGAGCATGACCGTCGCCCAGAATATCCGCGTGCCGCTGCTTTATACCGTGAACGCCCGCGCCGGCACGCATCTGTCGCATAGCGAACTCGACGATCGTTGCATGGAGCTTCTCAAGCTTGTGACGCTCGATGCCAAGGCCGGAAAATACACAACCGATCTGACCCAGGTCGAAATGCGCAAACTCGAACTGGCCCGCGCCATGGCCGCCGAACCGAAGCTTCTGATCGCCGACGAGTCGATGGCCGGCCTGTCGCATTCCGAGGTCGAGGACATCGTCGCGCTGCTGATCCGCATGAACGAGCGCGGCGTCACGATCATCATGATCGAACACATCATGCGCGCGGTGATGACCTTCTCGCAGCGCCTGGTCGTGCTGGTCTCCGGCAAGAAAATCGCCGACGGCAGACCGGAAGACGTGATCCAGGACAAGGAAGTGGTGGGAGCCTATCTTGGCCAATAACACCAACAGCATCACCGTCGAGAACATCGACGCCGCCTATGGCGCGGTGCGCGTGCTGGAAAACGTGTCGCTTCGCGTCGACAGCGGCGAGACCGTCGTGCTGCTCGGCACCAATGGCAACGGCAAAAGCACCTTGATGAAGTGCATCATGGGCTGGGTGCGGCCGAACAAGGGCAGGATCGTCGCCGAAATCGACGGCGAGAAGCACGATCTGGCCGGCCTGACCACTGAGCAGATCGTCGATCTCGGCATTGCGCTGGTGCCAGAAGGCCGCCGCCTGTTTCCGCGCCAGACGGTCGAGGAAAACCTGCTGCTCGGCGCCAGCCGGCCGAAGGCGCGGCCGCATATCAAGACCAACCTCGCCTTCTGTTTCGAGATTTTCCCGAGGCTTGCCGAACGGCGCGGCCAGCTCGCCGGCTCGATGAGCGGCGGCGAACAGCAGATGCTGGCTTTAGCCCGCGCGCTGATGCTCAACCCGCGCATACTTCTGGTCGATGAACCCTCCGTCGGTCTGGCGCCGCTGCTGGTCAGCCGTACCATCGACGCCATCGGCCAACTCAAGAAGCACTTCAACCTGACCGTGCTGATGGCAGAGCAGAATTTCACCCAGGCCCTGCGCATCGCCGACCGTGGTTACGTCATCGTCCACGGCAAGATCGAGTTTGAAGGCTCGTCGGCCGATGAACTCAACAACAACGACCTGATCCGCCAGTTTTATCTGGGGATGTAGCTTCTTTCTTGCCCCGGACGCGGCGCGGCACAACGTGACGCGCCGCAGAGCCGGGGCCAAACACCGTATTCGTAACGGTCCCGGGTCCGCAGCGCACCGTTCGTTGCACTCACGCTGCGCCGCGCCCGGGACATGAGACAAAAAAAACGCCGCGGATTGCTCCGCGGCGTTTTCAGTTCGGCAGTCCTGAAGGCGACTACTTGATCGCCTTCTCGTACGGATAGATCACCTTGCCGGTCTCGAGGTTCTTCGGCTCGAGCACGTTCTGGTAGCTCATGCCGCGCCAGGTCTCGAGACCCGCATCGGCCGGGATGTCGTGATACTGCACGGTGAACATGCGGCCTTGCGCCCATTCACCCTTGCCGCCGAATTTGACCGGGCCCATGACGGTGGTGAAGCTCGCCTTGCGCAGCTCGGCGGCCACCTTGTCGTCATCGATGCTCTTGGCGCCTTTGACGGCGTCGCCGAGGATCTGCAGATAGGCATAGCCCCAGCCGCCGAGATAATAGCCGAGCGGATCGACGCCTTCGGCCTTCGCGCGCGCCTGGTATTCGACGAAGAACTCCTTCGTGCCCTTGTACATCTGCTTTTCGTCCGGCACCCACGTCTCGTAGTTCACGATGCCGTTCATCTTGTTCTTCAGCTTGTCCTTGAAGAACGTGGCCTGCAGACCGACCAGCGCGCCGCCGAACATTTTCGGCTTCAGGCCGACTTCGTTCGCCGCCAGCACCATGCCGACCGAGTCGAGCGGATAGGCGCACACCACGACGAGATCGGGGTTGAGCGACTTGATCTTGCGCACGATCGGCGCGAAATCGGTAGTCTTCGGCGGCGGCGGATAGGCTTCGTCATAGACGATCTTGAGGCCGGCCTTCTTGGCGTTCGAACGCGCGCCTTCGCAGGCATTCTGCGAGAACTCGGCGTCGGCGAAGGTCAAAGCCACGGTCTGCGGCTTCGGGTTCTGCGCCATGGCGATTTCAAAATAGCCCTTGGTGAAAGACCCCTTGGTGTCCTGTCCGGTCGGCAGCACCGAGAAGTATTTCGGGTATTTGAACTTGTCGTTCACGTCGAGGCCGAAAAGGCTGATAAAGGTCTTGCCCTTGCGGATCACGACCGGCATGGCCGGGGCGATCTGGTTGGTGGCATAGGCCGAGACGACGAGATCGACCTTGTCGACGTCGAGCAGCTTGGTGTAGATGCCCGGCACTTCCGACGGATCGCTCTTGTCGTCGTAGAACACCAGCTTGACCGGACGGCCGATGAGACCGCCGGCCTTGTTGGTCTGGTCTTCCCAGATCTTCATGCCGAGCAGGGCTTGTTTGCCGTTCGGCGACAGCGCGCCGGTCAGCGACATGGCGAAGCCGACCTTGATCGGCTCGCCGGCCGGCGCCTGTGCTTGCGCGCCGGAGAACATTGCGCAGGCGGCAAGAGCGAGCGTCGCTCCCACAATCCGCGACTTGAGGCTTTGCATCATCGTAGTTCCTCCCCGAGTGGTTTTGTTTTGAATTCGGTGACTGATAATGCCAGCGCGGAAGGCTACGGTCCACCCGCGCGTGCATGCTTTACGCAATTTAGCCGCAGCGCCATTTGAGGCGCGAGCGTGGGCAATGGTGGGACGTGCAACGAATTGCCGCGGAAAAATAAATTGCTGCACTGCACGATGGCTTGAAAGGCGGCAGCAGTTGCCTCGGCCGCCGCCGTCTTGGATGATGCATGGCATCGCAACGACCGGGCCGGCAGGGGCCCAACGGAGAATGACATTCATGCCACGGCAAGTGATCGACATTTCGGTTCCGCTGGAAAACGACGTCGCCGCCGATCCGCCGGGCTACGGTCCGAAAATCGATTATCTCGACCATCAGGCCACCGCCGCCGATATTCTCAAGTTTTTCCCCGGCCTGAAGAAGGAAGACCTGCCGGATGGCGAAGGCTGGGGATTCGAATGGGTGCGGCTGTCGACCCATTGCACGACGCATCTGGACGCGCCGTGGCATTTCGCCTCGACCATGGACGGCGGCAAGCGCGCGCTGACCATCGACGAGGTGCCGCTCGACTGGTGTCTGCGTCCCGGCGTGAAGCTCGACTTTCGCCATTTCGCCGACGGCTATGTCGCGACGTCCGCCGATGTCGAAGCCGAGTTGAAGCGTATCGGCCACACGCTTTCACCATTTGAAATTGTGATCGTAAACACCAGTGCAGGCATGGCCTATGGCCAGCCGGATTATGTTGCCAAAGGCTGTGGCATGGGCCGCGAGGCGACAATGTATCTGCTCGAGCGCGGCGTGCGCGTCACCGGCACCGATGGCTGGAGTTGGGACGCGCCATTCGTGTACACGATGAAAAAATATGCCGAAACGCACGACGCCTCGCTGATCTGGGAAGGCCACCGCGCCGGCCGCGAGATCGGCTACTGCCACATCGAGAAACTTCACAATCTCGAAGTCCTGCCGCCGACCGGTTTCACAGTGAGCTGCTTTCCGGTGAAGGTGCGCGGCGGTTCCGCCGGCTGGACCAGGGCGGTGGCGATCATTGATGCTTGATTGCGGGCTACGGCGGGCGATAGTGTCTCCTTAACAATAATGCCGGCCAAAGCGCCGGCGACAAAACAGCGCCAGAAATACAGCGCCAAGAATACAGCGCCATGGGAGGACTATTATGGACCGACGTCATTTCGTTGCCGGGAGCGCAGCCGCCGCGGCGGCCCTCGCCGTTCATCCGTCGTTCGCACAGGACGCCTATCCGGCGCATGCCATCACCTTCATTAATCCGTTTCCGCCTGGCGGCGCCGCCGACGTGGTCGGCCGCCCGCTGGTGGCCGCGTTAGAGCCGATCATCAAACAGCCCTGCATCATCGACACCAAGGCCGGCGCGGCCGGCCAGGTCGGCGGACAGGTTGCCGCCAATGCCAAGCCGGACGGCTACACGCTTCTCATTCACATCGTCTCGATTTCCGGCTTTGCCGAGGTCGACAAACTGTTCGACCGCGCACCCAAGTTCACGCGCGCCGATTTCATCCCGATCGCGCGGCTGACGGCGGGGCCGATGGTTCTGGTGGTCAACGACCAGCAGCCCTACAAAAATCTCAAGGAGCTGGTCGACGACTCCAAGGCAAATCCGGACAAGTTGATCTTCAGTTCGTCCGGCCTTTATGGCGCGCTGCATCTGCCGACTGCCTTGTTCATGAAGGCCGCAGGCATCAAGATGCGGCATCTGCCGACCAATGGCGGCGGCCCGGCGCTGACTGCGATCCTCGGCAACAATGCGCAGGTTCTGTCGTCCTCGATCGCCGCGGCGAGCACCCAGGTCAAGGCAGGAAAATTGCGTGCACTGGCCTCGTTCGGCGCAACGCGATCGAGCGCGATGCCCGACGTGCCGACGATGAAGGAACTTGGCTACGACGTCGAATTCTCGCTCTGGGTCGGCGTCTTCGCGCCGAAGGGAACGCCGGCGCCGGTCGTCAAGACGCTCGGCGAAACGATCAAGAAGGCCGCGGAAACCGATCTGTTCAAGACGACGATCAAGAATATCGGCGACGAAGTCGCCTATCTCGATCAGGCCGCTTTCGCCAAATTCTGGGATGAAGACGCAAAGCGCGTCGAGGCGGCCGTTCAATCGATCGGGCGCGTGCAGGGCTAGCGCCTCGGCTTCGTCTACTGCTCAGGCACTGTCGATTTCCGCCGCCGCGCCGCAGCGCGGCGGCGGTCTCACTCAGTTATAGACCGCTATCGGGATTCAAATCCACCGGAGGCCAATATGGACCGTCGCAATTTTCTCATGGGTACAGCGTCGATGTTCGCGGTTGCACCCGCATTCGCACAGGACGCCTTTCCCTCGCACACCATTACGATTCTGTGCGCATTTCCGCCCGGCGGTGCCAACGATATCGTGACGCGGCCGATCGCAGCGGCGATGGAAGACATCTTCAAGCATCCGGTTGTGGTCGAGACCAAAGCCGGCGCCGGCGGCCAGGTCGGCGCCCAGGTTGCCGCCGTCGCCAAACCGGACGGCTACACCCTGCTGTCGCACAATAACGGCATCTCCGGTTATGCCGAGGTCGACAAACTGTTCGGCCGGCAACCCAAAACCCAGCGCAGCGATTTCGTCCCGCTGGCGCGGCTGATTGCCGACCCGGTGCTGCTGCTGGTCAACGCTGACCTGCCCTACAAGACCGCGAAGGATTTCATCGACGACGCCAAGAAGCGTCCCGGTGAGATCGTCTACAGCTCTGGCGGCCTCTATGGCGCCACGCATCTGCCGATAGCGTTGCTCGAAAAGGCGACCGGCGTGCCGAATATGCGCCATCTGCCGACCAATGGCGGCGGCCCTGCCATCACCGCACTTTTGGGCAATAACGCCCAGATGAGCACCCAGACTGTGTCGGCAAGCCTCGCCCACATCAAGGCCGGCAAGCTGCGTGCGCTCGCGTCATTCGGCGCCACCCGGTCCAAGGCGCTGCCGGACGTGCCGACCCTGAAAGAGCTCGGCTTCGACGTCGAGTATTATCTCTGGGTCGGCCTGTTCGCGCCGAAGGGCACGCCGGCCAGCGCCATCGCGACATTGAGCGCGGCCATCGACAAGGCCGCCGCCACCGAGCAGTTCAAGTCGACGCTCGACAAGCTCGGCCTCGAAGGCGGCTACCTCAACGCCGCCGGTTTCGCCAAATTCTGGGAAGCCGACGCCAAAAGCTCCGATATCGCCGTGCAATTGATCGGCAAGCAGGGTTGACGAACCCGTCTTCAGGCGTGAAAGCAACACTATGACCTTACGCGCCGACCATGTGGCGGGCTCCGCCTTTGTCGTCTTCGGCATAGCCATCATCGCGCTGAGCGGCGATCTGCCGGTCGGGCGACTTTCCATGCCCGGCTCCGGCTTCCTCCCGATCATCGTCGCGGCGATGACGATCGTCTTCGGGGCAGCGCTGCTGCTGCGCAGCCGAGAGAGCCAGCCTTTCTCCGACATCGACTGGAGCGACGGCAAACATGCCGCGGCGGTGACACTCATCACCGCCGTTGCGACCGCGCTGTACATCCATCTCGGCTTTATCGTCACGATGGCGGCGATGATGATCGCCCTGCTCATCTTGATCGAGAGGCGGCGGCCGCTCTACGCCGCCGTTTACAGCTTCGCCGTCGTCATCACGACTTTCGCGGCCTTTGAGTATCTGCTCAAGACGCCGCTGCCGCCCAGCCCATTGAGCAATTAGACCGCCATGGAAATAACCTTGCTCAATCTGTTGCACGGATTTTCCGTCGCGTTCCAGCTCGACAATCTTTGGTATGCGTTCCTCGGCTGTCTGGTCGGAACGCTGGTCGGCGTGTTGCCCGGCATCGGGCCGCTGTCCGGCATTTCGATTTTGCTGCCCGTCACCTTCGGGCTGAACGCCACGCAGGCCGTGATCATGCTGGCCGGCATCTATTACGGCTCGCAATATGGCGGCTC
>CAMAUC010000078.1 GCA_945861265.1 Rhizobium sp. Q54 | reverse complement strand
GCGGCGCATGAAGCGCGGCGCGTCAAGCGGGATGAATTGATGGACGACGCCTTGCGGCAGCCGCTGCTCGGCCAGTTCGCTCGACGTCACGGTGCCGGTGGTCACGAGGACATTGATGGCGCGCCGCACGATGGCGTCGATCAGCGGTAGGGCGCTGGCCAGTTCGCCGACGCTGGCCGCGTGCAGCCAGACCAGCGCGCCGCGCGGCCTTGGCGTCCGGCTATCGCCGCGCCGCTCGTTGAGCCGGGCGCCATTCTCCTTGCCGCGTTTGAGGCGGCGCGCCAGCAGCAACGGCGCCAACGGCGCCGCCGCCGCCGCCAGCAGCCGGTAGGCGCGCAACACTCCGGTGAGGCGGGCGCTCACGGCGGCGTGTTCCCGGTCCGGTCGACGATCGCATGAGCGCGCGCCGTCACCCGGTTCATCTCACGCTCGACGTCGAGCCGCCTGGCTTCCAAAGTGGCATCGTCGGAATCGCGCGCCACTCGTATGGGCTCGCCGCCGACCATGGCGATGCGGCCGAACGGCAGATTGACCGCGGTGCGGTCCCAATTCTTGAGCTCGATACGGTTGCTGCTGGCAATCGCGATCGGATAGATCGGCCGGCCCGAATGCTGCGCCAGCTTGACGATGCCGAGGCCGGCGACGCGCGACACTTTCGGCACGTCGGCGGTGAGCGCGACATTGTATTCTTCCGTCAGCGCCTGAAGCATCGCGGTGAAGGCGGTGGCGCCGCCCTTTCGATGGAAATCGCCGCTGTGCGAGCCGGAGCCGCGAATGGTGCCGATGCCGAGCTTCTCGGCGGCCCGGGCATTGAGTTCGCCATCGCGATGGCGCGAGATGATCACCTTGGCGCGGTATCTTGCACCCGCTCGTTTGATGAAAGGCGTCAGGAAATGCTGGCCGTGCCACATCGCCACGATCGCCGGAGTCTCGAAAGTCTCGTAGAAATCCGCCGGCTCCAGCGTCCGGCGGCTTGAATACCAGACCAGCCGCAGATAGTTGGCCGCCACCGAGCCGGCGGCCGACAGGAACGCAGGCGACGCGACGATCCGCTTCAATAGTGGCATCGGGCCCCGCTTCTGAACCGCTTCATTCCGGACTGAATTAATGACAGGGCTAGCATTTTTCCAAACGGATATCTTGTCCGGACTTCGGCCGTCCGCCCCGGGCGCTAGCCCTTGTTCGCCGCCGGATGATCCGGGTCGAGCAGGCGGTGCAGATGGACGATGAAATAGCGCATATGGGCGTTGTCGACCGTCTGCTGCGCCTTTGCCTTCCAGGCGACATAAGCGGTGGCGTAATTCGGATAGACGCCGACCATCTCGACCTTGTCGAGATCCTTGAATTCGGTGCCGCTCAGGTCGGTCAGTTCGCCGCCGATGACGAGATGGAGCAGCTGTTTGGCAGGCTGGTCGGGCAAAGCTTGTCGAGACATGGATCGATCCTTCGTGGAAGTCCCGGCTGTGGACTTGAAACGAGGTTTAACATGACGCCCTGGAATTTATGCAAACTCGGGCAGGCGGTCGCGCATCAGGCCGATGACAGTAACATGCCGGGCGCCCCCGGCGGCAATCAGGGCGTTATGCGCGGTGTGGGGCTGGTTATAGCGTAACGGCCGTCCGGTCAGGTCGGTCATCGCACCGCCGGCTTCGTGCACCAAAAGGTCGGCGGCTGCAAGGTCCCAGTCATGGCTGCCCGGCGAGGCAAAGGCCAGATCGAGGCCGCCATGGGCGACGCGGGTCAGCCGCAGCGCCAGCGAATGCACCTTCGGCTGCGGCAAGGTACCGGGCGACAGTTCGGTCATCCGGTCGAGATAACGCTTCGGCCCGGCCAGCCTGGCGCCGTCCAGACCCGCGCCCGAATCCGCCGTCATCGGCGCACCGTTGAGCGTGGCGCCGGCGCCGGCGACGCCCAGGAACATCTCCTCGGTCACCGGCGCATAAAGCGCGGCGACCAGCGGCCGGCCGGCCTCGACCAGCGCCACCGAAATGGTCCAGTCCGGCTTGCCGGCGATATAGGCGCGCGTGCCGTCGATCGGATCGACGATCCAGGCGCGCTGCACATCGCGCCCCGCAACGTCGTCCTCGGTTTCCTCCGATAGCCAGCCGGCCTGCGGCGCCAATTCGCCGAGGCGCGCGCGCAGGAAATTGTTGACGGCGATGTCGCCCTCGCTGACCGGCGAATGGTCGGCGCCCTTGGTCCAGCGTTTGAATTCGCCGCGCGAGGTCACCCGCGCCAGTTCGCCGGCCTCGCGCATGACGATCTCTAGCGCGTTGCGTATCTGGATCGGATCATTGCCCGGCAACGGTCAAGCCCTCCAGCCGCACGGTCGGGGCATTGATGCCATATTTGAACGTGAGGTCGTTGGCCGGCGTCATGCTGCTGAAAATATCGTTGAGATGACCGGCGATGGTGACTTCACTCACCGCATAGGTGCGCTGGCCGTTCTCGATCCAGAAACCGGACGCGCCGCGGCTGTAGTCGCCGGTCACCATGTTGACGCCCGAGCCGATCAAGTCGGTGACGTAGAAGCCGTCCTTGATGTCGGCGATGAGTTCGGCCGGCGTCATCGTGCCCGCTTCGAGATGCAGATTGGACGCGCTCGGCGACGGCGACGACGAGACGCCGCGCGAGGCATGGCCCGTTGTCGTCAGGCCGAGTTCGCGCGCCGTGCCGCAATCGAGGATCCACGACATCAGCACGCCGTCGTCGACCAGCGCCAGTTTCTTGCCGGCGACGCCTTCGCCGTCGAACGGATGCGAACGCAGACCGCGCAAGCGATGCGGGTCGTCGACGATGCGGATGCCGTCGGTGAATAATTTCGCGCCCATCTTCTCGCGCAGGAAACTGGTCTTGCGCGCGATCGAGGCGCCATTGACGGCGCTGGCCAGATGCGACACCAGCGAATTGGCGACGCGCGGATCGAACACGACGGGCACCTTGCGCGTCGTCACCTTGCGCGGATTGAGCCGTTCGATGGCGCGCTCGCCCGCGGTGCGGCCGATTTTTTCCGGTGCTTCGAGATCGAAAGCGTGCCGCACCGAGGAGTAATCGTAGTCGCGCTCCATGCCGGTGCCTTCGCCGGCGATCGCCGTCATCGACAGGCCGTGGCTGGAGCCGAGATAGGCGCCGCGAAAGCCGTGGCTGGTCACCAGCACCATGCCGCCAATGCCCGCCGAGGCCGAGGCGCCGCCCGATTTGCTGATGCCTTTGACGGCGAGGCCGGCTTCCTCCGCCGCGCGCGCCATTTGCTCCAGTTGCTGCACGCTCGGCAGGTCGCGGTCGATCAGGTCGAGTTCGGGAAACGACTTGGCTAACTGGCTTTCGTCAGCCAGCCCGGCGTATTTGTCTTCCGAGGCGACGCGGGCCATCGCCACCGCGCGTTCGGCCAGCATCTTGGAGCCGTCGCCGGACATGTCGTTGGTGGATACCACCGCCTGGCGGCGCCCGACCAGCACGCGCAGGCCGAGATCGTCGCCTTCCGAACTTTCGCTTTCCTCGACCGCGCCGTCGCGCACCTCGATCGACTGCGACAGGCCGCGCACGGCGACCGCGTCGGCGCTATCAGCGCCGGCGGCGAGCGCCGCTTTAACGAGACGCTCGGCGCGGTCGGTGAGGGCGGATTGGTCGAACAGGGAGGCGGTGGGAGCGAGCATGGTAATTGAAAACTTTCATGGCAGCGGGACGGGCGCAGTGTAGCGGAGTCGCGCGATATTCCTACCAAATGGCGTCGTGGGCCGGCGGCCGCAACCGCCAATCCCGGCATTTTGCCGGCGCTTATCAACACCTCGTCAATCATGGTTGGCAACGCCGCGTCAATCATGGCGCACGAAGCGCGCATTGCTAACGCCGATTAACCTCGAACTTTAAGCGGTTTTCGATCCCGCGCGCGCATCATCTCCCGTATCGACTGGGCACATAAGCCTGGCGAGGGAGAGTTTGAGGCGTCAAATGCGAAGTGGCGGATGTTCCGCCGGGTCGAGCCGTCCACCGCGGCTCGACCCGTTCGCCCTGCCCTTGAGTTTCGAGGCGGGCGATGCGGCGGCCGACGGGCAGGTCCGGTATATCGAACTGTTTGCCGAGCGGCTGGTGCTGCGGCGTTCGGTTGCAGGTATGCATATGGCGCTCAATATGCCGCTGTCGGCCTTTGCCGGTGTTGCGATAAGGCTCGACGCCGGCGTCGACGGCGCATTGCCGACGGTCGCGGTCGTCCTCGAACACAAGGATCCCGGCCTGGCGTTGCCTTTGTTCGTGTCGAACGAGGCGGACGAAGCCTTTGCCGAATGGAATAGCTGGAGCCGGGCGCTCGGCGTGCCGCAACTGATATCCGACGACGAAGGCGGCTGGCGCGAACCGTTCGCGCGCCTGGGCGGCGTTCGTATCAATTCGGTGCGGCCGCGCCGCCGCCGCCATAGTTGTCTCAAGCGCCGGCGCCCGACGATGCCGCTGCGTCGCAAGGGCGGCAGACTGACCGCGGCCGCGGCGGTCCATCGCGGCGAACATGAGATCATCGCGCGCAACTAGTCTGGCTTACTTGCACTTCCGCAAGCGCAAGGTGCCGCCTTTTTCCATCGTCATTTCGAGCGTATCGGCATCGACCGCGCGCAAGGTGTAGTTCATCTTGGCGTTGCCGATCTGCCCGGTGGTGAACTCATCGACCACACGAAACTGCCCGGCGCCGGTGGTCTGGACCGTCCGGTTGCGATAGGCCGGCACGCCGCCCTTGCTGTCGGTGCGCTGGTTGCCGTTGAAAGCGATGACGCGCAACTTGCCGCAGTCGATCGGCGCCTTTTCCGTGCTGGCGCTCTGGCCCCATTTGCCGTCGACCGGATAGCTGCCGGCCGCCGCCGGCGCGGCGAGGGCGGCGAGCAAGAGAGCGATGCAAGCGAGATGGCATGTCGTCATCGTCAAATTATACCACGACCGGGCGTAGCCGGCGCGCGGTCAATCTGGAGCGTTAATGCCAGGAATTCACAGCCGCGTCAGATTAATTAAACGGCGGCAAGAAGTTCCAAGCTCGTTCAAGCTGATGCCGAGCATCGTCCATAATTTTTGCACAGGTTATCCACAGGGTTATCCACAAACCGTGGCTTACGCCTTGCCATATCCGCCCGCCGTCGGCGTCTGGATGATAATGGCCTCGCCGGCGTCGATGACGGTGTCGTCGCAGCCTTTGAGCTTTTCCATCGTGCCGTCCTTGCGGCGCGCCCAGTTCTCGCCGACCTGACCCGGTTCGCCGCCGGCCAAGCCGAATGGCGGCACGCGGCGGTGTCCGGTGAGCAGGGTGCATTCCATCTTTTCAAGGAAGCGGATGGTGCGGCGGATGCCATCGCCGGCGTGCCACTTGCCCTTGCCGCCGGAGCCTTTGCGGATGTGGAAATCCTCGAGCACGACCGGATAGCGGAATTCGAGAATTTCCGGATCGGTCAGCCGCGTATTGGTCATATGCGTGTGCACGGCATCGGTGCCGTTGAAGCCGGGGCCGGCCGGCGAGCCTGAGCAGATAGTTTCGTAATACTGATACTTGGCATTGCCGAAGTTGAGATTGTTCATCGTGCCTTGCGCGGCGGCCAATGCGCCGAGCGCCCCGAACAACGTATCGGTGATCGCCTGCGACACCTCGACATTGCCGGCGACCACGGCGGCCGGATATTCCGGCGTCAGCATCGACTTCGGCGGCACGACAATGTTGATCGGCCGCAGGCATCCCGCATTCATCGGAATGTCGTCGGCCACCATCATGCGGAAGACATACAATACGGCGGCGCGCGTGACCGGCTCCGGCGCGTTGAAGTTCGTCGGCTGCTGCGGCGAGGTGCCGGTGAAATCGACGGTCGCTTCGCGCTTCTTCTTGTCGACCGTTATCTTGACCTTGATGACGGTGCCCTGATCCATCTCATAAGAGAATTCTGAATCGTGCAGGCGGTCGATGACACGGCGCACGCTTTCCGCCGCGTTGTCCTGCACATGGCCCATATAGGCCTTCACCACCGGCAGCGTGAATTGCGCCACCATCTTGCGCAGCTCGGCGACGCCTTTTTCGTTGGCGGCGATCTGCGCCTTGAGGTCGTTGATGTTCTGGATCGGGTTGCGCGCCGGATATTTTGCGCCGGTCAAGGCCGCCATCAATTCCTTCTCGCGGAATCTTCCGCGATCGACCAGCTTGAAGTTGTCCATATAGACGCCTTCCTGCTCGATGGTCGTCGCATTGGGCGACATCGAACCGGGCGAGATGCCGCCGACATCGGCGTGATGGCCGCGCGAGGCGACCCAGAACAATATGGTCTTCTTCTTGTCGTCGAACACTGGCGTACACACCGTGATGTCCGGCAGATGCGTGCCGCCATTATAGGGCGCGTTGATCGCATAGACGTCGCCGGGCGCGATCCTGCCCTTGTTGTCGCGGATGATGGTCTCGACCGAACGATCCATCGAGCCGAGATGCACCGGCATGTGCGGCGCATTGGCGACAAGCGTCGAGTCATGAGCGAACACCGCGCAGGAGAAATCGAGCCGCTCCTTGATGTTGACCGAGTAGGCGGTGTTCTGCAGCGACACGCCCATCTGTTCGGCGATCGACATGAAGAGGTTGTTGAACACTTCCAGCATCACCGGATCGGCATGGGTGCCGATGGCATAAGTGCGCTTCAGTTTCTTCAGCCGCGACAGAACGAGGTGGTTCTTCGCCGTCAACTCGGCCTGCCAGCCCGGCTCGACGACGATGGTCTGGTGCGGTTCGATGATGATCGCCGCGCCCTTGACCTTGACTCCGATCTTCAACTGGTCGCGCGTGTAGACATTGGCCTTGTGCCAGGCGCCGTCGGAATAGAACTTCGTGCGTTTGGCGGGAGAGGGCAGCTTGCTCACCGACCGCCGCGCCGCCTTTTCGTTGAACCTGGCGCCGCCGCCAATGGCTTCAACCGACACCGCCTCGATGACCAGCTGTTTATTGCGATCGATGAATCCGAAGCGCGCCTTGTGCGCCTTCTCGAAAGCGCGCTGCATCTCCGGCAGCGGACCGGCATTGACGACGAGCGCCGTGTCGGTGCCGGCGTAACGGATATGCGCGCGCTGGATCACCTTGATTTTCGCCGCCGGCACGCCCTGGCCAGTGACTTCGGCCTTCACATCCTTGCCCAGCGAAGCGCCGGTTTTTTTCAGAACGCCCAGCGCCTTGGCGCCCCACGGCAATTCGATCGCCTGCTCGCGCGTGGCGCGGATATCGGCGAGCCCCATGCCATAGGCCGACAGCAGCGACGAGAACGGATGGATCAACACTTTGGTCATGCCGAGTGCGTCGGCCACCAGACAGGCGTGCTGGCCGCCGGCGCCGCCGAAGCAGTTGAGCGCATAGCGCGTCACGTCATAGCCGCGCTGCACGGAAATCTTCTTGATCGCATTGGCCATGTTCTCGACGGCGATCTTGATGAAGCCGTCGGCGATTTCCTCGCCCGATTTTTCGTTGCCGCTCTGTCCGAGATTGACCTTCTGCGCCAGATTATTGAAGGCATGACGCACCTCGCCTTCGTCGAGCGGCTCGTTCTGTGCCGGCCCGAATATTTTCGGGAAGAATTGCGGCAACAGTTTCCCGGTCATCACATTGGCGTCGGTGACCGCCAGCGGCCCGCCGCGCCGGTAACATTTCGGTCCTGGATTGGCGCCCGCACTGTCGGGGCCGACGCGGAAGCGCGCGCCGTCATAATGCAGGATCGAGCCGCCGCCGGCGGCGACAGTATGAATGAGCATCATCGGCGCGCGCATGCGCACGCCGGCAACCTCGGTCTCGAACGCGCGTTCATATTCGCCGTCGAAATGCGACACGTCGGTCGAGGTGCCGCCCATGTCGAAACCGATGAGCCGGTCGAAGCCGGCCTGCTTGCCGGTCTCCGCCATGCCGACGACGCCGCCGGCCGGGCCGGAGAGAATGGCGTCCTTGCCCTGGAACAGATCGGCGGCGGTCAATCCGCCGGACGACATCATGAACATCAGGCGGATCTTGTCGTCGGCGGACAGCGCCGCCGCGCCGCCTTCCATCTCGCTTGTCACCCGACCTACATATCGTTTGAGAATCGGCGACAGATAGGCATCGACCACAGTGGTGTCGCCGCGCCCGACAAGCTTGATCAGCGGCGACACTTCATGGCTGACCGATACCTGCGCAAAGCCGAGTTCGCGCGCCAAAACGGCGACTCGCTTCTCGTGCTCGGGAAAACGATAAGCATGCATGAAGACGATGGCGACCGCGTCGATGCCATCGGCCTTGGCGGCGACGAGATCGGCGCGCGTGCGCACCATGTCGGGCTCACCTTCGACGGTGCCGTCGGCGAGTACGCGCTCGTCGACTTCAGCCACGCGCTCGTACAGCAGTTCGGGCTTGATGATCTCGAGCGCGAAAATCTTCGGCCGCGCCTGATAGCCGATCTTGAGCGCGTCGCGGAAACCTTTGGTGATCAGCAGCAGCGTGCGGTCGCCCTTGCGCTCGAGCAGCGCATTGGTCGCGACCGTGGTGCCCATCTTGACCGCGCCGACTTTTGACGGCGGAATCGGCTGGCCTTTTTCAAGTCCGAGCAGATCGCGGATGCCCTGCACGGCGGCGTCGGCGTAAGCTTCCGGATTTTCCGACAGCAATTTGTGCGCGGTGAGCGTGCCGTCCGGCGCGCGGCCGACCACGTCGGTGAACGTGCCGCCGCGGTCGATCCAGAAATCCCAGGACTTCTCCTGGGCCCGTTTCCGTGACCGATCTTGTGCCGCCGCCATCGCCCGTTCCTCCGCCGATCTTCTGACTAAACCAGAGCCCCAAAAAATCGTCAATAAATCGTTGACAATTTATCAACCGCGGATACGCTCGATCCTAGCAGGGGATGAGCTGAGGGGCTCTTATGGCTGCGAAGCCGCGATCGAATACCGCGCTCGGACCGATCGTCTCGTCGGCGCATCTGGCGTCGGGGGCAATGCCGGCTTTGTCCGAGCTCGAATTCGGCATGATCCTGCTCGACCACGCCTTCGAGCGCTGGATGGTGCGCTGCATGGCGGCGGCCGGCGTGCCGGATCTGTCGCCGCTCGACGTCCTGGTGCTGCATACCATCGCCCATCGCGGCCGCGCCAAGCGCGTCGCCGATATTTGCCTGGTCCTCAATATCGAGGACACGCATCTTGTCACCTATTCGCTCAAAAAGCTCGATGGCCACAAGCTGTTGACCTCGGGCCGGCGCGGCAGCGAAAAAACCGTCAGCCTCACTGCTAAAGGCGACGATGTCGTGCAACGATACCGCAAGGTACGCGAGGCTTTGCTGGTGACGTCGGTGAAAAGCGCTGGCCTCGACGAGCAAAGACTGTCCGAGATCGCCGCCTTGATGCGTGCACTGTCCGGACATTACGACCAGGCCGCGCGCGCGGCGGCGAGTTTGTGAGATGCACAAAGTTTCCGAGCCGATGCCGAAAATTGAACCAGCAGATTGCCCGGCTCACCGTTTATACCGGCGGGGAAACTGTGTGACTTCATTAAAGCAACTATCCGTCGAGGTGATCCCGTGGGAAGCATGATCCGCAGATTTCTCGACAGGCTGTATCTTTTCGCGGGCTTTGCGGCGGGTGCCTTCCTCGTCGCCATCTTCGTGCTGATGATGTTTCTTTCGGCCGGCCGCCCCGTCGGCTTCAACATTCCGGCCGGCGACGATCTCGTGTCTTGGTGCATGGTGGCGACCTCGTTTCTTGGTCTCGCGCATACGTTCCGTCATGGCGAGATGATCCGTGTCGGGCTCTTGATCGACCGGCTCGAAGGCCGCACGCGCCACATCATCGAAATCGCTTCGCTGTTGATCGGCGGCTTCTTCGTCGCCTTTTTCTTCTATTACGCCGCGCAGATGACGATCTACTCCTGGCGCTTCAACGACATGGCGCAAGGCGTGCTGGCCGTGCCGTTGTGGATTCCGCAGCTCGGCTATAGCGGCGGCCTGGGCATTCTGCTGATCGCCTTCATCGACGAACTCATTCACGTCCTGCGCGGCAACACGCCGCGTTACGAGAAGCCGAAGCCGCAAACGGCGGAAGAGGCCGTCGAACAAGCCATCCAGAGCGCGGTCTGATCATGGTCGAACTCGTTGGCATCTCCGCGCTGCTGCTGGTCTTTCTGACCATCCTGCTCGCTGGCGGCGTGTGGATCGCGCTGGCGCTGATGGCGACCGGCTATGTCGGCATGCAGTTCATCGGCGGCGGCATTCCCTCCGGGCCGGTGCTCGCCACCACGATCTGGGGCAACAGCAATTCCTGGTCGCTCGCCGCGTTGCCCCTCTTCATCTGGATGGGCGAAATTCTTTATCGCACGAAATTATCCGAGGAAATGTTCCGTGGCCTGGCGCCGTGGCTCAACCGTATTCCTGGACGGCTGATGCACGTGAACGTGCTCGCCTGCGGCATCTTCGGCTCGGTGTCGGGTTCGTCGGCCGCCACCTGCGCCACCGTCGCCAAGATCGCGCTGCCGGAATTGAAGAAGCGCGGCTATGACGAGATGATCTCGCTCGGCTCGCTGGCCGGCGCCGGCACGCTCGGCATTCTCATCCCGCCGTCGATCACCATGGTGGTCTATGCGGTGGCGGCGAATGTCTCGATCATCCAGATTTTTCTCGCCGGTTTCCTGCCCGGCCTTCTGGTGATGGTTTTGTACTCCGGCTACATCGCCGGCTGGTCGCTGCTCAATCCGCATAAGCAGCCGCCGCCCGAACCGAAGATGACGTTGCGCGAGAAGTTTCACGAATCGCGACAGCTCATCCCGCTCGGCCTGCTCATCATCCTGGTCTTCCTGTCGCTGATGCTGGGCTGGGCGACCGCCACCGAATGCGCGGCATGGGGCGTGCTCGGCTCGCTGGCGATCGCGTGGTGGCACAATGCGCTCACTTGGGCCTCGTTCCGCGACAGCGTCATGGGCACCGTGCGGGTCAATTGCATGATCATGCTGATCCTGGCCGGCGCGTCCTACATGTCGACCTCGATGGCCTATACCGGCATTCCGGCCGCGCTGGCCGCCTGGGTCGACAGCTTCCACCTCAGTCCCTACGCGCTGATCGCGGCGCTGACCGTCATGTACATCGTGCTCGGTACGGCGCTCGACGGTATTTCGATGATCGTCCTGACGACCACCATCGTCATTCCGATGATTAAGCAGGCCGGGTTCGATCCGGTCTGGTTCGGCATTTTCGTCGTGCTGGTGGTCGAAATGGCGGAAGTCTCGCCGCCGGTCGGCTTCAATCTGTTCGTGCTGCAAACCATGAGCGGCAAGGATAGCAATACGGTGGCGCGCGCGGCGCTACCGTTCTTCTTTCTCCTCGTCGTCGCCGTTGCCATCATCACGGTATTTCCTGATATTGTGATGGTTCTTCCGCGCTTGGCATTCCCGGGTTAGTCAACTCTAGAGGTGTAAAAATGAAGCCGCTTCGATTGATCGCTTTCGCCGCCTGCGCCACCGTGGCACTGGCCGCTTCGCCGGTTTCGGCGCAGACAAAATGGAATTTGCCGGCCGCCTATCCGGCCGATAATCCGCATACCGTCAACCTGCTGGCTTTCGCCAAGGACGTCGCCGCCGCCACCGGCGACAAGCTGCAGATCACCGTCCATCCGGCGGCATCCTTGTTCAAGGCGCCGGAAATCAAGCGCGCGGTGCAGACCGGACAGGCCCAGGTCGGCGAAGTGCTGATCTCGCTGCACGAGAACGAAGACCCGATGTTCGGCCTCGACGTCGTGCCGTTCGTCGCCACCTCCTATCCGGAAGCGCTCAAGCTCTGGGCGGCTTCCAAGCCGGTGATCGAGAAGAAGCTCGAAGCGCAAGGCCTCAAGCTTTTGTTCGGCGTGCCGTGGGGTCCGCAGGGCATCTACGCCAAGAAAGACATCAACTCGCTCGACGACATGAAGGGCCTCAAGTGGCGCGCCTATAATGTCGGCACCTCGCGCATCGCCGAAATCGTCGGCGCCCAGCCGGTGACCATCCAGGCCGCCGAATTGCCGCAGGCTTTGGCGACCGGCGTCGTCAATGCCTTCATGACCTCGGGCTCGACCGGCTATGACTCGAAGGCGTGGGAGACGATGACGCACTTCTACGACACGCAGGCGTGGATCCCGAAGAACCTCACCTTCGTCAACAAGGCGGCGTTCGAGGCGCTCGACAAGCCGACGCAGGATGCGATCCTGAAGTCGGCGGCGACTGCCGAAACCCGCGGCTGGAAACTGGCCGAGGAAAAAGCCGGCTGGTATCTCGATCAGCTCAAGGCGAACAAGATGAAAGTCTTGCCGCCGAGCGCCGAGTTGAAGGCCGGCCTGAAGAAGGTTGGCGAGCAGCTCACCGCCGACTGGACCAAGAAGGCCGGTCCGGACGGCGAAGCAGTGATCGCCGCCTACAAGAAGTAGGCGCCAACCAACTTTGGAATCGGAATCGGGCCCCTTTCGGGGCCCGATTTTTTGTGGGTGGTCTTTTCCGTCAGCCATTGGCCGTCGCAGCAACCCCACCTGTGCAAAAAGCCGTCATTACAGGCATACTGGTATCGGGCAATTCCGACCGGGGACGCCATGCGGCTTTCTAACTGGACATGGGTGGCTTTTCTTTGCGCCGTCCTGATCGGATCCGCTCTGACCCGATACCCCGCCTACGCCGCCAGCGAGCCACTATCCGGTGTGGCGCTGGAAGCGGCCATCGCCGACTACAAAGTGAAACTCGAGGCCTATACGCAGGCGCGGCAGGCTTACGAGCAGGAAGCAAAAGTCTACTGGGCCTCGGTCGCCGACAAGCGGCGCGCCCGCAACGAAAAAAGGCGCGGCCAGCAGCCGATCGTTCTGACCGATTATGTATTGAGCCAGCCGCCGGTCTATCGCGGGCCGCCAGAACCGATCAATCCGGTGCCGCCACCGCCCGGTCCCCCGCCGCCAAGGCGGGTTGTCCCGGTGGTGGCAGATTTTCTGCAGGCGGCGCTCGAGCAATTCGATTTCCAGCCGCAGATGCCGCAGAGCGAGATCGAATACAAAAGCGCTTACGCCAAAGTCGCGGCGGCGGCCGGCCTGACCAAAGCGCAGGCGGTGCGCATTTACGGTTTTGAGTCGGGCGGCAATGGCCGTTACGATGTACAGGCCGGTCTGGAATATCCGCGGCCGAACCCGCGGGCGATCAGCACCGCGCTCGGCTATAACCAGTTGCTCAGCACCAACAGCGTCGAGCTGCTCGCCGAGCAGGGCGACCGCTTCATCGCTGCCGTGGCGGCGAAAGTGGCGGCGGCGAACGGGCCGCGCAAGCGGCAGCTCGAACGCAAGCTCACGGTGCTCAGGCGCATGATCGCGGTCAGCCGGTCGGTGCCGGACGAATGGGGCGAGCACGAAAAGCTCGGCAAAACGCCGCAAGGCCTCGGCATTCATGCGCTCAATCTCGACATCGATATCGGGCCGCTGTTGCAGACCCAGAAGCTTCTCGACTCGGTCGAGTTCGCCAGACGCAAAGGCATTGCGCGGCCGCTGACGGCGGCCGAACTGGAAATGATGAACCTGACCGGCGACGGCAACGGCTTCGATATGGTGTCGATGCCGGACGAGCTGCGCGGCGACGTGCCGACGGCGAATTTTTTCCAGCCCAACGGCTACGCCGCCAACCGGGTTGCGGTGGTCAACGACACGGTCGCCAAACTCTTGAAAGCGACCGACATCAAGATGGACAAGGAAGCCGAATTGACGGGCGCCAAGGAACTGGCTTCGGTTTTCCCGTAAGCCCAACCAACGTCACCATTGTCGAAGTCGTCAGCGCGCGGCAAGAGCCTCGCTTTGCAATACACCGCTGCCAGGCCGCAATAGCGACCATGAAGCCAAACATCCGGCACCGCGGCTCAATCGCCGCGATGCCGGATGCATGTGGTTACAGCTTGCCGAGCAGCAGCAGGATCAGCAGGATCACGACGACAAGGCCGAGGCCGCCGCCGCCGTAATAGCCGGTGCCGTAGAACGGCCCGCCGCCGATACCGCTGAAGCCGCCGAGCAGCGCGATGACGAGAATAATAAGAATGATGGTGCCAATAGACATGGAAGCAATCTCCCTGGTGTGAACGGTCGGCGTCAGCCGTGCCCCGTACCGCCGCCGACTCGCCGGCGCGCCGGAACAACGAGGCGCGTGCGGGAAAGTTCCATAGCATGGAACAGATCGCGCAAAAATAGCGACAATGTTGCGCTGCGAAAGGGCGCCGCCGGCGCACAAAAAAGCCCCCGGCTTCAAGCCGGGGGCTAAAGATGTTGAAGAGCGAAAGCGGATCTAGCGCTGCGCCACCCGGTCGATCAGCGGCGTGATGCGGCGCACCGCGACGCGCCGGTTGACCCGCGACGGCCCGTCGGTCGGCTCCTTGAGGAAGTCCTCGCCATAGCCCTGCGTCACCAGATTTTCGCTCGGCACGCCGAATTGCTCGGTCAGCGCGACGGCGACCGCTTCGGCGCGGCGGTCGGACAGTGACAGGTTGTCGTCGGCGCCGCCGACCGCGTCGGTGTGGCCTTCGATCAGGAACACTTCGCGCGGGTTGCGGGCGATGGCGCGGTTCAGGCCATCGGCGACTTCGGCAAGCCCGTCGACCTGCGCTGGCGACATTTGCCACGAACCGCTCTCGAAATTGACGTCGAGATCGACCCGCCTCATGTAATCGCGCAGCGGCGCGTTGTAACGCACCTGATCGAGCGTGTAACGCTGATCGACGAACTCGACCGGCGGCGCGACGAACACGTCGTAGAAGGCCGCGCGGTCGGCGCGGTCGGCTTCGATGATGTAACGCTCGCGCGGCATGCGCACGACCGGCGGCTGAAGGTTGAGGAACAGTCCGACCAGCGCGCCGGCGAATAGGTTATCGATCAGCACCGTGTCGCGGCCGCGACTATCGCGCCGGATACGGCGTACCAGGCGGCCGTTGCTGTCGGTGAAGGTGACGATGCGCACGCCGCCGGCGCGTTCGACGGTGGTGATCGCTCCGCCGCCGCGATTGACGGTGTTGATGTTGCGCGCACCGATGGCGAAGCGCGACGACTCGTTATGCTGGATGATCGTCCGGTTGTCGTTGCGCACGATGGTACGGTCGCCTTCGCGGATGATCACGCTGTCGCCGGCGCGAGATTCCTGTCGTTGCTGGCGCACACCGGCCATGCCCGCATTTGGCGCGGCGTTGCCGCGGCGGATGAACTCGTTGGCGTTGCGGACCTGCGCCGGCGGCGGCGGAGGTGCAACCGCGGCTGCGGGCGCAGCAGCGGGCGGCGCGGCAGCCGCCGGTGCGGCGGCGGGCGGTGCTCCGGGCCGGCCCGGTCCGCCGGGAGCGCCCGGCGGGCGTTGGCCGGGAGTCCGTTGCGCATTCGGCGGCACTTGCGGTGCGGCTTGGGGTGCAGCTTGTGGTGCGGCTTGTGGCGCTGCTTGCGGCACAACTGGCTGGCCCTGCACGGCGGGCGGCGGCGGAGGCGCGACCGGGCGTTGCTGCGCGGCTGGCGGGGCAGGCGGTGGTGCAACCGGCTGCTGTTGAACGGCCGGCGGTGCGACGGCTGGCGCAGCCGGAGGCGCCGCGGCTGGCGGTGTCGGCGGCGCGGGTGGGCGCGGTCGCGCATCCGGCGGTGCGCCAGCCGGCCGCTCGGGACGTTGACGATTTTCAGGCGGCGGACCGGCCGGGCGCTGCATTTCCGGCGGCGGGCCGGGCGGTCTCGGTTGCGCAGCCGGCGGCGGCGGCGGTGCAACGGGTTTCGCGGCCGGCGGGGGCGGTGGGTCGCGCGGCAGGCGGTG
>CAMAUC010000077.1 GCA_945861265.1 Rhizobium sp. Q54 | reverse complement strand
GGTGGCGTCCCCTGCCTGATAGGCCTTGCGGGCCTGATCGATGGTATCGAGGATGTCGTCAGCCGCCACGGCCGGCATCGACAGCACGACCAGCGCCGCTGCGCATGCAAATATCGACAAGCGTGCCATGATTGCAGCCCCCGGGGAATCGCCTGGGCGTCAGCATAGCAAATTCCGGAACCGGCCGCGCGGCCGGGGAACATGCCCCCGGGCCGCGCAGGACCGCGATCAGTAGGTGACGCCGGCTTTCACCATGAAAGTCCGCCCTTGCAGCGGATAGGCATTATACCGGCCATAGGTGGCCGAGCTGGCCACCGCATAGTCGAAATACTGCACGTCGAACACGTTCTGGACCGACGCCGACCAGAATAGATTCCGGTGTTCGCCGCCGAGCCGCAGATCGACGGTAGTGTGCGCCGGAATGGTCGGCTGAAAATTGGCCTGATCGTTATCCATGCGGCGGGCGCCGACGAAGTTGACGACCGCGTCGAACACCGCGAGCTTCTGGTAAACATTCCAGGCCAACCCGGCGTTGCCGGTCCAGCGCGATACCAAAGGCACGTCGTTGCCGGCATAGATGCCTTCGCGGAAGGTGGCGCGCGTATAGGTCAGTCCGCCCTTCAGGCGCAGATCATCCGACAGATGCAATGTCGCGGCATTCTCGACGCCGACGCGCTTTGTCGGATCGAGATTGACGTTGGCGCCGATCGGCGGAAACGGAATGAACAGGATTTCGTCATTCAGCAACATTCGATAGGCGCTCGACTGGTATTCGAGCAAGCCGATCCGGCCGTGCACGCCGGCCTCGGCGTCGAATGACGTCTGCGTCTTCAGCTTGAAGTCGACCGGAAAAGCGTTTACGCCGATTCGCTCGTCGACATTCGGCGTCCGAAAACTCCGCGCGACGCGGCCGAACACCGCAAGACCGGGCGAGAAGCGATGCTCGGCGCCAAAATGCAGGGCATGGTTGGTTTCAGACGTGTCGAGCGGCGTCGCCTGCGCGCTGAAAGCGCCGGGCGCAGTCGGGTCGTAAATGTCACGGGCCGAAAGGAAGGTCCGTTGCAGACGCGCGCCCCACGACAGATCGGTCGATGGCGCCAGCGCCAGACTTTGCTGCCAATAGGCCGCAACCGATTTCTGGTCGAGGTTGAACTTGTCGTAGGCGGGATCGCTGAGGCCAACGCTGCGCCTAGCCTCCAGCGAGGAATTATAATAGTCGAAGCCGGTGGTGATCTTGGTCGCCATGCCGAACAACCGGCCATCGACGATCGCGCGCGGCGTTACCGATCCGCTGACAAGCGTTCGCACATCCGACGTGTCCGAACCGAACAGTGACGAAAACACGGTCTGGTCCTTGCGACGCAGGTTGCCGTCGAGGATCAGCTCGATGCCCTGCCCGACCTGCCGCGACACGCCGAGGGTCAGGCTGTTGCCCGACTTTTTCGAAAAGGCGTTCGGCGTGGTGGCGCCGCGCCGGTCACTGTCGACAAGGCTTGACGTCAAAGTAACCAGCCGCGCGCCGGGGATACCGAGTTTCTGGTCGTCGCTGGCGAAATTCAGCCATGTCTTGCCGTCGCTGCCGGTATATCGCACATCGCCGATAGCGTTGCGCTGTTTGACATCGTCGTTGACGCGGTAGCCGTTTGAATTCACCGCATTGCTGGATAGCGATACAGCGAACGGCCCCTTCGACGCCGATGCGGTCGCGTTCACCTCGCGTTGATTAAACGAACCGAAACCGGCCTCGACCCGCGCCGACGGCGGCCTGTCGGCGCCGGTCTTGGTGACGATGTTGATGACGCCGCCGACCGCGCCGTCGCCATACAACACGGCGCCGCTATTGCCGCGCGTGATCTCGATACGTTCGATGCTGTCGCGCGGGATGGTGCTTAAATCGATACCCGAGAGATCGATGTCGGTGAGCCTTCGGCCGCTGAGCAGCACCAGTGTATTGGCCACTGCCGTCGCGCCGAAACCGCGCAGATCGACCCTGGTGCCGGCGCCGTTCTTGGCGCCGCTGGTCGAGAATGTTTGCACGCCGACCTCGCGCGACAGCAGATCCTGAATGGTCGCGCCGGGCGAACGCGCGATGTCTTGCGCGGTAATCACGCTGGTCGATGCGCCGGCGATGCCGGCGTCGGTGCGGCTGGCCCAGACGTCGAGCGTCGGCAGCACCTGGACATTGGTTTGCGCGAAAGCGGATTGGGCGAGCAGCGCGCCCAGCGACAGCGCGGCAATAAAACAGATACGAAACCCAGACAGCATTCCCATGACGCATATTCCTTCGTTTGCGCCCGCGGTTTTTCGCGGGCACATCGGGTGAGACCAAACCCGATGCGAAGGACAAGAAAACGCGACACGACGCTTCACAGCCGCCCGTTACGTTTACCTGTCGATGTCGTGGGAGATTGCCTCCACGGCGATCGCACCGGCATTGACGTCACCGCTGCGAAAGCGCGCTCCGTATGGACCTCCCGTCCACCGGTTGGGTGACCGCGCCGGCAGGTCTCCTGGCTCACGGGTCAATGCCCAGTTGCGTCCGGCCTTCCCAGGTCCCGAAGGACGCCAGTGGCCATATAGACGCGGGCTCGCCGCTTACAGTTGCGGGGGCAGCCACGGATTAACGCGAACTCGAAAAATTCCGTTCGAACATTCCATTCGAACTTTCCGAATGCGCGCGACGCCCGTGTTCCCTCTTTCGTCCCCGGAGCGACCCGGGGAACCAGCACAATTAACAGTTAAAATGCTCCATTTTATGCGCACATGAGTCAAGCGCCGCCGGTATGAATAATACCGGCGGCGCCATGACGTGGCAGATTTATCGAACGGCGTGGATCAGCCGGCGGTCTTGGGCGCCGGCGCCGTCTTGATGTGCTTGACCTGCTTGGCCGGTTTGACGTGCTTGACGCTATGCGTCTTCTTCACGCCTTTGATCGCCTTCGCATCGACCTTGGTCTTGCTGTCGACCTTGGCATCGACCTTGGTCACCGCCTTGGTATCGGCCTTGGTTTCGACCTTGGCCGCCGCCTTGGTATCGACCTTGGCATCGACCTTGGCCGGCGCCGTGACATTGGCCGACGGGGTGGTGCCGGTGGTGGTGGACACGTTGCCTTGCGCGAAAGCCGAGCCGGCGATCAAGCTCGTCGCAATGACGGCGGCGGTGAACGTTTTCATCATGGTCGTTATCCTCTGATCGGGTGGCCGGACGCCCGGTTGATTTCCGGCCGGCTGGCGTCTGGCCAACCGTTGCCGCGACTATGGACTCGCCGCACTGAACACGTTCTGAGGTGCGCTGTTATCCGCCATTCAGCGACAGGCCGGCGCAGTGTCGGAATCCGGGCAGCATCAAGGCGGCGGTTTTTTTCGCGCCCTCGAGGACTAGGCGCGGCTTTGCATTGTTTTCTCTTTATCGGCGGCAAACCGCCGGTGTTTTCGCCTGGTTTTCCGGCTGGCCGCGCCGCTCACGAATTGTTTTTCCGAAGCCGCCGGGAATAGGTCTAGACTCGTCGCCGATCCGTACCTGAGTTGTCATTTTGCGCCGGCTCCCATCAACGAGGTCCGCTCATGTCCAAAGCCCCGACCCTGATCAAAGCCCTTCGCCGCCTGGCCGTGCTTGCCATTGCCGCGCTTCTGGTAACCGCCGTTAGCGCCAAGCCGACTTTCGCCGCCGGCACCGACAGCCCGCCGCCGGCCGACGACGGCAAGAAGAAAGACAAGAAAGGCAGCGCCATCGAGCAGCAGGAGCAGCAGCTCGCTTTGGCCAAAGAACAGGCGAAATTCCTGCGCGACTATCGCGCCGCCCGCGAACTGATCCTGTCCGGTCAATATCAGGCCGGCATCGCCGCCATGCACGCGCTCGGCCATGACGAGCATCCCGACGTCGCCAATTATATCGGCTACGCCAATCGCAAGTTGGGTCAGTACGACCAGTCCAGGATCTGGTACGAGGCGGCGCTCAAGGCCGACCCCGGCCACACCCGTACCTGGTCCTATTACGGCATGTGGCACGCCGAACAGGGCAATAGGCTCAAGGCGCAGGACTACCTCGCCAAGGTCAATGCCCTGTGCGGTGACACGGCCTGCAAGGAATATATCGAGCTCAAGGCCGTGATCGACGGCAAGGCGAGCTACTAGGCGCGCCCGTCCTTTCTATTATTCCGACTCCCGCCTCATCCTCGCGCGGTCGCGAAAGCGCCCCTGCCGAGGCTCGGGCGGCGCTGTTTTCAGGCTATAAAACCGCGCCCCTCCGGCAAGGATGCCACCTCGACAATCTTGTCCCAAGTCGTATAGACGAGCGGCGGGCGGCCGATTTTGCCGCCCTTTTGTCTTGTTTTAGAGTGCGCTCATGACGTCGCCGGCCCACACCTTCCAGCGCATCGCTTTCGTCGCCAGCCAGACGCCGGAGGCGCGCGCCGCGTTCGACCTGCTCGTCGCGCGCTACGGCAATGCCGGGGCGCAAGACGCCGACGTCATCGTCGCGCTCGGCGGCGATGGCCTGATGTTGCAGACGCTGCACGACTTTCTGACTTCGGGAAAGCCGATCTACGGCATGCACCGCGGCACCGTCGGCTTCCTGATGAACGAATTCAATCTCGACGGGCTGGTCGAGCGTCTGGCGGCCGCGCACAGGACGATCATTCATCCGCTGGTGATGCAGGCGCGCGATGCACAGGGCCGCATCCATGAGCATCGCGCCATCAACGAGGTATCGCTGTTCCGCCAGAGCGCGCAGGCCGCGCATCTGCGCATCCTGATCGACGGGCAGGAACGATTGACCGAACTGGTCGCCGACGGCGTGCTGGTGGCGACGCCGGCCGGCTCCACCGCCTATAATCTGTCGGCGCAAGGCGCCATCATCCCGATCAATGCGCCGCTTCTGGCGCTGACGCCTATCAGCCCGTTCCGGCCGCGGCGCTGGCGCGGCGCGCTCTTGCCGGACAAAGCCAAAGTCACGATCGAAGTGCAGGACGCCGACAAGCGTCCGGTCGCCGCGGTCGCCGATCATGATGAGGTGCGCGATGTCCGCAGCGTCACCATCAGCATGGACCACGGCATCTCGCTCAATATGCTGTTCGATCCCGGCCACAATCTCGACGAACGCATCCTGCGCGAGCAATTCGGGTTTTAATAATGACGAATGTCGACTTTTCGGTGAACGGCAAACCGGTCAGCGTCGCGATCGACAATGAAGATACGCCGCTGCTCGACGTGTTGCGCAACGAACTCGGCCTGATGGGCACGCGCTTCGGCTGCGGCCTCGAGCAGTGCGGCTGCTGCATGGTGCTGATCGATGGCGCGCCCGAGAAATGCTGCGCCAAGCCGGTCTCGAGCATCGCCGGCAAGAACGTCACGACCATCGAAGGTCTCGGCACACAAGACGCGCCGCATCCGCTGCAACAGGCCTTCATCGACGAGCAGGCCGGGCAATGCGGTTATTGCCTGTCCGGCATTCTGATCTCAGCCAAGGCGCTGCTCGCGGCCAATCCGTCGCCGACGCGCGCCGAGATCGCGCTGGCGCTCGATGGCAATATCTGCCGTTGCGGCTCGCATAACAGGATTTTGCGCGCGGTCGAGAAGGCCGCGGCTGTCATGAGAGGAGCGTAACAGATGAATGCTCCTTCGCTCCCCGGCCCGCTCAACGACAATCCGCGTCTCGATCTCTGGGTCTCGTTCCCCGCGCCCGGCAAGGTCGTGGTGAACACCGGCAGAGTCGAACTCGGCCAGGGCGTCCTCACCGCGATGGCGCAGATCGCCGCCGACGAACTCGATGTTGCGATAACGCGCGTCACCGTGCGCTCCGGCGTGACCGACGGCATGCCCAACGAGGGCTACACCGCTGGCAGCCAGTCGATCCAGTTCGGCGGGCTGGCGATGGGTCAGGCCTGCGCCGACGTGCGCGCATTGTTCATCGCGCGCGCCGCCAAGGTATTAGCCTGCGCCACCGACGAACTGAGTGTGCGCGACGGCGCGTTCTACCGCAACGGCGCCGCGACCGGCCAGGATTACTGGACGCTTGCTCCCGCCATCGATCTCGCCGTCAACGCCAGCGGGCTTGCCCGGCGCAAGGCCTCGGCCGACCTGCGCTTTGTCGGCCAGAGCAGCGCGCGCAGCGATCTGCCGGGCAAGATATTTGGCGACGACGTTTTCATCCACGACATGAAGCTTGCCGGCATGAAGCACGCGCGCGTGGTGCGCCAGCCGAACAAGGGCGCATCCATCGGCACGATCGACGAAGCATCGATACGCCGCGCGGCCAAGGGCGCAATTGAATTCGTGCGCAGCGGCGATTTCCTCGCCATCGTCGGCGACAGCGAAACCGCTGTTGAGCTTGCCGGCGCGGCCAGCGTCAACCATGTGACATGGACGAACATCGAGACGCCAACGCCGTTGCAGCAGGAAGCCAACTGGCTTTTGCAACGGCCGGTCATTGACCGCCTGCTCGGGCCCCCGGAACCCAGCGACGCGCAGGGCAAGCAGCGCTTCGAGGCGACCTATTCGCGCGGTTATCTGGCGCATGCGTCGATTTCGCCATCCTGCGGACTGGCGCAATACAAGGATGGTCATCTCACCGTCTGGACGCATTGCCAGGGCGTGTTCCCGCTGCGCTCCGCGCTGGCGCGCACGCTCAAACTCGATCCCAAGGCAATCACCGTGCATCACGTGCAGGGCTCCGGCTGCTACGGTCACAACGGCGCCGACGATGCCGCCGCCGATGCCGCCGTGATCGCCATGCAGTTGCCGGGCACGCCGATCCGCATCCGCTGGCGGCGCGAGGAAGAATTCATCTATGAGCCGAAAAGTCCGGCGATGCTGGTCAAGGTCCGCGCGCTGATCGACAGCGCCGGCAAGCCAGCGGACTGGACCGCCGAGATCTGGAGCGGCAATCACAACGGACGCCCCGGCGGCGGCAACGCTTTGCTGGCCGGCTACGCCCTGCCCGATCAGGAGCCGCTGCCGCAGGCCAATGAAGTGCCGGAAGCAGCCGGCGGCGGCGCCACGCGCAACGCCGATCCGCTCTATGACATCGCCAGCAAGCGGATCATCCACCACATGGTCACCGAGACGCCGGTGCGGGTGTCGGCGCTGCGCGGGCTTGGCGCGATGCCGAATGTGTTCGCGCTCGAATGCGCCATTGATGAGTTGGCCGAACGCGCCGCCATCGATCCGGTGGCCTACCGGCTATCGATCACCACGGACATGCGCGCCCGCGCGGTGATCGAAAAGGTCGCAGCAATGGCGAACTGGCAAACGAAAGTGCCGGGCGGCAATGGCGCCGGGCGCGGCATCGCCTTTGCGCGCTACAAGAACCGCGCCGCCTATTCGGCCGTTGTCGTCGACCTCGAAGTCGACGAGGAAATTCGCCTGCGCCATATCTGGTGTGCCACCGACGGCGGCCTGATCGTCAATCCGGATGGCGCCATCAACCAGCTCGAAGGCGGCGTCATCCAGTCGGCAAGCTGGGTGCTCAAGGAACAGGTGCGGCTCGATGGCGGCACAGCGTCCATTGATTGGGACACCTATCCGGTTTTGAAATTCAGTGAAGTGCCGCCGATCGATATCGCGCTCATTAATCCGACCTCAAGCGACATGCCGCTCGGCGTCGGCGAAGCCACCGCCGGCCCCACCGCCGCGGCCATCGGCAACGCCGTGTCGCATGCGCTCGGCATTCGCCTGCGCGATCTGCCGCTGACGCGCGAGCGCATCATGGCGGCGCTATTGCAGGAATGAGCTAGTCCTCGTGGCCGTGCTTGAGGAAGTCGGTCACCAGATCGTTGAAGCGGTTGGCGCGCTCGTAATAGGCGGCATGTCCCGCGCCCTTGAACAGGTTGGTGCGGCCTTTCGGAAAAAGGGTGCCGAGCTCTTCCAGTTCGGGCGACGGAAACAGCGGATCGTCGCTGCCGCCGACCACCAGCACCGGAAACTCGACCTTAGCCGCTTCCTCAGGCGTCACCGGGCGCGATTTAAAGCACGGCAGCGTCTCGACCGTCGGCGGCCCGCCGGACAAAGCCATGATCTCGGCATAGAGAAACGTCAGCGCCGGTTGATCCATGTGCATGGTCGCGCCGACCGGCCCGTAAGGATGATAGGCGACGGCGAAGCGTTCGAACTCGCCGGCGCTGCGGATCGGCGGCACCCGGCCGCGCCGCGTCGTGCCGCCGAGTTGCGGTTGCCCGGGCGCAAGGCCGGCCTGTCGCGCCTTCATGCGCGCATAGCGTTGCTCCCAGCCGGCGCTGATCGTCGGCGTCACCATGCCGCCGACGCCGCACACCAGAACCAATTTATCGATGCGTTCCTTGTGCTGCATCGCGTAGTGCAGCGCCGGCGCCGAGCCGAGCGATGCGCCGACGATGCTGAACTTGTCGCCGCCGAACACATGCTCGGTCAAGGCGCGCAGATCGTTATAGAGCAGATTGCCGTCGCCGAAATCATAAGGCGCTTCCGGTCGCGAGCGGCCATAGCCGCGCTGGTCGTAGATCAAGCAAGAGAAGTGATGCCGCATATGCGCGATCTGTTGCCACCACGACAGATGCATGCCGCTGGCGCCGTGAATGAAAACAACTGGCGGGCCTTCGCCATGCAATTCATAATAGAGATCGACACCGTTCATTTTCAGAAACGACATGCTCTTTCCCGCGCTCTTTCTGTTTCAATTCGCGCGACTGAGACTCGGTGCTGCGTGTCGCGCATTACACTCCATACCACCCTACGCGCGCGCGTTCAGCTTCTCTTTTTCGACGGCGCATACCGGTGATTGCACTCCCTGACCGCGCACTCTATAAATGGCATCATGCGCGTTGACGGCCAGCCATACCGTACGATCTGGGTCGCCGGAGACGGCAAAACGGTCGAGATCATCGATCAGACGCTGCTGCCGCATCGCTTCGCGACGATCCAGCTGCGCACACTCGATGACGCCGCTCACGCGATCAAATCGATGCAGGTGCGGGGCGCGCCGCTCATCGGCGCCGCCGCGGCCTACGGCATATGTCTCGCGGTCAACGCCGATCCATCCGACGAAGCGCTCGACCGCGCCTATGACACGCTGCTCGCGACCCGGCCCACGGCCGTCAATTTGCGATGGGCACTGGACAACATGCGGGCACACTTGCGCAATCTGCCGCGCGACCGGCGCGTCGCCGCGGCTTACGCCCGCGCGCATGACATCTGCGAGGATGACGTGGCCATCAATTCCGCGATCGGCGACCACGGACTGACGATGTTGCGCGAAATCGCGGCGCGCAAGAAGCAGCGGCCGCTCAATATCCTGACGCATTGCAATGCCGGCTGGCTGGCGGCGGTCGATTGGGGCACGGCGCTGGCGCCGATTTATAAAGCGCAGGACAGCGGCCTGCCGGTCCATGTCTGGGTCGACGAAACCCGGCCGCGCAATCAGGGCATGAGCCTGACCGCGTGGGAGCTTGGCCAGCACGGCGTCAAACACACGGTCATTGCCGACAATGTCGGCGGCCATCTCATGCAGCATGGCATGGTCGACCTCGCCATCGTCGGCACCGACCGCACCACCGCGCGCGGTGACGTGTGCAACAAGATCGGCACTTATTTGAAGGCACTGGCGGCAAAGGATAACGACGTGCCTTTCTATGTGGCGCTACCCTCCCCGACGATCGACTGGCGGCTTGACGATGGCATCAGGGATATTCCGATCGAACAACGCGACGGCGAAGAGCTTTCGCACATCAGCGGCCGCCTGCCGGACGGCAGCGTCGTCCGGGTCGATATTTCTCCGCCCGGCAGCGCGATGGCCAATTTCGCCTTCGACGTGACGCCGGCTCATCTGATAACAGGACTGATCACCGAACGCGGCATTTGCCGGGCGAGCGCCGACGGCCTTCGCACCATGTTCCCCGATCGCGTCTCAGGAAATTAACGGCGGCCCATGCGAAATCTCTGGTCCGACAAGGACGCGCGCGACGCGCAGAAAAAATACGCCGCGCATGGCGCCAACGCCGATCTGGCCTTGCGTACCTATACGACGCGCCTGCTTGGCGGCGAGCCGCGCCTGGTGCAACACGGCGGCGGCAACACCTCGGTCAAGACGACGATCACCGACCGCATCGGCAACGACATCGCGGTTCTGTGCGTCAAAGGTTCCGGCTGGGACATGGGAACCATCGAGCCCGCCGGCCTGCCGGCCGTGCGTCTGCAAGCGCTGCTCGATCTGGCGGACCTTGACGCGCTCAGCGACGAGGACATGGTCAACATCCAGCGCGCCAATCTGATCGACAGCGCATCGCCGACGCCGTCCGTCGAAACGCTCCTGCACGCTTTCATCCCGCACAAATTCATCGACCACACCCACGCCAACGCGGTCTTGTCTTTGTGCGACCGGCCGGGCGGCTTGCGCCTGTGCCGTGAAATCTATGGCGACCGCGCGCCAGTCGTTCCCTACGTCATGCCTGGCTTTGCACTGGCCAAGAAGGCCAAGGAGGTCTTCGACGCCAATCCGAACTGCCAAGGCCTGATCCTGCACAAGCATGGCATCTTCACGTTCGGTCGCACCGCGCGCGAAGCCTATGACCGCATGATCGATATGGTCGGCATGGCCGAACGGCACTTGCGCAAAAGCGCCGGCAAGCGCCCCGCCCCGGCGCGGTTGCCCAAACAAATTTCCGCCGCGAAAGAGATCGCGCCGATCCTGCGCGGGCTTTCCGCCGCCCCGCTCGACCGCAACGAGGGCCGCTGGTCGCATGTCATCCTCGACCACCGCTCCGGCGGCAGGATTCTCGATTATGTTAACGGACGCGCCCTTGCGCGCTACAGCCAGCAGGGTCCGGTGACGCCCGATCACGTCATCCGCACCAAACCGCGGCCCTTGATCCTGCCCGCGCCGCAAGCCGGCAGGCTGGACGTCTTCGCCGCCGCGGCGCGCAAAGCCGTCGACGATTATCAGGCCGCCTACCGCGCCTATTTCGAGCGCCACAACGCTCAGGTGACGCCGAAAAAGAAGCCGCTCGATGCCATGCCGCGCGTCATCCTGGTCCAGGGCGTTGGCCTCTTCGGTCTCGGCGCAACGGCGAAGGACGCCGGCATCGTTGCCGATATCGCGGAGACCTGCGCCTCGGTCGTGCTCGATGTCGAAGCCAGCGGACGATTCGAGAGCATCAGCGAGCGCGACCAGTTCGATATGGAATATTGGTCGCTCGAACAGGCCAAACTGGGCAAGCGCGTCGACAAGGCGCTGCAAGGTCAGGTGGCTGTCATAACCGGCGGCGCCGGCACGATTGGCGCGGCGACCGCGGCGGCGTTCAAACGCGAGGGCGCCGAGGTCGTCCTGCTCGACCACGATGAAAGGGCCGTGCGGGCCGCCGCGCAAAAGCTTGGCGCCCTTGGCGTTCCCTGCGACGTCACCAAGCGGCAATCCGTCGATGCCGCCTTTGACGCGGTCACGCAGGCCTATGGCGGCATCGACATCCTGGTGTCGAACGCGGGCGCTGCCTGGACCGGACGCATCGGCGAAGTCGACGACGCTACGCTGCGCAAGAGCTTCGAGTTGAATTTCTTCGGCGCGCAGAACGTCGCGCAAGCCGCTGTTGGAATTATTCGCGCTCAGGGCACCGGCGGCACGCTGTTGTTCAATGTCTCCAAGCAGGCGGTCAATCCGGGGCCGAACTTCGGCCCGTACGGCTTGCCGAAAGCGGCGGCGCTGGCGCTGATGCGGCAATACGCGGTGGACTACGGCGCCGACGGCATCACCTCGAACGCGGTCAACGCCGACCGCATTCGTTCGGGCTTGCTCACTGCCGAAATGGTGAAGAGCCGTTCCGGCGCGCGCGGCGTCAGCGAGCGTGATTACATGGCCGGCAATCTGCTCGGCCGCGAAGTGCGAGCCGAGGATGTTGCCGATGCATTCGTCTCGCTGGCGCTCGCGCGCAAAACCACCGGCGCCGTTTTGACGGTCGACGGCGGCAATATCGCGGCGGCGATGCGGTGAGACCTGCCCTCCGGCGCCACGGACGTGCCGGTTAGATCCGTCGCAGCGGGTTGGTCAGCGCCAGGAAGAAGCCGCCGGCGGTAAACAGCGCCATCAGCAGAAACGCCGCGCGGAACGCCGATGCAATATCGCCGGCAATCGCCGCGCGCTGATCCGCCGAAAGCGTCGCGCCGGCATTTTTGGCATGCTCGACCATGGCGGCAAACACCGCCGCCGCATCGGGATTTCTGATCGCCAGCACGCCGAACAGAAGCGTTGCCACCAGCGCGGTGCCGAAGGCCGCGCCGATCGAGCGCGAGAACTGCACCGACGCCGCCGCCTCGCCGAGGCGCAATTGCCCGGCCGCGCTTTGCACGCTGACCTGCACAACACCCATCACCGTTCCCATGAACAGGCCGGTGAGCAGCAGCAGCACGGCCAGTCCGGTGGTGCCGAGATGTGACGCAAAGAATGCCAGCACAATGAAATTGCCGGTGCATAACGTCAGCCCGACAGCCGGAAACACCGTTGTCAGGCCGGTGGTGTTGACCAGCCGCCCGGTGACCAGCGAGCCGGTGCCGATGCCGATGGTCAGCGGCACCAGCAAAAGCCCCGTGGTCGACGGCGTAAAGCCGCGCACCACTTCGAGATAGACCGGCAGAAACGTGATCAGCGACACCAGGGCCGCGCCATGGCACGCAGCGAGCGCGTCCGAGCGCCAGATCGCCGGCTGGCGCAACAGCGCCATCGGAATAAGCGGCGACGGCGCGCGGTTCTCCTGCCGCACCAGCAGCACCAGCGCGACAATGCCGATGACGAACATAACGCCGCCAAGCGGCAGGCTCGCCAGTTCGGCATGCTGAACCTGCTCGAGCGCCAGCAGCGTGGTGGCGACGAACAGCGTGAAGAAAAACAGCCCGCCCGGATCGGCGCGCCAGGGCAGGCGCTCGGTCGTCGAATTAGGCAGCCGTCTCGTCAGCGCCATTGCGCCAAGGCCGATCGGCAGATTGACCAGAAAGATCGACTGCCAGCCGAAATGCTCGGTGAGAAAACCGCCGGCGACCGGCCCGAACGTATTGGCGCAGACCGCGACGGCGGCGAGATAGCCTTGATAGCGCGCGCGTTCGCGCGGCGGAATCGTTTCGCCGACCAGAGCCTGCGACAAGGTCATCAGGCCGCCGCCGCCAAGGCCTTGCAGGATGCGCGCCAGCGCCAAGAGTTCGATGGTCGGCGCCATCGCGCACAGGACCGACGCGACAATGAACAGGCTGAGCGCGGTTAACATCACCTTGCGGCGGCCGAACGAGTCGCCGAGACGGCCGTAAATCGGCGCGGCGACGGTCGCCGCGATCAGATACGAGACGACGATCCAAGACGCGCGCTCGACCTCGCCGGTCGCCGCGGCGATGGCCGGCAACGCGGTGGCGACGATGGTCTGATCGACCACCGCCAGGAACATCGGCAGCATGATCGACGGAAAGATGGTGAGAAAGGCGGGCGGCTTCGGCGCGGCGGGTACCGCCGGCTGTCGCTGCTGATCGGTCTCGTGCGGCAAAGATGTGATCCTGACTCAATGCGCCATCAGGACCGGCACGGTCGCATTGGCAAGAATATGGCGGGTGGCGCCGCCGAAGATCATCTGCCGCAATCGACTCTGCGTATAGGCGCTCTTGACCACGAGATCGCAACCGAGCGACGCCGCGTGTTCGAGGGTCAGTTCACCAATGGCCTCGCCCGAACTGCGTTCGGTTTTCGGAATCGTCAACGCCTCCGCCTTGACGCCGTTCCGCCGCAGGTGGAGCGCCGCGTCCTCGCCCGAGGGCCCGGTCGTCGCGCCGCCTTCCGCCGTGAGCACGGTCACCTTGTCGGCCCGCTGCAGCAGCGGCAGCGCGAATGCGTTGGTGTGCGCCTGCTCGGTGCTGCGGTTCCAGGCGACCAGGATGTTGCGGCCGATGATTTTCGGCACCGCCTTCGGCACGATCAGCACCGGCCGGCCGGCGTCGAACAAGGCCGATTCGAGCGGCGGCATGCGCGGATTTTCCGGCGCCGGACCCGGACGGCCGAGCACGATCAGATCGAACACGCGGCCGTAGCTGCCGATATAGGCGTCCTCGGCGGCGTCCGCGCGCGGCCAGCCATAGGAATAGGTCGCCGGCGCCTGCCCGCCCGGCGGCACCTTGTGCGCCTGCATGAAGGCCTCGAATGCGGCCTTGGCCTCCTTGGCTGTGTCCGACTCGAAGGCGCCCGATATCGCCAGGCTGGAGACCGGCTCGACCGTGACATAGGTGCCAGGTGACGGCCGGACCGCGAAGCCCTCGATATAGCTGTCGAAAACCGTTGCCATCAGGCGTGCCGCTTCCAGCACCGCCGGCATTGCGTCGTGGTCCTCGGTCGGGATCAGAATGGTTTTCATGGCAAAACCGTCCGTTGCTGCGCCAAGCCTGGGACAGGCCCTGCCGGATGGCCGGGCCTGGCCCGGCTGCCCAAGCTTAAATACCGTCACAGCAATAACCAGCCTTTATTGCAGGTGCGTGCCGACATCGGCATTGCCGAAAAGCCGCCGAAACCGGCGGCGCCCTGCATTTTTGCACCGACGCCACCCTAAACCGTCCGTTAACGCCGCCCCGGTAGCCTGCAACCGAATTGGTATCGGGCAAACGCCGCCCGAGGCCCGGGGTGCCATGGTCCGGATCGATTTCAATCGGCTGCGTTTTCTCGTCATCGACGACAACGCCCACATGCGCCGGATGCTGCGCACACTTTTGCACGGCTTCGGCGCCCGCGAAGTCTATGAAGCGGAAGACGGCGCGGCCGGCCTGGAAGCCTTCACGCACTACATCCCCGACATCATCATCACCGACTGGGCGATGCCGATTTTCGACGGCCTGGAACTGGCGCAGATGATCCGCCAGCCCGGCGCCAACGCCAACCCTTACGTCGCCATCATCATGCTGACCGGGCATTCCGAAAAGAAGCGCGTCACCGCCGCGCGCGATGCCGGCGTCACCGAATTTCTCGCCAAGCCGATCTCGGCCAAGGGGCTGTATCAGCGCATCGTCAACGTGGTCGCCAATCCGCGCCCGTTCATCAAGACCAAGACCTATTTCGGTCCCGATCGCCGCCGCAATGTGAACGCGGCCTATGTCGGTCCCGAGCGCCGCAAGGGCGGCAAGGCCGACACGATCCGACAAACCGCATTGCTCGAAAAAGTCCGCTCTCCCGGCTGACAAAGGCAGTCTGAATCATGGCTCCGCACAAGAACACGGCCGCGATCGCCACCTACGGCGATCATGAGGTCATCAAACCGGAAAACAAACTGCGCAAGTATGTTTCCGACACACCGTTCGTGCCGGGCGAGGACGATCCGGTCACGCGCGCCGAAATGGCGCTGGCCGCGCTGTCGAGCGAATTCGGCGCGATGATGGATGAAGAGTGCCAACGCCTCGACAAGGAACGCCACGCCGTCATGGCCAACGGATTCACCAAGACCAACAAGGAAGGCCTGTTCCACGCAGCGCACGACATCAAGGGCCAGGCCGCGACGTTTGGTTATCCCGCTGTGGCGTCGGCGGCCGACAGCCTGTGCCGGCTGATCGAATATACGCCGGACTCAAGCCGCATCCCGGCGAAGCTGGTGGACCAGCATGTCGACGCGGTGCGCGCCATCTATCGTGAGTATTCGCGTTCCGACGCGCAGGATCTCGCGTCGATGTTGACCGTGCGCCTGCGCGAGGTCACTGATGAATTCCTGATCTATGAGAACCGCAACCGGCCGGATATTCTCGAGCAAATCACCGGTGCGCCGGCGGTCGTGCCGGAATAGGCACTCCTTGTCCCGGGCGCTGTGCGCCGGTAACGGCGCGCTGCAGAACCGGGACCGTCCCAACTTCTGAATTCGGGAAGGCCCCGGCTCAGCAGCGCATCACTTCGCTGCGCTGCGTGTTGCGCCGCGTCCGGGGCAAGAAAGCTACGCCACCATCCTTGCGTCTTCGATCCGCGCCACGAACGGCGCGGTCTGATCGTTGGCAACCAGATCGTCGCAGAACATGCGGGCTTCCTCGCGCGCGGCCTCGACGGCGAAGCGCCGCAGCAGCGCCAGCAAAGACGCCATCTCCGGATTGCGTTCGGCCTC
>CAMAUC010000076.1 GCA_945861265.1 Rhizobium sp. Q54 | reverse complement strand
GCGCGCCCGCCAGCGCCGAGACCATGACAATACCGGCCACCAGCAGGCCGGTTATGGCGCGCGCGGGCCAGATGGCCGTGTGCGATCGCGTGGGAGTCAAATCCGGGTGCAATGACATAGCGGCGGTATGGCTTTCAGGTGCCTAACGGCATTCGCGCCATTCTACCTCTAGTTCCGCCGGATGGCGGAATTGAGGACTGTCGATTCGCTCAAATCAAGTATACCGCAATGACAATGCCGATGACGACCACCGCGGCGCCCAGCGACACCCACAGACCGAGACGCTTTTCGATGATGTGGCGCGCCTGTTCGCCATAGCGGTGCAACAGGAAGGCCAGCAGGAAGAACCGGCCGGCGCGGGCGATAATCGAGAAAACGATAAACAGCGCAAGGTTATAGCCGGCGAAACCCGAGGTAATGGTGACGATCTTGTAGGGGATTGGCGTCAGACCCTTGAGCAGAATGATCCAGGCCCCCCATTGCGCGTAAGCCGCGCGGAAAGTCTCGACCTTATCGCCATAGCCATAGAGATGAATGAGCCAGGCCCCGACTGAATCGTACAAAAGCGAGCCAATCGCGTAACCGACCAGCCCACCTAGCACGGACGCCAGCGTGCACCAGCCCGCCATCGCATAGGCGCGTTGCGGGCGGGCCAGCGCCATAGGGATCAACATCACGTCGGGCGGGATCGGGAAGAACGAACTTTCGGCGAAGGCGATCGCCCCCATGGTCCACATCGCATGTGGTTTGTGGGCGGCGTCGATGCACCAATCGTAGAGTCGGCGCAATAAATTACGCGGCGGGACGGCCTCAGCGGTCATATCTGCACTCATGGAAAGGGTGTGGCTGAAAACTGTGACGGCTCAACGACGCTTTAGGATCTCCGTCGCTTTCAGCGACGCTTGGGCAAGCGCCTGGCTTCCAAAGGAACCACCTTCGGAACGGCCTTGGGCGCGACCTTTCGACGGGGCGCACCCGATACCATTTCCTTGGGCAGTTTTTCGGCGATGCCGAACATCTTCTCGCGGCGCTGCATTTCGGCCCAGACATCGTCCGGGTGGACGCCGGCATGGACCCAGAGCACCACCAGATTATAGAGCAGATCGGCGCTTTCCCGCACTACCGCCTCGGTCTGGCCGTGCATGGCGTCGATGACAACTTCGACCGCCTCTTCCGCCAGCTTTTTGGCCATTTTGGCGCGGCCGGAGCGCAACAGGCGAGCCGTGCGCGATTTCGTCGGGTCAGTGCCCCGAACAGCAATCACGGCGTCATAGAGCCGGGCAACCGAATCAGCCATGCGCAACCATAGCCGATCCGGTCGGAAAACCGGTTAACGAACAAGGCGCAGCCGCCCAAATAGGGCTTTTAAGCTTACCGCCGGCCGCCATGCTTCGCGGGTCGCTAATGGCGATGACGGTGCCAGCGCCGATGGCCGTAATACGGCGCGTAACCATAGCCCGGACCATAGGCGTAGGGGCCGCCACCGTAATAGCGGTCGCGATAGCTATCGGCGGCGGCGAGCGCTGCGATCGTGCCGAACAGGCCGATAACGGCGCCAACCGCAGCGGCGTTGCCGCGATGATAGTGGCGGGGGCGGGCTTCCGCCGTATTGATACCAACCGAACCGATAACCACCGCCGTGGCCAGAGCGGCGGCGATGACGCCTTTCAGGCTTCGCATGACGAACTCCCATCTGGATGTCTTATGCATTGAACGTGGCGCCCGGATGCGCCCCTGCGCCGGAACCAGGCCCGAACACGGCAACGTGACGGAATGTCGCGACGCTACTGCCTAAGCCTGCGGCAGTTTCGGCGATTTACTGGGCAGTGCCTCAAAACCGCGCGCCGATATCTTGCACTTTCTGACGGCATGTTCTTTGCTGGTTCCCGTTCATTCGTGAGCCAAGTTCGTCACCTGGCCGAGATCGCATTGCTGCATGCGCGGGCCGAAAAAAAGGATCGATACAATGAGCACCCTCAAAGCGCACCGGCCGGCATTCGCAGGCCAAAAGGCGGGAATTCTGGCCAGCGCCTTGCTTGCGACGGCGTTGGCAAGCGGCGCCGGATTGACCGCCGCCTCGGCCGCCGACACCGACGTCAAATTCAGTCTCGACTTCAAGTTCGAGGGACCGTCGGCGCCGTTCCTGGTGCCGATCGACAAGGGTTACTACAAGGCCGAAGGCCTCAACGTCACCGTCGACACCGCGTCCGGCTCGCTTGAGCCGATCAATCGCGTCGCGTCCGGCACCTACGACATGGGCTTCGGCGACATCAATTCGCTGATCAAATTCCGCGACGCCAATCCGGGCGTGCCGCTCAAGGCGGTGTTCATGGTCTACAACAAGCCGCCGTTCTCGATCGTCGGCCGCAAGAGCCGCGGCATCAGCGATCCCAAGAGCCTCGAAGGCAAAAAGCTCGGCGCGCCGGCGCCGGACGGCGCCTATGCGCAGTGGCCGATCTTCGTCGAGGCCAACAAGATCGACGCCTCCAAGGTGACCATCGAAAACGTCGGCTTCCCGGTGCGCGAGCCGATGCTGGCCGCCGGCCAGGTCGACGCCATCACCGGTTTCTCGTTCTCGTCCTTCATCAATCTCAAGGACAAGGGCGTGCCGATCGACGACATCGTCGTGCTGCTGATGGCCGATTACGGCGTAAACCTTTACGGCAATGCGATCATCGTGAACCCGAAATTCGCCGCCGAGAAGCCGGAAGCGGTCAAGGCCTTCCTGCGCGCCTTCGTCAAAGGCCTCAAGGATACGGTGAAGGACCCGTCAACCGCGGTCGACTCGGTGCTCAAGCGCAATGACGTCGCCAAGAAGCCGACCGAACTCGAGCGTCTGACCATGGCGATCCGCGACAATCTCGTTACCAGCGAGGTCAAGGCCAACGGCTATGGCGGCATCGACAGCGCCCGCTTCGACAAGGCAATCGACCAGATCGGCCTGACCTATAAATGGAAGGGCGACAAGCCGAAGACCGCCGACATCTTCGACGGCTCGTTCCTGCCGGCCGCCGCCGACCGCAAGTTCTAAGTGAGCGCGTTCGTCACTCTCGACGGCGTCGATCACGCCTATGCCGGCGCCGGTTCGGCGCTGGCGGTCGAGGGACTGTCGATCGCGGTCGAACAGGGCGAATTCGCCGCGGTAGTCGGTCCGTCGGGCTGCGGCAAATCCACTCTGATGAAACTCGCTACCGGTTTGCAGTTCCCGCGTAGCGGATCGGTGACGGTGGCAGGCGCGCAGGTCAAGGCGTCAGTCAAAATCGCCGGTATGGCCTTCCAGGCGCCGACTTTGCTGCCGTGGCGCACCACGCTGGAAAACCTGATGCTGCCGCTCGAAATCGTCGAGCCCTATCGCAGCGAAATGCGCCGGCGACGCGCGGAGTTCAGGGAACGCGCCGAGAAACTTTTGGCCTCGGTCGGGCTCAGCGGACAGGGCAACAAATTTCCCTGGGAATTATCGGGCGGCATGCAGCAGCGCGCTTCGTTGTGCCGCGCGCTAATTCATCAGCCGCAGTTGCTTATGCTGGACGAGCCATTCGGCGCGCTCGATGCTTTCACCCGCGAGGAACTGTGGTGCGTCATCCGCGACCTGCAGGCGGCGAGCAAGATCACGGTCATCCTGGTCACGCACGATCTGCGCGAAGCGGTGTTTCTCGCCGACCGCGTTTTCGTGATGTCGTCGCGGCCCGGCCGCATCGTCGTCGAACGCAAGATCGATCTGCCGCGCCCGCGCGACCTTGAAGTGACGTTCACGCCGGCATTCACCGACATCGTCCACGAATTGCGCGGCCACATCGTCAAGGCGCGGCAATGAACCGGACCGCCCTTTTGATCCGCCTGTCGCCCTGGCTGTTCACCATCGGCCTTTTTGTCGTCTGGGAAGCCGCGGTTCACATTTTCAAGATCCCGGTGTTCTTCCTGCCGCCGCCGACCGCGATCGCGCAGGCTTTCGTCGATTACGCCGGCCCGCTGGCGCGCAACTCGTGGATCACGTTGCAGACGACCTTGATCGGCTTTGCGCTCGCCGTCGGCTTCGGTCTGCTGCTCGGCCTGGTGGTCGGCTGGTCGCGCGCGATCTATGCCGGCCTGTACCCGCTGATGATCGGCTTTAACGCGATCCCGAAAGTCGCCCTGGTGCCGATCCTGGTGCTGTGGTTCGGCATCGGCTTCATCCCGGCGGTGCTGACCGCTTTCCTGATTTCGTTCTTTCCCATCGTCGTCAATGTGGCGACAGGCCTCGCCACGATCGAACCCGAACTTGAGGACGTGTTGAAGGCGCTGGGTGCTTCCAAGCTCGACATCATGCGCAAAGTCGGCATTCCGCGGACGCTGCCTTACTTCTTCGGTTCGCTGAAGGTGGCGATTACTTTGGCCTTTGTCGGCTCGGTGATTTCGGAAAGCGTCGCGTCCAATTACGGCATCGGCAATCTGATGTTGCAGGCGCAGGCGCAGTTCCAGGTGCCGCTGATCTTCGCCGGCCTCGTCGTGCTGGCAGTCGAGGGCATCGCCATGTACGCGGCCATGGCCATCCTGGAACGGCGTATGACCGGCTGGGCGCAGCGCTCCGGCTTCGCGCAGGCGTAAAGGACCGCCTATTGAGCAAGGCTCGTCGCGCGGCCAATCACGCCGCGGAATTCTTCTTGCGGCCGCTTTCGATCCCGCCGATCAGTCTTGCCTGCGCCGCGCCGGGCGAGAAAATCGCCTCGGCGATTTCGTCGGCCAGCTGTTCGTAAATCGGGCGAGCGCCGCCTTCGCGGACATAGATGCCGCTATAGAGATCCGGTAATTTCGGCAGCGGCGCGTCGTCCCAACACATGATTCCGGCGTCTTCGGCCCGGTTGCGGGAAATCGCCATGACGCCAAGGCCGGCGGCCACCGCGCCCTTCAAACTATTCAGGCTCGGACCGATGAAGACGTCCTCCCAGTCCCGATGGGCCGCCTTGAGCGCATGCACGACCGCCCGATGATAGATGCAAGGCGGGCCATAGGAGACCAGCGGCACCGGGCCGTCCGGATCGATCCGGGTGTTCTTGCCGCGCGCCCAAACCACTTCGCGGGCGATGCAATGGCGGGCATCCTGCGGCTGCGCCATCGACAAGCCGATCATCAGGTCGATCTCCCCGTCGCGAAGCTGCCGCGCCAATGGATCGAAGTAATCGGTGCGAACCGAAAAACGCACGTCCGGCCAGCGCGCCCGGAACGACGCCAGGGTGGCGGGCAGGTTCGACGCGACATAGTCGCTCGGTGTGCCGACGCGGATAGTCAGTTCCGGAGCCGGTTCGATCCCGCCGAGGCGCACGATCTGGTCATTCAGCGACAACAGTCGGCGGGCGTAGTTGAGCACGGTCTCGCCGTGCGGTGTCAGGCTGACGCCCTGCGTGCTGCGGTCGAAGATGTCGTCGCCGAGAAGAAATTGCAGGCGCTTGATCTGGGCGCTGACCGCCGGCTGCGTTACACCCAGCGAATTGGCGGCCTTGGTGAAGCTGCGCAGATCCACCACGGCAACAAATGTCCGCAGCAGATCGGTCGGAATATTGGTCATGCGAGCCCCCATACGTCGCTGCGACAGCACCGGCACCTTCAGGCAACTTCAAATTGCCTAGACAACCTCAAGTGATATTGCAGAACTCTACCACGTCCAAGCGAGTGATCAATTTCGCGGATTCAGACCCAGCACCAGACCTTAAAGTTGCAGGGAACGCAACTTCGCGCTTCGTGATATTTGGTCGGCGGGCTCCCCCGGTTGTTACTTTATGCGCTCGAGAATGCTCACATAATTTGCGACGGCCGCTCCTCCCATATTGAATATACCACCTAAGCGTGCATTTTTTATCTGAAGGTCACCTGCCGCGTCGGTCAGTTGCATCGCAGTGAGGGCATGCATCGATACGCCGGTGGCGCCGATCGGGTGACCCTTGGCCTTCAGGCCGCCGGAGGGATTGACCGGCAGTTTGCCGTCTTTTTGCGTCCAGCCTTCCTTGATGGCGCGGGCGCCTTGGCCTTCGGCCGTCAGGCCCATCGCTTCATATTCGATCAGTTCGGCGACGGTAAAACAGTCATGGGTCTCGACAAATGAGAGGTCGCTAAGGTCGAGACCCGACGTTGCGAGCGCGCGCTGCCAACCCAGCGCGCAGCCCTCGAACTTGAGAATGTCGCGCTTCGACATCGGCAAGAAATCTTGCACATGCTCGGCGGCGCGAAAGGCCACCGCCTTGCCGAGCTTGAGCGCGGTTCCGACATCGGCCAGCACGACGGCGGCGGCGCCGTCCGACACCAGCGAACAATCGGTGCGCTTGAGCGGTCCGGCGACGAACGGATTTTTCTCGCTCTCGGTGCGGCAGAAATCGTAACCGAGATCCTTGCGCATCTGCGCGTAAGGGTTACCGACGCCGTTCTTGTGATTCTTGGCCGCGATCATGGCCAGCGCGTCGGACTGATCGCCATATTTCTGGAAATAGCGCGCGGCAATCTGGCCGAAGACGCCGGCAAAGCCGCCTTCGATCTCGGCCTCCTCGCGCACATAGGACGCCTTCAACAAGTTCCGGCCAATCTCGGCGGCGGGCGTGGTCGTCATCTGCTCGACGCCGACCGCAAGCACGATGCGCGCAGCCTTGGCCTCGATCGACTTGATGCCCTGATGCACGGCGGCGGAACCCGTCGCACAAGCATTCTCCACCCGCAGCGCGCGCTTGAAGCGCAGATCGGGCGAGGCCTGCAACACCAGCGAGGCGGTAAAGTCCTGCGGCGAAAAGCCGGCGTTGAAATGGCCGAGAACGATTTCGTCGACATCCCTTGCCTCGATTCCGGCATCGGCCAGTGCCTCGGTGGTCACCCGAACGATCAGGCTTTCGACCGTCTCGCCGTTAAGCTTACCGAAGGGGGTGTGGGCCCAGCCGACTATCGCCGCAGTCATTGAATTCTCCCAGATTGCCTTATTGCCGAATTTTGGTCGTATTACTTGGTCAGGAACGGCGATGGTCGTCATGGCAAGTGACTATGGCAAGGCCGGTCACCATGTTGAAAGGCGGGACGTCGCCGCCTTTGCCTCAGATCGAAAGCTTCGTTAGTTTAGCGTTACCACCCATGGAACCCAACCTCTTCCTGGCTCCGTGATGAGGCCGCAATCGCCAATCCAGCAGACCGGACCCACGATTTTGACCGCTTTTAACCGCTTCAGCCGCCGCGCCCTGATCATCGCCATCGCCGCGGCCGCGGCGCTGGCGCCTCGTCCGGCTCAAGCCGAAGCGCAGCTATTGATCGAAGCAGCGACCGGCAAGGTTCTGCATGCCGAGAACGCCACCTATCCCTGGTATCCGGCCTCGGTCACCAAGCTGATGACCGCCTACACGACTTTGCGCGCCATCAAGGAAAAGCGCATCACCTTCAACACGCTGATCACCATGTCGCGCAGCGCGGTGGCGCAGCAGCCAACCAAGATGGGCTTCAAGCTCGGCACCACGCTGACCATCGACAATGCGCTCAAGATGCTGATGGTGAAATCGGCCAATGACGTCGCGGTCGCCATCGCCGAAGGCGTCGGCGGTTCGATCGAAGGCTTCGCCGATTTGATGAATGCTAATGCGCGCCGTCTCGGCATGTCGCAGAGCAATTTCGTCAATCCCAACGGACTGCCGGCGGAGAACCACGTTACATCGGCGCGCGATCTCGGCATTCTGGCGCGCGCGCTGATCCAGGAATTTCCCGAGGCCGATTCCTATTGGCACATTCACTCGATCCGTTACGGCAACCGGGTGATGAAGAATTACAACAATCTGATCGACCGCTATCCCGGCGCCGACGGCATGAAGACCGGCTTCATCTGCGCGTCCGGCTATAACGTGGTCGCCTCCGCGACCCGCAACGGCCGCCGCCTGATCGCCATCGTGCTCGGCGCCTATTCCGGCGCGGTGCGGGCGCAGAAGGCGGCGCAATTGCTCGAACGCGGCTTCGGCAGCGGCGGACTGACCTGGCTGACCCCGTCGCTCGGCACTGTCGACGCGATGGCACCGATCGACGCGCAGCCGCCTAACCTGCGCGAGGAAATGTGCGGCGGCCACCGGCGCAAGCCGCCATCGGAAGACAATCAGGAAGAAGAAGTCGAAGCCGCCGGAACGCCGGCTGAGGGTAGCGAATCCGGCAACGGGCAAGATGCCGCCAGCCAGGCCTTCATGCTGTCGAATCTGAAGACCGCGGCCGGCAAATTCGTGCTGGGTCCGCCGGTCGATACGACACCGCCGGTCGTGGTGTTTACCGGCCCGGCCGATAGACCCGACAAAGTGGCGCAGACCGCGAGCGGCCTGGGCAAGAAGAAAAAGAAAGTCGCGGCCAAGCCCGCGGCAGCCAAATCCGCCGACGCGAAGCCTTCCGCCGATGACAAGCCCGCGGCGGCGTCTAAGCCCGCGGCCACGCCGAAAGCCGTGGCCAAGCCGGCGAAGCCGAAAGTCTCGTCGGCCGCGCAATGAGCGACGCCGACAGAAGCGCGGCGCGACGCATACCGCCGGTGCCGATCCCGCTCACTTTGCTCACCGGCTTTCTCGGCGCCGGCAAGACCACTTTGCTCAATCGGCTGCTGAAGGATCCGGCGCTGGCCGACACCGCCGTCATCATCAATGAATTCGGCGAGGTGTCGCTCGACCATCTGCTGGTCGATTATGTCGGCGACAACATGGTGGTTCTGCAATCAGGCTGCCTGTGCTGCACTTTGCGCGGCGATCTGGTCGACGGGCTTGAGAAGCTTTTGCGCGATCTCGACAATGGCCGGGTCAAATTCAGCCGCGTGCTGCTGGAAACGACCGGCCTCGCCGATCCGGCGCCGGTGCTGCATACCGCGATGGCGCATCCCTATCTGGTCAAGCGCTTCCGCCTCGACGGCGTGGTGACGGTGGTCGATACCGTCAACGGCGAAGGCGCGCTCGACGCGCATCCGGAAGCGGTCAAGCAGGCCGCGGTCGCCGACCGCATCGTGCTGAGCAAGACCGATCTCGCCGACGCGGATCAGACCAGGCACCTGCTCGATCGCCTGCGCGCGCTCAACCCGGCCGCCAACGTGCTCGATGCGGCGAAAGGCGAAGCGACCGCCGGCCAACTGCTCAATTGCGGGCTGTATGACCCGGCGCGCAAGATTCCCGATGTCAAGAAATGGCTGGCGGCGGAGGCCTATGCCGACGCGCATTCGCACGGTGATGCGCACGGTCATCATCACCATCACGACGTGAACCGGCACGACGATCATATCGTCTCGTTTGTTTTAACGACCGACAAGCCTATACCGGCCGGCACGCTCGACATGTTCCTGGAACTGCTGCGCGCAACTTACGGCGCCAATCTGCTGCGCATGAAGGGCATCGTCAATGTCACTGAACTGCCCGGCACGCCCGTGGTGGTGCATGGCGTGCAACACGTATTCCACCCGACCGCGCAACTTGAGCGGTGGCCGGATGAAGACCGCCGGACAAAGCTGGTGTTCATCACCAAGGACCTGCCAGAGTGTACCGTGCGCGAACTTTTCGAGGCTTTTCTGGGCGCGGCCGCGCCCGACCGTCCCGACCGCGCCGCGCTGACCGACAACCCGCTCATCCCCTTCGGCGGGTCAGATATCCGCGCCCGATAAATTCCACTGGCCTTGCATGCTGGGCCGGATGGTCGGATGCTGGTGCCAGTTTGACCGCCGGCCAGAGGGAAACCGGACCGGCGGCAAGGGGGGATTCATGGAACGCATCTGGCTCAAGAACTATCCGCCTGGCGTGCCGGCCGAGATCGATCCGTCGACCTATCCGTCGCTGGTCGCCGTTTTCGAGGAAAGCTTCAAGGCCCATCGCGGCAAGAAAGCTTTCATCTGCATGGGCGCGACGATCACGTTCGACGAACTCGACCGCGCATCGCAAGCGCTCGGCGCCTGGCTGCAAAGCAAGGGCCTCAAACGCGGCGCCCGCGTCGCCATCAAGATGCCGAACGTGCTGCAATATCCGATCGCGCTGCTGGCCATCCTGCGCGCCGGCTACACGGTGGTGAACGTCAATCCGCTGTACACGCCGCGTGAACTGGAGTTCCAGCTCAAGGACTCCGGCGCCGAAGCCATCATCGTCCTGGAAAATTTCGCGCATACTTTGGCGCATGTGATCGACAAGACCAATGTAAAACACGTCGTCGTCGCCAGCATGGGCGACCTGCTCGGCCTGGTGAAGGGCGCCATCGTCAATTACGTCGTGCGCCACGGCAAGAAGATGGTGCCGCCGTTTTCGCTGCCCGGCTCTTACCAATTCAAAGAGGTCATCGCCGCCGGACGCGGCATGACACTGGACAGACCGACGCTCGGGCCGGACGACATCGCCTTCCTGCAATATACCGGCGGCACCACCGGCGTCTCCAAGGGCGCGACCCTGTCGCACCGCAATGTCGTCGCCAATACCATGCAGGCTTATGCCTGGCTGCAGCCGGCTCTGATGCGCGAACCGCGCGTCGAGCAACTGTTCATGGTCGCGGCGCTGCCGCTGTCGCATATCTTCGCGCTGACCGCCTGCGCGCTGATCGGCGTACGGCTCGGCGGCGTCTGTCTGCTTATTCCCAATCCGCGCGACATTCCGAATTTGATCAAGGAACTGTCGAAGTACAAGGTCAACTTTTTCCCAGCCGTGAACACTCTGTTCAACGCGATGCTCAACCACCCCGACTTCGGCAAGATCGACTGGAGCATGCTCAAATCGGCAATCGGCGGCGGCATGGCCGTGCAGCGAGCGGTGGCGGAGCGCTGGCTGGCGGCGACCGGCAAGCCGATCATCGAGGCCTACGGCCTGTCGGAAACCTCACCCGGCCTCACCGCCAACCGCTGCGATATTGCCGAATGGACCGGCGGCATCGGCTACCCATTTCCCTCGACCGACATCGTCATCCTCGATGTCGACGACAAGGAAGTGCCGCTCGGCGAGGCCGGCGAAATCTGCGCCAAAGGACCGCAGGTGATGGTCGGCTACTGGAACCGGCCGGACGAGACGGCCAAGGTGATGACCAAGGACGGTTTCTTCCGCACCGGCGACATCGGCATCATGGAGCCGTCGGGCATGGTCAGGATCGTCGACCGCAAGAAGGACATGATCTCGGTGTCGGGCTTCAAGGTCTTCCCCAACGAGGTCGAGGATGTGGCGATGATGCAAGGCGCAATCGTTGAATGCGCCGCCGTCGGCGTGCCCGATCCGCATTCCGGCGAGGCGGTGAAGCTGTTCGCGGTCAGCAAATCGCCCGAGCTCACCGACGTCGAGTTGCGCAGTTTCATGCACGGCAAGCTCGCCGCCTACAAGATGCCGAAATACATCGAGTTTCGCCACGAATTGCCGAAGACCAATGTCGGCAAGATCCTGCGCCGCGCGCTGCGGGATAATCCATGAGCGAAGCGGTTAATCCATGAGCGAGACCGAGACGGCGCGCGCCGCCGATGTTGTTGCTTTCTGGCGCGAGGCCGGGCCGAAGGCCTGGTTCAAGAAGGACGAAGCCTTCGACGACGACATCCGCCGGCGGTTTCTCAAAACGCACGAAGCCGCGGCCGCCGGCCAATTGACCGAGTGGGAGCATAGCGCCGAGGGCGCGCTGGCGCTGCTTATCCTGCTCGATCAGTTTCCGCGCAACATGTTTCGTGGCTCAACGCGCATGTTCGCGACCGATCCGATGGCGCGCGCCATCGCGGCGGGTTCGATCGTGCGCGGCCACGATGCGGAGATCGACAAGTCGCTGCGCAATTTCTTTTACCTGCCCTTCGAGCATTCGGAAGACCCGAAAGATCAGGAACGGTCCATCGCGCTGTGCAAGGCCGCGGGCGACGCCGACAGTCTGAAATGGGCGGAAATCCACGCCGACATCATCCGCCGCTTCGGCCGCTTCCCACACCGCAACGCCGTGCTCGGCCGCGCCACCACGCCGGATGAACAGAAGTTTCTCGACGAGGGCGGATTTGGCGGCTGACCCACGATGCGTGTAAGAGAATTCCCATGACAAAATTTCACGGCGTTTACCCCTATCTCGTTTCGCCCATCGACGTGCAAGGCCGCATCAAGACCGATGTGCTGGCGCGTCTCGCATCCGACCTCATCGATGCCGGCGTGCACGGCCTGACACCGCTCGGCTCGACCGGCGAATTCGCGTATCTCACGCGCGAGCAGCGCGACGCCGTGGTCAAGACCACTATTGAGGCCGCGCACAAGCGCGTGCCGGTGATCGCCGGCGTCGCTTCGACGTCGACCGCCGACGCGGTCGAGCAGGCGAAACGCTATCAGGATTTCGGCGCCGACGGCATCCTCGCCATCCTCGAAGCCTATTTCCCGCTCAAGGATGGGCAGATCGAGGCCTACTTCCGCGCCATCGCCGACGCCGTCGATATTCCGGTGGTGCTGTACACCAATCCGAATTTCCAGCGCAGCGATCTGACGCTCGACGTGATCGCGCGGCTTGCCACGCATCCACGCATCCAGGCGATCAAGGATGCGTCGACCAATACCGGCCGGCTGCTGTCGATCATGAACCGCGCACCGGAGATCAATGTTTTTTCAGCGTCGGCGCATATTCCGGCGGCGGTGATGATGATCGGCGGCGTCGGCTGGATGGCCGGACCCGCCTGCATCGCGCCGCGCCAGAGCGTGAAACTTTATGATCTGTGCCGCGCCGGGAACTGGCCGGAGGCGATGAAACTGCAACGCGAGATGTGGCGCATCAACGAGGCCTTCGCCCGCTTCAACCTTGCCGCCTGCATCAAGGCCGGACTGCAAGTTCAAGGCTATGACGTCGGCGACCCGGTGCCGCCGCAATCGCCCTTGAGCGTCGAGGACCGCAAGACGGTCGAAGGCATATTGGCGTCGCTGCCGCAGGCGTAAACGCCGCGGCCACCGAATGTTAACGATTCCTTGCTAACCGGTGACGATGGCCTCGCCATCGTCCGCATCGCGGCCGCCGGATACGAAACCCGCGCTTCTGGCCGGTTCCGGTCCCGCCGCATTGTCACCCCCGCCGCGTTCGTTCGCCGGCGCGATTGCGCGCGTCAAAGCCATACTTATTGGTTTGATCGCGCGCGTACGCGCGATGCTTGCCGAACGCAGCGACAGCCGGCTGGCGCAGCTTGTCGCCGGAAAAGTTTTTCTCGTGCGTGTCGCCAATGCGATGCTGGCTTTGGTCAGTCAAGTGCTGCTGGCGCGCTGGATGGGCTCCTTCGAGTTCGGCATCTTTATCTATGCGTGGACCTGGGTGCTGATGATCGGCGCTCTGTCCGACATGGGCCTGTCCTCGGCGGCACGGCGCTTCATCCCCGAATATACCGAGCATAAAGCGCTCGATAAATTGCGCGGCTTCCTCATCGGCAGCCGCTGGCTGGCCTTTGCCATCGCCACCGCGATCGGCGCCGCCGGCGCGCTCGGCGTGACTTTAATCCAGCCGTGGCTGGATCACTTCCTGGTCGTGCCGCTCTATCTCGCCTGCGTCATGATTCCGATCTACGGCCTGGTGCAGGTTCAGGCCGGCATCGCGCAGTCCTATGACTGGCCGAACCTCGCTCTGATGCCATTCTACATCATCCGCACGCTCGCCATGCTCGCCCTGATGGGCGCCGCGTGGCTGATCGGCGCGCCGACCGACGCGATGACGGCCTTGTATATCTCCATTATTACTATCTACGCCGTAACCATCGGCCAGTTGGTCGTGCTCGACCGCCGGCTCACCAAGAAGGTACCGGCCGGGCCGAAGGTCTACGAGCCGAAGGTGTGGCTGGCCACGTCGCTGCCGATCTTCGTCGTCGAGGGCTTCTATCTGCTGCTGACCTATGTCGACATTCTCGCGCTCGAGCATTTCCGCTCGCCCGACGAGGTCGCCGTCTATTATGCCGGCGCGCGGCTGCTGGCCGTCGTCGCCTTCGTCTATTTCGCCATCGCCGGCGCGACCACGCACAAGTTCACGCAGTATCATGTCGCCGGCGACAAGGTGCGGCTGGCGTCGTTCTTTCGCGAGACCATCAAGTGGACGTTCTGGCCGTCGCTCGTCGTCTGCGCCGGCATTCTTGTTTTCGGCCGGCCGCTGCTCGGCCTGTTCGGACAAGGGTTCGAAAGCGGCTACGACGTGATGTTCATTCTCTCGATCGGCATGCTGGCGCGCGCCGCCGTCGGTCCCGCCGAGCGCCTCTTGAACATGCTCGGCGAACGCAAACAGTGCGCCGCGATTTACGCGCTTGCTTTCGCCGTCAATCTGACTTTGTGCTTCGTGCTGATCCCGCGCATCGGCATCGAGGGCGCGGCGGCGGCGACATCGACGGCGCTGATCGTCGAGTCGATCTGCCTCTATTACGTCGCCAAGCGGAAGCTCGGCTTCCATGTGTTCCTGATCGGCAACAAAAAAGACGCGATCTAGTCGCGCTCGCGCAGCAATCTCCGGATCACCTTGCCCGTCGTCGTCATCGGCATCGTGTCGATGAAGGCGACCTCGCGCGGATATTCGTGACCCGACAGCCGCGTTTTCACGAACGTCTGAATCTCGGTGGCCAGCTCGGGGCTGGCGGCATGGCCGGGTTTGAGCACGATGAAGGCTTTGACGATCTCGGTACGTAATTGATCCGGCTTGCCGATGGCGGCGGCCAGCGCCACCGCCGGGTGGCCGATCAGGCAATCCTCGATCTCGCCGGGGCCGATGCGGAACCCGGCCGAGGTAATCACGTCATCGTCGCGGCCGACGAAGGTGAAATAGCCGTCCTCATCCATCGTGCCCTGATCGCCGGTGGTCATCCAGTCGCCGATGAACTTGCCGCGCGTGGCTTCCGGCCGATTCCAGTATTCGAGAAACATCACCGGGTCGGGACGCTTCACGGCAATCTGTCCGATCTCGCCCGGCTTCAACTCTGCGCCGTCGGGGCCGATCACCGCCACCGTATGGCCTGGCACCGCCTTTCCCATCGAGCCGACGCGCATCTGGCCGAGCTGCGCGCAGGCGCCGATCACCAGATTGCATTCGGTCTGGCCGTAGAATTCGTTGATGGTCAGGCCGAAAGCCGAGCGGCCCCATTCCAAAGCCTCGATACCGAGCGACTCGCCGCCCGAGCCCATGGCGCGCAATTTGAAATCGTAGCGGCCGGACGGATTCGGCGCGGCGCGCATCATGCGCAGCGCTGTCGGTGGAATGAACGCGTTGCGCACCTCCACCTTCTGCATCAGCGCGAAGGCTTCCTCCGGATCGAACTTGTCGAACTTGCGCGCCACCACGGCGACGCCATGATGCAGCGACGGCAGCAACACGTCGAGCAGGCCGCCAGCCCAGGCCCAGTCGGCCGGCGTCCAGAAACGGTCACCCTGTTGCGGGAATGGATAATAGGGGAGTTCGGCGCCGGGCAGATGGCCGAGCAGCACACGATGGCCATGCAGCGCGCCTTTCGGCTGGCCGGTGGTGCCCGAGGTGTAGATCATCATTGCCGGATCGTCAGGCATGGTGATCTCCGGCGTGAAATTCGACGAGGCGCGCGCGGCCAGCTGCGGCCAGCTATCCGCATGATCGCCAGCGCCATCGAGCGAGAGTACGCAAGTCACGTCCGGCACTTCGGCGCGAATGTCGTTGAGCTTGGCAAGCCCCGCCGCGTTGGTCAGCAGCGCGCGGGCGCCGGAATTCTGCAAGCGGTACGACAGCGCGTCGGGGCCGAACAGAACCGCGATCGGCAGCGCCACCGCCCCTAACTTGTAGATGGCGATGTGGGCGACGGCGACATCCGGCGATTGCGGCAGAAAGATCGCGACGCGGTCGCCGCGTTTGACGCCTCGCGCGCGCAGCACATTGGCGAGACGGTTCGAGGCGTCGCGCAAGGCGCCGAAAGTGACGCGGTCCTCGCGGCCATCGCCCTGCACATGCAGGATGGCGAGACGCGCGGGATCGGTCTCGGCCCAGCGATCGCAAACATCGACGCCAATGTTGTAGCGCGCCGGAATGTCCCAGCGGAATTGGCGGGTGAGTTGGTCGAAGTCCCTGGCATCCGGCAGCATGCGGGGGAAACTAGTCGGCGGCGAGGGTGAGGTAAAGGAAGGCGCTGCTCCTTGCTTCCCTCGCCCCGTGTTTACGGGGAGAGGGTGGCGAAGCGCCGATTGTCGCGAGCCGGGTGAGGGGCAATTTTGCCGTACGTTCAGCGCCGGCCCCTCACCGACCCGCCTTCGCTATTCGCTTCGGCGGGCCACCTCTCCCCGCATCGCGGGGAGCTCCACCATCCTGACGCCTCATGACAGCGCCCCCGATTGAGCCGGACGAAATTGGGTATATATTCAGTAGGAATTAATGTCAAGAGGCACAGAGCGGCGCTGGAACCAATCGGTC
>CAMAUC010000075.1 GCA_945861265.1 Rhizobium sp. Q54 | reverse complement strand
CCAGCCGCCGATCTTGCGCAAGGTGGCGGTATAAAAATGATTGGACGAGCCGCCGAGTGGCAGCGGCAGGCCCATCGCCGTGAGGCCGGGGAGAAACACGTCGAACTGGCCGGCATATTCGGCGGTGAAATAGCGCGCCAGCAGACTGTCGGCGGTGTTGTCGATGCACAGCCGGGCCTGCACGCAAGCAAGGTCGTCGCCGGCGGCGCGGAACGCCTGCAAGGCCTGGAGCAACTGGTCGCTGTCCGGCCGGTCCTCGGCATCATAGATCACGGTGAATGTGCCGCGCGCGAACGGCAGCGCGACATTCAGCGCCTTCGGTTTGGTGCGCGGTCCGGCGACCGGAACGGCGATCACCGTGACGGGCAGGCGCGTCTTGCGCGCGGCGATGGCCGCGCGCGTTTCGCTGTCGTCGGCTTCGACCGCGAGAATGACGTCGAGCTTCTCGGCCGGATAATCGAGTTTCTCGATTGCCGACAACAGGCCATTCACCGAGTCCGCTTCGCGATACAGTGCGCATATGACTGAGTAAACCGGCAGGGCCTCGTCCGCGAGGATAGGAGCGGCGGTCGGCGCCGGCCGGCGGACAAAAGCGCCGATCAGCCGCAGTCCCAGCCAGGCCACGAAGACCGCGGCGAGGCCAATTTCAAAAGCGTGCGCGGCGATATGCGGCGCCCAGATAAAACCAGCGGCCGCCAGCGGCACGATCACGGTCAGGGACACCAGATTGCCCGGCTTGAGACGCGCGGCCGCCGACTGCATCGGCCGGTCCCGTCGCAACGTCTCGGTGGCGTTCGCCGCGATCCGCGCGCCTGCGCCGCGCAGAACGAAACGGGCTAAGCGTTCTGAGGTGGCGAAACGAAAACGTTTCGCCATGCCCGGGGTCTCGCCGACCAAGCCGATGATCCTGCGCACCGCGGCGCCGCGCGGGGCGACGACGATCACGATGCCGTCGTCGGTCGCCAGCGGCAGCAGGCCGGTGGTAGCCGTCTCGATCAGCCGGTCGTCGTCCAGCGGACATTGCGCGCGTGGCATGCCGTCGAGCGGCTCGAACGGGATACCGAGCGCCGCGCCCAGCATTCGCAAATAGGCTTCTTCATCGAGCGTGCCGGCCGCGATCAGAACCCGGTCGGCGCCGGTCGCCAGCCGCGCGGCGCGCTGTTCCGCCGCGGCGAGGACAGCGCCGGGCAGATGCCCGCGCAGGCAGTTGAGTTCGGGAAAGCCATGGTCGTCATCGCCGGCTTCCGGGCCGGTTGCCCAGAGATCGGCCGCGCCGGCCAGCGAAGGGTCTATTGACGGGCTGCCGGCTGGTGTGCCCGCCGCCGGGGCATCGCCGCGCGCAAACAATTCCTCCGGGCGGGCCACGGCCGCCCCGCTTCGCACGTCAGCCCCCATGACCCCCACCCGTACGCAACGCTACACAACCAATTATAGTCCAGTTTCAACCAAACGGCGAGTCCGGAGGTATGTGGCGGCCGGCGGGCAGGGTCTCATGGTCCCCGGTTGGCCGCTCGGCCCGGGCGGTGCTAATAGGCGGCCATGGCAAATTTTATGACTACCTACCTCGTCCCCATCGCCGTCGCGGCGGTGGGCGTCGTCCTGCTGCTCGGCCTCGTCAACATGATGCGCGGCGGCTCGCCCAACCGGTCGCAAAAGCTGATGCGGCTGCGGGTCCTGCTGCAATTCGTCGCCATTATTGTCATCATGGCGGCGATCTGGATCGTCCGGGGTTAGGCTGACCCGGGCAGGGGCATAAAATGGTCGTTCTCAACCGCATCTACACCCGCACCGGCGACGACGGCACGACCTCGCTGGGGTCGGGCGCGCGCATCAAGAAATACGATCTGCGGGTGGAGGCCTATGGCACCGTCGATGAGGTCAACGCGACGCTCGGGCTGGTGCGGTTGCACACAGTGGCCGATCCGGCCCTCGATAAGGCTTTGAGCCGCATCCAGAACGACCTGTTCGACGTCGAGGCCGACCTCTGCCTGTCGGAAAAAGGCCCCGGCGGCGCCCGGTTGACCGTCACCGATGTCCAGGTCGCCTGGCTCGAGGCCGAGATCGACCGGCTCAACGCCGAACTGGCGCCGCTCAAATCCTTCATCCTGCCCGGCGGCAGCCCGGCCTCGGCCTATCTGCACCTGGCGCGCACGGTCTGCCGACGCGCCGAGCGCGTCATGGTCGCCTTGATGGACCAGCCCGGCGAGGCGGTGTCGGCGCCGTCGCTCAAATACGTCAACCGGTTGTCCGACTACCTGTTCGTCGCCGGCCGCTATGCCAATGACAAGGGCGCGGCCGACGTTTTGTGGATGCCGGGGCAGAATCGCTGACAAATCAGGCCGATCTATCCGCTGCGGCGCAGCACAAACGTTGACAGGCCAATGGCGCAGCCTTTAGCTACCGGCCGCCTACCTTTGAAAACGACCCGGCGGGGAATGATACGATGAAAATTCTGGTGCCCGTGAAGCGGGTCGTCGATTACAACGTCAAAATTCGCGTCAAGCCGGACGGCTCCGGCGTCGAACTCGCCAACATCAAGATGTCGATGAACCCGTTCGACGAGATCGCCGTCGAAGAGGCGATCCGTCTGAAGGAGGCCGGCAAGGCGACCGAAATCGTGGTCGTCTCGATCGGTCCGGCGCAGGCCTCCGAGACCATCCGCACCGCGCTCGCCATGGGCGGCGACCGCGGCATTCTGGTGAAGGCCGACGGCGTCGTCGAGCCGCTGGCGGTGGCGAAAATTCTCAAAGGCATCGTCGAGGCGGAAAAGCCCGGCCTTGTCATTCTCGGCAAGCAGGCGATCGACGACGATTCAAACCAGACCGGGCAGATGCTCGCGGCCTTGCTGGGCTGGGCGCAGGGCACCTTCGCCTCCAAGATCGCCATCGACGGTGACAGCGTCGCGGTAACGCGCGAAGTTGACGGCGGCCTGCAGACCGTCAAATTGAAAGCGCCGGTGATCGTCACCACCGATCTGCGTCTCAATGAGCCGCGCTACGCTTCGCTGCCGAACATCATGAAGGCGAAGAAGAAGCCGATCGAGGAAAAGACGGCGGCCGATTACGGTGTCGATACCAAGCCGCGTCTTGAAGTGATCAAGACCAGCGAACCGCCCGGCCGCAAGTCCGGCGTCAAGGTTGCCTCGGTTGCCGAACTTGTCGCCAAGCTCAAAGACGAAGCGGGAGTAATCTGATCATGGCCACGCTTCTTCTCGCCGAGCACGACAACAAGTCGCTCAAGGACGCCACCACCAAGGCGCTCACCGCCGCCAAGGCTCTGGGCGGCGACGTCCACGTTCTGGTCGCCGGTAAGGACGCCAAGGCCGCGGCGGACGCCGCAGCCAAGCTCGACGGCGTTGCCAAGGTGCTGCTCGCCGATGGCGCGATTTACGAACATCATCTCGCCGAACCCCTGGCGGCTTTGATCGTGTCGCTCGCCGGCGCTTACGACGCCATCGTTTCGCCAGCGACCACCAACGGCAAGAACGTGATGCCGCGCGTCGCCGCTCTGCTCGATGTCATGCAGATTTCCGAGATCACCAAGGTAATCGCGCCCGACACGTTTGAACGTCCGATCTATGCCGGCAACGCGATCCAGACCGTGAAATCGCTTGATGCTAAAAAAGTCATCACGGTCCGCACCTCGACCTTCCAGGCGGCGGGCGCCGGCGGTTCGGCGGCGATCGAGAACGCAACGGCTGCCGCCGATCCGGCTTTGTCGTCTTTCGTCGGCGAGGAACTGTCGAAGTCGGATCGTCCGGAACTGACCTCGGCCAAGATCATCATCTCCGGCGGCCGCGCCATGCAGAACCGCGAGAACTTCACCAAATATATCGAGCCGGTCGCCGACAAGCTTGGCGCGGCGATGGGCGCCTCGCGCGCCGCGGTCGATGCCGGCTATGCGCCGAACGACTGGCAGGTCGGCCAGACCGGCAAGGTTGTCGCGCCCGATCTCTATATCGCGGTCGGCATTTCCGGCGCGATCCAGCATCTCGCCGGCATGAAGGATTCCAAGGTGATCGTCGCGATCAACAAGGACGAGGAAGCGCCGATCTTCGCGGTCGCCGATTACGGGCTGGTCGCCGATCTTTATACGGCGCTGCCGGAACTGGCCATGGAATTGGGTAAAATCGGACGTTAAGTGCGTCCATACGCTATGGTGGCGCGCAAGTTCGGTTCGTCGTAAAAGAGCGAAGCAATTTTGCATCGATCGGATAAAATGATGGCGGTCAATATTCAGACGATTGGCGTGGTCGGCGCGGGGCAGATGGGCAACGGCATCGCCCATGTCTGCGCGCTGGCCGGGTTCAGCGTGATGTTGAACGACGTCGCGCCCGACCGCATCAAGGCGAGCCTGGCCACCATCAACGGCAACATGGCCAAGCAGGTCGCCAAGAAATTGATCACCGAGGACGACCGCAAGGCGGCCTTGTCGCGCATCAAGGCGGCCGAAAAATACGACGATCTGGCGACCTGCGATCTGGTCATCGAGACCGCGATCGAAAAGGAAGAGGCCAAGCGCAAGATCTTCTCCGAATTGTGCGCGTCGCTGAAGCCGGAAGCCATCATCGCCACCAACACCTCGTCGATCTCGATCACGCGGCTGGCGTCGTCGACCGATCGCCCGGAGCGCTTCATCGGCATTCATTTCATGAATCCGGTGCCGCTGATGGAACTGGTCGAGGTCATTCGCGGCATCGCCACCGATGACTCGACCTTCGAGGCGAGCAAGACATTCGTCCGCAAGCTCGGCAAGCAGATCGCCGTGTCGGAGGATTTCCCGGCCTTCATCGTCAACCGCATTCTGCTGCCGATGATCAACGAGGCGATCTACACGCTCTATGAAGGCGTCGGTAACGTCGAGGCGATCGACACCGCGATGCGGCTCGGCGCGCATCATCCGATGGGTCCGCTCGAACTGGCCGACTTCATCGGCCTCGATACCTGCCTGTCGGTGATGCAGGTGCTGCACGAGGGCCTGGCCGATTCGAAATACCGGCCATGCCCGCTGCTGGTGAAGTACGTCGAAGCCGGCTGGCTTGGTCGCAAGACCCAGCGCGGCTTCTACGACTATCGCGGCGAAAAGCCGGTGCCGACGCGCTGATTGCTTGCCCCGGACGCGCTGCGGCATGAAATGCCGCTGCGCAGAGCCGGGACCGTTCCACATTCAGAATCCGTGACGATCCCGGGTCTGCGGCGCACCGTTCACTGCGTTCACGCTGCGCTGCGCCCGGGAAACATGCTTTGCCGTGATGAGTCGGTTCGCCCTCTTGGCCTCATGCTTGCTCTGCACGCAGCGCTACAGGTTAGAGGGAGAGGCTACTAGACGTTCGGTAAGCGCGAGGCGCGCCGCTGGGTGGCCCTGACCTGCACGTGAAAAATTTAGGCCGAACGATCAATCTTACGGATCATCGGTCTGGCTTTCGGATCATATTCGAACTCCTCGCGAACGGTGGCAACGTCTCGAGCCATTACCTCCAGAGTGAACCTTTGAACCGTGTTAAAAATATAATCGGGATGAGAAATCGTAGAGTTGAAGTCTAGTCCGAAAAGCTCGATTACCTCCGAGGCGTCAGGGTGTAGCGCTGGTACAGAAAATATCTCGACTGGGGAATGACGCCGAACCGGGTGCCCGTGCTGGGCAACTGAGATCGCTTCCCGTGTCATCCAACTGTCAAGCGCCCGCGCCGTAACATCATGAAGTGTCACGCCGCCGGCGTTATGAACACCGACAGAGTAAAACTCACCTGTCGGACCATATAATCCCTGCGTAGGGCGGACATACGCGGTATCAGTTGGGTCAAAGACGATTTCTAGCGGTGATTTAGGTATTCGCATAAGTCGAAGAATGGAATACGTCTGCACTACGATAGCGACACCGATCCCCATCATAGCCATTTCGTACCAAGTCACTTGCAGAATGGCACCGGTTATTGCGGCGAGAAATCCGGCAATGACCGAAATTCCGGCCTTCGTCTCCAATGCCAAACGAGCTGCGTCAGCAAACGTGGCCCAGTCGTAAACCTCCTTAATTCGTTTAATAGTTGCCAAAATTCCAGCCATCTGAGATTCCTCTCGCGAGCCCGCTCGTCAGCCAATAGGCTAACATGCACGGTGAATGCGAAAAATCTCATCTTTTGGTGCGAATTGTCCCATAAGCGCGTTCACGCGCGCCTTCGGCGCTCTGCGGCATGAAATGCCGCTGCGCAGAGCCGGGGCCATCCCACATTCCGAATTCGCGACGATCCCGGGTCTGCAGCGCACCACGAAGGCGTGCTGCGCTGCGCCCGGGAAAAGTCAGGCCGCCCTGTCTTCGAAATCCGCCATTTGCGCGTCGAGCGCTCGCTTGAAGGCCGGCCGCGCTTCGCAGCGCTTTACATAGGCGTTGAGCGCTGGATATTGCGCGACGAGGTCGCAGTGGCGCAAGTTGCGCAGCACGGTCACCATCAGAATGTCGGCGACGGTAAATCGTCCGGCTTCGAGATATTCCTGCTTGCCCAGCCTTTCATTGAGCGCGACGAAACGCGACACAACCTTGGCAAGTTCGGCCGGGCGGCGCGTCTTGGCCCAGTCCTGATCGGCATTGAACAGGTCGATCGTGACGACGTTGAGGACATAGGGCTCAATCGAATTCAGCGCGCTGAACATCCATGCAACAACGTGGGCGCGTGAGGCCGCGTCGCGCGGCATCAGGACTTCCGACTTGTCGGCAATGTGCTGCAGGATGGCGCCCGACTCGAACAGGACCAAACCGTCTTCTTCGTAAACCGGTACCTGGCCAAAGGGCTGAAGCGCGCGATATTCGGCGGTGTCCTTCTCGCCATCGCGGAGCAGGCGAACATCATAGGGCAAGCCTGCTTCTTCAAGCGCCCAACGGACGCGCAGGTCGCGCACCAGTCCGCGCGCGAAGTCGGGTACCCAGCGAAAAGCACTCACTTTGATCATGACGTCGCTCCTAAATTCAGTTTGTGTTGACTCAACCGCAGCAGGATTTGCCGGCGATCACGGGTTGCTCGTATTCGTCATGTCGCTTCACCCATGACATGGTGAAGGGCAGGGCGTCTTCGTCACAGCCCTTCGGCACCAGGTCGAGCAACTGATACGTGCCGATGATGTTGTCGAGGCCGCGTGCGTAAGCCGAGTAGGTGCGGAACACTTCGCCGGCCTTGTTCCTGGTGAAGACGCTGAGGCCCGGCATTTCGTCGCCATAGACCTTGGTCGTGCCGAAATTATAAAGGCCTTCCTGGCCTGCTTCGTCCTCGGGAAATGAGACCTTGAAGTCGGTATTGAAGTCGTTCTTGTTCGACGACACCCACTTGAACTTCCAGCCCATGCGCTTCTTATAGGCTTCGATCTCGGCCAGCGGCGCCCGCGACACCGCCAGCATGGTGACGTCACGCTGCGCAAGATGCGGGATAGCGCCGTCGAAATGATCGGCAAGGTAAGAGCAACTCTTGCAACCTTCGCCCCAGCCGGGGGCGAGCATGAAGTGATAGATAATGAGCTGGCTTTTTCCCGCGAACAAATCGGCGAGCGTTTCGCTGCCCTGTGGACCGTCGAACACGTAAGGCTTGTCGATTTTCATCCAGGGCAGGTCGCGGCGTTGCGCGGCGAGCGCATCGCGTGCCCTGGTGAATTCCTTTTCCCTGGCCAGCAGGTCTTTGCGCGCGTCTAGCCATTCGTCCTGCGATACGACTGCGTGTTGCATATTTTTACTTCCTCACATGGGCAGAGGCGTGATCCAGCCGATGCCGGCGCCGCCCGGCTCGGTGAGAATGGCGATGCGCCCGATATTGGGGACGTCGAAGATCGGCCGCATCAATTTGGCGCCGAGCGACAGCGCCTTCGTCACCCGCGCATCGACATCGTCAACGGCGATGTAGGACAACCAGCCTTCGGGAACATTGGCCCACTGCGGACCTTCGGCCGGAAAGATGCCGCCGACGCGCGCCTCGCCCATCTTGACGATCCAGTACGTGTCGCCGCCGGCGCCGGGCATGGCGTCATAGGTCCAGCCCATGACGTCGGCGTAAAACTTCTTCGCCTTGGCGACGTCGTGCGTCACCAGTTCGTTCCAGACAAAATTGCCGTGTGCCATTTACGCCTCCACAAAGTTTGCGAACCGATCCATGATGGCGGTCCAGCCTTTGTTGTGATTGTCGCGCGCGGTTTCGTCGAAGAATTGTTCGTGCTGTAGCGTCATCAGGCTGCCGTCGCCGTCCGGCTTGATCGTGACGGTGACCAGCGACTCGCGTTCCGGCGTCGATTTCCACGCCCAGGTGAACGACACTTTTTCGTTCGGCACGATCTCGCGATAGACGCCGCTGACGTCGTGCGTGTCATCGGGCACCACCATCTTGATGTGATAGCGGCCGCCGACGCGCAGGTCGTTTTCGACCTCACACCGGATGATGGACGGCGGTCCCATCCAGCGGATCATTTTTTGCGGGTCGGTCCAGGCGGCAAAGACTTTCGCCGGGCTGGCGTTGAGGCGGCGCTTGATGGTGAGGCTTGGTTTGACCGCGGTGGCTGTGGACATGAATCTTCCTCCTCCAGAAATGCGGCGAGTTGATCGAGACGTTGATTCCAGAACCGCTGGTAGCGGTTGAGCCATTCATTCGCTTCCTGCATGGGCCCGGCCTCCAGCCGGCAGGAGACAATGCGGCCGTTCTTTTCGCGCGCGACCAGGCCGGCGGCGGCCAGCACGTCGAGATGTTTCATCACCGCCGGCAAGGACATGGCGAAGGGTTCGGCCAGTTCGCTGACCGAAATGGCGTCGGTCTCGCTCATGCGCGCCAGCAGCGCCCGGCGAGTCGGGTCGGCCAGGGCGGCGAAGGTGCGGTCGAGGCGCGCGGGTAAATAGTAAACCATATGGTTAAGTATAAGAGATGCACCAAGCGCGTCAAGGGGCCGCGGCTAAAATCGAGGGTTTGATTAACCTTGCGCGCCTAGTCTGCCCGAGTGCGCGAGCTCGAAACATGATCAACCTCAGCCGCTTCAGGTACGCATCGACCTCGGTCGGCTTTGGTGCGGCCGGCAGTTCCGTGGCCAGCACGGCAAAAGACACTGCTTCCAAGGTTTCCTCGGCGATGGCGACTGGCGTGTCGGGCGCCTCTTCAAGCTCGCCTTTTGAAAGCGCCGCTCAGGACCGGATCTCGGGCGCTGCGACGCTCGCCGCGAACGCGGCGATGGCGCGCATCAACGCTCAGCGCAAGGCCAAGAGCAACGAACTGCTTAAGCAGATCGACGGCGCCCAGGCCAAGGTCGATCAGGCCCGGATCGCCGCGAAGCTCAAGGCGAAATACTACGTTTATACCTTGCCGCCGGTGGTCCTCGTTGACACCTCGGCGAGCGAAACGACCACCGACACGACCGCTTAACCGGTTCAGCCCTTCAACGCCGCCTCGATCAGCTTCACCGCGTCGTCGCTCGCCCATTCGGCGGGCCCGGCGATGGTGCCGATTTCGCAGCCTTGCGGGTCGATCAACATAGTCGTCGGCATGCCGAAGGCGCGGCCGACGCCTTTGAGATCCTGGAAGGTTTTGGCATTCGGGTCGGCGTAATATTTCAGCCCGCTGATGCCGACCTCCTTCAGCCAGGCTTTCGGCTTGTCGGCGTCGCGGGTGTCGATATTGACCGTGACCACCTCGAATCCCGCACCGCCAAGCTTCTTTTCCAACGCTTCGAGCGCGGGCATTTCCTTGCGGCACGGCACGCACCAGGTGGCCCACAGGTTGAGCAGCACGGTGCGGCCGCGCCAGTTTTCCAGCGTCAGCGGTTGGCCGGCGGCGTCTTGGAAGGCAAGGTTGGGCACCTTGAGCGGGCTCTTGGCCATGCCGACCGCCGCCACTTCGCCGGTCGCCAGCGGCGCCAGTTTGGCGGCCAAAGCGACCGCCGGGCGGCAGGCGGTGGCCCCGGCCGGGCCGCCGAACAGATTGCCTGCCAGGGTCGCAATCCCGTATACCCCGGCCAGACCGGCCGCGACGCCTGCGACCCCGCCCATCAGGACGAGGACGAGCCGCCTGATGGCGAATTTTCTGGACGGGCGTTCGGTCATGCGCGGCGAAACCTTAAGTCAAGATTGGCGATAAGAGCAGGACGATGAGCAACAAAATGTGGGGCGGGCGTTTTGCGTCCGGCCCCGACGCCATCATGGAGGAAATCAACGCCTCCATCGACTTCGATCGGCACTTGTACCGTCAGGACATCGCCGCGTCCAAAGCCCATGCCGACATGCTGGCCAAGCAAGGCATCATTGCGGCGGACGATGCGAAAAACATCGCCAAGGGCCTGGACACGATTTTGTCAGAGATCGAAGGCGGCACCTTCACCTTCAAGCGCGCGCTCGAAGACATTCATATGAATGTCGAGAGCCGGCTGACCGATCTGATCGGCCCCTCGGCCGGCCGCCTGCACACGGCGCGCTCGCGCAACGATCAGGTGGCGACCGACTTCCGGCTGTGGATGCGCGACTCGATCGACACGATCGACGCCGCGCTCGCCGCCTATCAACTGGCGCTCGCCACCAAGGCGCTCGAACACGCCGGCACGGTGATGCCCGGCTTCACCCACTTGCAGACGGCGCAGCCGGTGACCTTCGGCCACCATCTGCTGGCCTATGTCGAGATGACGGCGCGCGACCGCGGCCGCTTCGCCGACGCGCGCAAACGGCTCAACGAAATGCCGCTCGGCGCGGCCGCGCTCGCCGGTACGTCGTTCCCGCTCGACCGCGACATGACCGCCAAGGCGCTCGGCTTCGACCGGCCGGCGGCGAACTCGCTCGACGCCGTCTCCGACCGCGACTTCGCGATGGAGACGCTTGCCGCGGCGTCGATCGCGTCCGTGCATCTGTCGCGCTTCGCCGAAGAGATCGTGATGTGGACCTCGCCGCTGGTCGGCCTGGTCAAGCTGTCCGACAAGTTCACCACCGGCTCATCGATCATGCCGCAGAAGCGTAATCCGGACGCGGCTGAGTTGGTGCGCGGCAAGACCGGCCGCATCATCGGCGCGCTCAATGGCATTCTCATTGTCATGAAGGGCCTGCCGCTGGCTTATGCCAAGGACATGCAGGAGGACAAGGAAGGCGTGATGGACGCCCTGTCCGCATTGTCGCTGTCGATCGCGGCGATGACCGGCATGGTCGGCGACCTCGTGCCGGACGCCGCGAAGATGAAGAAGGCGGCCGGCGAAGGCTATGCCACCGCCACCGATCTCGCCGACTGGCTGGTGCGGACGTTGAAGATCCCGTTCCGCGACGCCCATCACATCACCGGCCGCATCGTCGCCAAGGCGGCGGCGGACGGCGTGGCGCTGCACAAGGTGCCGCTCGCCGCGATGCAGGCGATCGAGCCGCGCATCGTCGACGGCGTCTTCAGCGTACTGTCGGTCGACAAGTCGGTGAAAAGCCGGGTCAGCTACGGCGGCACCGCGCCGAAAAACGTCAAGGCGCAGGCCAGGAAGTGGCTCAAGAAGCTGGAAAAAGCCAAGCCGTGAAGTCGCCCGAGCCGAAAATGGGCCGGCTGAAAGGCGGCGCCAATACCGAGGCCGAGGCCGAGAAGCTGTCGCTGGCGCAGCTGGAATTGCTGGTCGAGGGCGCCGAATGGCGGCTCAATGCGGCCACCAATTCCAACGACCGTAAACAGGCCTTCAAGCGCCTGACCTGGCTGGAGGCCCAGCGCGAACGCCTGCACGGCATCGAGGCCCCGGACCGGCGGATGCCGGGCCGGCAAACCGCGATCGAATGACCCGATTTCGCCTTTTATCCCTGTTTTGCTAAGATGGCCGCCGACTTGGAGATAAACAGCTTGCCCTCATTCCGCGCTCCCCCGCTTCTGCGTCTCGCCGCGATCGGCGTGCTGGCCGCCTCGCTTGGCTTAGCCTCGTGCGGCCGCAAGGGCCCGCTCGACCCGCCGCCCGGCGCCTCGCTCGACGGCGTCGCGCAGCCGAACATGCCGGAGCTGATGAGTTCGACCGGCCGCCCCGCGCCGATCGGCAGCGACAGCGCCGGTAGCTATTCCGGCGTCGGTCCGGATGGTCAGCCGGTGGCGCCGAAAGGTCCGAAGAAACGCATCCCGCTCGACGTCCTGCTCAACTGAGCAAACCGTTTCCCGATTCATAAAATGTTGGTGTGATGCATTACTTCGATTATCGCGGCGGCGTCCTGCATGCCGAGGCGGTGAACCTCGTCACGCTCGCGGACACGGTCGGTACGCCGTTCTATTGCTATTCGACCGCGACGCTGGAACGCCACTACAAGGTGTTCGCGCAAGCCTTCGCCGATGTCGATGCTTTGGTTTGCTACGCCATGAAGGCGAATTCCAACCAGGCCGTCATCAGGACGCTGGCGAAGTTAGGCGCCGGCGCCGACGTCGTCTCCGAAGGCGAGTTGAAGCGCGCGCGGGCTGCCGGCATTCCGGCCGACAAGATCATGTTCTCGGGGTTGGGCAAGACCGCGCGCGAATTGGCGCTGGCCATCGACGAGAACATTCTCTGCATCAATGTCGAAAGCGAGCCGGAACTCGCTCTGCTGTCGCAGATCGCCGCATCGAAGGGCCGCACCGCGCACATCTCGGTGCGCGTCAATCCGGACGTCGACGCCAAGACGCACCACAAGATCGCCACCGGCAAGGCCGAGAATAAGTTCGGCATTCCGATCAGCCGCGCGCGCGAGGTCTATGCGCACGCCGCGAAGCTGCCGGGCGTCAAGGTCGCCGGCGTCGACATGCATATCGGCAGCCAGATCACGGATCTCGATCCGTTCGGCAATGCCTTCGCGCTGCTCGCCGATTTCGTGCACGAATTGCGCGCCGACGGCCACACGATTTCGCACGTCGATCTCGGCGGCGGCCTCGGCATTCCGTACCGCGACGACAACGAACCGCCGCCATTGCCGGACGCTTACGCCGCCGTGGTCAAGCAGGCGACGCGCGATCTCGGCTGCCGTCTTATCTTCGAGCCCGGCCGTTTGATCGTCGGCAACGCCGGTATTTTGGTGACGCGGGTTCTGTTCGTGAAGCACGGCGAGGCGAAGAACTTCATCGTCGTCGACGCGGCGATGAACGACCTCATTCGCCCGACACTCTATGACGCGCATCACGAGATCAGGCCGGTCGCCGAGCCGGCGGCGTCGGCTCGCCGCATCAAGGCCGATATCGTCGGCCCGGTCTGCGAAAGCGGCGATTTCCTCGCCAAGGACCGCGATCTGGCGGAACCGGCCGATGGCGCGCTTCTGGCGGTGATGACGGCGGGCGCCTATGGCGCCGTCCAGGCCGGAACCTACAATACCCGCGCCTTGGTGCCGGAAGTGCTGGTCAACGGCGCGGAATGGGCCGTTGTGCGGCCCCGCCTTGAAGTCGACCAATTGATTGCGCTCGATAGGCTGCCGGGCTGGCTTTAAGGCGCGCAGCGGTTTGATGGCCTGGGAATTGCCTGCATGATAGCGTGGCACTTGTAGATTCTCCTTGAGGCCCGGCGGAGAGCGGCTTTTGGACGAATTGAACGAACAGGATCCCGATCGGCCACAATCGCCCCGGCTCATGCTGGTGCGCGCGATCAAGCGCGCCCGCGGCAGCCTGTTCTGGGAGCGGCTGTGGCCGGCGCTGGCCTCGCTGGCGGTCGCCATCGGATTTTTCCTGGCGCTATCCTGGGCCGGACTGTGGATCGCTTTGCCGCCGTGGCCGCGCGCCATCGCTGTCGTGCTTGTGCTGCTTGTCATCGCCGCTTCGGCGATTCCGCTTCTGCGCTTGCGATTGCCCAGCGAGCATGACGCGCTCAGCCGGCTCGATCGCGGCAGCGGGCAGAAGCATCGCCCGGCCACCGCGATCGCCGACGAAATCGCTGCCAACCGGACCGATCCCGTCGCGCAGGCTTTGTGGCGCGCGCATATCGAACGCGCGCTGATATCGGCGCGCAAACTGAAAGCCGGCTGGCCGCAGCCGCGCCTGTCGTTGCGCGATCCGATGGCGTTGCGCGCGCTGACGCTCATTCTGGTCGTCGCCACATTCTTCGCCGCCGGCGGCGAACGGGTAAAGCGCGTCACCGCCGCCTTCGATTGGCAGGGCGTGGTGAGCCCGGCGAATTTCCGCGTCGATGCCTGGGTGACGCCGCCGCTCTACACCGGCCGTCCGCCGGTGATGCTGCCGGGCCTGCGCCCCGGCGACACTGCGCAGAACGCCGCCGAGCCGGTCGCGGTGCCCACGGGGAGTCAACTGGTGATCCGCGCCACCGGCAAAGTCAGTTTCGACATTGTCCGCCTCGGCGGCCTGGAAGAAGCGCCGCCCGATGCCAAATCGTCTGATAACAAGGCGCCGCTGCCGGCCGGCACCGAGGAGCGCCGCTTCATCATCAAGGGCGACGGCTCGGCGACCGTGCGCGGCGTCGGCCGCAACAATCCGGTCTGGACCTTCAGCGCAATTCCCGACCGCGCCCCGAACATTTCGCTGATCAAGGAGCCGGAGCGGCAGGCGCGCGGCGCGCTGCGGCTCGATTACCGGATGGACGACGACTATGGCGTCGTCGAAGCCAAGGCGACCTTCGCGCTCAAGGAACAGCGCGCCGCCGGCCAAGGAAGCGTTAAGGAACGCCGCCCGCTTTACGCCTCGCCGGATTTTCCGCTGACCTTGCCGCAGGCGCGCGCGCGCGCCGGCATCGCGCAGACCACGCACGATTTGACTGAACACCCGCTCGCCGGCGCCGAGGTCGTGCTGACCTTGATCGCGCGCGACGAGGCCGGCAATGAAGGCCGCGGCGAAGCGGCCGACGTGCTCCTGCCGCAGCGCGTCTTCGTCAAGCCGGTCGCGCGCGCCTTGATCGAGCAGCGCCGCATTCTGGCGCTCGACGCCAATGACAAGCCGCTGGTGCTGACCGCGCTCGACGCGCTGACCATCGCGCCGGAACGCTTCACGCCCGAACTCGGCATCTATCTCGGCCTGCGCTCGCTGTTCTTCGACCTGCGCAACGCCAAGAGCGACGACGCGCTGCGCGACGTGGTCGCGCGCATGTGGGCGATGGCGTTGCAGATCGAGGACGGCAATGTCTCGCAGGCCGAGCAGGCGCTGCGCCAGGCGCAGGATGCGCTGCGCCAGGCGCTGGAGCGCGGCGCCAGCGACGAGGAACTTAAAAAGCTGATGGATAATCTGCGCGCCGCCATGGACAAGTTCCTGCAGGCGCTCGCCGAGGAAGCGCGCAAGAATCCGCAGGCTCTGTCGCGCCCGCTCGACAAGAACACGCGCATGCTCAGCCAGCAGGACCTCAAGAGCATGATGGACCGGCTCGAGCAGATGGCGCGCTCGGGCAACCGCGACGCCGCCAAGCAGCTGCTCGATCAGTTGCAGTCGATGATGGAAAACCTGCAGACGGCGCGGCCGGGCGCGCAGGGCGAGGACGGCGACGACGACATGAATTCGGCGCTCGACGAACTCGCGGACATGATCCGCAAGCAGCAGCAGTTGCGCGACAAGACCTTCAAGGAAGGCCAGGACAACCGGCGCGAACGCCAGCGCGGCCAGCGCGGTCCGAACAAGCAGATGGGCGATCTGAAGCAGGATCAGCAGGCGCTCAAGGACCGGCTGAACAAATTGCTCGAGCAGTTGAAGCAGCGCGGCATGGGCCAGAAGGGTGATGGCGAAAAAGGCGAAAAGGGCCAAGGACAGGGACAAGGTCAGGGCGAGCAGGGCGACGAGATGGGCGAACTCGGCGGCGCCGGCGAGGCCATGGGCGCGGCCGAAGGCGCGCTCGGCGAAGGCGATGCCGATGGCGCGGTCGACGGACAGGGCCGCGCGCTCGAGGCGATGCGCAAGGGCGCGCAAGGTCTGGCGCAGAAGATGCAGCAAGGCCAGGGCGAAGGTCAGGGCACGGGCCCGGGGCCGGGTCAGCCCGGCCGCAACGGCCGCCAGCGCGCCGAGCAGGGCACCGATCCGCTCGGCCGGCCGATGCGCGGCCGCGAATATGGCGACGACACCACGGTGAAAGTGCCGGGCGAGATCGACGCGCAACGCGCGCGCCGCATTCTCGAGGAATTGCGCAAGCGCTTCGGCGAATCCATGCGCCCGCAGCTCGAGCTCGATTACATCGAGCGGCTGCTGAAGGATTTCTAATTCCGTCGCTTGCGGTGCGCGCTACACCACCGCCGTCATGGCCGGGCTTGTCCCGGCCATCCACGCCTTTGCGGCGCCGAATGTGAATAAGCGCTAATGCCTAGTCTCTAAGTCCAATTGCCTTCGCGATAGGCTCTAACAGACTTCGCTGAAGCTCCGGATCTAACTCAGTGTCCGGGCTCAATCCACTTGCTATCTTTTCTGCTAATTCAGCCTTCGAATAGGAGATGCCGTTGCGCGAAACGACATCATTCACAATGGTGATTTCCGGCCCGTTCGGAACCACGCAGATGCTCAAGCTCGGCAGATGCATTCGAAATTTTCGTTGCGGGCCTTTGATCATATGCATACATGGCAATGTATCCTAAAATTTGTTTTTTCTTGGTAATGCCGGGCTCGCCGCAATCATACGCGCCCGGTAGCG
>CAMAUC010000074.1 GCA_945861265.1 Rhizobium sp. Q54 | reverse complement strand
TCGTCGGACCGCGAGTTCGACAACAACAAGGTTCATTTGTCGCTGACGCCTAACCCGTCGCATCTGGAAATCGTCGATCCGGTGACGCTCGGCAAAGTGCGCGCCAAGCAGGACCAGCACGGCGCGACGCCGGAAGACCGCACCATGGTCATGCCACTGCTTATTCATGGCGACGCGGCGTTCGCCGGGCAGGGCGTGGTGGCGGAGTGCTTCGGTCTGTCGGACCTGAAAGGCTACAAGACCGGCGGCTCGCTGCACTTCATCGTCAACAACCAGATCGGCTTCACCACCTATCCACGCTATTCGCGCTCGTCGCCCTATCCGTCCGACGTCGCGAAAATGATCGAGGCGCTGATTTTCCACGTCAACGGCGACGATCCGGAAGCGGTGGTGTTTGCGGCGAAGGTGGCGACCGAGTACCGGCAGAAATTCGCCAAGCCGGTCGTCATCGACATGTTCTGCTATCGCCGCTTCGGTCACAACGAAGGCGACGAGCCGTCGTTCACCCAGCCGCTGATGTACAAGAAGATTCGTTCGCATAAATCGACGCTGGAAATCTACAGCGCGAAGCTGGTCGGCGAAGGCGTCGTCTCTGAGGCGGAAGTCGACAAGATGAAGGCCGACTGGCGCGCCCGTCTGGAAGCCGAATACGAGGCCGGCACCGGCTACAAGCCAAACAAGGCCGACTGGCTCGACGGCCGCTGGTCCGGACTGAAGGCAGCGGGCGAGGTCGATGACCCGCGCCGCGGCGACACCGGCGTCGCGCTCGATACGTTGCGCGATATCGGCAAAAAAATAACGACGGCGCCGGACGGCTTCGCCGTGCACAAGACGGTTCAGCGTTTCCTCGACAACCGCGCCAAGGCAATCGAAACCGGAGAAGGCATCGACTGGGCAACTGGCGAAGCTTTGGCGTTCTGCTCGCTGCTCAAGGAAGGCCACCCGGTCCGGCTGTCCGGGCAGGATTGCGAACGCGGCACCTTCTCGCAGCGTCATTCGGTTCTGTTCGATCAGAATACCGAAGAGCGACACACATCTTTCAACCATCTCGGCAAGGAGCAAGCCCGCTACGAAGTGCTCAATTCGAGCCTGTCAGAAGAGGCTGTGCTAGGCTTCGAATACGGCTACTCGACCGCCGAGCCGAATGCGCTGACCTTGTGGGAAGCGCAGTTCGGCGACTTCGCCAACGGCGCGCAGGTCGTGTTCGACCAGTTCATCTCGTCGGGCGAACGCAAGTGGCTGCGCATGTCGGGCCTGGTGTGTCTGTTGCCGCATGGCTATGAAGGCCAGGGACCCGAGCATTCCTCCGCGCGTCTCGAGCGCTTCCTGCAAATGTGCGCCGAAGACAACATGCAGGTCGCCAATCTGACGACGCCGGCGAACTATTTCCACGCCTTGCGCCGGCAGTTGAAACGCGAAATCCGCAAGCCGTTGATCCTGATGACGCCGAAGAGTTTGCTGCGCCACAAGCGCGCGGTGTCGCGGCTCGACGAAATGGCGCCGTTGACATCGTTCCACCGTTTGCTGTGGGACGATGCGCAGGCGCTGCCGGGCGAAAAGATCAAGCTCGTTGCCGACAACAAGATCCGCCGCGTCGTCATGTGTACCGGCAAGGTCTATTTCGATCTTTATGAGGATCGCGAAAAGCGCGGTATCGACGACATCTACCTGCTGCGCATCGAGCAGCTGTTTCCGTTCCCGACCAAGGCGCTGGTCGCCGAACTGTCGCGCTTCAAGCAGGCGGAAATGGTGTGGTGTCAGGAAGAACCGCGCAACATGGGCGCCTGGTTCTTCGTCGACGTGTTCCTGCAATGGGTGCTCAACCAGATCGGCGCCAAGCATCGCCAGATGCGTTACGCCGGGCGTCCCGCTTCGGCGTCGACCGCGGTCGGCCAGATGTCCAAGCATCTCGCGCAGCTCAAGCAGTTCCTCGACGAGGCGTTCGGCTGACCCGTCGCTTTCCAAGCCCGTTTGATTTCAGAAGGCCTCAATTATGACTGACATTCGCGTGCCCACTCTCGGCGAATCGGTGACCGAAGCCACCGTCGGCAAATGGTTCAAACAACCGGGCGATGCCGTCGCCGTCGACGAGCCGCTGGTCGAACTCGAGACCGATAAGGTGACGCTGGAAGTGCCGGCGCCGGCGGCCGGCGTGCTCGGCGAAATCACCGCCAAGAACGGCGAGACGGTCGGCGTCGGCGCGATCCTTGGCATGATCAAGGACGGCGCCGCCGGCGCCAAGGCGGCCGCGCCTGCCGCTGCTCCCGCCAAGCCGGCGGCTCCGGCGGCTGCGCCAACGCCGGGGCCTGCCGCGGTCAACACCGCGCAGGCGCCGTCGGTGCGTAAAATGGCCGCCGAGAGCGGCGTCGATCCGTCGAAGGTCGATGGCTCCGGCAAGCACGGTCAGGTGACCAAAGGCGACATGATGGCGGCGATCGAGCGCGCCGCCGCTCAGCCGACGCCGGTCAGCGCGCCGGTGCAAATGCGCGCGCCGTCGCCGGCCGACGATGCTTCGCGCGAAGAACGCGTGCACATGACACGGCTGCGCCAGACCATCGCGCGCCGCCTCAAGGATGCGCAGAACACCGCCGCCATGCTGACGACCTTCAACGAGGTCGACATGTCCGGCGTGATGGCGCTGCGCAACCAGTACAAGGACCTGTTTGAGAAAAAGCACGGCGTGAAGCTCGGCTTCATGGGCTTTTTCGTGCGCGCCTGCATCGCCGCGCTCAAGGACATCCCGGCGGTCAACGCCGAGATTGACGGCACCGATCTGGTCTACAAGAATTATTATCACATCGGCGTCGCTGTCGGCACCGAGAAGGGCCTGGTCGTGCCGGTGGTGCGCGATGCCGATCACCTGTCGCTCGCCGGCGTCGAGAAGGCGATCAACGATTTCGGCAAGCGCGCCCGCGACGGCCAGCTCAAGATCGACGAAATGCAGGGCGGCACCTTCACCATCTCGAACGGCGGCGTCTATGGCTCGCTGATGTCGACGCCTATCCTGAACGCGCCGCAATCGGGCATTCTCGGCATGCACAAGATTCAGGAACGTCCGATCGCCGTCGCCGGCAAGATCGAAATCCGGCCGATGATGTATCTGGCTTTGTCCTACGACCACCGCATCGTCGATGGCCGCGAAGCGGTCACCTTCCTGGTGCGGGTGAAGGACAATCTGGAAGATCCGGCGCGGCTGGTTCTGGACCTGTAATTTTGCCGATGGCGCGTGCGGAGTAATTTCATGGCTACCTACGATCTCATCGTCATCGGCACCGGCCCCGGCGGCTATGTCTGCGCCATTCGCGCGGCACAGCTCGGTTTGAAGACCGCGGTGGTCGAGAAGAAGGCCACCTATGGCGGCACTTGTCTCAACATCGGCTGCATTCCGTCGAAGGCGCTGTTGCACGCCTCCGAACTGTTCGAGGAAGCCGGCCACTCGTTCGCCAAGATGGGCATCGGCGTTGCTGCGCCGAAGCTCGATCTCAAGGCGATGCTGAACTTCAAGCAGGAAGCCATCGACGGCAACGTCAAGGGCGTCGACTTCCTGTTCAAGAAGAACAAAATCGAAGGCTTCAAGGGCGCCGGCCGCATCGCCGGCCCGGGCAAAGTCGAAGTGAAGGGCGCCGACGGCAAGACGCAAACCTTGGAGGCCAAGGCCATCGTCATCGCCACCGGCTCCGACGTCGCCAAACTCAAGGGCATCACCATCGATGAGACGCGCATCGTGTCGTCGACCGGCGCACTGACGCTGCCCTCAGTGCCGAAGCATCTGCTGGTGATCGGCGCCGGCGTGATAGGCCTCGAACTCGGCTCGGTGTGGCGCCGCCTGGGAGCCAAGGTTACCGTGGTCGAGTTCCTCGACGGCGTGCTGCCCGGCATGGATGGCGAGGTGCGCAAAAACGCGCAACGCCTGTTCGAAAAGCAGGGCATGGCGTTCAAGCTGTCATCGAAGGTCACCGGCGTCGATGCATCTGGCAAGACATTGAAAGCGACGGTTGAGCCGGCGAAAGGCGAGGGCAAGGCTGAGACCATCGAGGCCGATGTCGTGCTCGTCTCCACCGGCCGCGTGCCGTACACCGACGGGCTCGGCCTCAAGGAAGCCGGCGTGAAAATGGATGAGCGCGGCCGCATCGTCACCGACCACTATTATGCGACTAACGTGCCGGGCATCTGGGCAATCGGCGATGTGATCGCTGGGCCGATGCTGGCGCACAAGGCCGAAGACGAAGGCGTCGCGGTCGCAGAAATCCTCGCTGGCCAGGCCGGCCATGTGAACTACGACGTCATTCCGGCGGTGGTCTACACCATGCCGGAGATCGCTTCGGTCGGTAAAAGCGAGGAAGAGTTGAAAGCGTCGGGCGTCGCCTACAACGCCGGCAAGTTTCCGTTCACAGCGAACGGACGGGCCAAGGCCAATCAGCAGACCGACGGCTTCGTTAAAATTCTCGCCGATGCGAAGACCGACCGCGTGCTCGGCGTCCATATCATCGGCTCGGATGCCGGCAACATGATTGCCGAAGCGGCCGTGCTGATGGAGTTCGGCGGTTCAGCCGAAGATCTCGCCCGCACCTGCCACGCCCATCCGACTTTGCCCGAGGCAGTCAAGGAAGCCGCCATGGCGGTGGCTAAACGCGCGATTCATATGTAGGTGGGCTGCTCCTTATCCCTCCCCGGTTACGGGGAGGGATAAAGGCGGCCTTATTTCCGGCCGCTCCCGCCCCTAGATAATAAGCATGCGCCGCTGGCTTCGCCCGCTCGGGATCTTCCTCGCGCTGCTTTTCCTGTTGGAAGCGTGGCTGTGGGATCATCTCGCGCCGATCGTCGCGCGGATCGTCAATCTCATTCCGCTGGCGCGCTTCAAGCTCTGGCTGACGAACGCGATTTCCGGTCTGCCGCCCTGGGCGACGTTGTTCGTCTTCCTCGTGCCCTTCATTGCGATGCTGCCGCTGAAGTTTCTCGAGGTTTACTTCCTCGCGACTCATAACTGGTTAGGCGCCGCCGCGGTCATCCTGGGCGTGAAAATCGTTGGGCTCGGCGTCACCGCTTTCATCTTCGATGTGACGCGCGACAAATTATTGCAGATGGCGTGGTTTCGCCGGCTGTACGAATGGATGCTGCGGCTCCGGCAATGGGCACATGACGTTACCGAGCCGGTGCGCGAGCGCGTGCGGCAACTGCTTTGGTTGTTGAAGCCGCAACGAGCCGGCCGTTTTCTAAACCGCCTGATGCGTCTGCGCCGCCGGGCGTATCGGCGAAGCGTCGCCTGAGCAGGGCTAGACGAAGTGGACTGCGTGCGGCGCCCACAGACCAATGCCCATGAATATAAGTCCGACGCCGCCCAGGCCGACCGCGATCCAGGCCAGCACCATCATGCCGGTAATGATCGTCGCCGAGCCGAGAACGATGGCGATCTGGAACGCCGCCGAGGCCACTTCGTAATGATGATAGCGCGCCAGCGAGGTGTCGCGTTCGTGCTCATAGGCGTGCGCCTGCTCGCGCAACTCCTTGCGGCCGTCCTTTTCCTTCGGGTCGGAGTCGTAGCGCGCGACCGTCGCTTTCCAGCCGTCGATCTGCTTGGCCATCGCTTCCCTGGCGGCGGGATCGGTAATGCCGGGCAGCATGGCGGCGCCGTTCTCGGCCGCGGTGCGCAGCGCGGTCTGGCGGATGGTCTTGGCCTGAAAGAAATTCCAGGTGTCCGACGCCTTAATGTTGAGACTGATGCCTTCGGTCTGCGCGCTCTTGCCGAGCGTTTCGGAGAAGGCGAGAAACAGCGCCATCACCGAAATCAGCAGGGCGATGCTTTTGTTGCCGCCGTGCGCGGCGTGTTCGGCATGTTCTGCGTGTTCGAGATTTTCGTGCGGTCCAGCCATCGGTGCCCCCGGAGTTATTCGCGGCAACGATGCAGTCAAAGTCAGGCCGCCGCAAGTGGCGCTACACTGACTTTACGACGTAATTATTACGCGCGGGGATGAGCGGTGGCGTAAACTTCCAGCAAACGCTCGCTGTCGACCGCCGTGTAAATCTGCGTGGTCGACAAGGAAGCGTGGCCGAGCAGTTCCTGGATCGAGCGCAGATCGCCGCCGCGCGCCAGAAGATGCGTGGCAAAAGAATGCCGCAGCGTGTGCGGCGTTGCCGTGTCGGGCAAACCAAGCGCGCCGCGCATTCGCGCCATGGCCAGTTGCACGATGCGCGGCAACAGCGGACTGCCGCGCGCGCCGACGAACAAAGGACCGTTCGGCGGCAGATCAAGCGGGCAGAGCGCGACATAATCGGCAATCAGCTTGGCGACTTGCGGCAATACCGGCACCATGCGCGCCTTGTTGCCTTTGCCGGTGACGGTGATGGCGTCACCGGTGTCCGGGCGGGGCGCCTGTTCCCGCGTCAAGGACAGCGCCTCGGCGATACGCAGGCCGGAGCCATAGAGCAGCCCGAGCACGGCGGCGTCGCGGGCGGCGATCCACGGCGCGCGGGTGTCGCCGTCGCGCAGGTCCGCATCGGTGATGCGCTTGGCGTCCTTAACCGCCAGCGGCTTGGGCAGACCGCGCGCCAGCTTGGGCGCGCGGATGGCCGCCAGAGCGCCAACCTTGCCCTTGCCGTCGCGCTCCAGAAAGCGGGCAAAGGATCGCGTACCGGCCAGCCCGCGCATCAGCGTACGGCTCCCGGCGCCACCGGCCCGGCGCGACGCCATGAAGGCCCGCACATCGGCCGGGGTCAGTCTGGCCAGCGCCTTAAGCCCCGGTGAGCCGCCAAGGTGGTCCGTAAGAAAGGCCAGAAACTGGCTGACGTCGCGCTCATAGGCTTCCAGCGTTTTCGGCGACATGCGCCGTTCGCTGCCGAGATAGGCCAGCCAGCGGCCGATTTCGGCGGCAATGTCGGGCGCGATTGTCGTTTGCGGGCTCATGGCTATATCGAGCCTAAAGCGGCATCCTTAAACCTTCCTTCAATCCCCGGAATCGGCCAGACCCCTCTTATGGCAATGCGTGTCGTCGATGTCCTGGTGCCGGTGGCGCTCGACCAGGCCTATTCCTACCGGGTGCCGGAGGGCCTGGAACTGGCCCCCGGCGACGTCGTGACCGTGCCTTTGGGCGCGCGCGGCGAGACCACCGGCGTGGTCTGGGCCGACAACCCCAATCCCAACCCGCGCATTCACAACCGCATGAAGGACGTCGTCGGCAAGCACGACGTGCCGCCGCTGAAGGGCGAACTGCGCCAGTTCGTCGACTGGGTCGCCGGCTATACGCTATCGCCGCGCGGCATGGTGCTGCGCATGGCGCTCCGCATGGGCGAGCACCTCGGGCCGCCGCGCGAACGGGTCGGCGTGCGGCTTGGCGGGCCGCCGCCGGCGCGCATGACAACCGCGCGATCGCGGGTGCTCAGCCTGTTTGCCGACGGCATGACCCGCGCCAAGGGCGATGCGGCGAAAGAGGCTGGCGTCAGCGTCGGCGTCGTCGATGGCTTGATCGACGAGGGCGCGCTTGAGACGGTGGTGTTGCCGCCGGAAAAAGTGACGCTCCCGCCCGACCCGGATTTCGCCAAGCCAGAATTCTTTCTCGGCCAGTTGGCGGCCGCCGATGCGCTGCGCACCACGGTCGATCAGGGCGGCTACACCGTGACGTTGGTCGACGGCGTCACCGGTTCGGGCAAAACCGAAGTTTATTTCGAAGGCGTCGCCGAGAATATCCGCAAAGGCCGGCAGACTCTCATTTTGATGCCGGAGATCGCGCTCACCGGCCAATCGCTCGATCGCTTCACCGCGCGCTTTGGCGTGCGGCCGGCGGAATGGCACTCGCAATTGTCGCCGCGCACACGGGCGCGGACCTGGGCGGCGGTGGCGTCCGGCGAGGTGTCGGTCGTGGTCGGCGCGCGCTCGGCATTATTTCTGCCCTATGCCGACCTCGGGCTTATTGTCGTCGATGAAGAACACGATGCCGCCTACAAGCAGGAAGACGGCGCGCACTATCACGCCCGCGACATGGCGGTGGTGCGCGGCTCGATTGCCAAAATTCCCGTCGTGCTGGCGTCGGCGACGCCGTCGGTCGAGTCGGAAGTCAATGCGCGCCGCGGCCGCTACCGCCGTATCCATCTGCCGGAGCGTTTTGGCGGCGCGCATCTGCCGACCATCGAGGCCATCGACATGCGGCGCGAGGGGCCGCCCCGTGGGCGTTTTATTTCGCCGAAGCTGGCGGAAGCGGTCGGCAACACGCTGGAACGCGGCGAGCAGGCACTGCTGTTTCTCAATCGGCGCGGCTTCGCGCCGCTGACCTTGTGCCGGGCCTGCGGCTTTCGCCTGCAATGTCCGCACTGCGACGCCTGGCTGGTCGATCATCGATTCAAGCGGCGGCTGGTGTGCCACCACTGCGGCTACAACACCGCGCAACCGGAAGCCTGCCCGAACTGTCACGCCACCGAGAGCTTCGCGCCCGTCGGACCTGGCGTCGAGCGCCTGCACCAAGAAGCCGCCGAGCTGTTTCCGGACAAGCGCATTCTGGTTCTGTCGAGCGATCTCGTAGAATCGATGGAGCGGCTACGTCAGGAGCTTGATGACGTGGCCGAGGGCCGCTTCGACATTGTCGTCGGCACGCAGTTGGTGGCTAAGGGCCACCATTTCCCCAAGCTCAATCTGGTCGGCATTGTCGACGCCGATCTTGGCCTCGGCAATGGCGATCCGCGCGCGGCGGAACGGACATTTCAATTGCTGCATCAGGTGGTCGGCCGCGCCGGCCGCGAGGAAGGCCGTGGCGTTGGCTTGTTGCAAACCCATCAGCCCGATCACCCGGTGATGAAGGCCTTGATCCTCGGCGATCGTGAGGCCTTCTATTCCAGCGAAATCGCTCTGCGCGAGGCGAGCGGTTATCCGCCGTTCGGGCGGCTCGCCAGCATGGTCATCACCGCCGATGACCGGCACGCGGCGGAATCTTACGCCCGCGCGCTGGCGCAAAGCGCGCCGCGTCATGACGACGTACGCGTGCTCGGTCCGGCCGAAGCACCGGTCGCGGTCGTGCGCGGACGGCATCGTTTCCGATTGCTGGTCAAGGCGCCGCGCGACTTCAACCTGTCGGCCTATTTGCGCGAATGGTTGGTTGACGCGCCGAAAGCGCGCGGCAGCGTGCGGATGCAGGTCGACGTCGATCCGCAGAGTTTTTTTTAAAGATCAGGACGCGAATTTCAGCCCGACGATTCCGAGGACGATCACGCCGATGCAGGCCAGTCGCATGACCGTTGCCGGCTCGCTGAACAAATAGATACCGAGCGCCGCGGTGCCGACGGCGCCGATGCCTGTCCAGATCGCGTAAGCCGTGCCGACCGGCAATGTCTTCAAGGCAAGGCCGAGCAATGCGAGGCTGACGATCATCGCCGCGACGGTCAGCATCGACGGCACCAGCCGCGAAAAACCATCGGTATATTTGAGACCAATGGCCCAGCCGATCTCGCACAGGCCGGCCAGAAGCAAATATGTCCACGCCACGTTCGATCTCCTTCCTTCTCTGACGGTCTATTCCGGCATCTCGGTATGCTTTACGTTCGGCTGCAGCAGGACGCAGGCTGCGGCGCAGAAGATCAGCACGAAGCCGATGATGTCGTTGAGCGTCGGCCGCTCGCCGAGAACAAGAATCGAGCCGATGACGCCGACGACCGGCACCAGCAAGGCGCCGATCGAGGCGGTCACGGTGGGCAGTTTGCCGACAATCGACCACCACAGAAAATGGGCCAGGCCGACGCCGAACACGCCGATGTAAAGCACGGCCAGCAGCGTATTCGTCTGCATCGGCCACAGGCGCGGATAGCCGTCGAACATGAATGTGCCGGCGGCGATGAACAAAAACCCGAACAGCAGCTGCCAGGCGGCATTGGCCAGCGGCTCGACCGTGGTTTTCATCCATTTCATATAGACCGTGGCGAAGGCCCAGCTCAGGGCGCAGCCGAGCGAGAGAAAGACGGTCGCCGGTATGCCATGTGTAAATAGTGGCCAGACCAAAGTCGTGATGCCCACCACGCATAGCGCGAAGGCCAGCAGGCGAACGCCGTTGAGCCGCTCGCCGAGCAGAGCGAAGCCGAGCATGGTCGCCCAGATCGGCATCGAATAAGTAATAATCACCGCGCGCGACGTGTCGCCGGTCAATTGCGCGAAGGAAGACAGGATCTGAAACGCCGCCACATTGAGAAAGCCGGCAACCATAATGTGCTTGTACTCGCCGCGCGGCACCTTGAGGCTGTTGCCGGTCAGGAGGGCCGCGATGAACAGGGTCACGGTGCCGATGCCGGATCCGGCGAATCGCATGCTCCACGGCGAAATTTCGTGCATCGCGATCGCCGCGGCGATCCAGTTGAAGCCCCAGGCGAAGGCCAGCAGCAAAACCAGCAGTTTGGCGGTGCTGGGGGTGCCCGCCGGTGCGGCGTTTCTATCCAAATCCGCATGCGGCATTGTGCCGTAGGCTCCCGGCTGGTCGTTGTTCTTGAAGCGCCGCAGGGGACCAGTCCCTGTCTGCCGCAGCGATGCGCAAACTATAGGCGGGACGCTGGGCTGGCGAGGCATCTCTGCGATGCAGAATTGCGGTCGGCCGGTGGCCGTCAGAGCCGACGGCTTCGAATCACGCCTTGTTGCACCGCAAGCGGGCCTGTGTTAGCTAGCGCCTCGATTTACCGAGGGTTTCCGGGCGAGCCCGCGACCTCTCCCAAAATCGGAATTCTTCCTTGGATTCCAATAGTTTGCGCCGCCCACTCCGCGACGGCGTCCGGCCTGTGAAGTAGCAACGAAAACGAGCGTGCAAGTGGCGGGCGAAGACCAACTCATTTCCGGAATGGCCGGCCGATATGCTGGCGCTCTTTTCGAGCTCGCGCTCGAGCAAAAAGCCGTCGATCAGGTCAAGAAAGACCTCGAACAATTCGACGCCATGATCGTCGGCAGTGCCGATCTCAACCGGCTGGTGCGCAGCCCGGTCTTCGGCGTCGACGAGCAGCTCAAGGCGATTGGCGCCATACTGGCCAAGGCCGGGATCGGCGGCATCGCCGCCAATTTCCTGCGCGTCGTCACCACCAACCGCCGGCTGTTCGCCGTGCGCAGCATTATTCGCGGCTATCGCCAGCTTGTGGCCCGCCACAAGGGCGAAGTCAGCGCCCAGATTACCGTCGCCGAGAAGCTCAGCGACGCCAACCTCGACGCGCTCAAGAGCGCGCTTAAATCGGTTACCGGCGGCAAAGACATCGACCTCGACATCAATATCGACCCGGCCATCATTGGCGGGCTGGTGGTCAAGGTCGGCAGCCGCATGATCGACTCGTCACTCCGCACCAAGCTCAATGCGATCAAGTTCGCGATGAAAGAGGCACGCTGATGGATATCCGCGCCGCAGAAATTTCCAACATCCTTAAGGACCAGATCAAGAATTTCGGCCAGGAGGCCGAAGTGTCCGAAGTCGGTCAGGTGCTGTCCGTCGGTGACGGCATCGCCCGCGTTTACGGTCTCGACAACGTCCAGGCGGGCGAAATGGTCGAGTTCGAAAACGGCGTGCGCGGCATGGCGCTCAATCTCGAAACCGACAACGTCGGCATCGTGATCTTCGGCGCCGACAAGGAAATCATGGAAGGCCAGACGGTCAAGCGCACCGGCGCGATCGTCGATACGCCGGTCGGCAAGGGTCTCCTGGGTCGCGTCGTCGATGCGCTCGGCAATCCGATCGACGGCAAGGGCCCGATCAAGGCCGACAAGCGCATGCGCGTCGACGTCAAGGCGCCCGGCATCATCCCGCGCAAATCGGTCAACGAGCCGATGGCGACCGGCCTCAAGTCGATCGACGCTTTGATCCCGATCGGCCGCGGCCAGCGCGAATTGATCATCGGCGACCGCCAGACCGGCAAGACTGCGATCGCGCTCGACACCATTCTCAACCAGAAGCCGCTGAACGCCTCGAACGACGAAAAGGTCAAGCTGTACTGCGTTTACGTCGCTATCGGGCAGAAGCGTTCGACCGTCGCCCAGTTCGTCAAGGTGCTTGAAGAGCAGGGCGCGCTGGAATATTCGATCGTCATCGCCGCCACCGCGTCCGATCCGGCGCCGATGCAGTTCCTGGCGCCGTTCACCGGCTGCACCATGGGTGAATACTTCCGCGACAACGGCATGCACGCCGTGATCGTGTATGACGATTTGTCCAAGCAGGCGGTTGCCTATCGTCAGATGTCGCTGTTGCTGCGCCGCCCGCCGGGCCGCGAAGCTTACCCGGGCGACGTGTTCTATCTCCATTCGCGCCTGCTCGAACGCGCCGCCAAGATGAATGACGGCAAGGGCGGCGGTTCGCTGACCGCGCTGCCGGTCATCGAAACGCAGGCCAACGACGTGTCGGCCTACATCCCGACCAACGTGATTTCGATCACCGACGGTCAGATCTTTCTCGAAACCGACCTGTTCTATCAGGGCATCCGTCCGGCCGTGAACGTCGGTCTGTCGGTGTCGCGCGTCGGCTCGGCCGCCCAGACCAAGGCGATGAAAAAGGTCGCTGGCAAGATCAAGGGCGAGCTCGCGCAGTACCGCGAAATGGCCGCGTTCGCGCAATTCGGCTCGGATCTCGACGCCACCACCCAGCGCATGCTGGCGCGCGGCGCGCGACTGACCGAACTCCTGAAGCAGCCGCAGTTCTCGCCGCTGAAGATGGAAGAACAAGTCGGCGTGATTTACGCCGGCGTCAACGGCTACCTCGACAAGTTCGAAGTCTCACGCGTGCGCGCCTTCGAGAACGGCCTCTTGGCGCTGCTCCGCACCAAGTACGCCAGCCTGCTCGACTCGATCCGCGCGAGCGGCGATCTGTCGAAGGACGACGAAGCCAAGCTGAAGGACGCGGTCGACGGCTACGCGAAGTCGTTCACCTGATTTGACAATAATGTGCCCGGCGCGTCGCCGGGCATGATCGTGAGTTCAAGACCGCTTAAGGGCGACTGAGAAACTATGGCCTCACTCAAGGACATGCGCGTTCGCCTCGCTTCGACCAAGGCGACGCAGAAAATCACCAAGGCCATGCAAATGGTCGCCGCGTCCAAGCTGCGCCGCGCGCAGGTGGCGGCGGAAGCCGCGCGCCCGTTCGCAGAACGCATGGACGTCGTGCTCGGCAACATCGCCTCGGCGGTTACCGGCAGCGACTCGGCGCCGCGCCTCCTCGCCGGCACCGGCGCCGACAAGGTGCATCTGCTGGTCGTCTGCACCGCCGAGCGCGGCCTGTGCGGCGCCTTCAATTCCTCGATCGCGCGTCTGGCGCGCGAGCGGGCCAACGCGCTGCTGGCGCAGGGCAAGGACATCAAGATTCTCTGCGTCGGCCGCAAGGGCGCCGACCAGCTGCGCCGCCAGTTCGGCAAGTACATCATCGAAGTCGTCGAAATGCGCGGCGTCAAGCAGATGGGCTTTGCCCAGGCGCAACTGGTGGCCGACAAGATCGTCGCCCGCTTCGACAACAACGAGTTCGACGTCTGCACTTTGTTCTTCTCGCGCTTCAAATCGGTGATCTCGCAGATCCCGACCGCGCTGCAGGTGATCCCGCCGGTGTTCGAGCCGGTCGCTGCCACCACCGGCGCCGCCGCTGGTTATGAATACGAGCCGGAAGAGGGCGAAATCCTGTCCGACCTGTTGCCGCGTAATCTCGCGGTGCAGGTGTTCCGCGCGCTGCTCGAAAACGCCGCCTCCGAACAGGGCGCGCGCATGAGCGCGATGGACAACGCCACCCGCAACGCCGGCGAAATGATCCGCAAGCAGACACTCACCTACAACCGCACGCGTCAGGCGATGATCACCAAGGAACTGATCGAGATCATCTCCGGCGCCGAAGCTCTTTAATATATCCCGACGCCCTTCAGAGGGCGGCAAAAAGTAGATGTAACGAGGACGATTATGGCCACTCCGCAGAACGCAACCGGCAAGATCACCCAGGTCATCGGCGCCGTCGTCGACGTGCAGTTCGAAGGCGACCTGCCGGCGATCTTGAACGCACTCGAAACCAAGAACGGCGACAACCGCCTTGTTCTCGAAGTCGCCCAGCATCTCGGCGAATCGACGGTGCGTACGATCTCGATGGACATCACCGAGGGTCTGGTGCGCGGCCAGGCCGTCACCGACACCGGCATCCCGATCGCGGTGCCAGTCGGCCCCGGCCTCCTCGGCCGCATCATCAACGTCATCGGCGAGCCCATCGACGAAGCCGGTCCGGTGAAGTCGGACGAGCGCCGCCCGATCCACGCGGAAGCCCCGGCCTATACCGAGCAGTCGACCGAAGCGCAGATTTTGGTCACCGGCATCAAGGTCGTCGATCTGCTCGCGCCTTACGCCAAGGGCGGCAAGATCGGCCTGTTCGGCGGCGCCGGCGTCGGCAAGACCGTGCTCATTCAGGAACTTATCAACAACGTCGCCAAGGCGCACGGCGGCTATTCGGTGTTCGCCGGCGTCGGCGAGCGCACCCGCGAAGGCAACGATCTTTATCACGAGTTCATCGAATCCGGCGTCAACAAGAAGGGCGGCGGCGAAGGCTCGAAGTGCGCCCTGGTGTTTGGCCAGATGAACGAGCCCCCGGGCGCGCGCGCCCGCGTCGGCCTCACCGGCCTGACTTTGTCGGAGTACTTCCGCGATCAGGGCCAGGACGTGTTGTTCTTCGTCGACAACATCTTCCGCTTCACGCAGGCCGGCTCGGAAGTGTCGGCGCTCCTGGGCCGTATTCCTTCGGCAGTGGGCTATCAGCCGACTTTGGCCACCGACATGGGCGCGCTGCAGGAACGCATCACCACCACGACCAAGGGTTCGATCACTTCGGTGCAGGCCATTTACGTTCCGGCCGACGACTTGACCGATCCGGCGCCCGCGACCTCGTTCGCGCATTTGGACGCGACGACCGTGCTGTCGCGCGACATCGCCGCCAAGGGCATCTATCCGGCGGTCGATCCGCTCGACTCGACCTCGCGCATGCTCTCCCCGCTGATCGTCGGCGAAGAGCACTATGCGGTCGCCCGTCAGGTGCAGCAGGTGTTGCAGCGCTACAAGGCGCTGCAAGACATCATCGCCATTCTCGGCATGGATGAACTGTCGGAAGAAGATAAGCTCGCCGTGTCGCGCGCCCGCAAGATCGAGCGCTTCCTGTCGCAGCCGTTCTTCGTCGCCGAAGTGTTCACCGGTTCGCCGGGCAAGCTCGTCGACCTTGCCGACACCATCAAGGGCTTCAAGGGCCTGGTCGAAGGCAAGTACGATCACCTCCCCGAGGCCGCCTTCTACATGGTCGGCAACATCGATGAGGCGATCGAAAAGGGCAAGAAGCTCGCGGCGGAAGCGGCTTAAACAAGCAGGCATTAAGTTATGGCCACACTTCACTTCGAACTGGTCTCGCCCGAAAAGCTCGTGTTCTCGGGCGAAGTCGAGCAGGTGGACGTGCCCGGCGCCGAAGGTGACTTCGGCGTGCTGGCGGGCCATGCGCCGATGGTCACGACCTTGCGCCCCGGCGTGCTGACGGTGAAAGCCGCCGGCAGCGAACAGAAAATTGTCGTGCTTGGCGGCTTTGCCGAAGTCTCGGCCAAGGGCCTCACCGTGCTGGCCGACACCGCCAATTCATTGGCCGATTTCGATCGCGCCGTGCTCGCTGCCCAGATCGGCGAGATGGAGCAGCGCATCGCCAAGATGGAGCCGGGCAACGAGCTCGACAAGCTGATCACACGGCTCGATCACTACAGAAACGTCGACCGGCATCTGTCCGGCACGGCGATGCACTAGAAGATCGCGCGGTCTGATTTATAAAGATGCCCGGCTTTTGCCGGGCATTTTTTTCTGCGCAATATGCGTTCTAAGCCGCAAAACCCGCGAACTCGTTCACCACCTGTTCGTAGGTCGCCCGCTTGAACGGCACCACCAGGTCCGGGAGCGACTTTAATTCCACCCAGCGCCAGTCGATAAACTCCGCCTTGTGCTTGCCGCCGCCGGGCGCCAGCACATCGATCTCGCTGTCTTCGCCGGTAAAGCGCAGCGCGTACCACTTTTGCTTCTGGCCGCGATATTTGCCGCCCCAGGCCTCGCCGATGATGTCGCGCGGTATGTCGTAAGCGAGCCATTCGGCCATCTCGCCGAGTTTCTCGACCGAGCGGATGTTGGTCTCTTCATACAACTCGCGCAGCGCGGCTTTGTACGGGTCTTCGTTCTTGTCGATGCCGCCTTGCGGCATCTGCCAGACATGCGTGACGTCGATATGCTCGGGGCCGCTCGAGCGGCGGCCGACAAAAATGAGACCGACGCGATTGAACACCATGATGCCGGCGCAAGGCCGATAGGGCAGCGATTCGTAGGGATGCATTTTCTTCTCCGTCATGCCCGGCTTTATGCCGGGCATCCACGTCTTATTCAAAGAGAAAGCAAGACGTGGATGGCCGGGTCAAGCCCGGCCATGACGAGTCAGCTCGACTTCGCCTTGACCGCCACCATGCTGATCGGCACCAGCACGAAGCCGCGCTTTTCGATCTTGGCCGCCCATTCGGCGATGCGCGCGATCGTGCCCGGCTGCGCGGTCGCCATGCCGACGGCGACGCCGCCTTCGCGCGCGACGATCTC
>CAMAUC010000073.1 GCA_945861265.1 Rhizobium sp. Q54 | reverse complement strand
ATCAGCACGCCAGGCAGCAGGCCGGACTCGCAGAGAATTTGGAAGCCGTTGCAGACGCCGAGCACCAGCCCGCCTTTGCCGGCGAAGGTGCGTACCGCATCCATGATCGGAGAGCGCGCGGCGATGGCGCCGCAGCGCAGATAGTCGCCGTAGGAAAAGCCGCCGGGCACGACCACGAGATCGGTGCCGGCCGGCAGCTCATGCTCGGCGTGCCACACCATGCTCGGCGCGGTGCCGGACACGAGTTTCAGCGTGCGCGCCATGTCGCGCTCGCGGTTGATGCCTGGAAAAACGAGGACGGCGGCTTTCATCGCTTAGACCTGCCTCCCTCTCACCCGACGACCTCGACCCGGTAATTCTCGATCACCGTATTGGCCAGAAGCTTGTCGGCCGCCTCTTTCAGAAGCGCCTCGGCCTTTTTCGGATCGCCGCCCTCGATCTCGATATCGAACACCTTGCCCTGGCGCACCGAGGCGACGCCCTCGATGCCGAGCGAGCGCAGCGCGCCCTCGATCGCCTTGCCTTGCGGGTCGAGAATTCCGGTTTTCAGGGTAACGGTGACGCGGGCTTTCATGATTGGCGGCTTACCATATGAATCGCCGCACGGGGCCGGAAACTTCCCGCCATCCACGCAAAATCAAAGACGAAAATGCCCGGAACAAGGTTTCCCTTGAGACCGGGCATAGAATTTTCACAGGCAAAAGGCCGTAATTCGGCGGTTGCCTAGCCTTTGACCAATACCGGGCCCGAGCCTTGCGGCCGTTCGCCTTCGGCGACGATGCCGAGACGCTTGGCGACCTCGGTATAGGCCTCGACCAGCCCGCCCATGTCGCGGCGGAAGCGGTCCTTGTCCATCTTGTCGTTGGTCTTGATATCCCACAGCCGGCACGAGTCGGGCGAAATCTCGTCCGCGACGACGATGCGCATGACGTCGTTTTCCCACAGCCGGCCGGTTTCCATCTTGAAATCGACCAGTCGGATGCCGACGCCGAGGAAAAGCCCGGACAGGAAATCGTTGACGCGAATAGCCAGCGCCATGATGTCGTCGATCTCCTGGGGGCTGGCCCAGCCGAAAGCGGTGATGTGCTCTTCCGACACCATCGGGTCGTTGAGCTTGTCGTTCTTGTAATAAAACTCGATGATCGAGCGCGGCAGCTGCGTGCCCTCGTCGATGCCAAGCCGTGTCGCCAGCGAACCGGCGGCGACATTGCGCACCACCACTTCGAGCGGAATGATTTCCACTTCGCGGATCAACTGCTCGCGCATGTTGAGCCGTCGAATGAAATGCGTCGGCACGCCGATGTCGTTGAGGTGCTGGAATATATATTCCGAGATTCGGTTGTTCAGCACACCCTTGCCTTCGATCACCTCATGCTTCTTGGCGTTGAACGCGGTGGCATCGTCCTTGAAATGCTGAATCAGCGTTCCCGGCTCAGGGCCCTCATAGAGGACCTTCGCCTTGCCCTCGTAGATGCGGCGGCGACGGCTCATCGGGATATACCGTGGTGTTTTAAAGTCCATTGGATGCCGTGGTTCCTTATAAGTGAAGTCAAGATCCGCGGCGGCGGGCCGGAAAGTTTTGCTTTGCGTAATGCACGCTTGCGCTAAAACGGTCCGGGCACGAGGTCAACCTAGCTGATCGCTCCGGGCAGCACAATCGAGCATCCCGGGCGTTTTCCACTTCGCAATTTTGCCGTAATACAGCGATGCTAGGTTGCCTTGACGCTGGCGCGGCTATATGCAAGGCGCAGCAATACGATGTCAACAGTGAGGGGCGGCAATGACCACGTTCGACAAGCGCGAAGAAGGCTTTGAAAAGAAGTTCGCGCATGACGAGGAACTGCAGTTCAAGGCGATGGCCCGCCGAAACAAGCTCCTGGGCCTCTGGGCCGCCGGTATCCTGGGCAAGAGCGGCCCGGACGCCGACGCCTACGCCAAGGAAGTCGTGATGGCCGATTTCGAGGAAGCCGGCGATGACGACGTTTTGCATAAAGTTGCCAAGGATTTGGCTCACAAGGGCGTCACCGAGCAACAGATTCGGGCGCAGATGAACGAGCTTCTCGCCATCGCCGTCGCGCAAGTTCAGGCCGGCACCTGAACGTGGCCGCCTTTGCCCTCGCCGGGCGGTTGCGCGCCGGCGAGACTGTTTTTTCCGGCTGGTGCATGATGGGCAGCCCCATCGTGGCCGAGACGATTGCGCGCGAGGGCTTCGCCGCCGTCGTGCTCGATGCCCAGCACGGGCTGTGGGATACCGCCGGCCTGGTCGCTGGCATCGGCGCCGTGCATCACGCCGGCTCGACAGCGATGGTGCGCGTGCCGCTGAACGATTTCGCGCTGGTCAGCCGCGCGCTCGACTTCGGCGCCGAGGCGATCATCGCGCCGATGATCAACAACACCAATGACGCCCGCCAGTTTGCCTCCGCCGCCAAATATCCGCCGCTCGGCGAACGCTCGTTCGGCCCGCCGCGCGCCACTATGTTGCAAGGCCAAATGCCTGCGACCGATTACCTGCCCGCCGCCAATACCGGCACGCTGACTTTGGCAATGATCGAAACGCCAGAAGCCCTCGCCAATGCCGAGGCGATCGCCGCCACGCCCGGCATCGATGCGCTGTTCATCGGGCCCTACGATCTGTCGACGTCGCTGTCGGCGGGCAAGGCGCAGGACATCAACGCGCCGGAAGTCGACAGAGCCATCGACACGATCTGCGCCGCCGCGCTCAAGGCCAGCAAAATCCCCGGCATCTATTGCCGCGACGCCGGCCGCGCGCTCGACATGGTCAAGCGCGGCTTCCGCTTCGTCACCGTCGGCAGCGATTTCAGTTTGGTGCGCGAAAGCGTCGCCGCCAGCCTCAAGACATTGGCGGTCGCGCGCGGCGGCACCAAGGACGCGTTCTGACGCGCTCCTGCCGCCGCGCTACTTGAGCGTCACCTTGTAGGTGAAATTGCCGCTGGCATTGACGCCTTCGGTTTGTCCCTAGCCGAAAGTGCGGTTCATTTTGACGCTGACCTGCTCCAGCCGGCAGTCCCCGGCGATGGTCGCCTGCAGCACCTCGCACTCCCTGGCGGCGCTCTGGTAGAGCGCCTTGCGCGAATCTTCCTGCAGTTTGAGCGAGGCTTCCGAACTGTTGACCGCACCGGGCGCAAAGAAACTGATGTTTACCTGGATGCGGATCTCGCTGCCCTTCTGCTCAGGCCGCTGGTTGATCACAACGGTCTGCGCCTGCGCGCTGCCGATGGTGAGAAGAACAAGGGCCGCAAGTGCCAAACGTGTCCGTGACATCGTCGCCTCCATGAAGGATGCGGCTGCCTAGCAAGTCCGAATTGCGGAACTGTGTTGCCGTACCGCCGACATTCGGCGCAGGCGTTTACCTTTTGTCAGCCAGCTTCGCCGGATGGGAACCGCGCCGCCAGCGCATCGAGCGCCGCCTTCACGTCAGCCTCGACATCGGCGGCCTGCACCTCGACCACTTTGTAATTGTGCTCGGCGAGCCAGCGCCGCCGCTCGACGCGCGCCAGCGCCGCGGGCTCGGCCTCGCTTTGCGGCACCAGATCGATCGCGCATTTGAGCGGGAACGAGACGAAGTCGGCGATATGCGGTCCGAGCGGTACCTGGCGCTTGAAGCCCAGACTGGCGAAGCGCCGGTCATTGGTCATCGCCCGCCACAGGCTGCGCTCGGCCTCCGTCGGGTTGCGCCGCAGGAGCCGCGCCAGGCCGCGCGCCGGCGTCCGGTCCTCGCGCGCCCGCGCCGCGCCGAGATCGGCGATCATCTCGCGCAAGCCCTGCGCCTGCGACGGATCTAGCACGCCGCCGCGCGCCGGACCCTTGCTGCCATTGACCAGCGCCATGATGACGCCGTGCAGCGTGCGCATGTCCTGCTTGGACGGCTCGAGGCGATGAAAAATATTGCGCAGGTTGACCTGCATGACGCCGCGCTTTTCCGGCGGCCGGAAAAATTCCACTTTCTCCAGTTCGCGCTCGAGATCGGTGAAAAACGCCTCGATCTGCTGCTTGGCCGCCGGCGGCGAGCGCCGCGACGGCTCGACGCGCGTGCCGCCCGCCCCTGTTTGCTTGAACCATTCATAGGCGACGATCACCACCGCCTGCGCCAGATTGAGCGAGGCGAATGCCGGGTTGACCGGCAGCGTCACAATGCGGTCGGCCATGCCGACCTCGTGGTTTTCCAGGCCGTTGCGCTCGCGCCCGAAGACCAGCGCCACGGTCTCGCCGGCCGCCACACGCGGGCCCATCTCGGCCGCCGCCTGCGCGGCCGAAATCACGGGCTTGGCCTGGTCGTGATTGCGCGCCGTCAAAGCCAGCACGAAGGTGCAGTCGGCGAGAGCGTCTTTGAGCGTCTCGTACAGTACCGCGTTCTCGAGGATGCGGTCGGCGCCGGCCGCCATGACCACGGCGCGCTCGTTCGGCCAGCCCTGCTTCGCCTTGACCAGGCGCAACTGGCTAAGCCCGAAATTGGCCATGGCGCGGGCGGCGGCGCCGATATTCTCGCCAAGCTGCGATTCGACCAGCACCACCACCGGGGCGGGCTGCTCGATCCAGCGCTTGGTCTTGTCGGTCCCGGCTCCGGGCATAAAAGCACTCCGTTGCGGGGGGTATAGCGGCCCCTTTGCGGGCGGGGAAGCCAACGCGGTTATCTCGCGGCGGAGGCTTTTACCAGCGGGTTGCGGATGTTATAGGGCCCCAACTCCCGTCAGCCGGCGAAAAGGTGCAAGAATGTCAAAACTTGAAATCATGTGGACGAAGGTCGATGAAGCCCCGGCGCTCGCGACCTATTCCCTGCTGCCGATCGTCTCGGCCTTCGTCGGCGCGGCCGGTGTGTCGGTGACGCTGAAGGACATTTCGCTGACCGGCCGCATCATCGCCAACTTCCCGGAGAAGCTGAAGCTCGAGCAGAAGATCAACGACGAGCTCGCCGAGCTCGGCAAGCTGGCGATGAAGCCGGAAGCCAACATCATCAAGCTCCCCAATATTTCCGCCTCGATCCCGCAACTCAAAGCCGCGATCAAGGAGCTGCAGAGCAAAGGCTACGACATCCCCAACTATCCCGACAGCGACGCGACGCCGGCGGACAAGGAAATCCGCGCCCGCTACGGCAAGGTGCTGGGCAGCGCCGTCAATCCGGTGCTGCGCGAGGGCAACTCCGACCGCCGCGCCGCCGGCGCCGTAAAGGCGTTTGCGCGCAGCCATCCGCACAAGATGGGCGCCTGGAGTAAGGACTCGAAAACCCGCGTGGCCAATATGTCGGGCCAAGACTTCTATGGCACGGAGGTCGCAACGACCGTGGCGGCACCGACCGTTGCCCGGATCGAACTGGCCGGCAGCGACGGCGCGGTCTCGGTCCTGAAGGAGAAGCTGCCGCTCAAGGCCGGCGAAATCATCGACTGCTCGGTGATGAACGTTAAGGCGTTGCGCGCCTTTTTCGCGGCGCAGATGGACGCCGCAAAGAAAGACGGCATCCTGTTCTCGCTGCACGTCAAGACGACCATGATGAAGATCTCCGATCCCATCATCTTCGGTCATTGCGTGTCCGTGTTCTTCGCCGACGTGTTCGAGAAGCACGGCGCAACTCTCAAGCGCCTGGGCGTCGATCCCGATCTCGGCGTGGGCGAGATGATGGCCAAGATCGAGACCCTGCCGGAGGCGGAAAAGGCGGCGATCAAGGCCGATATCCAGGCCGTCTACGCGAAGCGGCCCAGCCTCGCCATGGTCAATTCCGACAAGGGCATCACCAACCTGCACGTGCCGAGCGACGTGATCATCGATGCGTCGATACCGGCGATGATCCGCGAGTCCGGCAAGATGTGGGGCGCCGACGGCAAGCTGCACGACTGCATCGCCGCGGTCCCTGACCGCTGCTACTCGACGCTGTTCCAGGCCACCATCGAGGACTGCAAGGCGCACGGGGCGTTCGACCCGAAGACCATGGGCTCGGTCCCGAACGTCGGGTTGATGGCGCAGCAGGCCGAAGAGTACGGCTCGCACGACAAGACGTTCCGGATGCCCAAGGACGGCACGGTGCGCGTCGTCTCCGAGGACGGCACGGTGCTGATGTCGCAGAAGGTCGAGACCGGCGACATCTTCCGCATGTGCCAGGTCAAGGACGAGCCGATCCAGGACTGGGTCAAGCTCGCGGTGCGCCGCGCACGCATCACCAACACGCCCGCGGTGTTCTGGCTCGACGCCAAGCGCGCGCACGACGCGCAACTCGTCGCCAAGGTCGAGAAGTACCTGAAGGACCAAGACACGTCGGGTCTCGACATCCGCATCATGGCGCCGGTCGAGGCGACGAAGTTCTCGCTCGAGCGTATCCGCAAGGGCCAGGACACCATCTCCGTCACCGGCAACGTGCTGCGTGATTATCTCACCGACCTGTTCCCGATTATGGAATTGGGCACGTCGGCCAAGATGCTGTCGGTCGTGCCGCTGCTGCAGGGCGGTGGGATGTTTGAGACCGGCGCCGGCGGCTCGGCGCCCAAGCACGTCGAACAGTTCAAGGAGGAAAGCTATCTGCGCTGGGATTCGCTGGGCGAGTTCCTCGCGCTGGGCGCCTCGCTGGAGCATCTGGCGCAGGTCAGCGGCAACGAGGACGTGAAGGTCCTCGCCGAGACGCTCGACGAGGCCAATGGTGAGATCCTCGAGCACAACCGCTCGCCGGCGCGCAAAGTGGGCGAACTGGACAATCGCGGCAGCCATTTCTACCTGGCGCTCTATTGGGCCAAGGCGCTGGCCCGCCGCGACAACAGCTCCCCCCTCGCCGCGCGGTTCAAGCCGCTGGCGGAGACGCTGGCGGCCGAAGAAGCCAAGATCAACGCCGAACTGCTCGCCGTTCAGGGCAAGCCGGTGGATACCGGCGGCTACTACCTGCCCGACGAGAAGAAGACATCGGCCGCGATGCGGCCGAGCGCAACGCTGAACGCCGCGCTCGCCACGCTCTGATGACCTAACCCGCGATCGCGGGCGACTTAGTCGTCAAAACCCGCCCGATGATGATCTCATCGGGCGGGCTTTTTTGTCGCCCATAAGTCAGCCATGACTTTTACCGCTGCCGCGACGACCAAAGTGCAAAGCGCGGCCTTCGACATCGTCTCCATCGTCCCCTCGACCAGCATGGCATGCACCACGCTGCCGGCGACGATGACCACGGCAAAATTCATATGAGCGATACGCCATGTGCGCAGTCCCAATCGCCGTCGCAGCAAAGCCAAACCCGCGACGGCGAAGATTGCCCACATCGCCGTCACGCCGAAGGGCGAGAACGGCGTCGGCGATGTATAGGTCAACGCATCGATCATGTCCGGCGGACTGGTGATCCAGAGGCCGCCGATATGGACCAGCAGCGCGATCACCAGCGCGGCGCCGATCCAGCGATGGACGCGACGGGCGCGATAAGCCGACAGGCCCGGCAGATATCCGGCTATCAGCATGGGTTGAACGAGCAAGAGACCTAGCGCGATCATCCCTGCGAGTCCGGCCAGGATGTAGACCGGGCCGCGCCATTCGAGCAGTGGACTCGCCAACGAAAGCGCGATCGGCGTGCCAAAGACAGCCGCAAGGACGGCCCAGATAAGAGCCGGCGGGGCCCGTCGCATGCTCGTGTTCACTGCCCGGTCAGACCGGCTGAAGGATGAAGTGCGCCTCGAGGCTCGTCTCTTTTGCGCTCCGCATCACCGGACGCAAGAATACGGTTTTGAAGTCACCGCTGTCATAGGCAAGGTGGCCATGCGGCTGGCCGAAGATGGGTATGATCTGCGGCATCTCCAGACGAAACACGCCGTTCTTGTCGGTGAGCGTGGCGCCGTGACTGCGCTGGTCTTCCTCGCGCCCTTCGGTCGTGTGCGCCCAGATCTGGACGCGCTGCCCGGAAAGCGGCGCCCCGTCGCCGGCGCGGCGCACGGTGCCCGTCATCAAGAACCCGCCTTTGCCGATGCGCTCCACGGTCGGCGCACCCTTCTGGTAGTTGTTGGATCCGCCCGGCATCGACGCGGTCGGTGCGACGCCTTGCGCGCGGGCCGGCAACAGAAGTCCGCAAGTCCCGAGCGCCAGAACGGAACCGCTGGCGACAAGCAGATTGCGGCGGTTGAAAGCGATGGCAGTCATGGACATTCCTCCTGGCGGCCGTGCGATTGCTCCGCGAAAGGGCAGTGCCCGATGCGGAATGTCGCAATTTAGCGCGGTTGCGACCGATTTCCAATTGGCTGTGATGCAAAGCGCAGCAAGCCGCAATGACAGTTTGGTGAACCGCCCGCCGATGCTGCGTCCGGCGCGATTTTTGATTGCGGAATGCGGCTTTAGTCCATGGCTCGCGCGGCTTTCACGGCCCGGAAGGCGATGCTATAGACCGAGAACAATGCCGGCCCTCAACAGGTAATTCATTAAAATGGCGAAGATCAAGGTTCAGAATCCTGTCGTCGAAATGGACGGCGACGAGATGACCCGCATCATCTGGCGGCTTATCAAGGACAAGCTGATCCACCCCTATCTCGACATCGACCTCCTCTACTACGATCTGTCGGTCGAGAAGCGCGACGAAACCAACGACCAGATCACCATCGATTCGGCCGAGATGACCAAAAAGGTCGGCGTCGCGGTAAAGTGCGCCACCATCACGCCCGATGAAGGCCGCGTGAAGGAGTTCAAGCTCAAGGATATGTGGCGCTCGCCGAACGGCACCATCCGCAACATCCTCGGCGGTACCATCTTCCGCGAACCGATAATCTGCAAGAACGTGCCGCGCCTGGTGCCGGGCTGGACCAAGCCAATCATTATCGGCCGGCATGCCTATGGCGATCAGTACCGCGCCACCGATTTCAAGTTTCCCGGCGCCGGCACCATCTCGATCAAATTCACCGGCAGCGACGGCCAGGTGATCGAGCGCGAAGTGTTCAAGGCGCCGTCCTCCGGCGTTACCATGGCGATGTACAATCTCGACGACTCGATCCGCGACTTCGCCCGCGCCTCGATGAATTATTCGCTCGGGCGCGGCTACGCGCTGTATCTCTCGACCAAGAATACCATCCTGAAGCAATATGACGGCCGCTTCATGGAGCTGTTCCAGCAGGTCTTCGACGAGGAGTTCAAGGAAAAGTTTGCCGAAAAGAAGATCACTTACGAACACCGCCTGATCGACGACATGGTCGCGTCGTCGCTGAAGTGGTCGGGCGGCTATGTCTGGGCCTGCAAGAACTATGACGGCGACGTGCAGTCCGACACCGTGGCGCAAGGCTTCGGCTCGCTCGGCCTGATGACCTCAGTACTGCTGACGCCCGACGGCAAGGTGGTCGAAGCGGAAGCCGCGCACGGCACCGTCACCCGCCATTACCGCCAGCATCAAAAAGGCGAGCAGACCTCGACCAATTCGATCGCATCGATCTTCGCCTGGACCCGCGGCCTTGCGCACCGCGCCAAGCTCGACGGCAACGATACGCTGGCGAAATTCTCGGCTACGCTGGAAAAAGTCTGCATCGACACGGTCGAGTCCGGTTTCATGACCAAGGATCTCGCTTTGCTCGTCGGCGCCGAACAAGCGTGGCTGTCGACCACCGGCTTTCTCGACATGGTGGACGAGAATCTGAAAAAAGCGATGGCGTAATTCTCCCTCTCCCCGCTCGCGGGGAGAGGTTACTCGTCTCCGGCCTTGGTGCTCTTCGCCGCCACCTTGTGGCCGGTGCGTTTCTCGACCACGTCCTTGATGCGTTCGGCGATGCGCTTGTCGCGCTTCATCAGCGCGTGTAGGTCCTGCGCCGCCAACGCCAGCAAATTGGTGCGCGTCAGCGCCACCGCGGTCCCCGAGCGGCGTTCCTTCTTGAGCACGGCCACCTCGCCGAAAAACTGTCCGGTATCGAGCCGCATTTTCTTGTTGTCGAGATGCACCTCGACGCTGCCGGCGGCGATGAAATACATCGAATGCGCATGGTCGCCCTCGCGCACAATCACCTCGCCCTCCTCAACCAGCTGCGCGCGCAACAGTTTCATGATGTCGGCGATCTCGGCGGCGTCGAGTTCGGCGAACAGCGGCACGCGCGCGATCATGCCCCAGGTGACGATGAAATCGCGGCGATGGATCTGCTCCGAGAAGGCGTTGGCGATGATGCCGATCGGCAGCGCCATCAGGATCAGGCCGACGAAAATCGTCGCCGTGGCGATCAGCTTGCCGAACGCGGTCACCGGCACGACGTCGCCATAGCCGATCGTACCGATTGTGACGATCGACCACCACAGCGCGTCCGGAATGGTGCCGAGCTTGTCCGGCTGCGCCGTGGCTTCGGCCAGATGCATCATCGCGGCCGCGACCAGCGCGGTGCCGAGCGTGATGACCAGACAGCCGAACAGCGCGCGGCGTTCGTTGTACAGGACGTCGAGCAGCGAGCGCATCGCCGGCGAATAGCGCGCGATCTTGAAAAAGCGCACCATGCGGAACACCAGCATGTAGCGCAGGTCGAGCGGCAGCAGCGCGGCGAACCAGAACGGCAGCACCGCCAGAAGGTCGATAATGCCGGCCGGGCTCAGCGCGTATTTCAGGCGCGCCCGCGTCGCAGTGAGATGCCGGTGCGGGCCATGCTCGACCGCGCTCCAAAGCCGCAACGCATAGTCGGCGCTGAATACGACCAGCGAGACATATTCGATGGCCTCGAACACCACGCCATAGCGCGCGTTCAAAGCCGGCACCGATTCGAGCGCGACGGCGATCAGGTTGACCACGATCAGGCTGAGCAGCAGCTGGTCGACGAGAGCGCCAAACCGTTCGCCGACCGGCCCTTGCTCGAGGGCGACATAGGCGCGCCGGCGTAGTTCGCTGAGGGATTGGCGTGCCATGCGGCCCCGTTTCGAGAATCGTAAGCGCATAGATTACAGCAATCGCGCGGACCCGGCTTGCGCTCGATCAAGAGGCGGGGTCGGCAATCGGGCTTTCCATCACCTCATAGGCTGGCCGGCCCGGGTTCTGGCCTTGCCCCGTGACGGTAAAACCGGCGCGCTCGAAAAAAGCGCGGTTTTCCGGCAAGTTGACGCGCACGCGCAGGGTGAGTTTGCGCAAGCCCCGCGACCGCGCCTCGGCCTCCGCCGCCAACAGCAGCGCGCGGCCGACGCCGCGCTTTTGCCAGTCCGGCCGCACCGCCATGCGCGTCAGATAAAGGCCGCCCTCCTTGACCGCCCCATAGACGCAGCCGATGAGTTCACCGCCGGCTTCGCAAATCAGCACCGGTCCAGCGGCAAGACGCGCGGCGACCTCATCGATTGTCTCATGAAGCGCGCCGGAGGGCGGCGACAGCCCGGCAAAGGCCGCATGCACCAGCGCGAGGATGTCGCCGCGCCGGCGCTCATCGACGCAGCGCGTCGCGGCAAAGCCGCGCGGCGTGTCCGCGCTCACGCGCCGAGCGCCGCCTCGATCGCCTTGAGCGCGTCGCCGGCTTTGGCGCCGTCCGGGCCGCCGGCCTGCGCCATGTCGGGCTTGCCGCCGCCGCCTTTGCCGCCGAGCACTTCGGAGGCCTTGCGGACCAGGTCGACAGCGGAAAAGCGCGCGGTCAGGTCGGCGGTGACGCCGACGACGATCGAGCCCTTGCCATCCTCGCTGGTGGCGACCAGCGCGACCACGCCAGAACCGAGCTGCTTCTTGCCTTCGTCGGCCAGGCTCTTCAATTCCTTGATGTCGATGCCGGTGACGACGCGCGCCATCAGCTTGATATTGCCGACATTGCGCACATCGGACGCCGCGCCATTGACGGCGGCGCCGCCACCCATGGCAATTTTCTTCTTGGCGTCGGCCAGTTCGCGCTCCAGCTTCCTGCGCTCGTCGAGCAACGCGGCGACGCGCGCCGGCATTTCGTCGAGCGGGGTTTTCAATTCGGCCGCGACCGCCTTCACCGTCTGCAACTGCTTGTTGACCGAACGGCGCGCGACCGTGCCGGTAAGCGCTTCCAGACGCCGCACGCCGGAGGCAACGCCTGAATCGGCGAGGCCCGTGATCAAACCGATATCGCCGGTTCGTTTGACATGCGTGCCGCCACACAACTCGACCGACCAGGCGAGCGAATTGCCCGACGCACTATTGGGATTTTGGCCCATCGCGACAACGCGCACCTCGTCGCCATATTTTTCGCCGAACAAAGCCCGTGCGCCGGAAGCGCGCGCATCGTCGAGCGCCATCAGCCGGGTCGTCACCGGGGAGTTTTGCAGCACGATGTCATTGGCGATATCCTCGACCCGTGCCAGCTCTTCCGGGCTGACAGGTTTGGGATGCGAGAAATCGAAGCGCAGCCGGTCCGGCGACACCATCGAGCCCTTCTGCGCGACGTGGTCCCCTAACACCTGGCGCAGCGCTTCGTGCAGCAGATGCGTCGCCGAATGGTTCATGCGGATAGCGCCGCGGCGCGCGTGATCGACTTCCATCAGCAGCGGATCGCCGAGCTTGACGATGCCTTCAGTCACGGTGACCGCATGGACAAAAAGGTCGCCGCCCTTTTTTTGCGTGTCGGTGACGGCAAGTTTGACGCCTTCGCGGCGCATCTCGCCGGCGTCGCCGACCTGGCCGCCGCTTTCGCCGTAGAACGGCGTCTGATTGACGACGACGACGCCGCTGTCGCCTTTTTTCAGCTCGGCGACTTCTTTGCCGTCACGCACCAGCGCCGTGACGATGCCCTCGGCGCTCTCGGTTTCGTAGCCGAGGAATTCGGTGGCGCCCAGCTTCTCGCGCAGCGAAAACCAGATCGCCTCCTGCGCGGCGTCGCCCGAGCCCTTCCAGTTCTCGCGCGCCTTGGCGCGCTGGCGCTCCATCGCGTCGGTGAACGAGGCGAGATCGACCGAGATGCCGCGCGAGCGCAGCGCGTCCTGCGTCAGATCGAGCGGAAAGCCGTAGGTGTCATACAGCGTGAAGGCGGTGTCGCCGTCGAACATGTCGCCTTGCTTGAGCGTCCTGCTCTTGTCGTCGAGGATCGACAGGCCGCGCGCCAAAGTGTTGCGGAACTTGGTTTCTTCGAGTTTGAGCGTTTCCGTGATCAGCGCCTCGGCGCGGATCAGTTCCGGATAGGCCTGGCCCATTTCGCGCGTCAGCGACGGCACCAGTTTCCACATCAAAGGCTCTTTCGCGCCCAAGAGTTCGGCGTGGCGCATGGCGCGGCGCATGATCCGGCGCAGCACATAGCCGCGGCCTTCGTTCGACGGCAGCACGCCGTCGGCGATCAGGAACGACGAGGCGCGCAAATGATCGGCGATGACGCGGTGCGACGCCTTCTGCGCGCCGCCGGCCGGCACCTTGGTGAAATCGGCGATCGCCTGGATCAATGTCCGGAACAGATCGATCGAATAATTATCGTGCGTGCCCTGCATCACCGCGGCGATACGCTCGAGCCCCATGCCGGTGTCGATCGACGGCCGCGGCAGATCGAGGCGTTTGCCGCCGGCGAGCTGCTCGTACTGCATGAACACGAGATTCCAGATCTCGATGAAGCGGTCGCCTTCCGAATCGGCCGAGCCCGGCGGGCCGCCCGGAATATGCGGGCCGTGATCGTAGAAGATTTCCGAACAGGGCCCGCACGGGCCGGTGTCGCCCATCGCCCAGAAATTATCCGAGCCGGCAATACGGATGATTTTCTTCTCCGGCAGGCCGGCGATTTTTTTCCACAGATTGAAGGCGTCGTCGTCGTCGATATAGACGGTCACCAGAAGCTTATCGACCGGGATCTGCCATTCCTTGGTGATCAGATTCCAGGCGAGCAGGATCGCGCGTTCCTTGAAGTAATCGCCGAACGAGAAATTGCCGAGCATCTCGAAGAACGTGTGGTGGCGCGCGGTGTAGCCCACATTGTCGAGGTCGTTGTGCTTGCCGCCGGCGCGCACGCATTTCTGCGAGGTCACGGCGCGGCTGTACGGGCGCTTTTCCAAGCCGGTGAAGACGTTCTTGAACTGCACCATGCCGGCATTGGTGAACATCAAGGTCGGGTCGTTGTTCGGCACCAGGCCGGAGGACGAGACCTTCTGGTGCTCGTTTTGGGCAAAATAATCGAGAAAGCTCTTCCGGATTTCGTTGACGCCGCTCATGACTTTTCTAAACCGCCCGCCATTGTCAAAGACGCCGGCGGCGAACGCCCCGGACCGACCATGCCGGAGGGGGTAAAACCCCGTTCGGCTTGATATTTCAGGGCTTCTATTTAGCGGCGGGGGGTGGGTAAGTCCAGAAAGGGGCGCGCCCAAACGCACCTCGCCCCCATCCTCGGTGGCGGCCGCTTTACACAGCCGGGTGCCGATGGGGGCGATGCGTTACGCACAACCAGACTTCTTCCAGGTCGTCTTTACCGGGCGGCCCAGAGGCTGCCCGGCCCTCTAGAGCCCCGGCTTTGATGGAATCAAAGCCGGGGCTCCAGTCTTTCGTTTATTCGCGTTTTCTTCACGCGAACCGGTGCCCACTTCGCTCGAAAACGCTCTACGCAGCCCGGGCCGCCTTGGCGGCTTTCGCCGCGCTGATCTTGGCCGCCTTGGTTTCGGCCTTGCGCGCCTTCAATGCGGCCTTCTCGGCCTTGTCGCTGGCCCGCTCGGCTGCCTTGTCGGACGCATTGTCGCCCACATCGCTCGCGGTCTTCTTGTTCACCCTGGACTTCGCCTTTGCCGTCATCGGCGTGGTCCTGTCCCCGGTGATCTTCTCCTTGGCTCTTTCCTTCGCATTCTTCCGCTTTTCCGGCTTCGGACGAACGGTCACCAGACCGTCGGCCGGCCGCGCGATGGCAGTAGTGGCGACCGCGTCCGTCCGGGCGGCAAGCGCGATCACGGCGCCCGATGCATCGGCGGCATTCACAGCGTCAACCGTCATCCCGGCGTCAGTTGCGACATCCGAACTGGCCGGCACGTCATGGGCCGTCACTTCGTTGGTCGACACTTCAAGATGGGCCGGCTGTTCACTGGCCGGCACTTCGAGATTGGTCGATGAATCCTTGGTCGGCAGTTCTTTGGTCGGCAGTTCCTTGGTCGACTTGGGCGATACAGACGGGGTGGAAACCCGCGCCTGCGCCGGAGCTGTAACGACCTGAGCTTCTCCCGCTACGGAGTCCTCTTGGCCGTCAAGTCCGGCACCGGGGGAGGACGCTGATGCGCCTCGGCCCGACGTGCCCGGAGCTTTTCAAGCTTCGGCAGCGGTGTCGTCGTCGTCCTTGTCCATCTCGCCGGCGGTGATGACGTCGGCGATCACGCCGGAATTGGCGCGCACCTGCGCCTCGATCTTGCCGGCGACGTCGGGGTTCTGCTTGAGGAACACCTTGGCGTTCTCGCGGCCCTGGCCGATGCGCTGGCTGTCATAGGAATACCAGGCGCCGGATTTCTCGACCACGCCGGCCTTGACGCCGAGATCGACCAGTTCACCGACCTTGGACACGCCCTCGCCGTACATGATGTCGAATTCGACCTGCTTGAACGGCGGCGCCAGCTTGTTCTTGACCACCTTGACGCGGGTCTGGTTGCCGATCACCTCGTCGCGGTCCTTGATGGCGCCGATGCGGCGGATGTCGAGGCGCACCGAGGCGTAGAATTTCAGCGCATTGCCGCCCGAGGTGGTTTCCGGCGAGCCGTACATCACGCCGATTTTCATGCGGATCTGGTTGATGAAAATCACCATGGTCTTCGACTTGGAAATCGACGCGGTCAGCTTGCGCAGCGCCTGGCTCATCAGCCGCGCTTGCGAGCCCGGCTGCACGTCGCCCATCTCGCCTTCCAGTTCGGAGCGCGGCACCAGAGCTGCGACCGAGTCGACCACCAGCACATCGACCGCGCCGGAGCGCACCAGAGTGTCGGCGATTTCCAGCGCCTGCTCGCCGGCGTCCGGCTGCGAAATCAGCAGCTCGTCGACATTGACGCCGAGCTTGCGCGCATAGATCGGGTCGAGCGCGTGCTCGACGTCGACGAAGGCGCAGATGCCGCCCTTCTTCTGGGCCTCGGCAATCGTGTGCAGCGACAGGGTCGTCTTGCCGGACGATTCCGGCCCGTAAATTTCAACGATGCGGCCGCGCGGCAGGCCGCCAATGCCGAGCGCGATGTCTAAGCCCAGCGAGCCGGTCGAGACCGTCTCGATATCCATCGATTTGTCGGTCTTGCCGAGCTTCATGACCGAGCCCTTGCCGAACTGGCGCTCGATCTGGGAGAGCGCGGCCGACAGGGCTTTGGACTTGTCCATGGACGATCCTTCGACGAGACGCAGGGCAGGCTGACTCATGTTAGTCGCTCCTTATGGCCTTAGATTCGACCCGCGACAACGCGGGCAGGATCGCCGCGGGCCGTGATCGACGATAAAACGACCGTACACCATTTGTTCTCCGTTCGCAATATGTTCTTTTGCCTAAAAGGTACTGGCCTGCTTTGACCCCTAGCGGCCTGATTTGAAAACCGGGGGGTGGCTAGTTTGATTTCGCGTCCCCAAAACGCAAAACCCCCGACTTGCGGTCGGGGGCCGTTGCTTGCGAGGCAATCCCAGCCAATGTCGTTAGCATCGGCCTGACCTAAGGAACGACCCTAGGGTTTGAACTTCGTGCGGAAGGTCCAGAACCTATCCGGCGGGAGACCAACAGTCGGCCCTCTGGGAGACAACTGGCGAGGTTTCGGGGCGCTGTGGGCCCTTCGCCACAACGCCAGCACCAACACACCATACCGAATCGTCGCGTCCTGCGGTATCGCGAGGCCGGCAGGAGCCCGGGACGATGCGCCAGAGCAATTCAATGCCCTTTTCCAAGGCTGGGCCCTTTTCCAAGACAGGGACCCATAGCGCC
>CAMAUC010000072.1 GCA_945861265.1 Rhizobium sp. Q54 | reverse complement strand
CTGGATGAGTATCCGCGCTCGCAGTGGTGGCTGTTTGCCTCGCCGAACGACAAGCTGATGACCGAGATCGAGGCCATCCGCAAGCAGTACGACGAGAGCAAGAAGCTTCTGGAACAGCGCTTCCTCGACAAGGTCGAGAAGCTGCAGCGCGGCGACGAGTTGCCGCCCGGCGTGATGAAGATGGTCAAGGTCTTCGTCGCGGTGAAGCGCAAGATCCAGCCCGGCGACAAGATGGCCGGCCGTCACGGCAACAAGGGCGTGGTCTCGCGCATCGTGCCGATCGAAGACATGCCGTTCCTCGCGAACGGCACGCATGCCGACATCGTGCTCAATCCGTTGGGCGTGCCGTCGCGTATGAACGTCGGCCAGATTCTTGAAACCCATCTGGGCTGGGCTTGCGCCGGCATGGGCCTCAAGATCGGCGAAGCCGTCGACGTCTACAATTCCGCGAACGGCAAGCACGACATCAAGCCGCTCAAGGAAATCCTGAAGAAGGTCTATGGCGACGACGAAACCATCAAGTCGCTCGACGAAGACGGCCTGATCGAACTCGGCGGCAACCTGCGCAAGGGCGTTCCGATCGCGACGCCGGTGTTCGACGGCGCCAAGGAAAAAGACATCGAGAACATGCTCGATCTCGCCGGCATGGATCGCTCCGGCCAGTCGACCGTCTATGACGGCCGCACCGGCGATCCGTTCGACCGTCAGGTCACCGTTGGCTACATCTACATGCTCAAGCTGCACCATCTCGTGGATGACAAGATCCACGCCCGTTCGATCGGTCCGTACTCGCTGGTCACCCAGCAACCGCTCGGCGGCAAGGCGCAGTTCGGCGGCCAGCGTTTCGGCGAAATGGAAGTGTGGGCACTCGAGGCTTACGGCGCCGCTTACACCTTGCAGGAAATGCTCACCGTCAAGTCGGACGACGTCGCCGGCCGTACCAAGGTGTACGAGGCGATCGTCCGCGGCGACGATACGTTCGAAGCGGGTATCCCCGAGTCGTTCAACGTCCTGGTCAAGGAAATGCGCTCGCTCGGCCTCAATGTCGACCTGCACAATTCCAAGGCGCCGGGTCATGGCGGCTCGCCGACGGCGGAAGCCGCCGAATAACAAGCGTCAAGGCCGGGCCCATAAGGCCCGGCCGCTTACGCCCTTGTTTTTAGAATTGCGGCCGGTGGCATGCCGGCATAGCGGAGATGGCAATGAATCAAGAGATCATGAATCTTTTCAGCCCGACGGCGCCGGCTCAGGTCTTCGACCAGATCCGGATCTCGATCGCGAGCCCTGAGAAGATTTTGTCGTGGTCCTACGGCGAAATCAAAAAGCCGGAAACGATCAACTACCGTACCTTCAAGCCCGAGCGCGACGGCCTGTTCTGCGCCCGCATCTTCGGGCCGATCAAGGATTACGAGTGCTTGTGCGGCAAGTACAAGCGCATGAAGTACAAGGGCATCATCTGCGAAAAGTGCTCGGTTGAAGTGACCCTGTCGCGCGTGCGGCGCGAGCGCATGGGCCATATCGAACTGGCCGCCCCGGTTGCGCACATCTGGTTCCTGAAGTCGCTGCCGAGCCGCATCGGTATGCTGCTCGACATGACGCTCAAGGATCTCGAGCGCATCCTCTATTTCGAATATTACGTTGTGCTTGAGCCGGGCCTGACCCCGCTCAAGGACCGTCAGCTGCTGTCAGAGGACGAGTACCTCAAGGCGCAGGAAGAGTTCGGTCCGGACAGTTTCACCGCCACGATCGGCGCTGAGGCGATCCGCGAAATGCTGAAAGGTCTCGACCTCGACAAGATGCAGTCCGACCTGCGCGTCGAACTCGGCGAGACCGAGAGCGACATCAAGAAGAAGAAATACGCCAAGCGGCTGAAGCTGATCGAGGCCTTCATCGCCTCGGGCAACAAGCCGGAGTGGATGATTCTGACCGTCGTGCCGGTGATCCCGCCGGACCTGCGTCCGCTGGTGCCGCTCGATGGCGGCCGCTTCGCGACGTCGGATTTGAACGATCTCTATCGCCGCGTCATCAACCGCAACAATCGTCTGAAGCGGCTGATCGAACTGCGCGCGCCGGACATCATCATCCGTAACGAAAAGCGCATGCTGCAGGAAGCCGTCGACGCGCTGTTCGACAACGGTCGCCGCGGCCGCGTCATCACCGTCGCCAACAAGCGTCCGCTGAAGTCGCTCGCCGACATGCTCAAGGGCAAGCAGGGCCGCTTCCGCCAGAACTTGCTCGGCAAGCGCGTCGACTACTCGGGCCGTTCGGTCATCGTCGTCGGTCCGGAACTCAAGCTGCATCAGTGCGGCCTGCCGAAGAAGATGGCGCTCGAGCTGTTCAAGCCGTTCATCTACTCGCGGCTCGACGCCAAGGGTCTCTCCACCACGGTGAAGCAGGCCAAGAAGCTGGTCGAAAAGGAAAAGCCGGAAGTCTGGGATATCCTCGACGAGGTGATCCGCGAACATCCGGTGCTCTTGAACCGCGCGCCGACCTTGCATCGCCTCGGCATCCAGGCTTTCGAGCCGGTGCTGATCGAAGGCAAGGCGATCCAGCTGCATCCTTTGGTCTGCGCCGCGTTCAACGCCGACTTCGACGGCGACCAGATGGCCGTGCACGTTCCGCTGTCGCTCGAAGCGCAGCTGGAAGCGCGCGTCCTGATGATGTCGACCAACAACATCCTGCATCCGGCGAACGGTCAGCCGATCATCGTGCCGTCGCAGGACATCGTGCTCGGCCTGTATTATTTGACGCTGATCCGCGAAGGCTCGCCCGGCGAGGGCAAGGGCTTCGGCGACATGGCCTCGATAGAGCATGCTCTGTCCGAGAAGGTCATCAGCCTGCACACCAAGATCCGCTATCGCTGGATCGGTATCGACGAGAAGGGCGAAGAGTACAAGAAGTGGTACGACACCACGCCCGGCCGCGTGTTGCTCGGCAACGTTCTGCCGCGCAGCGTCAAGGCGCCGTTCGACATCGTCAACAAGCTGATGACGAAGCGCGAAATCTCCGGGATGATCGATCAAGTGTACCGCCATTGCGGTCAGAAAGAGACGGTCATTTTCTGCGATCGCATCATGTCGCTCGGCTTCTATCACGCCTTCAAGGCCGGCATTTCGTTCGGCAAGGACGACATGGTTGTGCCGGCGTCGAAGTGGGCGACCGTCGACAAGACGCGCGAACTCGCCAAGGAGTTCGAGCAGCAGTACAATGACGGCCTCATCACCCAGGGCGAGAAGTACAACAAGGTGGTCGACGCCTGGTCGAAGTCGACCGACGCCATCGCCGAAGCGATGATGAAGGAAATTTCGACGACCAAGAAGGACAAGGAAGGCCGCGATCTGCAGGTCAACTCGATCTACATGATGGCGCATTCCGGCGCCCGCGGTTCGCCGGCGCAGATGCGCCAGCTCGCCGGCATGCGCGGCCTGATGGCCAAGCCGTCGGGCGAGATCATCGAGACGCCGATCATCTCGAACTTCAAGGAAGGTCTGTCGGTTCTCGAGTACTTCAACTCGACCCACGGCGCCCGCAAGGGTCTGGCCGACACCGCTTTGAAGACGGCGAACTCGGGCTACCTCACGCGCCGTCTGGTCGACGTCGCGCAGGATTGCATCATCACCGAGCCGGATTGCGGCACCACCGACGGCATCAAGGTCCGCGCCATCATCGACGCCGGCACCGTCGTCGCTTCGCTGGCCATCCGTATTCTCGGCCGCACCACGGCCGAGGACGTCAAGGACCCGGCGACCGGCAACGTCGTGCTCAAGGCGCACACCTTGATCACCGAGCCGGAAGTCGAGAAGGTCGTCAACGCCAGCGTTCAGGAACTCAAGATCCGTTCTGTGCTGACCTGCACGACCAAGATCGGCGTCTGCGGCGCCTGCTACGGCCGCGATCTGGCGCGCGGCACTCCGGTCAACATGGGCGAGGCGGTGGGCGTCATCGCCGCCCAGTCGATCGGCGAGCCGGGCACTCAGCTCACCATGCGTACGTTCCACATCGGCGGCGCGGCGCAGATCTCCGACCAGTCGTTCATCGAGTCGAATTTCGACGGCAAGATCACGTTCAAGAACAAGAACATTGCCAAGAATTCGGATGGCGACACGGTGGCGATGGTGCGCAACATGGTCGTCGCGGTGGTCGATCCCGACGGCACCGAGCGCGCTCATCACCGTATCCCGTACGGCGCGCGCATGCGCGTCGACGAGAACGACAAGATCAAGCGCGGCCAGCGTATCGCCGAGTGGGATCCATACACCCGGCCGATCCTCACTGAAGTCGACGGCGAAGTCGCCTTCGAGGACATGGTGGACGGTCTGTCGATGTCGGAACAGCTCGACGAATCGACCGGCATTGCCAAGCGCGTGGTGATCGACTGGCGCACGGGTTCGTCCCGTAACCAGGCCGACCTGCGTCCGGCCATGATCGTCAAGGGCAAGGATGGCAAGATCCTCAAGCTGGCGCGCGGCGGCGAAGCCCGCTACCTGCTCGCGGTCGACGCCATCATCTCGGTCGATCCCGGCGGCAGCGTAAAGGCGGGCGACGTCATCGCGCGTATCCCGACCGAAAGCGCCAAGACGCGCGACATCACCGGCGGTCTGCCGCGGGTGGCCGAGCTGTTCGAGGCGCGCAAGCCGAAGGACGCGGCGATCATCGCCGAAATCGGCGGCATCGTGCGCTTCGGCAAGGACTACAAGAACAAGCGCCGCTTGACGATCGAGCCGACCGACAAGGGTGCCGAGCCGCGGGAATATCTGATCCCGAAGGGCAAGCACATCCATCTGCAAGACGGCGACGTGCTGGAGAAGGGCGATTATATCGTCGAAGGCAATCCCGCTCCGCACGACATTCTTGCCATCAAGGGCGTCGAGGAACTGGCGGCTTACCTGGTCAACGAAATCCAGGAGGTCTATCGCTTGCAGGGCGTTATGATCAACGACAAGCACATCGAGGTGATCGTTCGCCAGATGCTGCAAAAGGTCGAGATCGACGACGCCGGCGAGACCGAACTCTTGGCCAGCGAACAGATCGACCGCAGCGAGATGGACGAGATCAATCTCAAGGCTGTCGAGCAAGGCAAGAAGCCCGCATCGGGTCATCCCGTTCTGCTCGGCATCACCAAGGCGAGCTTGCAGACCCGTTCGTTCATCTCGGCGGCGTCGTTCCAGGAGACCACGCGCGTGCTCACCGAGGCCGCAGTCAACGGCAAGGCGGACACGCTCGACGGACTGAAGGAAAACGTCATCGTCGGCCGTCTGATTCCGGCCGGCACCGGCGCCATGATGAACCGTCTGCGCGAGATCGCCATCAAGCGCGATGCTCTCATCCTGGAAGAACGCGAGAAGGACGCGGCCAAGGCCGCTTCCGCCGCCGAGGCAATGGCCGCTCCGGCGCTGCCGGCGGCCGAGTAATCCGGCTGACGCAAAAAAGATCGAGGGCCGTCCGAAAGGGCGGCCCTTTTTCGTTGGCGGGTGCCGTCACACGGGCGTTACGTTCGGTCGGATAAAGGTGCGCTCATGCACTGGTGGCAAACCGGCGTCATCTACCAGATCTACCCGCGCTCGTTTCAGGACACGAACGGCGACGGCGTCGGCGATCTCAAGGGCATCGCCGCGCGGCTACCGTATCTTGTCGACCTCGGTATCGACGCGATCTGGCTGTCGCCGGTGTTTCCCTCACCGATGGCCGATTTCGGTTACGACATTTCCGATTACACCGGCATCGATCCGTTGTTCGGTACGATGGAAGATTTTGATGCGCTGGTGGCGCGCGCGCATGCGTTTGGCCTCAAGCTGATCATCGATTTCGTGCCCAACCACACCTCGAACCGGCATCCCTGGTTCGCGGAAAGCCGGGTGTCGCGGCAGTCCGCCAAACGCGACTGGTACATCTGGCGGAACGGCGCGCCGGATGGCGGGCCGCCCAATAACTGGCTGTCGGAATTCGGCGGCTCGGCTTGGCAATACGATGCGGCGAGCGACCAGTATTATTATCACGCGTTCCTGCGCGAACAGCCCGACCTGAACTGGCGCAACCCCGCGGTTCGCGAAGCGATGCAGGATGTCATGCGCTTTTGGCTGAAGCGCGGCGTCGACGGCTTTCGCGTCGATGTGATCTGGCATCTGATCAAGGACGAAGCGTTCCGTGACAATCCGCCAAACCCGGACTATCGCGATGGCGATCCCGCCTATCGTTCGCTGCTGCCGATCTATTCGACCGACCAACGGCAAGTGCACGAGGTCATTCGTGAACTGCGCGCGGTTATCGACGAATTCCCCGATCGCGTGCTGATCGGCGAAATCTATCTGCCGGTCGAGAAGCTCGCCGCCTATTACGGCGAGGGTCTCAATGGGGCGCATCTGCCGTTCAACTTCGCGCTGATCGAGACGCCGTGGCGCGCCGACGCGGTCGCTTCGCTGATCGATCGCTACGAGGGATCGTTGCCGCCGGGCGCCTGGCCGAATTGGGTGTTGGGCAATCACGACCGGCCGCGTCTGGCGAGCCGCATCGGCGCGGCGCAGGCGAGGGTGGCGGCGATGCTGTTGCTCACCTTGCGCGGCACGCCGACGCTTTATTACGGCGACGAGATCGGCATGACCCAGGTGCCGATCCCGCCGCAGCGCGTCCGCGACCCGTGGGGGCTCAATGTGTCGGGGCAGGGCCGCGATGGCTGCCGCACGCCAATGCCATGGGACGCCTCCCGCCATGCCGGATTTTCGAGCGCCGAACCGTGGCTGCCTTTGGCCGCCGATTCGCCGGGTTCCAACGTAGAATCGGCCGCCGCCGATCCGAACTCGCTGTTGACCCTGTACCGGCGGCTGATCGCCCTGCGCCGCGCACATGCGGCGTTGACGAAAGGAACCTATAGGCCAGTGGCCCAGTCCGGTGCTGTGTTGGCCTTTGAACGAGTAGCCGACGGCGAGGCGCTCCTGGTGGCGCTCAATTTCGGCGAAGAAACCGAAAATAACGTCTTATTGCCAAATACTTACCGTGGTACCGTGCTGCTGTCGTCATGCCCCGGCCGGGCCGGGGAGGCGATTGCCGGACAGCTCACCTTGCGCCCGCATGAGGGGCTAATCATATTGCGCGATAGCGTGTCCTGAGCCGCTGCAACCGCTCCGGAGCCCCGGTTTTTCGGCCCTTTTCGCCTTGACTTGGGGGTATCAGGCCGATACATACGCGGCACTTAACGGCAGGCGGTGAGCTTCGCTTGCTTCGGAACGGCCGCCCGGCCAAGTCTTTGAGAACCTTAAGATTTCTCAAGCACTCAGCCGGCGCAATCGCCTCGACGAATGAAGCTCAGACGCTGCCGCTGACAGCCACTGTCAGGTTTCGCTAAACGGCTGCTTGGTCGTGCAAACGGCTACGCGGTTGTCAGAACTGGAAAGAGCGCCCCCGCGATTGATGCGGATGGCGCGATTTCGTTTTGCGTGTCGTCAAGGCACGCATCGAGAACACACGCGGGCCGCAAGGCCGAACCAATTCCGGGCCCTTTTGGCCCAGCACGTAACGATAGGCGAACGATGCCGACGATCAACCAGCTGATTGCCAATCCGCGGCAGCCGCTCAAGACCCGCAACAAGGTCCCGGCGCTGCAGTCGAGCCCCCAGAAGCGCGGCGTCTGCACGCGCGTCTATACGACGACGCCGAAGAAGCCGAACTCGGCGCTTCGTAAGGTCGCCAAGGTTCGTCTCACCAACGGCTTTGAAGTGATCGGCTACATCCCGGGCGAAGGCCATAACCTGCAAGAGCATTCCGTGGTCATGATCCGCGGCGGCCGCGTCAAGGATTTGCCGGGCGTGCGCTATCACATCCTGCGCGGCGTCCTCGATACGCAGGGCGTCAAGAACCGCAAGCAGCGCCGTTCGAAATACGGCGCCAAGCGTCCGAAGTAAGGGTCAGATCCATGTCTCGTCGTCACGCCGCAGAAAAACGCGAAATCACGATCGACCCGAAGTTTCAGTCGGCGGTCGTGTCCAAGTTCATGAATGCCGTCATGTATGACGGCAAGAAGTCGGTCGCCGAAGGCATTGTTTACGGTGCGCTCGAGACGATCGAAGCCAAGACCAAGGCCAACCCGCTCGCCGTGTTTCAGCAGGCCCTGGACAACGTGATGCCGTCGATCGAAGTGCGCTCGCGTCGCGTCGGCGGCGCCACCTACCAGGTGCCGGTCGAAGTGCGCACGACGCGCCGCCAGGCGCTCGGCATCCGCTGGATCATCTCGGCCGCGCGCGAGCGCAACGAACGCACCATGACCGAGCGGCTCTCCGCCGAACTGCTCGACGCCTCCAACAACCGCGGCAACGCGGTGAAAAAGCGCGAAGACACCCACAAGATGGCGGAAGCCAACCGGGCCTTCTCGCATTACCGCTGGTAGTAGCGGCGAACTTATTCAGGAAGTAGATCGATATGCCTCGTCTCCATGCCATTGAGGACTACCGCAACTTCGGCGTCATGGCTCACATTGATGCCGGCAAGACGACGACCACCGAGCGGATTCTCTATTACACCGGCAAGAGCCACAAAATCGGCGAAGTGCACGAAGGTGCCGCGACGATGGACTGGATGGAGCAGGAGCAGGAGCGCGGCATCACCATTACGTCGGCCGCGACGACCGCGTTCTGGAACGGCAAGCGCCTGAACATCATCGACACGCCCGGCCACGTCGACTTCACCATTGAAGTCGAGCGTTCGCTGCGCGTCCTCGACGGCGCCGTCGTCGTGCTCGACGGCAACCAGGGCGTCGAGCCGCAGACCGAGACCGTCTGGCGCCAGGGCGACAAGTACCGCGTGCCGCGCATCGTCTTCGCCAACAAGATGGACAAGATTGGCGCCGACTTCTTCAAGTGCATGGACGACATCAAGACCCGCCTCGGCGCCAAGCCGATCGCGATCCAGCTGCCGATCGGCGCCGAGAACACCTTCAAGGGTGTTGTCGATCTGGTGCGCATGAAGGGCGTGATCTGGGAAGATGAGGCGCTCGGCGCCAACTACAAGGACATCGAGATTCCGGCCGACCTGGCCGAAGACGCCAAGAAGTATCGCGAAATTCTGATCGAAGCCGCCGTCGAACTCGACGACACCGCGATGGCCGCCTTCTTCGAAGGCAAGGAGCCGGACGAGGCTACCCTTAAGGGCCTCATCCGCAAGGCCGTCATCACCGGCTCTTTCTTCCCCGTTCTCTGCGGCTCGGCCTTCAAGAACAAGGGCGTGCAGCCGCTGCTCGACGCGGTCGTGGATTTCCTGCCGTCGCCGCTCGACGTGCCGCCGATCCACGGCATCAATCCGGACAACGGCGAAGACGTCATCCGCGAGCCGAAAGACGACGCGCCGCTGGCGCTGCTCGGCTTCAAGATCATGGACGACCCCTTCGTCGGCACCATCACTTTCTGCCGCATCTATTCCGGCACTTTGTCGAGCGGCACCGGCGTCATCAACTCGACCAAAGAGCGCAAAGAGCGCATCGGCCGCATGTTGCTGATGCATGCCAACAACCGCGAAGACATCAAGGAAGCCTTTGCCGGCGACATCGTCGCTTTGGCCGGCCTCAAGGAAACCCGCACCGGCGATACACTTTGCGATCCGAAGTTCCCGGTCATCCTCGAAAAGATGGAATTCCCGGAGCCGGTGATCGAAATCGCCATCGAGCCGAAGTCGAAGGCCGACCAGGAAAAGCTCGGCGTCGCGCTGGCCAAACTGGCCGCCGAGGATCCGTCCTTCCGCGTGTCGACCGATCACGAGAGCGGCCAGACCATTCTCAAGGGCATGGGCGAACTGCATCTCGACATCAAGGTCGACATTCTGCGCCGCACCTACAAAGTGGACGCCAACATCGGCGCGCCGCAGGTGGCGTTCCGCGAAAAGATCACGCAGAAGGTCGAGCACACCTACACCCACAAGAAGCAGTCGGGTGGTTCGGGCCAGTACGCCGAAGTCAAGTTCGTGGTCGAGCCGTCGGAGCCGGGTGCTCCGTTCGAGTTCATCAACGACACGGTCGGCGGCTCGGTGCCGAAAGAATACATCCCGGGCGTCGAAAAGGGTCTCGAGTCGGTTCTGGGCTCCGGCCCGCTGGCTGGCTTCCCGGTCGTCGACATGAAGGTCACTCTGGTTGACGGCCGCTATCATGACGTCGACTCGTCGGCGCTCGCCTTCGAAATCGCCTCCCGCGCCGGTTTGCGCGAAGCGATGCAGCGCGCCAAGCCGGTGCTGCTCGAGCCGATCATGAAGGTCGAATGCGTGACCCCGGAAGACTATACCGGTTCGGTCATCGGCGACTTGAACTCACGCCGCGGCCAGATTCAGGGCCAGGACATGCGCGGCAACGCCAACGTGATCAACGCGATGGTGCCGCTGATGAACATGTTCGGCTACGTCAACACCCTGCGGTCGATGTCGCAGGGCCGCGCCACCTTCACCATGCAATTCGATCATTACGCAGAACTGCCCGCCAACGTGTCGGCGGAAGTTCAGAAGAAATTCGCGTAACCGGTCGCCAAACTAAACCTGAAGTTTCTGAACGGAGAGCTCCATGGCCAAAGAAAAATTCAACCGCAATAAGCCGCATTGCAACATCGGCACCATCGGTCACGTCGACCATGGCAAGACGTCGCTGACCGCGGCGATCACCAAGGTGCTTGCCGAAACCGGCGGCGCGACCTTCACCGCTTACGATCAGATCGACAAGGCGCCGGAAGAAAAGGCGCGCGGCATCACGATCTCGACCGCGCACGTCGAATACGAGACGGCCAACCGTCACTATGCGCACGTCGACTGCCCCGGCCACGCCGACTATGTGAAGAACATGATCACGGGCGCCGCGCAGATGGATGGCGCGATCCTGGTCGTGTCGGCCGCCGACGGCCCGATGCCGCAGACCCGCGAGCACATCCTGCTCGCCCGTCAGGTCGGCGTTCCCGCGCTCGTCGTGTTCATGAACAAGTGCGACATGGTCGACGATCCGGAATTGCTCGAACTCGTCGAACTCGAAGTTCGCGAGCTTCTTTCCAAGTATAACTACCCGGGCGACAAGATCCCGATCATCAAGGGCTCGGCGCTGATGGCGCTCGATGGCAAGGAGCCGAAGCTCGGCCACGACGCAGTTCTCGAGCTGATGAAGGCCGTCGACGAGTACATTCCGCAGCCGGAACGCCCGATCGACCAGCCGTTCCTGATGCCGGTTGAAGACGTGTTCTCGATCTCCGGCCGCGGCACCGTCTGCACCGGTCGCGTCGAGCGCGGCATCGTCAAGGTCGGCGAGGAAGTCGAGATCGTCGGCATCAAGCCGACCCAGAAGACCATCGTCACCGGCGTTGAAATGTTCCGCAAGCTGCTCGATCAGGGCCAGGCGGGCGACAACATCGGCGCGCTGCTGCGCGGCACCAAGCGTGAGGAAGTCGAGCGCGGTCAGGTTCTCTGCAAGCCTGGCTCAGTCAAGCCGCACACCAAGTTCAAGGCCGAAGCCTACATCCTGACCAAGGAAGAGGGCGGCCGTCATACCCCGTTCTTCACCAACTACCGTCCGCAGTTCTACTTCCGCACGACCGACGTGACGGGCGTGGTTCATCTGCCGGAGGGCACTGAAATGGTGATGCCGGGCGACAACGTGGCGATGGAAGTGCACCTCATCGTGCCGATCGCCATGGAAGAAAAGCTCCGCTTCGCGATCCGTGAAGGTGGCCGCACCGTCGGCGCCGGCGTGGTCGCCAGCATCATCGAGTAAGACACAGGACTGGCTCCCCGCCGTAACAAGCGGGGAGTTCAGTGACCGGGTTTGGCGCAAGGCTCTTGCCGCGCGACTCACCAGGGAAGTCGAGACGGTTAGCGAATACTGGATCATCCGTTTGTACGGATGATGACAGTCCAGAGAGACAGACAAATGAACGGCCAGAATATTCGGATCCGGCTCAAGGCGTTCGATCACCGCATCCTCGATGCGTCGACGCGCGAGATCGTCAACACCGCCAAGCGCACGGGCGCGCAGGTGCGTGGACCGATCCCGCTGCCGACGCGCATCGAGAAGTTCACGGTGAACCGCTCGCCGCACGTGGACAAGAAGAGCCGCGAACAATTCGAGATGCGCACGCACAAGCGCCTTCTCGACATCGTCGACCCGACGCCGCAGACCGTGGACGCGCTGATGAAGCTCGACCTGGCCGCCGGTGTCGACGTCGAGATCAAGCTCTAAAGGCCGGGTGAGGACATACAAATGCGTTCGGGTGTCGTCGCACAGAAAATGGGTATGACCCGGTTGTTCACCGATGCTGGTGAACACGTTCCGGTCACGGTCCTGCGCCTGGCGCAGTGCCAGGTCATTGCTCATCGCAGCAAAGATAAAAACGGTTACGTCGCGCTCCAGCTCGGTGCTGGTGAGCGTCGCGCCGGCAACATGAGCAAGGCCGCTCGCGGCACCTTCGCCGCCGCCAAGGTCGAGCCGAAGCGCAAGCTCGCGGAATTCCGCGTCAGCGAAGACGCGATGATCCCGGTCGGCGCCGAAATCACGGCCGACCATTTCGTCGAAGGTCAGTTCGTCGATGTTTGCGGCATTTCGATTGGTAAAGGCTTCGCCGGCGGCATGAAGCGCTGGAATTTCGGCGGTCTTCGCGCCTCGCACGGCGTTTCGGTGTCGCATCGTTCGATCGGTTCGACCGGCGGCCGTCAGGACCCGGGCAAGACCTTCAAGAACAAGAAGATGCCGGGCCATATGGGCAACACCCGCATCACCACGCTCAATCTGAAAGTTGCCAAGATCGACATCGAGCGCGGCCTGGTCATGGTCGAAGGCGCGGTGCCGGGCTCGAAGGGCGGCTGGATCACGTTGCGCGACGCCGTCAAGAAGAAGCTGCACAAGGACGCGCCGAAGCCGGGCAAATTCCGCCTCGCCGAAGCCGCCGCCTCGGAAGCCCCCGCTGCGAAGGAGGGCGAATAATATGGATATGAAAATCACCACGCTTGAGGGCAAGGAAGCCGGCTCGGTCAGTCTGTCCGACGCCATCTTCGGCCTTGAGCCGCGCATCGACATCATTCAGCGCTGCGTCAACTGGCAACTCGCCCGTCGTCAGCGCGGCACGCACAAGACCAAGGATCGCTCCGAGATCTGGCGTACCGGCAAGAAGATGTACGGCCAGAAGGGCACCGGCGGCGCTCGCCACGGTTCGGCCCGCGTTCCGCAGTTCCGCGGCGGCGGTCGCGCCTTCGGTCCGGTCGTGCGCAGCCATGCCATCGATCTGCCGAAGAAGGTGCGGGCGCTCGCGCTCAAGCACGCTTTGTCGTCGAAGGCGAAGGACGGCGGCATCATCGTCATCGACAAGGCCACGCTGGACAAGGCGAAGACCAAGTCGCTGCTCGCCCAGTTCGGCAAGATGAGCCTGGCCAATGCGCTGATCATCGACGGCGCCGAGCTGGAGGCGAATTTCGCCTCGGCCGCGCGCAACATTCCGAACATCGACGTGCTGCCGATCCAGGGCATCAACGTTTACGACATCATGCGGCGCAAGACTCTCGTGCTGACGAAAGCCGCGCTCGATGCGCTGGAGGCGCGTTTCAAATGAGCACCAGCGATCCGCGTCATTACGACATCATTCTCTCTCCCGTGATCACCGAAAAGGCGACCATGGGTTCGGAGTTCAACAAGGTGACCTTCAAGGTCGCCCGCACCGCGACCAAGCCGCAGATCAAGGAAGCGGTGGAGAAGCTGTTCGACGTCAAGGTCAAGAACGTCAACACGCTGATCCGCCAGGGCAAGGTCAAGATGTTCAAGAACAGAATGGGACAGCAGTCTGACGTGAAGCGCGCGATCGTGACCCTCGAAGAAGGTCATCGCATCGACGTGACCACCGGGCTGTAAGGAGCGGATCGATGGCGTTAAAGACCTACAATCCGACCACACCGAGCCAGCGCCACCTGGTCACCGTCGATCGTTCGACGCTGTACAAAGGCGCGCCGGTCAAGGCGCTGACCGAAGGTCAGCACTCCACGGGCGGTCGCAACAATAACGGCCGCATCACCTCGCGCTTCCGCGGCGGCGGCCACAAGCAGGCCTACCGGATCATCGACTTCCGGCGCGCCAAGAAGGACATGGTCGCGACGGTCGAGCGTCTCGAATACGATCCGAACCGCACCGCCTTCATCGCGCTGATCAAGTACGAAGACGGCGAGCAGGCCTACATCCTGGCGCCGCAGCGTCTGGCCGCCGGCGACAAGGTGATCTCGGCCGACACCGCCGACGTGAAGCCGGGCAATGCGATGCCGCTCGGCGCCATTCCGGTTGGCACCATCGTCCATAACGTCGAGCTGAAGATCGGCAAGGGTGGCCAGCTGGCGCGTTCGGCCGGTACCTACGTGCAGATCGTCGGCCGCGATCAGGACTACGTCATCCTGCGTTTGTCGACGTCGGAACAGCGCCTGGTGCATGGCCGCTGCATGGCCACCATCGGCGCCGTGTCCAATCCGGACAAGATGAACACGACGATCGGCAAGGCCGGTCGCCAGCGCTGGCGCGGCCGTCTGCCGCATAACCGCGGCATCACCATGAACCCGGTCGACCATCCGCACGGCGGTCGCACCAAGGGCGGCGGTCACTGGACCACGCCGTGGGGCTTCCCGACCAAGGGCAAGAAGACCCGCAAGAACAAGCGCACCACCAAATTCATCATGGTCAGCCGCCATGACCGCAAGAAGAAGCAGAGTTAGGGACAAGAGCAATGACGCGTTCCGCATGGAAAGGCCCGTTCGTCGACGGTTATCTGCTTAAGAAAGCGGAAGCCGCGCGCGCGTCCGGCCGTCACGACATGATCAAGATCTGGAGCCGGCGCTCGACGATTCTGCCGCAGTTCGTCGGCCTGAACTTCGCCGTCTACAACGGCCAGAAGCACGTTCCGGTGATGGTCACCGAGGAGATGGTCGGTCACAAGTTCGGCGAGTTCTCGCCGACCCGAATTTTTTACGGCCATACGTCGGACCGTAAAGCCAAGAAAACGGCTTAAGGCCGCGCAGGATAGAGAAACGTTATGGGCAAGCGCGCACGCGAACGGGACCTCCCCGCCAACGAGGCCAAGGCCGTGACCCGGATGATCCGGATCTCGCCGCAGAAGCTTAACCTGGTCGCGCAGATGATCCGCGGCAAGAAGGTCGCCGGCGCGCTGGCCGACCTCGAGTTTTCGCGCAAGCGAATCGCCAAGGATGTGCGCAAGTGCCTCGAGTCGGCGATCGCGAACGCCGAGAACAATCACGACCTCGACGTCGACGATCTCATCGTCGCCGAGGCCCACGTCGGCAAGGCGCTGGTCATCAAGCGCTTTAGCCCGCGCGGTCGCGGTCGCGTCGGTCAAATTCTCAAGCCGTTCTCGCATCTGACGATCATCGTTCGTCAGGTCGCGGCGGCTGAAGCGAACGCCTGAGGAGGATAGTAGTGGGTCAAAAGATCAATCCGATTGGGCTTCGCCTCGGCATCAACCGCACGTGGGATTCGCGCTGGTTCGCCGGCAAGACCGAGTACGGCACGCTGCTGCACGAAGACATCAAGATCCGCGCCTCGCTCATGAAAGAGCTGAAGCAGGCGGCGGTGTCCAAGATCATCATCGAGCGCCCGCACAAGAAGTGCCGCGTCACCGTTCACTCGGCCCGTCCGGGCGTGGTGATCGGCAAGAAGGGCGCCGACATCGAGAAGCTGCGCAAGTCGGTCGCCAAGCTGACCGATAGCGACGTCGTCATCAACATCGTAGAAATCCGCAAGCCGGAACTCGACGCCCAGTTGGTGGCCGAGTCGATCTCGCAGCAGCTCGAGCGCCGCGTCGCGTTCCGCCGCGCCATGAAGCGCGCCGTTCAGTCGGCGATGCGTCTCGGCGCCGAAGGCATTCGTATCAACTGCTCGGGCCGTCTTGGCGGCTCGGAAATCGCCCGCATGGAATGGTATCGCGAAGGGCGTGTGCCGCTGCACACGCTGCGCGCCGATATCGATTACGGCGTGTCGACCGCTTTCACCACCTACGGCACTTGCGGCGTCAAGGTCTGGATCTTCAAGGGCGAAATCCTTGAGCACGATCCGATGGCGCAGGACAAGAAGCTCGCCGAAGGCGATAGCGGCCGTCCGCGCCGCGATAATGCGGCCTAAAGAGACAAGAACATGCTGCAACCGAAAAAAACCAAATTCCGCAAGGCGTTCAAGGGCCGCATCCACGGCACCGCGACGTCCGGCGCCACGCTGGCCTTCGGCCAGTTCGGCCTCAAGGCGCTCGAGCCTGATCGCGTCACCGCGCGCCAGATCGAAGCCGCGCGCCGCGCGCTGACCCGCTTCATGAAGCGCGCCGGTCGCGTCTGGATCCGGGTTTACCCGGACGTGCCGGTGTCGAAGAAGCCGATCGAAGTGCGCATGGGTAAAGGCAAGGGCACGCCGGAAGTATGGGTGTGCCGCGTCAAGCCGGGCCGCATTCTGTTCGAAGTCGACGGCATCCCGGTCGGCATCGCCAAGGAAGCTCTCACGCTCGCGGCCGCCAAGCTGCCGGTCAAAACCCGTTTCATCGAACGCATCGCCGAGTAAGAACCATGAAATCCGCCGACGTAAGAGCGATGACGCTCGATCAACTCGACGACGAGGTGCTCAAGCTGAAGAAGGAGCAGTTCAATCTGCGCTTCCAGCGGGCCACCGGCCAGCTCGAGAACACCTCGCGCGTTCGCGTCATCCGTCGCGACATCGCGCGCATGAAGACGATCGCCGCTCAGAAGCGCGTCGGCACCGAGCCGGCCGCGAAGACGACGACGGCCAAGCCCGCCGTCAAGACCAACAAAACGCCTAAGTCGGCGCGCCGCAAGGCCGCCACTCAGTCTCCGCCGCGCGCCGCCAAGCGCGCGATTGCCCACAAGCCCAACAAGTCGAAGAAGTAGGGGTCATAGATGCCGAAACGCACGCTCCAGGGCGTCGTCGTCAGCGACAAGCAGGCCAAGACCGTGGTCGTGCGTGTTGACCGGCGCTTTGCCCATGCGACGATGAAGAAGACCATCAGCCGCTCCAAGAAGTATCACGCGCACGACGAA
>CAMAUC010000071.1 GCA_945861265.1 Rhizobium sp. Q54 | reverse complement strand
GGCGAGGAGGGCGCGCGCAACCGCTGCACCGGCGAGTTCGCCTGTCCGTTCCAGAAAATCCAGCACCTCATTCTGTTCGCCTCGCGCCGCGCCTTCGACATCGAAGGTCTCGGCGAAAAGCAGATCGAACTGTTCTACGAAAGCGGCTGGGTCAAGGAGCCGGGCGACATCTTCACGCTGAAGGCGCGCAACGCCAAGCTCAAGCTCGAGGAGGTCGAAGGCTATGGCGAAACCTCGGTGCGCAATCTGTTCGCCGCCATCGACGAGCGGCGCGAGATTTCTTTGGAACGATTCATTTTCGCGCTCGGCATCCGCCAGGTCGGCGAGACCACCGCTTTGGCTTTGGCGCGCGGCTATGGCTCGTGGAAGGCATTTCACGACGCCGCGCTGAAAGTCGCCAAAGGCGACGAGGACACCATCGCCGAGATGGACGCGCTCGATCAGATCGGCGACACGGTGATCCAGGCGATCGCCTCCTACTTCACCGAGAAGCACAATATCGGCATCGTTGAGCGGCTGACGCGCGAGGTGAAAATCCTCGACGCCGAGAAGCCGAAGACGGATTCGAAGATTGCCGGCAAGACCGTGGTGTTTACAGGCGCGCTCGAGAAAATGACGCGCGACGAGGCCAAGGCCACGGCCGAACGTCTCGGCGCCAAGGCCGCCGGTTCGGTGTCGAAAAAGACAGACTATCTGGTCGCCGGGCCCGGCGCCGGCTCCAAGCTCGCCGAGGCCAAGAAGCACGGCGTTCAGGTGCTGACCGAGGACGAATGGCTGAAGCTGATTGGCGGCTAGCTACCGCCTCACCAGCACCTTGAATGCCACGCCGGCGACGATGACCACCGCGAGCATCATCCAGGCCATCGGCAGTGCGCTGGCGCTGCCGGCGAGCAGCAGCGAAATAATCTGCGTCGCCGCGGCGCCGGTCGCCATCTGGCTAAAGCCGGTCAGTCCCGACGCGGCGCCGGCTGCCTCGGGGCGGATGCTGACCGCGCCGGCGATGCAGTTCGGCAGCAGCAGGCCGTTGCCATAGGAGATGAGGAACTGCGGCAGGAACACAATGGCCGGTCCGCCATCCGGCAGCGCGATGAACAAGAGCGCGGTGATGCAGGCGCCGATGAATTCGCAAACGATGCCGGCCATGATCAAGGTGTCGAGGCCGTAGCGTTGCGCCAGCCGCGACACGGTGAAATTGCCGCTCATATAGCCGAACGACGACACCGCGAACCACAGGCCGTATTCGGCCGAACTGCGGCCCATCAACGTGATGACCACATGCGGGCCGCCGCCGAGAAAGGTGAAGTAGGGCGCCGAGCCGAGCGCGCCGGCGACGATATAGGCATAGAATTTGGCGTTGCCGAGCAGCGCGCGCCATTCGCGTCCCATCTCTGCCGGCGTCTGCGCGACGGCGGCATGGTGCGTTTCCGGCAACACCCGCACCGCCCATACGAACACCGCGCCGGACGACAAAGTGATGAACAGGAAGATGGCTTCCCAGCCGAATTGGCTGTCGAGCAGGCCGCCGACCAGAGGCGCCACCATTGGCGCGATCACCATCGCGGTGGTGACCAGGCCGATCATGCCGGCGGCGCGGTCGCGGTCGTATAGGTCGCGGATGATGGCGCGGCCGACGACGATGCCGGTCGATGCGCCGGCGGCCTGGATGATGCGCGCGGCGATCAGCGCGCCGATCGAGGAGGCGGCAATGGCCGCCAGCGACGCGACAACCGACAGCGCCAGCCCGACCAGCACCACCGGCCGGCGGCCGAAGCGATCCGACAACGGTCCGAGCAGAAGCTGGGCGCAGGCGAGACTGAGCAGATACAGCGACAACGTCAGTTGCACCGTGCCGGCGTCGGTGCCGAGCCGCGTGATCATGCCGGGCAGTGCCGGCACGACGATGTTGAGCGTCGCCGGGCCGATGGCGGTCATTGCCATCAGCAGCGGCAGCAGGCGCCATGGTCTGGCGGTAAGAAGTTCGCGGGACGGATGCATGGCTTACAGCGGCCGCGTCGCCGCATCGAGCCAGCTTTGCGTCGCCGCATCGAGCAGCGGCCGCAGCGCGTCGCGCACCCGCGCGTGATAGCCGTCGACCCACAGCCGTTCCCTGCCGGTTAGCAGCCTTGTGTCGATCAGCCGCCGGTCGATCGGCGCCAATGTCAGCGTCTCGAACGCATTGAGCACCTTCTCGGCGCCGTCGGGCAACGGCGCGGCGATGACCAGCAGCAGGTTCTCGATGCGAATGCCGTAGCCGTTGGTTTTGTAATAGCCCGGCTCGTTCGACAGGATCATGCCGCGCTTGAGCGGCACATGGCCGAGCTTGGATATGCGCGCCGGTCCCTCGTGCACCGACAGATAGGAGCCGACGCCATGGCCGGTGCCGTGATCGAAATCGAGCCCGGCCTGCCACAGCGCGACGCGCGCCAGCGGGTCGAGTTGCGCGCCGCTGGTGCCTTCCGGAAATGTCGCGGTGGCGATGGCGATATGGCCTTTCAGCACACGGGTGAAGCGGTCGCGCATTTCATCGCTCGGCGTGCCGACGGCGACGGTGCGGGTGACGTCGGTGGTGCCGTCCTCATATTGCGCGCCGGAATCGATCAGGAACAGTTCGTTGTTGCCGATGACGCGGTTGCTGTCTTTGGTGACTCGGTAATGCACGGTCGCACCATTCGGCCCCGAGCCGGAAATTGTCGGGAACGAGACATCGCGCAGCAAGCCGGTGTCGCGGCGGAACGTCTCCAGCGCCTCGACCGCGCCAATCTCGGTGAGCTGTCCGGTCGGCGCTTCATGATCGAACCAGGCAAGGAAGCGCGTCAGCGCCGCGCCGTCGCGCAGATGCGCGGCGCGGGCGCCGGCGATCTCGGCATTGTTCTTCGTAGCCTTCATCAGCGTGATCGGATCGGCGCCGCGCGTCGGCTTTCCGCCTTTGGCGCTCACTTCCAAAGTCAACGCGGCGGCGGCGCTGGCGGTATCGAGCCAGACCGATTTGTCCTTGAACGCGCCAAGATCGCCGGTGAGATCGGCCGGATTGCGAATGTCGGCGATCTCCTCCAGCGCGTGGCGTACCTCGTTGGTCAGCTTGACCGGATCGACATAAAGCCGCGGCCGCCCTTCGCGCGGGATGGCGGCGAAGGCCAGCGCCAGCGGCGTATGCGCGACATCGGAGCCGCGAATGTTGAAGGTCCAGGCGACGTTCTGCGGATCGGAGACAATGAGCGCGTCGGCGCGCAGTCTGGCCAGTTCAATGCGGATGAGGCGAAGTTTCTCGGCAACGCTTTCGCCGGCCAGCTTGATGTCGCGCAGGATCACCGGACCGTGCGGCGGCGCCGGGCGCTTGTCCCACAAAGCATCGATTGGATTATTGTCGAGCGCCACCAGACTCGCGCCGGCTTTGGCGCAGGCGGCTTTCAGCTTCTCGGCGCTTTCGGTCGTGTGCAGCCATGGGTCGAAGCCGATCTTGATCGGGTTCTTGGCGCCGCCCTTGAGGTTCTTCTCCAGCCATTGATCGGGCGGGCAGTCGACCAGATGCTCGATGGCGAACACCGCGCTGTCGGTCTGCGTCTTCACCTGCACGGTGTAGCGGCCATCGACGAACAGCACGGCGCGGTCGAGGAGCACGATGGCCGCGCCGGCCGAGCCGGTGAATCCGGTGAGCCAGGCGAGGCGTTCTTCGCTGGCCGGGAGATATTCGTTCTGCTGCCGGTCGGCGCGCGGCACCATCAGCCCGTCGAGGCCGCGGCGCTTGAGGTCGGCGCGCAACGCCGCCACCCGCCCGGCGCTGGCGGCCGGTTCGCTCGAATCATCGAAGGTCTGGAAGCGGGCTTCAAACATGTTTTGGCTCAGGCTTGCATGTGGCGGCACTGTAGCGCCGTTCCGCAGCGGGGCAACGCAGGCATGCAGTACAGGCCCGGCTGGGCAAATGCATGTCGCAAAAGCACGACTGGACGAAATATCCGGTCGGTCTGCTGGCGGCTTCGGCAACGAATTAGACTGTCTGACTCATTATTGTGCAGTGCATTAAATATGTCGCAATTCCGCCGCCGATCTTTATCCGCGTTAATCGTTTCATGCTGTAAATACAGGGCTTCTATGCATTGTCACGGGGTGTTCGCAATTGCGAAATAGATTATGTTGCGATGCAGCAGTCAGGCGAATCCCCCGCGTCCTGGCGAACGAATTCTTCGAAGGAGAAATGACATGGTTGCCCTGACCTACGGCGATACCCGCGTATCGGGCGTCGAGACCAAGACTGCGACCAAGACTGCGACCAAGACCCCGACCAAAACTGTGGCCACGACGGCGCCGCGGCCAGGCTTCTTCGCCCGCTTCTACGCGGCGCTGATGGAGTCGCGTATGCGTCAGGCCGAGCGCGAAATCAGGCTGCACGCGCCGCTGTTGCGGCCGCTGCACGACGCGCAAGACCTGCCGTTCCAGAGCGTGTCCAAGGATACGCCGCGCGGCGGCTGGTAAGTCTTTCGCTGACGTTTGACGAAAAAGCCGCCCCGGTCTCCCCGCCCGGGGCGGTTTGCATTTCGGTCAGCCGCGCTTGAGCACCAAAGTCATCCAGCCTTCCAGCGGAAACCGCCGCACCAGCACCAGCCCCTGTGCACGGTAGATCGCAAGGATCGCATTGGCGTGGCTTGGCAACAGGCCGGACAGCACCACCCGCCCGTTCAGCGCCGCGAGATCCGACAGCGCGACCGCAAGCCGCATCAAGGGCGCCATCAGAATATTGGCGAAGATCAGATCGTAGGGCGCGCTCGCCGCGATCACCGGCGCCTTGGTGCCGGTGGCATGCGCCAATGTGACCATCGGCCCGGCGCGATTGAGCCGCGCATTGCTGGCCGCGGCGGTCACGGCGATGCGGTCGATGTCGGTGCCGAGGACGCGGCTGTGGAAGGCCTTGGCGGCGGCGATCGCCAGCACGCCGGAGCCGGTGCCGAGATCGAGCACGCGGCGGAAGCGCCGCCGCTTCGCCAGATCGTCAAGCGCCAGCAGGCAGCCGCGCGTGGTGCCGTGATGGCCGGTGCCAAAGGCGAGCGCCGCCTCGATCTCGATGCCGAGGTCGTTCGATTTCACCTGTGCGCGGTCATGCGCGCCATGCACGATGAAGCGCCCCGCGCGCACCGGTATGAGACCACTCAGGCTCTCCGCCACCCAGTCCTTGGCGGCGACATTCTCGAAGGTCAGCGCCGCGGCCATGTCGTCGCCGGCGGCAAGCGCGATCAACTCGCGCACCATCACCTCATCCGGCGGCTCGCGGAAATGCAGCGCGACGTGCCAGACGCCGTCGTCGGTCTCGAACGAACCGCAGGCGGTGTCGTTGGCGTCCAGCGTTTCGGCCATATAGGCCGAAATGCGCCGGGCGGCGGCCTGGTTGGTGCAGGTGAGGCGGGCGACGGTGGTGGCTTCGTTCATGCCGCGAGGTCTCCCAACGCTACAGTAGCTCCTTGCCGCGCATGTCGGTGGCGCGCTCGAGCTTGATCAAGACGCCGATGCCGGCATCGGCGCCGACATGGGTCTGCTCGCGCGGCAAAAGCTTGGCGAAAATCGCGTCCTTCACCGGGCCGGTTTCGTGCAGCTCGGCGGTGCCGAAAAAGCGCAGGAAGCCCATCTCGATGATGCCGTCGCGCTGCGCCTTCATGTTGGCGTACATGATGCACACCTTCTTGCTGTGGCTGTAGTTCTCCAGAACGCCGCGCTTGGAGCGCTCCCAGTAAGCCAGATGCTGATCGTCGAACACGATCAGGCTGCCTTTGGGCACGATGTTGGGGCCGAGCGGCCCGCAGGTGGCGAGCAGGCAGGGATAGCCGTCGTCCCAGGCGGAGCCGATGAGCGACTGGATCTGGGCGGAGAGCGGCATGGCGGAGGTCTTTCTGCGGGGTGACGATAATAAGCCGTTAAACAAGCCGATCCGGAGGGAACCGGTCAAGCCCGGGCGGCTTGATAGGCTATATGCACGAGACTGCATACTTGCGCCCACCCGCGCGCCGCGCGAACCTGTGGGCGACACCAACAGGGGGCTCATCCATGTATCTTTCAGGCGAAAGCATTCTCGTCATCCTGCTCGTCGGTCTGATCGCCGGCTGGCTTGCCGGCCAGATCGTCCAGGGCACCGGCTTCGGTCTTGTCGGCGACATTTTGATCGGCATCGTCGGCGCCTTCATCGCCTCGTGGCTGTTCCCGAAGCTCGGCTTCCACATCGCCGCGTCCACTTTGGTGCGCGAAATCATCTACGCCACTTTGGGCGCAATTATCCTGCTGCTGATCCTGCGGTTGGTGCGCAGGCGCGGCCGCTGGTAGCAGCATCAATCGATGATCCCGCGCATCCCGGCCCGGACCGACGCCTATGTGCAATGCGGCTGCGGCGGCACGGCGACAATCGCCACCGTGTCGCCGATCGCCGACGACCCGGACCACATGCGCCACACCTACACCTGTCTCGAATGCGGCGAGGACCTCGTCTTCGTCGTGGTGAAGAAGGCGACAGAACAGGGCGAGGCGCATGGCTGAACCACTCGTCGTCGTCATTCCGCACCGTCTCGGACAGGCCGAGGCGACGCGCCGCATCAAGGACGGCATCGGCCGCGCGCGCGGCGAGTTCGCGCGCGTGCTGACGATCGACAATGAAAAGTGGGACGACAACCGGCTGACCTTCTCGGCCCGTGCGCTCGGCCAGAGCGCTTCGGGCTTCATCGATGTCGGCGAGGCCAGCGTGCGCCTCGAGGTCACGCTGCCGTGGCTCTTGGCGAAATTCGCCGCCGCCGCGCAGCGCGTCATCGGGCAGAAGGGAACGTTGATGCTGGAGAACAAGAAATAGGCGAGGGCGGCCGGGCGCTCACCTTCCCCGGGCGCGGCGCAGCGGAACGATGCGCCGCAGACCCGGGGCCGTTCCACCCACCGACTTTGCGGCGGTCCCGGTTCTGCAACGCGGTACTGCGCACCGCGCTGCGCCCGGGACAGGGGTCGCTAATTCCCCAGCATCATTACCCAATACTTCCGCCCGTTCTCCGCCACAGCCGAGGCGAGCCCGTAAGACGTCACGCCTTTCATCAGCATGTTGGCACGATGGCCCGCCGACTTCGCCCATTGCTTGATGGCACAGTCTTCGTCCGAGCAGCCACAAGCGCGGCCAGCAAAAGTGGGACCCGGTTTTGCGTCCGGCCGCGCGCACGTAAAAAAGAGCACGTTTTCCGCCGCCGTGCCGCCGGTAAAACGCGCCCGCTCCTTGAAACCGTCGTGGTCAAGGCTGTTGCGCTTCGCCATGTCGCGCGCATGCGCATAGGCGGCGCCGGCCAAGGTCGCGCTATGGGACAAAGGCGGCAGTTTGTGCTCGGCGCGAAACGCATTGAGATCGAGCGCGAGCGCCGGCGAGGCGAGCATCAGCCCGGCGATCGCCATACAAAACGGAACGCGCATCTCAAACCTGTCCTCTGTCATGGCCGGGTGTGAGCCGGCGTCCGGTATCAAGCCCGCGCAAGGCCCAGCGCAAGTCCCCCTGCCTCGGCGCGCCATTGATGTGGGTCAATGCGCCGCGGCGGCCAGCCTGTCACGCATTCTACTGTTGCTTTTATGAAAGGTTGTCCCATGCACAAAGCTCTGACAGCACTCGCGGTCGCCGCGACGATGACGTTCGCCGCCGTGGCCGCTCCGGACACCGCCGACGCGCGCAGTCGCGGCGGACGTGTCGCCGCGGGGATCATCGGCGGGCTTGCCGCCGGCGCGATCATCGGCTCGATCGCCGCGCAAAATCGCTACTATAACGAACCGGCCTATTACGGACCCGGTCCCTATTATGGTCCCGGCTACTATTATGCCCCGGGACCTTACGACTATGGCTATGCGCCCGGGGTCTATGTCCGGCCGGCGCCCCGCTATCGCGGCGGCGGCTGCTGGATCGAGACCGACAGCGGCCGCGGCTTCGGCTATTACGGGGCCTGCCGCTGAGCGGCGATCGTCACGCCGCAATGACACAAGCAAGGCCGCCCGGTGGGCGGCCTTGTTGCGTCAGGGTGCGACGGATCGTGCGCCGCGCGCTTTACGCGACGCAGACATATTGCGTGCCGGTCATGCCGAGAGCCGCTGCGCCGCGCCGCGCGCCAGATCGAGCCGCGCGCCCTTGGCGTAGGCGATGCCCCACGGCCCGGTGTCGTTGATGCGCACGGTGAGCGAGCGGCCGTTGCGCGGATTGGTGACGGTGAGGCTAGTGCCGAGCGGCCAGGTGCGCGCCGCGGCGGTGTTGCCGTTGGCGTCGAAGCGCTCGCCGGAGGCGGTGCGCTTGCCGGTCTGATAATAGCTGGCGAGAATTTCCTGGCCCGCGCAATTGCCGGACGGTTTGACGTAGCGGTGGACGGTGGCCCATCCCGCCGCGTGCGCCACCGGCGCGGTGGCCAGTACGCCTGAAAGCGCGATCGCCAGGCCGAGGCCCAATCCCATTCCCAGATGCTTCATTGATCTTAAATCCTCTTGTCGTCCCGAACCCTCCCCGAGGGGGAACAGGGAGGGGAAAGAGGGCGGGAATGAGGCGGGGGGCTTTAGAGGATGACGGACTACCTCACGCCGTCATGGCCGGGCTTGTCCCGGCCATCCACGACTTGGCGCTGCGCCATGCTGCGCGCATGACCATAGGCCGCAACGGCCAGTGTTGCGCCGTAGGAAAGCGGTGGCAGCTTGTGTTCGGCACAGAAGGTATTGAAGTCGAGGGCGAAAGCGGGGGAGGTGAAAACAAAGGCGATCACCGCGTCAAGGCAGTCGCGCACGCTCGTGCTTATGGCCCTAAACGCGACATTAGAGAGGAATGATTCCTCATGGGAATTGCGATTGAGTTGAGTACCGTTCTTTGAAACAATGCGACATTGTGCCGAGGATTGCCAATGCGGTTTTTGAGAGTCGACTATCAACCTTGTTCCGATTTGCCACCCCTGCAATCACATTAAAAGGGAAGCTCTACCTCTAGGGGCGGACAGATATTTCTTGCATCCTTATTTCGACGTACTTCCGAACGACGTTAGGTGGCTGTTTGCCGACTTGACCATAGAGGATGGTGGGCCAGTTCTTAGCTTTCGAGTCGAACTGGATCCAGACCAATATGGTGCGCTCGCAAGCAGACTCAATTTTCATTTCAACGGATTGCAGCTCGACCGTCGCTTTAAAGCAATGGCGGCGACTGTACTTGTGGAATTGGAGGCGGAGATAAGCCAGCACCTAGTCACACTGGGACCCGCCCAAATGTCTCTCCACTTCCGCGATTTGGCGAATAGGACCTTTGAGCGGCACGGCAATTCGCTAGAGAGCGCAGCGTACTTTGCGGCCGCCGACTCTCCAGAATACTGCGAGGGCGCATATCTAAACTAGCCAACCTTCTTGCTTAACATGAAACGGACGTTGATCGCCATTGTGAAATAGTCGTCGTTTGAAATTTCCTCACACCCTCTCGACAAAACTATCCACCACCCGTTTTTCGCCGGCCTTGTCGAAGCGGATGGTCAGCTTGTTGCCGTCCACGGCGGTGACATTGCCGTTGCCGAATTTCAGGTGAAACACGCGCTCGCCGACGGCGAAGTGCGACGGCGTGCCGGAGGATTTGGCGACCAGTTCGCCTTCGATGGTGAGGGGTGCGGAGGGGCGGCGGGATTTAGGGCTTGAGTTCGGGCTTGCACCCCCCTCCCTGTCCCTCCCCCGCAAGGGGGGAGGGGACGATGGGGCGCCAGCGTCGTCTCCGTATGAATCGTCAAACACGCCATCGGGCACATATTTTGGCTGGCCGTTCTCGCTGAAGCCACCGCGCGCTTCGCGCGCCTTGCCGCTCACGTCGAACCCGCCCATAGGGCCGCGCGAGCGGCCCGTCCCGTCAACATTTCCCTTGCGCGATTGCGCGCGCTGCCAGCCCGGCGTGTTGTAGGTCGAGCCGAAGCTTTGCGCGTCGTCGAAGCGCGAGGCGCCATAGCCCGACATGCCGAAGCCGCCGGTGCCGCCGGCCGCTTCCTTCACCTCGACATGCGCCTCCGGCAGCTCGTCGAGAAAGCGCGACGGAATGTTTGTGCTCCACATGCCGTGGATGCGCCGGTTCGACGCGAAATAGATCTTGGCGCGCTTGCGCGCCCGCGTCAGGCCGACATGGGCGAGGCGGCGTTCCTCCTCCAGCCCGTTGCGGCCGCTCTCGTCGAGCGAGCGCTGATGCGGAAACAGACCTTCCTCCCAGCCGGGCAGGAACACGGTGTCGAACTCCAGCCCCTTGGCGGAATGCAGCGTCATGATGTTGACCGCCTGCTCGGCCTCGCCGCGGTCGACATCCATCACCAGCGAGATGTGCTCGAGGAAGCCGGCGAGGTTCTCGAATTCCTGCATCGAGCGCACCAGCTCCTTGAGGTTTTCCAGGCGGCCGGCGGCGTCGGCGGAGCGGTCCTTCTGCCACATTTCCGTGTAGCCGCTTTCGTCGAGCACGATTTCGGCCAGCTCGTTATGCGGCAGCGTGTCCTTCTGTTTGCGCCAGCGCTCGAAATTCGCCATCAGGTCGCGCAGCGCGCCGCGTGGTTTGGGTTTCATTTCGTCGGTGGAGGACAGAAGGCGCGCGGCTTCGGTCAGCGGCACGCGCATCTTGCGGGCATAATCGTGCAGCATCTGCACGGTGGCATCGCCCAGGCCGCGCTTCGGCACATTGACGATGCGCTCGAACGCAAGATCGTCGGCCGGCTGGGCGATGACGCGCAGATAGGCGAGGGCGTCACGGATTTCAGCGCGCTCGTAAAATCGAGGGCCGCCGATGACGCGATAGGACAGGCCAAGCTGGATGAAGCGTTCTTCGAATTCGCGCATCTGGAACGAGGCGCGCACCAGGATGGCGATCTCGTCGAGCGGATGGTCTTGCCCTTCATCGCGGGCGGCGCGCTGCATCTGCTCGATCTCTTCGCCGATCGCGCGCGCTTCTTCTTCCGAGTCCCAGGCGCCGGTGACCTGCACCTTCTCGCCGTCGACGTCCTCGGTGCGCAAGGTCTTGCCGAGCCGGCCTTCGTTATGCGCGATGAGGGTGGAGGCGGCGGCGAGGATGTGGCCGGTCGAGCGATAATTTCTTTCAAGCCTTATGACCTTCGCTCCAGGAAAGTCATGATCGAATCTCAAAATGTTATCGACCTCCGCCCCGCGCCAGCCATAGATCGACTGGTCGTCGTCGCCGACGCAGCAGATGTTTTTGGGGGCGGGGCCTTCATCCTTCGAGACGGCGCCATCGCGCGTTGAAAACGCGCGTGAACGCGCTAACGGCGCCTCCTCAGGATGAGGAGCTAAAGCGTCACCCGCCGCACCTTGACCCTCATCCTGAGGAGCATCGCCATAGGGCCCGCGCTCCGCGCGGCCGGTCGAAGAATTTGGCGATGCGTCTCGAAGGACGAGGCCAGCGTCTTTCACGCTCGGCGTCTGCGACAGCAACCGCAGCCACAAATACTGCGCCACGTTGGTGTCCTGATATTCGTCGACCAGGATGTATTTGAACCGCGTCTGGTATTGCCGCAGCACGTCCGGGTGTTCGCGGAACAGGCGGATGCATTCGAGCAGCAGGTCGCCGAAGTCGGCGGCGTTGAGCGTCTTCAGCCGTTCCTGATAGGCGGCGTAGAGCTTCTTGCCCTTGCCGTTGGCGAAGGCGGCCGCCTCGCCGGCGGGCACCTGGTCGGGCGTCAGGCCGCGGTTTTTCCAGCCGTCGAGGATCATGGCGAAGACGCGCGCCGGCCAGCGCTTCTCGTCGAGCTTCTCGACCTCGATCAGCTGCTTGATCAGGCGGATCTGGTCGTCGACGCCGAGGATGGTGAAATCGCTCTTCAGGCCGACCATCTCGGCGTGGCGGCGCAAAATCTTGACGCCGATGGCGTGGAAAGTGCCGAGCCAGGGCATGCCCTCGACGATCTGGCCGACCATCTTGCCGACGCGTTCCTTCATCTCGCGCGCCGCCTTGTTGGTGAAGGTGACGGACAGAATTTCGCGCGGGTGGGCGCGGCCGAGGTTCAGGATGTGCGCGATCCGGGTCGTAAGGACTCGTGTCTTCCCGGTCCCGGCGCCGGCCAGCACGAGGACCGGACCGTCCAGCGTCTCGACCGCCTCGCGCTGTTCCGGGTTCAAATCGGCGAGATAAGGCGTATTTATCGCCCGTTGCGCCATCGCGCGCGCGGCAATGCCGCCCGGAACGGGGGCGGGCGGCGCGGAGACGTGGCGCTTGGGGTCGGCCATGATCGGGATGATTCCTTATTTCCCCAAGATGGCACTCGCAAGGCGCAATTTCGAGGGCTGGCGGGCCAGTTAAGGCCCGCTCCCCACCGCTTTAGCGCCGGAAATTGCGCCGGCTGGCCGCGCCTGGCCGGTTACTGCGGCTTGTATTCTTCGCGTTTGCTGTTGGCGAGCTTGATCAGCACCTCGGCGGCCTTGCGGTCCTCCTGAAGGAATGCCGCAAAGCCCGCCGGCGTCGTCGTCGCCGACACCACCGACTGCTTGTCGAGGAATTCGTTGAAGGCCGGGTCCTTGAACACCGCGACGAAGGCGGCATTGACCTTGTCGACGATCGCGGGCGGCGTGCCCTTCGGCGCGGCAAGCCCCCACCAGCCCTGGCCCGGATAGCCGCCGAGACCGGCCTCCTTGAATGTCGGCACATTCGGCAGCAACGGCGAGCGCTTGTCCGCCGACAATGCCAGCGCTTTCACCTTGCCGGCGTCGATCATGCCCATGAAGTTGCCGACGCCGAAGCGCGTCACCTGCACCTGGTTGCCGGCCAGCGCCTGCGCCGCCGGTCCGCCGCCTTTGTACGGCACGCCGACGATCTTGGTGCCCCACTGGTTGTTGAGCCAGCGCATGAACAGATCGGGGAACGAACCATCGCCCAGTGTGGCATAGTTCAGGGCGTCAGGCTTGGCCTGCGCATAAGCCTTCAACTCGGCGACCGAATTGATGCCGACCTCGCTCGAGACGAACAGGCCTTCGGTCAAAAAGAACAGGCGCGTCACCGGCATCAAATCTTCCGGCGCGTAGGGCAGCTTGTCGAACAGTAGCGGGTTGTAGGACATCGTGCTGTGATAGATAACGCACAACGTGTAGCCGTCCGGCGTGGCCTGCGCGCAGCTTTGCGCGCCGAGAATGCCGGCGGCGCCGCCGCGGTTCTCGATGATCAGTGGCTGGCCGAGCTTCTGCTGCAACTCCGCGCCGGCCTTGCGCATGATGACGTCGGTGACGCTGCCGGCGGCGATCGAGACGATCAGCCGGATCGGATGGTCCGGATAGGTCTGCGCCTGCGCCGTGCCGGCCGCGCCTATCATCAGCAGGGCTGTGAGTGCCTTGGCGATCTTCTGCATGACGTTTCCTTCCCTTTGAATTTTTATTTTTAGAATCTAAATTCTAGAGCTTCCCGTCGAACGCGGCTGTCACGTAATCATCAACCATGTTGTAGCACTGCCGCGCCGCCCCCGGATCGAAGCAGCCGATGCCGGGCACATTGGATTCCTGCTCGCAGAACGAATGCAGCAGGTGACCGAACACCAGCATCTGCCATTTCGCGCCGGCGCCTTCCATTTCCGCCTCGAACGTGTCGCGGTCCTTTTTCGGCACTACCGGGTCGGCGGCGCCATGCATCACGCAAACCGCCGCCTTGATGTCGCCGGCCTTGGCCGGCATCGAGGTCAAAAGATCGCCATGCAAGCAGACAACGGCTTTCACATCGGCGCCGCTGCGCGCCAACTCAAGAACATTGCCGCCACCGAAACAGAAACCGGCCGCGGCCTGCTTGCCGAGGTCGCCGATGCCGCGTTTGTCGCTTTCCCTGCGCAAGGCATCGAGCGCGGCGGCGATGCGCCGGCGCCGTTCCGGCGCGTCGGCGCGCAGACCGGTGGCGAGTTCGGCGGCTTCCGGCGGACCTTTGGAGACTTTGCCGGCGCCATACATGTCGGCGACGAAAGCGATGTATTTGGCGCCGGCCATCGTCTTGACTCGCTCGATGGTGGGCTCGCTCATGCCGAGCCAGTTCGGCGACACGAGCAGCAAAGGCCTGCGGCCGCTGACCTTGTCGTCATAAATCAGCGCGCCGTTCGCGGCGACACTGCCGGCCTGATAATCAATTCTCTCGACCTTCACTGAGCGTTCCCCTTTTTATTGTCTTTATTGCGCGTTAGCCGAGAATGATCTCGCCGATCGAGCCGGTATCGAATTGCGTGAAATAGAGCCGTCCATTCGACATCGCGGCGATGCAGCGCGGGCCGCTGCCCGGCGACGGAATGTCGTATTCGGCAATGAAGGTGCCGTCCGGCTTCATGTGGCCGATCTTGTTGGCGAAGTTCTCGGTACACCAGAGGTTATTATCCGGCCCGACGGTGACGCCGCGCAACGACGCATTCGGCGTCGGGAACACAAATTCGCTGAACTTGTTGTCGCGGTCGATGCGGCCGAGCGCGTTGGCGCCGGTCTCGACAAACCAGATAGTGCCGTCCGGATGCGTGACCATGGCGCGCGGCTGCGGATCGGCGCCCGGAATGGCGAACTCGCTGACCTCGCCGCTCATCGTGATGCGGGCGACGCGGTTTCCGGCGGCTTCGCTGAACCATAGCGCGCCGTCGCGCTCGACGATCGACAATGGCTTGCTGCCGGGCGAGATGCCGGCCTTGAACTCGGTGATCTTGCCGTCCGGCGTGATGCGGCCGATCTGGCCGGCATCGGTTTCCGAAAACCAGATATTGCCGTCGGGGCCGAGCCCGATGGCGTCGGGGCCGGCATTCGCGGTCGGCACATCGAATTCCGCCAGCACGCCTTCGATAGAAATGCGGCCAATCTTGTTGGCCTTCTTCTGGGCGAACCAGAGATTGTTGTCGGCGCCGAGACCGATACCGATCGGAGTCGCGCCCGGCGTCGGCAGCGAAAATTCCTTGAACGTCGCACCGCGCGGATCGAAGCAGCCGACCTTGGCGGCGCCGCTCTCGCAAAACCATAAATTATGGTCGGGACCTTCGACGCAAATATAGGGGGCGCTGCCGGCGCTGGGAATGCGATGCTCGCGCATCGTGACGCTCTTCACCGCGCGCGCGGTCGAGTCTTTGGCGACGGCCGACATTCCTCACCTCGTACCGCAATTCAGTACATTCGATTGCGTGATACGATGCTGCGACCGAAGTAAAAACAAGTCAACGCTTGGATTGACGTTCAGCGTTTCGGCATCGCCACCTGACGTCCGGCGCCGTCGGGAATTGGCAATCCGGCATGCGCGGCCTGCAGCCGCGCCAGCGCGCTCATGACGTCGGCCGGCCATGGCGCCACTTTCTTCGTCGTCATGTCGACATGCAGCGTCATCGTCTCGCAGGTTGCCGACACCCAGCCTTCGGTCGCGTGCACCAGTTCCTCGAACAGGTGAATGCGTTTTGAGTCGTAAGCCAGCAACTGGCAGCGGACCCGCAGCGGCGCGCTCTCGTGCACCTCGCGCAGGTAGCGGACATGCATTTCGGCGACCATGGTCGAATGCGCGCGCTCCTTGAGGTAATTGGGGCCGAGGCCGAGCACCTCGTACAATTCGTCGACGGCGCGGTCGAAGAACACGACGTAATAGGCCATATTGAGATGGCCGTTGAAGTCGATCCATTCCGGCTCGATCCGCATCTGCGAGGATACGAACGGCGCGGGCATTTCGGTTTCCGGGCGATCGAGCATCGTCATTCCATCTTGTCTATGCCCGCCGCGCACATTGAAACCGGCCGGGCCATCGCCACATAATGATACAGGAACGGCGCGCATTTGGCATTCCGGCGCGATTTGAGAAAAAGAACATGTTGAAAATTCCGGGGCTGGGCGATGTGGCGGAGTGGCTCGGCGACGTCTCCGATCTGACCGAACTGGCCAAGGGCTCGACCGTCTGGCTGGCGGTGACGGGTTTGAGCCGTGCCGGCAAGACCGTGTTCATCACCAGCCTCGTCCACAATCTCCTGAGCGCGCTGCATAACCCGAACCGGATGCCGCTCCTCAAGGTGGTCGGCGACGGCCGGCTGGTCGCCGCCCGGCTGGAAGGCGCCAAGGCGCACCTGCTGCCGCGCTTTCCCTATGCGGACAATATCGAGACGATGGCCAGAACGCCGGCTGGCTGGCCGCAACCGACCGCCGACATCAGCGAGATCGGCGTCGATATCCGCTTTGTCCCGGCCGGCCTGGTCGGCGACCTGCTCGGCCGCGTCAGTGGCGGCGCGGCGACGCTCAAGCTCAGGATCGTCGACTATCCCGGCGAGTGGCTGCTCGATCTGCCGTTGCTGACACAGAGTTATGCCGAGTGGTCGCGCGGCATGATGCAACTCTGGCGGCGCGGCATACGCGCGGAGCCGGCGCGGGAATATCTCGGCTTCATCGCCGAACATCCGCCGCTTGAGACCGCGAGCGAGGCGGTCGCCAAGCAGGCGCACGATCTTTATCGGGCGCTGCTCGTCACCGCGCGCGACAAGCATGGCCTGAGCTATCTGCAACCGGGCCGCTTCGTGCGCCCGGGCGCGCTCGCCGATGCGCCCTATCTCTGGTTCGCGCCGCTCGATGTGCCGGACGGCGTCGATCGGCTGGCGCCCGGCTCGCTCGGCGCGCTGATGGAAGAGCGCTACGAGGTCTACAAGAAGGAAGTCGTCGGCGCTTTCTATCAAAATTATTTCCGCAATTACGGACGCCAGATCGTTCTGGTCGACGTACTGGGCGCGCTGCTGGCCGGACGCGAGGCCTTCGAAGATACACGGCTGGCGACCGAGGCCATTCTGGAAAGCTTCCGCTATGGCCGGCACAATATTCTCTCGAAGCTGATCGGCAGCGCCCGGGTGGAAAAAGTGTTGTTCGCCGCCACCAAGGCCGACCACATTCCCGACCCGCAGCGCGACAATATGAGCGAATTGATGCGCAATATGGCGGCGCTGCCGGTGCTGGAGGCGCGTGGCAACGATGCCGATATCGAGGTCACGACCTTGGCGTCGGTGGCATCGACCGTCGACGGGACGCAGGAGATCGACGGCAAGCGCGTCGACGTCGTCATCGGCCGCCCGGTTCGCGCCGGCAAGCAGGCGAAGTTCTTCGGCGGCGAGGTGCCGATCCGTCCGCCACGGCCTGATGGCTGGGGCGCGCCGTTTCTTGAAATTCCGACTTTCGAGCCGCCCTTGATCGATCCGGCGCCGGTCGACGGCATACCGCACATCAACCTCGATCTCGCGCTCGAGTATCTGATTGGAGACCGGCTGCGATGA
>CAMAUC010000070.1 GCA_945861265.1 Rhizobium sp. Q54 | reverse complement strand
GACGCCGGCGTCCTGAGGCGCAGGGCCTTTATTTTTTGCCGCGTTTTCTTCACGCGAACCGGTGCCCACTTCGCTCGAAAACGCTCTAAGCCTGCTTCTCCGGCGTGGTCACCACCAGGCCGTCAAGCTCGGGCGTGACCTTGATCTGGCACGACAGCCGCGAATTCGGCCGCACGTCGTAGCCGAAGTCGAGCATGTCTTCTTCCATCGCCGTCGGCTCGCCGACCTTGGCGCGCCATTCCTCGGCAACGTAGACGTGGCAGGTGGCGCAGGCGCAGGCGCCGCCGCATTCCGCCTCGATGCCGGGAATATTGTTGCGGATCGCCGCTTCCATCACGGTCGAACCGGTGTCGGCCTCGACCGTGCGCTTGGCGCCGGCGGAATCGATGTAGGTGATTTTTGGCATTGGCGGACGATCGGTGGGACAGCTAAAAAGACGCCGGAACTGGCGCTGGGCGGCTTCCTATATAATCATTCCGGCAGACGCGCCAGTAGCGTTCAGCCTTGCCGCAGCAATGCGGCGATCAGCACGCGCGCGTCGTCGACGGCGGCTGCGAGCCGGTCGATGGTGGCGCTGAGATCGGCCGGCGCATGGACGGCCGCCTGTTCGGCGGCCTCCGCCGCGCGCGCCACCTTACCGGCGCCAATACCGGCGGCAGACCCCTTCAACGTATGCGCCAGCGCACCGATGGCGGCGCCGTCGCCGGCGCGGTCGATATGGCGCATGCGCTCGATCAGCAGGCTGGCCTGGCGGTCGAACAGTTGCAGTACCTCTTGCTCGAGGCTGCGGTCGCCCAGCGTCATGCGGGCGAGATGGCGGCGGTCGATCGCGTCCGACGACAGGGACTCGGAAGAATCGGACTGCGCCGTCTCTAAAGCACTCAGGGCCATGTTCCACTCCCGGTCGGAGCCGCTTGGGCGGCATCCGCCCGAGTGTGCCCGCGCACGACCAAAAATCAGGTAAATGCTGCAGGCGCTTTCGGCCGATTTCTGCCCCGCAGGCGCCGAATGCCCCGCCAATCGCAACGGTGGTTAATTCCTGAGCAAGCAAATCAGTTTGCGGCGGCAGGTGGATTGCCGCGCCGCGGCCTTATTTCCCCGATCAAGGTCGCTCTTGCGATAAATTTCGTCAGATCGCAGCATTTCTATGGTTAACCTTCGTTAACGATGATTAAAACTACCTTACCGGTCCGTGTTTCTTTCGCGTTGCCAAGGCGATAGGATGAAGTTCTGGCGGTTTGGTGGAGCTTGGTGCGGAACGTGCATGATCCCGAATGGCGGCAAGCGTTTCCGGCCGGGATCAGGGCGAACGAATTTCCGTCGGCTCTGACGGCAAAAGCAGTCGCGGCCCGGCCTGCCCCTTGAGCGGCGGATCGGACCGTCAATTCTGTTCTGCGTAACGACGAGGCGATGACCTAAATGGCAAAGAATCCGCAGCAAACCAAGAACGCAACCGACGAAGCGCTCGCAGCGATCGAAGATGCGTTGCTGCCGCGTAGCCCGGCCGAGCGCACCGAGGCAAAAGCCGAGCGCATTGAGGCGAAAGCCGAGCGGATTGAGCCGCAGCTGACGGTCAATCCCGTCATCAACCCCGATAAAGAAACCCCGCCGGTCACCGCCGACCTGTTCCGCGATTCCGAAGAAGCGCCGCAATGGCCGTCTAGCGACACCGCGCCGCGCCTGCCCGCCAATGACGACCGCGCCAATATGGGCCAGATCCTGCAGACGCTGCGCCGCCGCCGCGCGCGCGCGCCCTATGCGATCGCCTCGCTCGCCGCTTTCGGCTGGGTCGCCGGCGCCGGCGCGCTGGCCTATCTGGCGAGCAACGATTTGCAGGCGCTGATCGCCATTCCCAATGTCGGCATCGCCGCCATGGTCGGCATCGCCTCCGCCGTCGTCGTCCCGGTGATCTTCTTTTATGTGATCGCCCACATGTTCAGCCGCTCGCAGGACATGCGGCTGGTCGCCGAATCCATGGCCGAAGTGGCGATGCGCCTGGCGCAGCCGGAAACCGCCGCGCGCGAGCAGATCGTCTCGGTCGGCCAGGCCATCCGCCGCGAAGTCGCGGCAATGGGCGACGGCGTCGAGCGCGCGCTCGCCCGCGCCGCCGAACTCGAAGCCCTCGTGCACAACGAAGTCTCGGCGCTCGAGCGCGCCTATAACGACAACGAAGTCCGCATCCGCGATCTGTTGAGCGAACTGACCAATCAGCGCGACACCCTGGTCAGCCAGTCCGAACAGGTACGCAAGGCGATCGGCAGCGTTCATCTCGACCTGTCGCACGACATCACCTCGGTCGGCGATCTGGTCGCCGAGAAGGTCAACGAAGTGGCGCAGCGCGTCACCCGTTCGCTGACCGAGAAGGGCGAACACATCACGCTCGCTCTCGGCCACGCCGGCGACAGCATGATCGACGCGCTCAGCGAGCGCGGCGCCAACCTGCTCGATCGTCTGGAAACCACCAGCGACAAGGCGACCACGGCGATCGCCTCGGCCAGCGACCGGCTTTCGGCCAGCCTTAACTTCAAGACCGAACACGTTCACGACGAATTCGCCGACATGGCGGCGCGCCTGCAGCAGATGATGTCGCAGCGCCTCGACCTGGTCGCGCAGGGCTTCGCCCAGAAGACCGCCGCGACCGTCGACGGCATGACCGGCCGCCAACAGCTGCTGACCGACGCCATCACCGAGACCGCCAACCGCATGGCCGACGTCATTTCCGCCCGCGCCGACGACGTCAATTCGACGCTGCGTTCGACCGGCGATTCACTGGTGCTCGACCTGTCGCTGCGCGGCGGCGATGTCGTCGCCAAGATGGAGCAGACCGGCACGCACATCACCGACACCTTGATCGAGCGCAGCAACAGTGTCGCCGATATCTTCCGCTCCAATGCCGAGACCCTGGTGGCCGCGCTCAACAGCCGCGGCGATCAGGTCAAGGACATCCTGGCCGCGCGCCTGAAGGCATTCGAGGACATGTTCAACAAGGGCGGCACCGAGCTGACCGAGAAGATTTCCCGCGACTCGACAAACCTCGGCAACCTCGTCACCCGCCACCTGACCGAGTTCGACCACACCGTGAAGACCTATGGCGGCGAACTGATCGAGCGCCTCGGCCAGCGCACGCAGGACGTCTCCGAGGCGATGCGCGCCTATCTCGACACCTTCGACACCCGCGTCACCGGCCGCGCCAACGAATTGTCCGGCTCGCTCGACGGACGTCTCACCCAGTTCGAGACCATGCTCGACGGCCGCGTCAACCAGCTGGCCAGCACGCTCACCAAAGGCGGCGAGGAAGTCGTCGGCGCGCTCGACAAGCGTATCAGCGACGTCACCGGCACCATCAATACCCGCGGCGCCGAAGTGGCGGACGCGATCAGCGCCAAGATCGGCGACATGGACAAGACGCTCGGCGCGCGTGCGATGGAAGTCGCCGACACGCTCGACGGCCGCATCAGCCGCTTCGAGGAACTGCTCGTCGGCCGCGCCGTCACCGTCACCGACCAGATCGAAAGCCGCACCAAGGCGGCCGCCGAAACCCTGCATTCGCGCATGGAGCAGCTCAGCCAGGCGATCAAGACCAACGCCTCGGAAGCCGAAAAATCGCTCGGTGCGCTCGCGCTGTCGGCCACCGACGCGATCCGCTCCAGCGCCAGCGAGGCGGAACGCACATTGACCGGCGTCAGCGACGAGGTCGCCAAGAGCTTCATCACGCGCGCCGAGGAGATCGCCACCACCGTCTCCAAGCGCACCGACGAGATGAGCGCCATCCTGTCCGACAAGAGCGGCGGCGTGCTGCATGCCATTGGCGAAAAGGGCGAGAAATTCGCCGCCGACATCACCAAGGCGACCGATCTCGCCATGGCCTCGATCGAGGAAAAGGGTCTGGTGTTCAGCCGTTCGGTCATCGACAACAGCGCCGAAATGACCCGCATGATCAACACCGCCGGCGAAACCGCCGCCAACTCGGTCACCCGCACGCTCAACGATTTGCAGGACACCGCGCAGAAGGCGATCGAGAAGTCGAAGGAAACCGCGACCACGACCGTCACCGAGATGATGGACACGCACAACATGCTGCGCGCCGACACCACCTCGCTGTTCGAGCGCCTGCGCGAAGCCAACATCATGCTGCAGGAAGTGCTGTCCGGCTCTCATGAGAACATGAGCGCGCTGGAAAACACCCTGATGCTGCGCGTCTCGGAATTCGTCGCCGCCATGCACGAAGTGACCGGCACGACCAACGAGGCCACCGACCGGGTCGCGAGCACGATTACCAACTTCCGCGACGTCACCAGCCATATGGTGACCGATCTCAGCCATCTCGCCGGTCAGTTCGAGGCGCACGGCCGCGATCTCACCAAGGCGGCCGAACTGGTCGACCGTTCCAACCAGCACACCGAGGCAACCGTCGTCGAGCGCCGCGTCCAGCTCGACTCGCTGGTCGCCACGCTCGACATCCGCACCGAGGATATCGAGCAGCGCCTCAAGCGCTTCTCCGGCCTGCTCGACGAGTCGCTCGAAGCCGCCTCCACCCGCGCCCGCGAAGTCGCCCAGCTGGTGTCCGAATCCAGCGCCGACGGCACCCGCGCCATCAGCGAACAGTATGAGAGCGTCCGCGAAAAGGCGGACCAGGAAAAGTCGCGCACGCTCGAGAGTATGCGCGAGATCTACGAACAGGTCTCCGGCGAAACCCAGACGATCTTCCGCGACGCCAGCCTGCGCTTCTCCGAGACGGTGCAGGACATGAAGCTGATGGCCGCCGAAATGCAGCGCGAACTCGACGCCACCCGCTCCGAGCTGCGCCGCGGCGTGTTCGAGCTGCCGCAGGAAACCGCCGAAGGCGCCGCGCAGATGCGCCGCGTTATCGTCGACCAGATCGAGGCGCTCGCCGAATTGAACCGCATCGTCGCCCGCCACGGCCGCAACCTCGACGCCGTCGAGCCGGTGCAGCAGCAGCGCCGCATGCGCGAGGAACCGACGCTCGCCGTGATCGGCGGCCGCAACGAAATGCTGCGCAACGAAGCGCCGCCGCGCCAGCCGCCGGCGCGTCCGGAAGTCGCCAACTTCGCGCCGGCCCCGCGCCGCGCCGAAGCGCCGTCGCTCTCGCCGGTGCAGCCGGCCAGTCCCGGCCGCGGCTGGCTCAGCGACCTTCTGACCCGCGCCTCGCGCGACGAGCCCGAGCCGGCGCGGGAATTCAACCGCGAACCGCCGCGCGAGCCGATGCGTGAGCCGATGCGTGAGCCTGCCCGCGCCGACGCGGAACGCCCGGCGCGTCATTCGATCGAGTCGCTCGATTCACTCTCGGTCGATATCGCCCGCATGATCGACCATGACGCCGCCGCCGATCTGTGGGACCGCTACAAGCGCGGCGAACGCAATGTGTTCACCCGCAGGCTCTACACCTTGCAGGGCCAGCAGGCGTTCGACGAAATCCGCAAGAAGTATCGCGCCGACCGCGAGTTCAAGCAGACCGTCGACCGCTACATCAGCGAATTCGAGCGGCTTCTGGAAGAAGTCTCGCGCGACGACCGCGGCCAGATGGTGGCGCGCACCTACCTGACCTCGGAAACCGGCAAGGTCTACACCATGCTGGCGCATGCCGCGGGGCGCTTCGACAACGCCTGATCCGGCGCAACAAAATGGAACTAAAAGGGGGGCCTTGAGCCCCCCTTTTTTCATTGGCGGGCTTTCCACACCCCTCATACAATAGCACCACCAGCGGGTCCGGCGGGGCAGGTCGTGTTCAAGGGCGTCAGGAAAAGCATAGGCGGCATCGCCGTTTGCGCACTCGGCGCCGCCGTAATGATGGCGCTCATCGCGGCCGAACCAGCCCGGGCCGCCTGCACGACAGCCGGCAGTATTGTGACGTGTTCCGGCACGACAGTCGCCGGCGGCAACGGTTTCGGCAACGGAACGCAGAGCAACCTGACGATCAATGTCGAAACCGGCGCGTCGGTGACCGGCGGCAACGACGGTCTGAGCCTCAACAGCGACAACACTGTCAATAATTCGGGCACCATCACCGGGACCGGAAATGCCGGCATCGAAGCGTCGGGTGCTCTCACCGTCAACAACGCATCGTCGGGCGCCATTTCGGGCGGCACCTACGGCATCTTCGCCGTCTTCACCAGCGTCAACCTGATCAACTCAGGGGCAATTACCGGTGGAAACCAGTACGGCATTTACGCCGGCAGCGCGACCATCGTTAATTCCGGCACTATCTCCGCATCAAGCGGCGGTGTGTCCGGCGTTAATGTCATCAACGATGCGACCATCACGAACACGGGTACGATTACCGGTCCGCGCGGCATCATCGCCGGCGGCGGCGGCATCGTCGTGCTGAACAATTCCGGCACCATCGCCGGCACGACCGGTTCAGCCATCGATTTCAGCGCGTCGTTCACCGGCAATACGCTGAACTTCTTCGCCGGCTCCCGCATTATCGGCAATATCGATCTCGGCGCCGGCGATACCGTCAACATCCATAGCGGCCGCGACATCGCCTGGCTGCTGACCTTCGGCGGCTGCGCTTGCGGCGGACTGGTCAATACCGGATCGTCCGCTTTCGTCAGCGGCGGCGCGCCCTATGTCATCGCCGGCGATCAGATCGCGACGCTCGACCCCACCGCGTTCAGCCTGGCCGACCGCACGCTGGTGGACTTCACCGGTTTCATCTCGTCGCTGCTCGCCAACCGGTTCGGCGAATTCTCCTTCACCGGAACGACAGCGAGCGCATTCGCGCCGGTGACCAGCGGCGGCGCCGACGCCGCCATCGCCGGCGCACTCGCTTATGCAAACGACAGCCGAATGCCGAACGCCAATGCCTACGATCCCGCCTCCGGCATCGCGGTCTGGTAGAAGGGCTTCGCCGGCGCGCGAAGTCAATCGGCCGACGGCCCGAACCTCGGCGCCCGAAATGTCGCCTTTGGCGGCGTGATCGGCCTCGACAAAAACGTCACGTCCGATTTGCGGCTGGGCGCGTTCCTCGGCGCCGGCAACGGGCGTCTCGATGTCGAGATGGATTCGCAGCGGGTGAAAGCCGATTACCTGTTCGGCGGCATATACGGACGCTTCGACTGGACCGCGCGATTTTTCGATGTCGCGGTTTCCGGCGGCCGGCTGTCGAATAGCAGCACCCGCACTATCGCCAATAATATGACGCCCGGCGGCACCGAACAGGCCAGCGCCAAGTACGACGGCTGGTTCCTGGCGCCCGAAATGGCCTATGGCGTGCGCCTGCCAATGGCCGGCGGCTACACCCTGACGCCGGCCGCCCGGCTACGCTATGTCGCGGGATTTTTCGATGCCTACAGCGAAACGGGCTCGAGCCAGACCCTGTCCGTCGCAAGCCGCACAACCCAGAATCTCGAACAGCGGCTCGAAGTTTCGGTGTCGAAGGACACAGGACTGCGGCAAGGCTGGTTGAAGACGACGGCGACGATCGGTGCGCTGGGCATGGAGCGCCTCGGCGATACAGCCATCAATGTCGTGCTGATCGGCCAGAACCTCGCCTTCTCGGCGCCCGGCCGCAACAACGTCGCGGGCGCTTTTGCGGGATTGAATGTCAACTATTGGCTGAGCCAGACGACAAGCCTGTTCGCCGCCGTCGAAGCAACCGCGATGTCGGACAACAGCAAAACCGGCATCGTCCAGGGCGGCCTTCGCATCGCCCTCAACTGAAGCGGCGCTTGAGATCTATCTCCGATTGCTATTGGTCGTGTTCGCGGCCGGCGGCGGGCCGCCGAAAATGATGCGGCTCGGATTGGCGTCGAAATTCTTGGCCGCCTTGTCGATGGTCGACAAAGTGCGTGTGCCGCTGTTCGCCAGTTTCAATATGCCGACGGTCAATTCGGCGGTGCGCTTGTCGAGATTTTCCGCCAGCGTCCTGATCGAGCGCGCCGCTTCGTTGATGTCGCCGCCTTTGCCGTCGGGGCCGCCGGTCAGGTTCTCGAGCCCGGCGGCGATATGATCGACGCGCTCGGAATTGCGCGCCAGAGCCGCGGAAAAGGCATCGATATTAGCCAGCGTGCTCTTGAAGACCTTCTGATTGTCTTCGATGAATTCCTGAACCTTGCGCAGCGCATCGCGGGCAGCCTGCGTCACGTCCTGGGTGGCGCCGGGCGGCGCGGTGAGAAGCGGCCCATCGTCCTTGATGTTTACCGCGCCAACCAGCGGCGGCTTGTTCGGATCGCCGCCCTTCAGCGACAGCGCCGAAATGCCGGTCAGGCCCTGAAATTCGAGGCCGATCTCGGTGTCGGCGCGAATAGCGACGCTTTTGTCGACCGAGATGCGGGCGACGACCTGCTTGGGGCGCTTGGGGTCGAGCGACAGGCCGGTGACCTCGCCGACGCGAATGCCATTGAACAGCACCGAGGCGCCGGTGCGCAGGCCAGACACCGAGCCGTCGAACACGACGCGGTAGAATGCGCGCTCGCCGGTGCCGCCAATGTTCTGGAACCAATAGACGAAGCCGAACACGCCAACGATCACGGCCAGCGTGAACGCGCCGATCAGTATGTAATTCGCTCTCGTTTCCATCCGCCGGCTCCAGCATCGGACCCGATCTGGTGTCCGACCTCATATCTATAACGTATAACCCGCTTAAGTAGCCGCCTTGCCCTGCGGCTGATATCCCGCCCGCGACCGCTTGCCACGGAAATACGACTTCAGCCACGGGTGCTCGGACGCCAGCATGGTCTCCATGGTTCCCGCGGCGATCACCTTGCCCTCGGCGAGGACCGCGATGCGGTCGCAGACCGTGTGCAGGCTGTCGAGGTCGTGGGTTACCATGAAAACGGTCAGGCCTAAAGTCCGCTGCAGCGTGGCAATCAGGGTATCGAAATCGCCCGCCCCGATCGGATCGAGGCCGGAAGTCGGCTCATCGAGAAAGACGATTTCCGGGTCGAGGGCCAGCGCCCGCGCCAGCGCCACGCGCTTGGTCATGCCGCCGGACAGTTCCGACGGAAACTTGTTGCAGACCGAGGCGTCGAGCCCGACCATTTCCAGCTTGGCGATCGCCAGTTCGTCGAGCAGGCGCTGCGACAGGTGGAGATATTCGCGCACCGGAAACTGCAGGTTCTCCATCACCGTCAGCGACGAAAACAAGGCGCCCTGCTGGAATAGCACGCCCCAGCGCCGCTCCACGGCGCGGCGCTCGCTGTCGGACGCCTCGCCCATATCGACGCCGAACACCTTGATGGTGCCGGCGCGCTTGGGGATCAGGCCGATGATGGTGCGCATCAGCACCGATTTGCCGGCGCCCGAGCCGCCGACGAAGCCGAGGATCTCGCCGCGATAGACGTCGAGATCGGTGTGGTTGAGCACGAGGTGGCTGCCGAAGCCGACGACGATGTCGCGCGCTTCGATCACGATTTCTTTTTTGCCATTCGTTGACGCGGGAGCGGTTGCCATCGCCTACATCCCGATCGAGGTAAAGAAGATGGCGAAGACGCCGTCCATGACGATCACCAGGAAGATCGACTCCACCACCGAGGCGGTCGTCTGGCGGCCGAGCGATTCCGCCGAGCCCTTCACCGCGAGACCCTCGACGCAGGCGACCGCGCCGATCACCAGCGCCATGAACGGCGCCTTGATCATGCCGACCTGGAATGTGTTGAGCGCGATGGCTTCCTTGAGGCGGGACAGGAAAATGTCCGGATCGATGCCGCCGTAAAGCCAGCACACCAGCCCGCCGCCATAGAGCGCCGCCATCGAACCGAGAAACGTCAGGATCGGCACGCCGATGATCAGCGCCAGGATACGCGGCAGGATCAGAACCTCGACCGGATCGAAACCCATGGTCCGCAGCGCGTCGATTTCCTCGCGCATTTTCATCGAGCCGAGTTCGGCGGTGTAGGCCGAGCCGGAACGGCCGGCCACCATGATGCAGACGATCAGCACGCCGAGTTCGCGCAAGACCAGAATGCCGACCATGTCGACGACATAGACGTCGGCGCCGAATTTGCGGAAATGGAACAGGCCCTGCTGCGCGATGATGCAGCCGATCAGAAAGGTGATCAGAAGAATGATCGGCACCGCCCGCCACGCCACATTGTCGAGCTGATGCACCAGCGAGGTCAGGCGAAACGTATGCGGCCGCGCCGCCACGCGCAGCCAGGCTATCACCAGGGCGCCGAGCATGTTGACGATGGCGAGGAACGAATTGCCGACCGAGGCGATATTCTCGCCGATTGAATGAAGCGCATAATTGAACGCCTGGCCGCCGGTGCGCGGCTGCGCGTCCTCCAGTTTGACGCTGCGCAGTTCGTCCATCAGCGCCTTGTAGTCGTCCTTTAGGCCGGTGACATCGGTCTGGCAGCCGCGCGCCTTGAAGGCCCGCACCAGCCGCTCCAGGAGCCAGGCGCCGAACGTGTCGAGCCGCTCGACATGCTCCATGTCGATGTCGACCTTTTTGACCGACGGATATTTGGCGATCAGCGCCTGGATCGAGGCCTCCAGGCCATGCGCATTGACCGCGATCCACGCGCCGGCGCCGACGAGAGCGAGGTGACTGCCTTGCACACTGTCGTCGAGCAATGTCTTGTCACTTACGCCGCCGACCACTCTGCCGCTCCGCCTCGGAAATCGCGCAAAATAGCTGGCGATTTCGCTGTTCGATTCTGCTGTGCTTGTCTTGTAGGCCGGTCCGGCGTTTGACCGCAGCGGCCCAACGCGGATATCCCCAGTCTCGTCGCCGGACAGGTTCGGTCGCGGCGCCCGCAAGGTCAATGTGCATTGCCGCCCTCCCCCCACATAACGCTTAAAGTCGCGGCCGAAAGGTGGCCGATCGCCGGTACTTTCACCATCAGCCGTGGCGCCAAGACCGAGGCCCTGGTGGTGGTGGCGGAACTCGGTGACGGCCGTGTGACCGGGCGCGGCGAATGCGTGCCCTATGCCCGCTATGGTGAGAGCGCCGACAGCGTCATCGCGGCGATCGAGGCGATGCGCGGACCGCTTGCCGCCGGGCTCGACCGCGCCGGGCTGCAAAAGGCGATGCCCGCCGGCGCCGCCCGCAATGCGCTGGATTGCGCCTTCTGGGACCTCGCCGCCAAGCAAAGCCGCCGTCCGGTGGATGAACTGGCCGGCCTGTCCGCGCCGCGCCCGCTCACCACCGCCTTCACGATCTCGCTCGGCACCCCGGCCGCCATGGCCGAGGCGACCGCGAAGGCATCGGAGCGGCCGCTGCTGAAGATCAAGCTGGGTGGCAGCACTGACGATGGCGGCGACGCCGCCCGCATTGCCGCGGTACGCGCCGCGGCGCCGAGGGCGACCCTGATCGTCGATGCCAATGAGGGCTGGACCGAGGATAGTCTCCCCGCCCATCTCGAGGCCTGCGCCGCCGCCGGCGTCGTCCTGGTCGAACAGCCTTTGCCGGAAGGCCGCGATCAGGCGCTCGCCGGCCTGCGCCGGCCTATCCCGGTCTGCGCCGACGAAAGCGTGCATGACCGCGCTTCGCTGGCCGCGCTGGCGGGGAAGTATGACGCGATCAACATCAAGCTCGACAAGACCGGCGGCCTGACCGAGGCGCTGGCGATGGCGGACGCGGCGACGGCCCGGGGCTACGCGATTTTCGCCGGCTGCATGGTGGCGACGTCGCTGTCGATGGCGCCGGCCATGCTGCTGGCCCAGGCCGCCCGCTTTGCCGATCTCGACGGACCGCTGCTGCTGGCCAAGGATCGCGTGCCCGGCCTGCGCTACGAAGGCAGCCTGATCTATCCGCCCGAGCCGGCCTTGTGGGGATGATCGACAGCGACGGAACTCCGCCGAACCCCGCCTTTCCCCATAACATACTGATATACCTATAAATTCTATCCGATCCTTTTGGTTAAGCAAACCTTTCCGGCGCCCAGACAAAGGGGCTAGACTTTGAGTCGGCGGGGGCTGCCGTGCCGGTCGGCAACGGCGATTGGGGGGTTGGCGGAATGAGAATTCGGGGCCTGCTGCTCGTAGCTGCATTCTTGGTGACGGCGATGGCGTCCGCTGTGACGCCAGCCCAAGCCACAATGCGTATCGCCGAGGATCGCGGCGGCCAGATCGGCCATTATCTGCGGGTCTTCGCCGTGATGCGCTCCTCCGGCGAAAATATCGTGATCGACGGCAATTGCCTGTCGGCCTGCACACTCGTCCTCGGCTTGATCCCCAAGAGTCGGATCTGCGCGACCCCGCGCGCCCGCTTCGGCTTTCACGCCGCCTGGATGCCGGATGACGAAGGCCGGCCGGTGACCAGCCCGATGGGCACCGCCGCGTTGTGGAATATCTATCCCGCCGCGGTGAAGCGCTGGATCAGCAAGCACGGCGGCCTGTCGCGCAAGATGATCTACATGCAAGGGCGCGACATGCAGGGCATCGTCTCCGGTTGCGATGAGGCGACGCGACAGGTCAATGCTCGCTCAGAGCGGCGTTATGCGACTCGCCCGGTCCGCTATGGCGGCGCAAATGCCGCCAGCGACCGCCGCTAGCGCCATCGCCGCATAGGCGCGCGCGCCGTAAGCGCCGTAGAGCACACCCGACAGCGCCATCGCCGCCGTCATCGCCACGCCGATGGCGATCGCCAGATAGCCTTGCGCGCGCGCCGCATGGCCCTGCGGCGCATGCCGCGCCACGAACATCAAGGCGCCGAGATGGGTCGCGCCGAAGGTCAGCCCGTGCAGCAATTGCAGCACCGGCAGTGCGGCCGCCGGCGGATCGAACGCCATCGCAGTCCAGCGCAGCACGCCGGCAAGCGCGCCAATCATCAGCATCACGCTCGGCTGGAAGAACGGCGGCAAGCGCGCCGACAGCGCAAACAGCACGATCTCGGCGATCACACCGAGCCCCCACAAGGTAGCGATCGTGCCACCGTCGAGTCCTGCGCCACGCCATTCCACCGCCGAGAAGCCATAGAAGACCGCATGGCTCGCCTGGATCAGGCTCGCCGACGCCACCACCGCCAGGAAGGCCTTGTCGCGCAGCAAGCGTTTTGAGATTGCCGGGCTGGAGGCATCGGCCGCGCTCCCGGTCGATAATGGCGCCAGCGTCATGGCGGTGAGCGCGGCCACGGCGCTGGCCGCCACGATCAGCCAGATCAGATGGCGCGGCGGAATCAGGTCGGCGGCAAAACCTGCGATAAAAGTGCCAAGGATGAAAGCCAGCGATCCCCACAGCCGCACCGGACCATAGGCGCGGCCGCGCGCCGACAGACCGCGCAGCGCGTAGGTTTCGGTCAGCGGCATCACCGGCGTCATCGTCAGCGAGGCAATGGCGAAGGCCAGAAGAATCGTCAGGAAGCCATCGGACATTCCGACCAGCGCATAGCCGGCAACGCTGAGCAGCGAGGCCAGCACGATGGTGCCACGCAGAGCGTCGTAGCGATCGGCGCTTTGCGTCACCAACGGCAACGCCACGACACGGGCGACGATCGGCGCCGCCAGCACCAGCCCGATCATGTCCGGGTCGAGGCCCTTGGCCTTCAGCCAAACCGGAAAGAATGGCAACTGGATGCCAGCCATGACGAAGAGAGCCGCGTAGAGCCAGGCCAGGCGCGCTGCGAATCCGCCGTCCCGCGCCGCAGCTTTTGGATCGGACGGTTCCGACAGAAAGAAACCCATTCCGGCGTGGCCCCATACCGTCTATTCGCGTCGGCCTGCCGCCGAAGCGGCTGGCCGAATCATGCCAGTTGACCGATAAACTAGCCTTTGGGGAAAGCACTTGCCGGGAAAGCATTTGCCGGGAAAGCACATGGCGCGCGCACATGGCCTTTGAATCGCACTTGGCCCAAAACTTGGCCCAAAATCTGGCTCATGATCTGACCCAAGATCTTGCCAAGGATCTGGTGTCTGACGGTTCCGCGCTGCGCGCTGAGCCGCGGCTCGCCCGCGTCGACGAGGAAGACTATCAGTCGTTCAGCGCGGCGCTCGGCAGCAGCGCGCGCGGCCGCGCCTTCCTTCAGGAATATGCGCGGCGCAATCGGCATGCCGATACCGAAATCGTTCTGGAAGCGCTATTCCGGCTGGAAAAAGTCGCCCACGCCCAGAAGACCGAGCCGGAAGCGGCGCGCATCCGCCAGGATCTGCGCGCGCTGCTCGACACCATCCGCGCGGCCCGGCCGCAGATCGACCAGTCTCCCGGCGCGATCAAGGCTGCGACATTATCGGCGTTAATCGAATTCATGCAGGCGCGGATCGAGGCGTTGGTGACGCCGATGGGCTTGCCGGGCGCGGTCGGTTTCCTGTCGCCGGTGCCGCAATCCGAGCAGCCGGAACTGCCGATGCCGCATCCGGGATCGAGCGCGCTGCGCAGCATTGCTTTGGTGCAGCCGATCGCACCGCCGGTCGGCGAAGCGGCGCGCCCGGCGCCCGATCCGTTCGTGTTGTCGCTCGATCCTCGCGTCGGGCCGGTGTTCGGCCAGGAGCCCGGCTACGTTCAGCCCGCGCCGCCCCGCGCGACCGAGATCATTCCGGAAATCAATTTCATCGACTCGTTGTTCGACCGGATCGACGCGAAAGCCGCGCGCCATACCGAGGCCGAGACCGAGGCCGATGACGCCGCCGCGTCGATGGTGTTGGCGCCGCCGAATGTAGCCAACGCCAATCTCCCGCCGGTGGCCGTGATCGAAACGGCGGCCGCGCCGGTTGTCGCCAAATCCGTGACGACGGCGCCCGCCGTTTTGGAAACACCCCCAGTCGCGCCATCCTTGGCGGCCGAGACAAAGGCGGTCGCGGCGGCCATGGCTGCTCTTGCAGCCGCATCGACGCCGTCGCGCGCGATCCTGCCGCCGCTCGACCTGCAGCCGTTCGAGGCGCAGTCGGGCGAATTGCCGCCGCTCGAATTCGAGCCAATCGACTTCCAGCCGCTTGACGTGCCCGCCACGCCGCAGACCGCCGACGAGGTCGTCACGGTCGGTGAGATCGTCGAACTGAGCGACAGCGTTACAAACGTCGACGCCAGCGGCCGCGCCGTCGCCCGCACGCAGGCGACGCTCGCCACCGCAGCGGCCATTGACGATATCGTCGTCGCCGCCAAACTGGCCCTTGCCGAGGCGGCTTTTGTCGACACCGACGTCGCCAAAACAGACTTTACCCGGACAGGCTTTGCCGATGCGGTTTCGACCGGCAGCAAGACCGGCCATGCGCCGATGCCCGCCGCTGTCACGCCCGCCGCCCCGGCGCAGAACGACACCAAGAATATTGAGCCGCACGACATGGTGCGCAAGGATTTGGCGGCATTTGCCGTCGCCAGCGTGGTCGCCGATCCCTCGCAACAGGTCTGGGACAGTGCGCTGGCCGCCATCATGGCGCTGAGCGACGAGGAACGGCTGGCGCTGTTCACTTAAATCGACGCCGCAGCTCTAGCCCGCGATCAATTTCGCGAACATCTCGACATCGACATTGCCGCCGGACAAAATCGCGACCACGACCTTGCCGCGCATGTCGCACTGGCCGTCGAGTTTGCCGGCCAGAAGCGCGGCAAGCCCGATGGCGCCGCCCGGCTCGACCACCAGCTTCAACTCCTCGAAGGCGTAGCGCACCGCGCGCGCGACATCGGCGTCGCTCGCCGTGATGCCCTGCCCGATCAGCGCCTGCGTGATCGGAAAGGTCCACTCGCCCGGCGTGTTGCTCATCAACGCGTCGCAGATCGAGCCGCTGACTTTTGCGTTCGCTTCGCGGTGACCGCTCTTGAACGAACGCAACGTGTCGTCGAAGTCTTCCGGCTCGGCGGTGAACATGATGGCGTCCGGCACGCGCGACTTGACGCCGAGCGAAATGCCCGCGGCAAGTCCGCCGCCGGAAGCACCGACGACGACGATGTCCGGCTTGAGCCCGAGTTTGGCCAGATCCTCGACGATCTCCGTGCCGATGGTGCCTTGTCCGGCGATGATCAAGGGATCGTCATAAGGCGGCACCAGAGTAGCGCCGCGCTCCTTGACGATCTTCATCGCGATCGCGGCGCGGTCCTCGCCGGCGTCGCGGTCATAGGGGACGACTTGCGCGCCGAGCGCGAGCGTGCGGTTGCGCTTGGCCTTGGGCGCGTCGGCCGGCATCACGATGGTCGCCGGCATGCCGAGGAGCTTCGCCGCCGCGGCGACGCCCTGCGCGTGATTGCCGGACGAATAGGCGACGACGCCGGCGGCGCGGCGCTCCGGCGGGATCGACGACACTTTGTTATAAGCGCCACGGAACTTGAACGAGCCGGTGCGCTGCAAGGTTTCCACTTTCAGGAACACCCGCGCGCCAAGGCGCTCGTCGAGAACCGGAAAATTGACCAAAGGCGTGCGCACGGCGATGCCGGACAGCCGCTCGGCGGCGGCCGCGATGTCGGCGGCGGTCGGCAGCAGGTTCTTGTCGATGATGCCCATGGGGTAAAGCGTAACGCCGGAGGCGCGCGCGCCGCAAGAGCCGCTTCTCGCCTTAAGCCGCCGCCTTGGCGCCACGCCGTTGCGCGCGCGCACGGGCGCTCGCGAACAAAGTCCTGAGCCGCTCTTTGCGGGTTCGTTTTTCGCGCCAGGCGCGCGCGCCTTCGGTGACGAGGTCGAGGAAGGTCTGCGCGCAGGCTTGCCAGGTCAGCCGTTCCGCGAATTCGCGGCAGGCGGCGCGGTCGAGTTCCAGTGCGCCGAGACAGGCCGTCCGCAAATCCTCATCAAGGACGCCGACGGGCGCCTCACCGATCACATCGCGCGGCGCGTCCGCGGGAAACGCCGCCACCGGAACACCGCTCGCCAAAGCCTCCAGCAGCACCAGCCCGAATGTATCGGTACGGCTGGGAAACACGAAGACATCAGCGGAAGCATAGAGGGTCGCCAATTCCTCGCCCTGCTTGGCGCCGACGAACACGGCGCCGGGATAGGCTTTCTCCAACTGTGCGTGTGCCGGACCGTCGCCGACAACCAGTTTGGTGCCGGGCAAGTCCAGCCCGAGAAACGCCTCGATATTCTTTTCCACCGCGACGCGGCCGACAGTGAGGAAAACCGGCCGTGATAATTGACGGCCGTCGATCACGTCCTGGCGCCGATCCGGCCGGAACATGTGCGCGTCGACGCCGCGCGACCACAGCTTCACATTGTTGAAGCCGCGCTCGATCAATTCGCGCTGCAGGGTCGGCGTCGCCACCAGCACCGCCGCGCTCGGCGCATGAAAGCGGCGCAGCCAGGCCCACGCCAGTTCGGTGGTCCAGCGCCGCGGCAAGGGCAAGCGCTCGGCGAGATAATCGGGAAAGCGCGTGTGCAGGCTGGTGGTGAAAGGCATGCCGCGCTTGATGCAGACGCGGCGCACCGCATGACCGATCGGGCCTTCGGTCGCTACATGCACGCAGTCGGCGCGGGTGCGGTCGAGCCGCCGCTCGATATCGCCCGGCCCGGTCAGCGACAGCCGGATTTCCGGATAGCCCGGCATCGGCAGCGTCCAGAAGCCTTGCGGCGTCAGAAATTCCAGATCGGTGCCGAGCGCGCTGGCCTCCTGCGCCACCTGGCCCAGCGTGCGCACCACGCCATTGACCTGCGGGTGCCAAGCATCGGTCGCGACCAGAATTTTCATTGTGCCTCGGATCAGGTTAAGCCGCCCGCGCCTGCGCTTCCGGCTCGGCGGCTTCCAGACCGTTGCCGGAATGCGTCCAGGTGATGATCTCGAACGAGCCGTCCATGTTTTCCGCCGCGGCGGTGCAACTCTCGACCCAGTCGCCGCAATTGATGTAGCGCAGGCCGAAATCGTCGTGCAGCGCCGCGGTGTGAATGTGGCCGCAGATCACGCCGTCGGCCTGATGGTGTTTCGCTTCGGTGGCGAGCGCCGTCTCGAAGGCGCCG
>CAMAUC010000069.1 GCA_945861265.1 Rhizobium sp. Q54 | reverse complement strand
TGGCCGAAGGCCAGAAGATCAGCTTCGAGATCGTCACCGAGCGCGGCAAGCAGGCGGCGGGCAATCTGCAGCCGGCGTGAGCTGAGCGCGCAGTCGATGAGAGTTGCAAAAGCCCGGCGGCGACGCCGGGCTTTTTTGTTGGCGGCGGCGGAACCGGCCGCGACAAAATGCGCCTTCGGCCGGCGGAATAGGCGAGTGCGCGCCGGGGTTATGCCCTGGAGACAGCGCGGCACTAACGCCGCGTCTCTGCCGGGAGGTTACGCAATGAATACAAGTCGTTTACGACTGTCCTTGACCGCGATCCTGTTGACCTGCGCCGCCGCCGCGCCGGCCGCCGCGCAACAAGCCGCCACGACCTTTTTCGTAACCAGCGAAGGCCCGGGCAAGGGCGCCGATCTCGGCGGTCTTGCCGGCGCCGATGCGCATTGCCAGAAACTTGCAACCTCGGCGGGCGCCGGGGCCAAGGCCTGGCGCGCTTATCTTTCGACGCAAGGGGCCGGAGCGGTGAATGCTCGCGACCGCATCGGCAAGGGTCCGTGGGTCAATGCCAAGGGTGTGACGATCGCCAAGGATGTCGCCGAGCTGCACGGCACCAACAACCTGACCAAGCAGACCGCGCTGTCCGAAAAAGGCGACGTCATCAATGGCCGTGGCGACACGCCGAACCGGCACGACGTGCTGACCGGCTCGCAGGCCGACGGCACCGCGTTTCCGCCCGACAAGGACATGACCTGCAAGAACTGGACGAGCGGCACCGAAGGGTCGGCGATGGTCGGACATTCCGACCGCACCGGTCTCGATACCAGCCCGCCGGCGCTGTCCTGGAATTCGTCGCATCCTTCGCGCGGTCCCGGCGGCGGTTGCACGCAGAGCGATCTGAAAAGCACCGGAGGCGACGGCCTGCTGTACTGCTTCGCCAGCAACTGAGGCGCGCCTGCTATAAAAAGCAGCTATCGCCATAACCCTCGCACAAAGAGCCGGCGTCGTTCGCCGGCTCTTTGATTATTGTCGGGACGCTGGATCGTTCGGCGCTCGTGTGAAACCACTAACGCTTCCCGCATCGACACCGGTACCGTAAGGTCGCGGCCTGCTGTTTGAAAAGCGCGCGCGGGGCAATGGCTGGATGGCGAAGCTCTCTCCCGAAGTGGGCAACGTGTTGCTGCTGATTGGCGACGCCCTCATATATTTCGGCGCGCTCGCCGCGCTGTTGCGCGCGCGCGGGCGCATCGGGCTCGGCGCCTTCTTCTGCGCGCTCGGCGTCATGCACTTCCTCGAAACCTATCTGGCCAGCATTCTCTACGTCACGCTGCCTTTCGGCATCGTCACCTCGCCGGGCTCGACTGTGCTGTTCACCGGCAAGCTGATGTTGCTGTTGTTGCTCTATATCCGCGAGGACGCGGTGGTGGTGCGCCAGCCGATCTACGGCTTGCTCATCGGCAATGTGCTCCTGTTCGCGCTCGCCTTCCTCATGCGCCAGCACCTGGCGGTCCCGCTTGGCGCCGACCGCGCCGCCGATTTCGGCTTTCTCAACGAGATGGGCGGCCTGATGGTGTGGGGAACGGCGGTGCTGTTCTTCGACTGCATCATCATCATTCTGCTGTACGAGCGCTCGCGCGCCTGGTTCGGCGGTCATGTTTTCCCGCGCCTCTTGGTCAGCGCGGGGCTGGTGCTGACATTCGACCAACTGGCGTTTTTCGCCGGCCTGCACCTGATGACAGGGGCCGATCTGGCGGTGCTGGTCGGCGGCTGGCTCGCCAAGATGGGCGCGGTCGCGGTCTACAGCGTGCTGGCCACCGGCTATCTCCTGTATTTCGAACACCCGCTCGGCCGTGGCAAAGCGCCACGCATCGCCGATGTGTTCGATACCTTGACCTATCGCGAGCGCTACGAAGACCTTCTGGCGCGTACCGGCTGCGACGCGCTCACCGGCGCGCTCGATCGCCATTCGCTTGAATCCTACGGCCGGCGCGCCGTCGAGAATGCCGCCGCCGCCGGCCGGCCGCTGACGCTGCTGCTGCTCGACATCGATCACTTCAAGGCGTTCAACGACCGTTTCGGCCATGCCGCCGGCGACATCTTGCTCAAGCGCATCGCCGCCGAGATCATGACTGCGGCGCGGGTCTCGGATTTTACCTACCGCTTCGGCGGCGAGGAATTTGTCGTCCTCGCCGACGGCATTGCCGGCGACGAAGCCAACGCGCTGGCCGACCGTATTCGCCGCGCCATCGCGGCTTTACCCGGAAACAAGCCGAGCGGGCGGGTGACCGTCAGCATCGGTGTCGCCTGCTGCGCCAGCGACGCTTCCGGCTACGACCGGCTGTTCGAGGTGGCCGACAAAAGGCTCTACGAAGCCAAGGCGCAAGGTCGCGACCGGGTGGTCGGCGTTCGGCCGCCGAACGGCGATCACCCGGTGCGGCTGGTGAAGAGCTAGTCTCTCGCCTTGTGAATGATCTTAACCGAAAACCGGCTCCCACTTTTCGGGATCATGCACTACTCGCTATTACCGAGCCCAAGCGCCTCGACCATCACGCGGAACACTTCGGTGTTGTCCATCGAGCCATGCACGCGCTCGCTGCCCGGGCCGATGGCCGTGAGGATGACGTCCTCGCCGGAATGCACGCTGGCATTCATCATCGCCGGCAGATTGCCGAAGCGCAGCATGGCGCCGGGCACATCCTTGTATTGTTCGTTGGCGACGTAGGTGCCTTTTTCCTTGCCTTCGACGGCCGGCAGGTTCGGATTGTCGAGCTTGGGGCGGAACGTCTCGTAATAATCGGGCGCCGCCGCCGAGAAGATGGCAATGCGGCGGCTGACGTCGACGCGGTTGGGATAGCCCTCGGCATCGGGCGCCGGATAATTCGGGAAACCGGCTTTCTCGTATGTGCCGACGCGCTCGCGCATCGGCACATTGGGCGTCGTCTTCATGTCGTCGTTGATGGTGCCGATCAGGCTGTTCGGGTGATTGTGATCCGAGACGACCAGAATGAGCGTGTCGTCGCCGCGTGCCTTCGCCCATTCCTTGGTCTGGCGCACGGCATTGTCGAGCATGATCGTGTCGTAGACGGCGCGGTCGAAATCGAGCGCGTATTTGTCGATCAGACCGGATTCGACCATCAGAAAGAAGCCGTTCGGATTTTTCGACAGCAGGTTCAGCGATGTTTTGACCTGATCGGTGAGGTCCGGCTGGTCGGGAAATTTCTTGACGGTGCCGCCTTTGAGGAATTTGCGGTCGAGCACGCCGTCCATGTTGCCGAGCGCGAACAGGCCGAGCAGTTTGCCGGTCGCGGCATCGGCGCCGGCGGCGCTGAGTTCGGTCGCGGTCGAGACATAGCGGTAGCCGGCGTCCTTGAACTTGGCAAGATAGTCGGTCTCGTCCTTGCGCTTCGACCCATCGGCCTTGCCGGGCAGGAAGTTGGCGAGGCCGCCGCCCATCAGCACATCGGGCTTGACGTCGAAATACTGCTCGACGATCTGGTCGTAGGTCGAACGGCGGCGGGTATGTGTTGCCATCGCCGCCGGCGTAGCGTCCTGCGATTCGGTATTGGTGACGATGCCAAGCGCCATATTGTGCCGCTTGACCAGTTCGCCGATGGTCTCGACCTTCGGATCGTCGAACGGGTTGGCGGTGCGGTCGGCATAGACGCCCATGGCATTGACCGCGCTCTTGTGGCCGGTGGCGTAGGCGCTGGCCGAATTGGCGGAGTCGGTGATGATCGAGTCGCTGCCGGCGGTGGCGACCAGGGCCATATGCGGCATGTCGTCGATGGCAAGCTTGCCCAGGCTCTTGCCCTCCGCGATGCCCTTGGACAGCAGGCGGGCGCCGATGCGATGCGCCGGCGACAGGCCGTCGCCGATGAACAAAATGACGTTCTTGGCCTTGCGCGGGCCGGTTGAATAGACGTTCCAGGTGACGGAAGCGGCGCCGGCCTGCACCTTATAAGTGCCGGGTTTGAGCACGACATCGCGCAGGATCAGAGCCGACTGGTCCTTGCCGTCCTCGCGCTCGACGAATTGCGCGGCGCGGCCCAGAACCTTGGCATAGGGTTCGCCGTTTATGGTCACGGGCGTCGCCTCAGGCTTTTGCAGGCCGGGAAACTCGACTTTGAAATCGAAGCGCGCGGCGGCCAGAATGTCGGCCCGGTCCAGCGGATAAATCGTCTGCGCACCGGCAGGCGACAACATGAAAAAGGCGGCGACGGGTAATGTGACGATGGCGCGCATGATAGGCTCCTCTTAAAAATGCGAGAGGCGGAGGTTAGGCGCGAATTGTGACAATGGGTTAGCGGCCTGTGGGCTTTGGCGGACAAGAGGCTAAGACGATGCGCTATCAGCTTTATTACTGGCCGGGCATTCAGGGCCGCGGCGAATTCGTCCGGCTGGCGCTGGAAGATTCAGGCACCGCCTACGACGATGTCGCGCGCGGCAAGGGCGGCAAAGCTTCAAGTGGATTGGACGCAATGATGGCGATGATGAAAGGGGCGGGCGAGAAGAAGCCGCCCTTCGCGCCGCCATTTCTCAAATCCGGCAAGATCGTCATCGCCCAGGTGGCGAACATTCTGTTCTATCTCGGGCCGCGCATCGGTCTGGCGCCGAAAGACGAGGGCCAGAGGCTGTGGCTCAATGCGCTGCAATTGACTGTGGCCGATTTCGTCAAGGAAGTTCACGACACGCATCATCCGGTCGCTACCGGGCTTTATTATGAGGACCAGAAGCCGGAGGCGTTGCGCTACGCCGAGGGCTTTCTCGACGAGCGCGCGCCGAAATACTTCGGCTATTTCGAGCGGGTGATCGACAAGAGCGGCGGACCTTATCTGCTCGGCCGCAAGATTTCCTACACCGACCTGTCGCTGTTCCAACTGGTCGAAGGCATGCGCTATGCCTTTCCGAAGGCGATGAAGACGATCGAGCGCAAAATTTCCAAGGTCGTCGCCGTGCGCGACCGCGTTGCCGAGCGGCCGAATATCAAGGCTTATCTGGCCTCCGAACGCCGGATCGCGTTCAATGAGAATGGGATTTTCAGGCGCTATCCGGAGTTGGATAAGTAATTTCCAGACCCTCATGGTGAGGAGCGCGAAGCGCGTCTCGAACCATGAAGGCCAACGTGGCCGCCTCGTCCTTCGAGACGCGGCTGCGCCGCTCCTCAGGATGAGGCGGAGAGAAACTACCCCCGCGCGGGCAGCGGCTTGCCGCCGGCAATGACGGGCTTGGCCGAAATCAACGTGAAGGCGATAACGCAGGGGACGCTGCCGTTATTGACCCAGTCATGGATGGTGCCGCGCTGCACCAGCACGTCGCCGGCTTTCAGATGCACGGTGCCGATGTCGAGCACCATGTCGATCTCGCCGGACATCACCACCGCGTAATCGATGGAATCGGTACGGTGGTTGCGCGGCGCGACGCCGGGCGCGAACGAGACGATGCGGAACACACTGCCATTGTCGATGAAGGTGCCAATTTTCTTATTCGATGGATCTTCGCTGCCATCATTGTTGACGGGGAATCCTTCGCTCGACCAGATGACGCTGAATTCTGCGCCGGCGCGGTGCGAGAAGGTGTTGGTGACCTGCTCGTCAATCAGCACCTTGGCGCGGCCCTGCTCGTCGTGACCAGTGACGACGCGGCGGATGTTGATGGCCATGAATTTCTCTCCCGTTTCTTTTTATGCGATCTTCGGTTTCTTGCCGCTCTCGCGCCACAGCAGCATTAGCCCCGAGGCGACGACGATGCCGGAGCCCGCGAGCAAGCTCAGCGTCGGCACGTCGCCCCAGAAGATGTAGCCAAGCGCGATCGCCCAGACCAGCGAGAAATAATAGAACGGCCCGACCGCCGAGGGCGGCGCCATCGACAGAGCGCGCGTCCACCAATACTGGCCGAAGCCGTTGAAAATGCCGATGACGATCATGGCGATCAGGTCGGTGGGGTTGTTCGGCAGGGTGAAGCCGAAGAACGGCGTCGCCAGCGCGAAGAACAAGGTCATGAAGCCCATCTGGTAGATCGTCAACGTCTCCGCCGATTCGGTATTCGACATGCCGCGCACCGCCGCGGTGACACTGCCGTACAGCACCGCATTGGCGACGGCGAACAGCGCGCCGACGGTGAAGCTGTCGGCGCCCGGCGACACCACCAGCAGAACGCCGCAAAAACCGACGACCAGCGCCAGGCCGCGCGCCAGACCGATGCTCTCGCGCAGCCAGAACGCCGCGAACAAGGTGGCAAACAAAGGCGCCGAGAAATTGATCGCCATCGCGCCGGCGATCGGCATCAGGCTGAGTGCGATCAGGATGCAGCTCTGCGCCACGGTCTGGGTGACGCTGCGGCCGAAATGCTGACCGATATGTTTGGTGTAAAAGACCGTGATGCCGGTGCGCGGCATGATCAAGAGCGCGCAGACGATGAGCGAGACGGCCGAGCGGAACAGCAGAACCTCGGCGAAGGAATAAGTATCGACCTGCCATTTCGACAAAGCGGTCGAGCCGGCGAACATCACCGTCGCGCCCAGCATGAACATGATGCCGCGCGGCACCATGTCGGAGCGCGAGCGGGGCGCCGGGGGGGCAGGGCTATCGGATGTCACCGGCGATAAGTCTCTGTGGCGAGGAAGGGCCGCCTGCCTAACACAGGATGGCCGCCGCTTGCAGGGGTAATTGCGAATGGCGGCTGTGCTTCAGCGCGCCGCTTTCGCACTGCGTTTAGCGGACTTTTTGACCGGCTTTTTGACCGGCTTTTTCGCGGCTTTTTTCGCCAAGAGTGTTTTCGCCATGTCGGCACAGGGCGGGCACAGGCAGCCGGCGGCACCGAAATACAGTTCCATGTGCTCCTCGCCGTAATCGAGCGTGATCTCGCTGCCCGCGGCTATCGGCTTGATGGCGCGATACATCAGCCGGCCATGGTTGGATTCGGCCTCGGCATTGGGATCGCAGGAGTGGTTGACGTAGCGCGCGATATTGAGCCGGGTCGAGCCATCGATGGTCCAGCGGCTGTCGATTTCGAACAGATATTTGTTGGCGCGGCGGCGGTCGATTTCCTGCGCAACCTTGGTCGGGATGCGCGTGCCGATATATTCGATGATCAATTTGCGCTCGGGGATGTCCTGCGTCGCGAACAGGCCGAGCCCGGTCTGCGCGCGGCCGACGCGATAAAGGAGCGATTTGGCCTTCGCGGCCTTCCTGCCGGAGGCGACGGCCATGCCGGTCAGCTCTTGCCGCCGCGTTTTTTTGCGGTCTTTTTCGATTTGGTTTTCTTCGTCTTGGTTTTTTTCGTCTTGCCCTTGACCGACGCCATGCCTTTCAACGACGCGCTGGCCAGCCGTGCCTTCTTGCGCGCGCGCTTCTCGCGCAATTCGGCGGCGTGCTTCTTGCGCCGCTTGCGGCAGCGCGAGCACAGGCAATTGTTCAAACCGATGACGTTCTTGAGATAATCGCGGCCGTAATCGTAGGTCAGCTCTTCTTCCGGCTTGATGTTGCGCAAGGTGCGGATGAACACGCGCTTGTTGCGGATGAAGGTGTCGCAATTCGGATTGCAGGAATGGTTGAAATAGCGGGCGATGTTGCCGTGCCGGGCGCCGTCGATGGTGATCTTGCTGTTGACCTCGTAGAGGTAGCGATTGCCGCTCTTTTCGGCCTTGAGCGCGGCATCGATGCCGAGCCGGCGGCCCGTATATTCGGCGATGCGCGACTTCTTCTTGATCGGCTGTGTGGCGAACAGCCCTAAGCCCGTGAGCGAGCGGCCGAGGCGGTATGGTCTTCGGGACATCGTGCGCTTGTCGATTCCAATAGAGGCAAAGAAAGCCGAGATTGCAGATGACGCGCGTTACGTCAATGGTTCGGGCCTTATAGGGGGCGGATTGCATGAGCCGCCTGTGGAGTGTGGCCGCCTCCGCCGTTAAAGTGGCAGGCACATTGAAGGATGAGCCATGAACGATGCCCGCTGGCCCGAACTGCCCTTTATCGCCTGGGCCGACACCGCCGCCACCTTGCAGCTGTGGACGCAAGTGGTGGGCAAGATCAGGCTCGCGCGCACGCCCTGGCTGAACCATTCCTGGCATGTGACCCTTTATGTCTCGGCGCGCGGCCTGACCACCGGGCCGATCGGCGACGGAGAGCGCTCGTTCCAGATCGACTTCGACTTCATCGGCCATGTGCTCTGGATCAGGACCAGCGACGGGCATCAGCGCCAGGTGATGCTGTCGTCCGACGGCGGAAAAGGCATGTCGGTGGCCAGGTTCTACGGCGAGACGTTTGCCGCGCTGCGCGATCTCGGCATCGACGTGGCCATCAACACCATGCCGTGCGAACTACCCGAATGCACCGTGTTTGAAAAAGATGTCCTGCACCGCAGTTATGATGCCGAGGCGGTGAGCCGCTTTCATCGCATTCTCGTTTCCGTCAACGATGTGCTGGCGCGCTTCCGTACCGGCTTTATCGGCAAATCGAGTCCGGTGCATTTCTTCTGGGGCTCGTTCGATCTGGCCGTGACGCGCTTTTCCGGGAGACGCGCGCCGCAGCATCCGGGCGGTATTCCGCATCTGCCGAACAGTGTCGCGCGTGAGGCTTACTCGCATGAGGTATCCAGTGCCGGCTTCTGGCCGGGCTCGAAAGGGCCGGTGAACTTCCCGGCGTTCTATTCGTATGCCTATCCGGCGCCGCCCGGTTTCGATCAGGCCAGGGTGAAACCGGACAAGGCGTTCTTTTCCAAAATTCTCGGTGAGTTCATCCTGCCTTACGATGCGGTGCGGCTGGCGGACGATCCCGATGCGACACTGATGGAATTTCTGCAAAGCACCTACGATACCGCAGCCGATCTGGCCCAGTGGGACCGCAAGGCGCTGGACTGCGCGGTGGGGCAGGTGGGGAAGGCGAGGGCGATTTAGACCGGCCCCTACAAGCGACAGCGGATATTCCGCGTATTTAACTTTCGATGGAACCTTCTGGCGCATGGACACTTAGCTTGCCAACAGGGAGGCGAGATACATGCGGAAAATCGTATTGGCGACTTTGGCGGCGGCGGCGCTTTTTGCCACCGGAGGCGCCGCGTCGGCGCAGATCTATTATTCAGGTCCGGGCTACGGCGCCCATATCGGCCCCCGCTACGAGGAGCCGGGCTATCATCGCGGCTGGGATCGCCGCCATGACCGGCGCTTCTATCGCGCGCGCAACGGAAAGTGTCCGCGCAACTACACGGTTCAGGACGGCGTCTGCAAGCCCTATACCGGCCGCTAGTTCTTTCATGCAATGACGAATACGGGAGGCCGCCTGAGGGCGGCCTCTTGCGTTTGGCGTTGTCCTTGGCCGCTGAATCGCCGTCGTTTATAGTCGTGTCATGAATGACGACGGCCAGCACGAAGACGAATTCTCGACCAAATTCCGCTCCGTCGGATGGGTCCTGATCGTTGCCATCGCGCTCCTGGGCGTCGCGCTGCTGCTTAGGCAATACGTGTTCTGAGATGTGAGCGCGCGCGGCCCTGCGTTCCGATTTAATTTTCAAACAGCGGGTCGCGAATGGGCATGAGTCATCGCCCGTATTGTTTGTCGAGGCGCCGGGGTCGCCTGTCTTTTCCCTGAACCCTCGCAAGAAGAGGGTGTGGCGCGCCGCGAGGCGCTGCCTTTTAGTAAGTGCCGCGCACCTTTCGGCACGCGGGCGCCTCTCGGCGCGCCACGAGCGGCGTCTTCCGGCAGCCGGGCCGCGCTTCTGGTGGCTGTTGGCCTTCCCGAAGAACCCAGTGATCCAACCCCTTTTCAGGAGGGATCAGTCCGAGCATCGGGCAAAGCCAAGGGCTTCGCGCCATCAGCGAGCTCCTCGCGGCAGATCCTAGTGTCTGCGGGCGGGGACCGGCACCGCCCGGGCGCGAAGGATACGTTGTCCTCCGCCCGCGGGCGCCGCGCCTAAGCTCCATCATCGAAACGTCTCGCGACGACGCCCTCAATGAGCCAGGCAGGGGGAATATAAGCATAGGTAAATAAGCTGGTCAAGCGACTTTTTTGGCAAGCGTATCCGGCCTCGTCGGCTTGTAAGCCTATCTCTTTTTTGATATATAGGCCGCATGCAGTGGACGGTGGAGATCCTCAGTGCGGCGGTCGCTGCCGAGATCACGGTGCTACCGAAGGATATGGGCGCGCGCCTGGCGCGCCTCATCAAGGTTATCGAGGAAGCCGGGTTTGAGAGTTTGCCACGCGACAGCGTCAAGCATCTGGACGGCAAACTGTGGGAATTGCGCATGACCGGGCGAGACGGAATTTCCCGCGCCATCTATGTCACCGCGAGCGGTCAGCGCGTCGTGATACTGCGGGCGTTTGTCAAGAAGACACAGCAAACGCCAAAGCGGGAACTCGACATTGCGCGTCAGCGCGCCAAGGAGGTCAAGTGATGAAATACAGCACGCTGCGCAAACAGCTCATGAAGGACCCGGAATTCCGCAAGGAATACGACGCGCTTGAAGAAGAATTCGCGCTGATCGAAGCGGTGGCGAAAGCGCGCCTGCGCTCAGGGCTAACGCAGGCGCAACTGGCCAAGCGCATGAAGACGACGCAGTCGACGGTGGCGCGGCTCGAAAGCGGGCGCGGCAAGCCCTCGACCCGCACGCTGCAAAGGTTTGCCAAGGCAACCGGGCACCGGCTGAAGATCAGCTTCGAGCCGGTGAAGGGCAGCGCGTGAGCCGCGCGCCACTAACCAAGGCGGAACAACGCTGATGCGCTACGCGATCGTGATCGAAAAAGCCGAAGGCAATTATTCGGCCTATGTGCCGGACCTGCCGGGCTGCGTCGCGACTGGGGCGAGCGTTGCCGATGTCGGCAAGGAAATCCGTGACGCCATCCGTTTTCATATCGATGGATTGAAGGAAGACGGCCAGCCGGTGCCAACGCCGAGCAGCATCGCCGATTATGTCGAGGCGTAGGCTTCGCTCCGCCTCATCCTGAGGAGGCCGCGTAGCGGCCGTCTCGAAGGATGGGCGCCCTCGATCCTTCGAGACGCATCGCTGGCGCGATGCTCCTCAGGATGAGGCCGGGAGAGGGCGTTCCGGCTGTCATGGCCGGACTCGTCCCGGCCATCCACGACTTGTTTGCGGCTCAGAAGTAAGACGTGGATGCCCGGGTCGAGCCCGGGCATGACGGGTGTGGGGAGGGCGCGTTAGCGAAGCGTAACGTGTCGGCCGGACAGAGCGGGAGATTGCGGTGCTCTAATCTGCCCTACGGGCCGGCCATTTCGGGTCAAGCTTGCTGAGCCACCTACGCAGCAGTAGATTTGTCATCGGGGCTAAGCATGATGTCACTAATCGATCGATTTGTTTCCGCGAGCGGAAAACGCCTTCTGATTGAGGCGCTTTCCAAGCAGGCAATCGTTTTCGGCAGTGTCGTCGTCGCGAAACGGCTGGCTGTCCTCTGTACCGTTGAGGAATTCTCACCGGGGGCAAAACTGATCGAGCAAGGAGGGTCGGACAACGACTTGCTCTTTGTGCTCGGAGGCTCGGTGAAGATTATCATAAACGGACGGGAAGTTGGGAAACGCAATGCGGGGCAACACGTCGGTGAAATGGCGCTCTTAGATGTCTCGGCGCGCCGAGCTGCTACCGTCATCGCGTCCGAAGAGACTGTCGTTGCTCGCATATCGGAGCCAGATTTCGCGAATGTCGCAAACGATCATTCGGTGATGTGGCGCTTAATTGCGATTGAATTGGCGGACCGCCTTCGCCAACGCAGCAGGTTTATCAAAGAGCCTAACCCTCAGCCCCATCTTTTTATCGGTTCGTCTCGGGAGTCGCTGCCGGTGGCTGAAGCAATCAAAGATGGTTTGGCAAGTATGCCATTCTCGACCTATCTTTGGACCGATGATATATTCACCGCCTCAAAAACGAACATCGAATCGCTCGAATCAGAACTCGAAAGGTCTGATTTCGCAATTCTTGTGCTAGGGCCCGATGATAAAGTTTTTTCACGAGGTAAAGATGCGGAAGCTCCGCGCGATAACGTCCTTTTTGAATTGGGATTGTTTATGGGGGCGCTCAGTCGAAGGCGCACTTTCTTCGTGATCCCGACCGGATTGAATCTTAAAATTCCCAGTGACCTTCTCGGGGTTACTCCGCTCCAATACGACCCCGGGAAACTGGCTAACCTATCAGAGTCGATCCTGAAGCTTATTGTGAATGCAGGTCCGAAGTAGATAATCATATGGCACTGTCTGATGACTTAAAAAGCGAAGTAGCGCGAATTTTCAAGGACTCTTGGAGCGAACGAGATGGCCGCGTCGTTCCCGATGCAGACGACGTGGCGCTCACCAATGACGCGATCAATTTTAAACGGGCGACAGTTTTGTATGCTGACTTGTCCGGATCGACTTCAATGGTCCAAAAATTCAAGTGGCAATTCGCTGCTGAAATCTATCGCACTTATTTGTACTGCGCCGCGAAATTGATTCGGGATTCCGATGGCTCGGTTGCCGCCTACGATGGCGACCGCGTCATGGGTATATTTATCGGCGACTATCAATCAACTAATGCTGTGAAGTGTGCGTTAAAAATAAACTTTGCCGTTCGGAATATTATTAACCCTGCGATAAAGAACCAATACTCGTCTACCGACTTTGTCGTGAAGCAGGTCGTGGGAATCGATACGAGTGCGATTCGGGTCGCTCGGACTGGAGTTCGCGGACACAATGACCTTGTTTGGGTCGGGCGCGCGGCCAATTACGCGGCCAAGTTAACGGAGTTGAATGAAGGGCCGGAAACCTGGATTACAAAAGACATCTTCGAGAAAATCGCTAAAGATGCCAAATACGGCGGAAAGCCAGAGACTCTAATGTGGAAGAAATGGACATGGAGTAAAATGGATAAATACGAGATTTATTCATCAACGTGGACTTGGCGGATATGACGCACGCAAGCAGGTGTCCTGCCGATCTTGATAATATTAACTGAAAAGAGCCCCCCATGAACGCCCCCGTCACGCCCCCGACCGCCGTCCCGCCCTATAACCACACGCCCTTATTCCCTTTGGGCAAGGACGAGACCCAATACCGCAAGATCACCTCGGAGGGCGTGCGCACCGAGACGGTGCTGGGCCGCGAGATGGTGGTGGTCAGCCACGAGGCCTTGCGGGCGCTGTCGGAGGCCGCGTTCAACGACATCAATCATCTGCTGCGGCCGGCGCATTTGAAGCAGCTGCGCAAGATCCTCGACGACCCGGAGTCGACCGGCAACGACCGCTTCGTCGCCTATGACCTTCTGAAAAACGCCAACATCGCCGCCGGCGGCGTTTTGCCGATGTGTCAGGACACCGGCACCGCGATCATCATGGGCAAGAAGGGCCGCATGATCTTCTCTGACGGCTCGGACGAGGCGGCGCTCGCCGAGGGCGCGCGCGACGCTTACCTGCGGCGCAATCTGCGCTATTCGCAGCTCGCGCCTTTGTCGATGTTCGAGGAGAAGAACACCAAGAACAACATGCCGGCGCAGGTCGAGATCTATGCCGAGGGCGAGGACGCCTACAAATTCCTGTTCGTCGCCAAAGGCGGCGGCTCGGCCAACAAGGCCTTCCTGTTTCAGGCGACGCCGTCGATCCTGACGCATGACCGCATGCTGGCGTTTCTCAAAGAAAAGATCATGACGCTCGGCACCGCGGCGTGCCCGCCCTATCATCTGTCCATCGTCATCGGCGGAACGTCAGCCGAGCTGACCATGAAGACGGTGAAGCTCGCTTCGACCAAATATCTCGACGCTTTGCCGACCAAGGGTTCGGAAGACGGCCATGCCTTCCGCGATCTCGAGATGGAAGCGGAAGTCTTGAAGATGACGCAGGCCTCCGGCGTCGGCGCGCAGTTCGGCGGCAAATATTTCTGCCACGACGTGCGCGTCATTCGTCTGCCACGGCACGGCGCGTCCTTGCCGATCGGGCTTGGCGTATCGTGTTCGGCCGATCGCCAGGCGCTCGGCAAGATCACCAAGGACGGCGTCTTCCTCGAACAGCTCGAGGAGCATCCGGCGCAGTATCTGCCCGACCTCGATCAGGAGAAACTGGGCGGCGATGTCGTCAAGATCGACCTCAACAAACCGATGTCGGAAATCCGCGCGCAGTTGTCCAAGTATCCGGTGAAGACGCGGTTGTCTTTGTCGGGGCCGATGATCGTGGCGCGCGATCTGGCGCATGCCAAATTGCGCGAGCGGCTGGAGAGCGGGCAGGGCCTGCCGGATTATTTCAAGAACCATCCGGTGTATTACGCGGGACCTGCGAAGACGCCGGAAGGCTATGCCTCGGGCGCTTTCGGCCCGACCACGGCCGGGCGCATGGATTCATTTGTCGATACGTTCCAGGCGGCCGGCGGCTCGATGGTGATGCTGGCCAAGGGCAATCGCTCGGCGGCGGTGCGCGACGCGTGCAAAAAGTACGGCGGATTCTATCTCGGCTCGATCGGCGGATCGGCGGCGAATTTGGCCGAGCACTGCATCAAGAAAGTCGAGGTGCAGGAATATGCCGAGCTCGGCATGGAAGCGATCTGGCGCATCGAGGTCGTCGACTTCCCCGCCTTCATCGTCATGGACGACAAGGGCAACGATTTTTTCAAAGAATTGAACCTCGGCTGACGCCGAGGCTGGAGCTGAACCTCGGCTGAGGCGGCAGCGCCGGCGATTTAAATACAAAAAACAATTGTTGATTTCGCTGTGCATCGCGGCACGCGCGAAATTGGTATGCGTGCAAGCGATTAAAAATCGTTATGAGCGGCATTCATCGCTTGGCGACTCGCGCGGCCGCGTGTCACGGTTTGCCGATACCGTGGACGACAACGACAAGAAACGAATACGCAGCAAATTCGCGTGAAAACGCCAGCGTTTGACTGCTCGGGTGGGAATGCACATGCCGGACGTCACTGTCGATTTTGAAGCGCCCGATCTCGCGGCGCGGGTCGAACAGCTCAGCCACGAACAAATCGACCAATTACCCTTCGGCGCCATTCAACTCGACAGCGAGGGCATCGTGCTGTTCTACAGCGCCGCCGAGCGGCGGCTGTCGGGCTATCCCGGGGAGGCGGTGGGCAAGAATTTTTTCGAGATCGCCCGCTGCTTCGGCAAAGTCGACCTGCGCGTGCAGATCATGCGCGCGCAAGAGGAAGGGCACGTCGATCTCGAATTCGCGCTGGCCGGCGATTACGACGACGCAACGCGCGAGGTGCGCGCCCGCGTACAGTCGGCGCGTCAGGGTGGCTTCTGGCTGTTCCTGCAGCGCGACTGACTTTTTTGTTTTGACGCGTTTTCTTCACGCGAACCGGCCGTCGCCGGCCGAAGCCGGCTATGGCCGGCGAAGGCCGGTTCCCACTTCGCTCGAAAACGCTCTAGGCGGCGTCGTCGCGTTCGGCGGGCCGGGCGAGCTGCGTCGTGACGCTGTGCTGGCGGATATAGTCGAGCACGAACACGCGCACCGCCGAGGACAGGTTGGCGGCGGCGCGGTTCCGGTCGATTTCTTCCAAGAGCTCCGACACGGTGATGGCGCGGGCCTGGGTGATGTCGCGCACCGCGCTCCAGAATTCCAGTTCCAGGCTGATGCTGGTTTTGTGGCCGCCGATGACAACGGAACGTTTGGTAGTGGGATTCATGTGCCTCGCCCCGATGATCGCCAGCCGCCTGGGCGGTTTGCCCGCGATTCCGCCTGGTCTAAGAACCCCAGCGGTATCCGGATATTCCCCGGATCGGGACGAAAAATGAAACGCCGGCCTACGCCGTCAGGACCGCGCGGCAGGCTGGCTGGATTGGAACTGGGTCCGTTCGGCGTCCGACATGTCGTCGTCCGCCTGCAACCGATAATGGTTGAGTACATAGACGCGGATGGCGGACGACAGATTGGCGCCCTCGCGCGCCCGGTCGATGGATTGCAGCAGGACCGGCAGCGTGACGTTCTTCAAAATTGCGATCTGACGCAGCGACAGCCAGAATTCATCCTCGAGCGACACGCTGGTCTTGTGGCCATTGAGTTCGATCGATCGTTTGACGATGGCCGATTTCAATTCCATCTCTTGACGGTCGGCGCGCGGCTTTGTGCCCTGCTCGCCTTCGGTGGCGATACGCACCAATTTACTGCTCTGGCTTGTCATTGACCTGTCCCGCTATCTGCCAATGCAACAAATATGGCAGCGTGACGATGTATTTTATTGAGCCAAATCAATTCGCGCGCGGTATTTTGGCGGCGCGGAATTCTTTTAGCGGCGCGGCGTCAGCGGCGGCCTGGGTCGTCAGGCGCGGGTTTCGATTCGCTGATCGTGGTGTTGCACGTCAGGCATTCGAACAGATCGAAGCGCGGCAGGTCCTCACGCGATTTCCTGCTCTGCATGGCGATGCCGCAGATCGGGCAGTGACGGAGCGGAGGACGCGGACGTGATTTCAAAGCGAATAGCCGACGATTAGACGTCAACGCGACGCCGGGGTGCGAGAAATGTAATTATCTCGCGAGCCGCGGCCGGACGATTTGATCCATATCAAATTACCGCTGGCGCTCCCGGCGCGGGCCGCTTCGCCGGCTGGCCGCGATTTTTGTCCACGGGCCTGTCCGCGGGCCGCCCGGTGAAAGAGTGCAGCGCATTCTGATTTATCTCAATGCGGCATCCGTCTTAGGTCGACAACCTGACAAGATGTGGCAACCCATAGCGACCGCGCCTGTCGACCGCGATATCGAGCTGGCCGTCCTCGATCAGGATGGGCCGCATGCCTTGATATTTCCCTGCCGGCGCGTCGCCGCGGGCTGGATGAATGCGCATAGCGGCGAGCGGCTGGACGTGCGCCCGACGCATTGGCGCGAATGGCCTGCCGGCGGCACTAGTGCCGTTCGCTGAGCGCGGGCTGCGAGATAACGCTCTCGGCGTGCGAGCGGCCGCTGAACTGATAAAGCGCGAGCGAGACTAGCACGATGATGACGATGGCCATCCCGAGCCGCACGCATTGATCCACCACCAACATGTATCCCCCGTACTTCTGGACGCATTCACCGGCGACGCTAAAGCCCGCACGGGCGTTCAACCATCGCGGCCTGGCAACGCAGTGAACCGATAGGGTTAAAACCCGGCCGGTTAACGACGTGTCTGGGGCGGTATCAAGGCAAAGCCTTTACCGAATCGTTAATGCCGCGTGGCTTTGGAGTCTTTCGCGCACGACCTCACAGGCGGCGCGGCTTTTGCTCTATTCCGGCGTGGCGCGCGACTATTCACGGCGCGAATGCAAAATTTCGTGCGCGTCATGCGGGAGAACAAATTTGAAAAAATAAGTCCTGACTTAGGCGAATTGAGCGTTATATTGCCGCCCATGATTGACCATGAAGACTTTTCCGTTGTCGTGAAGAACCGCGCGCACCCGCCCAAGCCCTGGCGCTGGGAGATCTATCGCGCCGGGCGCACCTCGCCGATCGAGCACAGCCAGATCTATTTCGAGACGATGTCGGAAGCCAGCCGCGCCGGCAAAGCCGCGCTCAAGCTGATGCTCAGCGAAGTGCAGAACTGACGCTGGCGCGCCGGCGCAGGTGCCAAGGCACCGCGCTTCTAGAGCGTTTTCAAGCGAAGTGGGCACCGGTTCGCGTGAAGAAAACGCGACAAAGCAAAAGGCTAGAGCCCCGGCTTTGATTCCATCGAAGCCGGAAAGGCTCTAGCGCACGATCCACCAGATCACCGCGATCCAGAACAAAGCGGCGGCGGCGAAAAGGCCGAACAGCAGGCATTGTTCGAGCCAGGGCGGCAGCGGCCGCGATTCGGCGCTATGGGTCCCTGTCTTGGAAAAGGGCCCAGCCTTGGAAAAGGGCATTGAATTGCTCTGGCGCATCGTCCCGGGCTCCTGCCGGCCTCGCGATACCGCAGGACGCGACGATTCGGTATGGTGTGTTGGTGCTGGCGTTGTGGCGA
>CAMAUC010000068.1 GCA_945861265.1 Rhizobium sp. Q54 | reverse complement strand
CTTTCCGGGGCCAATTGGCGGTTCAATTGGTACGTTTTTAACCTCGCTGACGTAGCCATCGTTGCCGGGGTCATAGCCCTGCTGTATGAATCCGTGATCGGGGAGCGTGCCGCAAAAGCGCCCTGATCGGCGTCAATATGACCTGAAGTTATACCTGTTTTCGCCAGTGAGGGTCCGTTTCGCATGATCGCTTTGCGACCGACACGTCCGACCGCCCAGGCCATTCCTGCCCGCGCCTTTTCCGGCGTCGCCAAGAATCTGTATAGCGTGATGAGCTTGACGCTGGCTGCCGCCGTTGTGGCCGCGCCGATGGCGGCCCGCGCCGCCGATGACGACACGCCGCTGGACACCAAGATCATGCGCAACATTCTCGAGGGCATCGGCCTGCAACGGGAAAACCGCGTCATCAATTATCAAGAGCGCCCGCGGCTGGTGATTCCGCCCAGCAAGTCGCTGCCGCCGCCGGAACGTTCCGATGCGGTGATCGCCAATAACCCGGCCTGGCCGAAAGACCCCGATGTGCAGCGGGCCAAGGCGGAAGCGGCGCGCGAGCGCAGCAAAGTCATTTGGGCCGGCGACGAAGCCCAAAAGCAGGACAGTGTGCTGCGCGGCAGCGATTTGGGACCGCCGCCGGGACCGAAGTCCCGCACCGCCGGCCGGGCCGCCAAATCCGAATCGAACTGGTCGAGCGACGATCCGCGTCTCAAGCCGTCCGAACTCGGTTACAAGGGCGGTCTGTTCAGCGGCATGTTTGGCGGAAGCGAAACAGAGACTGCAAAATTCACCGGCGAACCGCCGCGCGCGACGCTGACCGAGCCGCCGCCGGGCTACCGGACGCCATCCCCCCTTCAGCCTTACGGGATGAACGCGAGCGAAACCGCGCCGAAGGCGAACGATTACAAGACGACGCACGGCGAAGGCACCAAGTGACCTCAGGACCGTTGGCGCGTCGCGCCGGCGGTTCCCGTGCGTGTCGATAGCGTAAGCACCGATAGTGCTGCGTAACGCAAGGCGCGCGCAGGGCGCGCATCAACGCAAAGCGGCAAGGTCCAACTCGTGACATTGAAACACAACGTCTTGCTGGCCGGCGCCGCGGCTCTGGCTGTGGCGCTCGCCGCGCTGTCGCCGCCCGGCCTCGCCGCCGAATCCGCTGGTCCCAAGATCGCGGACTACAAATTGGCGAACGGGCTCGCGCTTGTCGTCATCCCCGATCATCGCGCGCCGGTCGTCACCCATATGATCTGGTACAAGGTCGGCGCCGCCGACGAGACCGCCGGCAAATCCGGTCTGGCGCATTTCCTCGAGCACCTGATGTTCAAGGGCACCGCCAAACATCCGGCCGGCCAGTTCTCGACCGTGGTGGCGCGCATCGGCGGCCAGGAAAACGCCTTCACCTCGAGCGACTACACCGGCTATTACCAGCGCGTGCCGAGCGAACAGCTGCGGACCGTGATGGAATTCGAGGCCGACCGCATGACCGGCCTGGTCCTGACCGATGCCGTGGTCTTGCCCGAACGCGACGTCATCCTTGAAGAGCGCAATCAGCGCATGGAGAACAATCCGCGCGCGCGGCTCGGCGAGCAGATGGATGCCGCGCTGTTTCTCAATCATCCGTACGGCAAGCCGATCATCGGCTGGCGCCACGAGATGGAACAGCTCAGCCGCGACGACGCCATCGCCTTCTACAAGCGCTTCTATGGCCCGAACGACGCGGTCGTGGTGATCGCCGGCGATATCGAGCCGGATGCCGCGCTCAAGCTGGCGCAGGACACCTATGGCAAGATCAAGCGCGTCGATGGCATTGCGTCGCGCCAGCGGCCGCAGGAGCCGCCGCAGGTCTCGCCGCGGTCGCTGACTTTGGCCGACCCGCGCGTCGAGCAGCCGGCGGTGCAGCGCAGCTATCTGGTGCCGTCTTTCGCCACCGCCAAGGCCAATAAATTGTCCGGTCAGTCCGAAGCGCTGGAAGTGCTCGGCCATATTCTCGGTACCGGCTCGAACAGCCGCATGTACCGCGTCCTGGTGGTCGACAAGCATGTCGCGGTCAGCGCCGGCGCCTACTATGACTCATCGGCGCTCGACATGGCCAAGTTCGGTTTCTACGCCTCGCCCGGTACCGGCGTGACGCTGCCGCAGCTGGAAGCGGAAGCCGACGCGGTGATCGCGCAGGTCATCGACAAGGGCGTCACCGATGAAGAACTGGAACGTGCCAAGTCGCGCATGATCGCCGACGCGATCTACGCCCAGGACAACCAGGCCAGCATGGCGCGCTGGTACGGCCAGGCGCTGATGACCGGCGCCAGCGTCGACGACGTGCGGCAATGGCCAGATCGCATTCGCGCGGTGACCGCGCAGCAGGTGCAGGACGTTGCCCGGCAATGGCTCGACAAGAAGCGCTCAGTCACCGGCTATCTGATCAAGGACACGACCCCGCGGGTGGAACAGCCCGCCAGCGTTCAACCGGTCAAGGTGGAGAAGAGATCATGATGCGTCTCTTCACGGCGGCCTTGCTGCCGGCCGTCGCGTTGTTCGCCATCGCGCCGGCGGCATCGGCGATGAACATCGAAAAAATCGTCAGCCCGTCCGGGATCGAAGCGTGGCTGGTGCGCGAGCAGGCGGTGCCGCTGGTGACGCTGAACTACTCGTTCCACGGCGGCTCCACCCAGGACGGCGCCGAGAAATCCGGCACCGCCAATCTGGCCGCCGATCTGCTCGACGAAGGCGCCGGCGATCTCGATGGCGAGACCTTCCACAAGCGGCTGGAGAACCACGCCATCGAGCTGAGCTTTCAGGTCGGCCGCGACGAATTCCACGGCTCGCTGCGTTCGCTCAACGAGCACCGCGAGGAGGCCTTCGACCTGTTGCGCCTGGCGCTGACCGCGCCGCGTTTCGAGGCCGAGGCGGTCGAGCGCGTGCGCCGGCAGGCAATTTCCGGCCTGCAGCGCGACACCACCAACCCGAACAACATTAGCAGCCGCCGCTGGTGGCAGACGGCGTTTCCCGGCCATCCGTATGGCCGCGAAACCAAGGGCACGCTGGAAAGTATGCCGACCATCACCGCCGACGATTTGCGCGACTATGTGCGCCGCGTCTTCGCCCGCAACGAACTGACGCTGTCGATCGTCGGCGATGTCGACGCCAAAACCGCCGGCGAACTGATCGACCGCGCTTTCGCCAAGCTGCCCGCGAAGAACGACCTCAAGCCGGTCGCCGACGCCAAGCCGGAAGGCTTAGGGCGCCGCATCGTCGTCAATCTCGACGTGCCGCAGGCGGTGGTGACCTTCGGCGGTCAGGGGCTGGCCCGCAACGATCCCGATTTCATGGCTGGCTATATCGTCAATCATATTCTCGGCGGCGGCTCGTTCTCCTCGCGCCTGTACAAGGAAGTGCGCGAGAAGCGCGGCCTCGCCTATGGCGTCTCCGATAGTCTGGTCTGGTTCAAGCGTGCTGCGGTCGTGCTCGGCGGCACCGCGACCCGCGCCGACCGCACCGGCGACGCGCTGGCGATCATCGAGGCCGAAACCAAACGCATGGCCGACGATGGCCCGACCGCCGAGGAACTGGCGGCGGCGAAATCTTACCTGAAGGGCGCCTACGCGCTGTCGCTCGACACGTCGAGCAAGATCGCCGCGCAACTGACGCAAATCCAGCTCGACAAACTCGGCATCGACTACATGCAGCGCCGCTCGGCGATGATCGACGCGGTGACGCTCGCCGACGCCAAGCGCGTCGCCAAACGCCTGTTCGGCGGCGGCATGCTGGTCACCGTCGTCGGCCGGCCCAAGGGACTTGTATCCAGCGGCGAATGAACGGATCGCTGATCGAAGCGTTAGGATGCGCGTATTGCCGCTTTCTCTGATTTAAGACGAGACCCCATGCCCCTTATCCAATCCATCGACGGCGCGCTTGAAAAGAAAATCGGCCAGCACGGCGTCTCCGACGCCGCCTTGACCGACGCGCTGGCCCGCGCCGAGACAGCGCTCGATACTTTACGCGTGCGCCATGCCGACGGCGGCCTGCCGCTGCTCAATCTGCCTGAGACCCACGCCGACCTGCCGCCTTTGCGCGACGCCGCGCAAAAGATCGCCGATCGCGCGACCGACATCGTGCTGCTCGGCACCGGCGGCTCGAGCCTCGGCGGCCAGACTTTGGCGCAGCTGGCCGGCCACGCCGTCCCCGGTGTAGATGCTTTCCGCAACGGTCCGCGCCTGCATTTCATGGACAATCTCGATCCGGACTCGTTCGCCGCGCTGCTCGATCGCCTGCCGTTGCAGACCGCGCGCTTCGTCGCCATCTCGAAATCCGGCGGCACCGGCGAAACTCTGATGCAGACCATCGCCGTGCTGTCGAAGTTGAAAGCGGCCAATCTCGGCCCACGCATCCCCGACATTTGTCTCGGTCTGAGCGAGCCGTCGAAGGCCGGCAAAGCTAACGGCCTGCGCGACCTGCTCGGCCAGTTTAAAGTGCCGATGCTCGATCATCACACCGGCGTCGGCGGCCGTTTCTCGGTGCTGACCAATGTCGGCCTGCTGCCGGCGGCGATGCTCGGCCTCGATGTCGTGGCGATCCGCGAAGGCGCCGGCCTCGCTCTGGCGCCGGTGCTGTCGAAGAAGAAAGCCGCCGACGTGCCGGCCGCGCTCGGCGCGGCTTTGTCGGTGGCGCTCGCCGAAACCAAAGGCAAGGGCATCAGCGTCGTCATGGCCTATGCCGACCGGCTGGAACGTTTCACCCGCTGGTATGTGCAGCTCTGGGCCGAGAGCCTCGGCAAGGATGGCAAGGGCACGACGCCGATCGCCGCGCTCGGTCCGGTCGACCAGCACAGCCAGTTGCAGTTGTTCATCGCCGGTCCGCGCGACAAACTGTTCACCGTCATCACCACGGATCGCGCCGGGCTTGGCCCACGCATCGACAAGGATCTCGCCAAGGTCGCCGGTGAACCGGGCCTCGGCGGCAAGACCATCGGCGACCTCGTGGCGGCGCAGGGCCGCGCCACGGCGGAGACGCTCATCAAGAACGGCTGCCCGGTCCGCACGATCCATTTGCCTAGGATCGATGAGGAAAGCCTCGGCGAACTCCTGATGCATTTCATGCTGGAGACGGTCATCGCCGCGCAGCTTCTCGGCGTCGATGCCTTCGACCAGCCGGCGGTGGAAGAGGGCAAGATACTGGCGAAGAAGTATCTGGCGGACTAAGTTCGCCGGATCATGCACCGCGTCACCGACACAATCTCGATCGACGATAGCGAACTGGAAGAGAGCTTCGTGCGCTCCTCCGGGCCGGGCGGGCAGAACGTCAACAAGGTGTCCTCCGCCGTGCAGTTGCGCTTCGACGCGCGGCGCTCGCCGGGCCTGCCGAATGACGTCGCCGTGCGGCTGATGAAGCTCGCCGGCTCACGGCTCACCAAGGACGGCGTCATCGTCATTCTGGCGCAGCAATACCGCGACCAGACAAGAAACCGCGCCGACGCGCGCGAGCGCCTGTTCGACCTGATCCGCCAGGCGGCGGTGAAGCCTGTCGTCCGCCGCGCCACCAAGGTGCCGCGCGCGCAAAAGAAAAAGCGGGTCGAGGGCAAGAAGCACCGCGGCCAGATCAAGGCCATGCGCGGCGGCAAGGCTGGGCTGGATTGACGGCCGGGGCGCTTGACCGGACCTTAAACCTACGTATATAGTCCTCTCGTCCGGTCCGTTCGAGGGCGTCATCTAGAGGCGTCTAAATGATGGGATCGGGCGCGGCGCCCGCGGGCGGTGACAAACGCAGTCATCGCGCTCGGGCGGTGCCGGGGCCCCGCCCGGAGGCACTAGGACCTCCTGCGAGGAGCTCGCTGATGGTGCGAAGCCCTTGGCTTTGCCGGGACTAAAGAGGTGTGGGGCCCAAAAGGACCGCGCCTCGGCCGTTCCGGAAGGCCAATAGCCGCCAGAAGCGCGGCCCGGCTGCCGTTAAGACGCCGCCGTGGCGCGCCGAGAGGCGCGGGCATTCTGGAAACGGAATGCTCACACACGGAAACAATGGAGCGTCGCTTGGCGCGCCACACCCTCGATATTTCGGGGGCCTTGTCCTCCGTAGCCCAGAGGGCGAAGGCGGAACGGAAATCAGACGTCGGCTTGCCCGGGGCCGCAAATAATACGGGCGATGACGCATGGCCGAGCCCGCGAATAGCGGGCACAAGGCCACCGCCCGCCTCGCAAGCGCCCAACCCCGTCATTAAAGTTTGTCCTCAATCGAATCAGGTTCCTTTTCCATGCCCGTCCGCCAGCTCCCCGAAGCAACCGTCAACCGCATCGCCGCCGGCGAGGTGGTCGAGCGGCCGGCGAGCGTGGTCAAGGAACTGGTCGAGAACGCGCTCGACGCCGGTGCGAAACGCATCGATGTGCTGACCGACGGCGGCGGCCGCCGTCTCATTCGCGTCACCGACGACGGTTCGGGCATGACGCGCGCCGATCTTGATCTGTGCGTCGAACGCCACGCAACGTCTAAGCTCGACGGCGACGATTTGCTCGCCATCGACACGCTCGGCTTTCGCGGCGAAGCCTTGCCGTCGATCGGCTCGATCGCGCGGCTGATCATCACCACGCGGCACGCCTCCGAGCCGCATGCCTGGACGCTGGAAGTCGATGGCGGCAAGAAATCCGAGATCAAGCCGGCGGCCTTGTCGCAGGGCACGACCATCGAGGTGCGCGATCTGTTTTACGCGACGCCGGCGCGGCTGAAATTTCTCAAGACCGACCGCAGCGAAGGCGAAGCCGTGCGCGAAGTGGTGCGCCGCCTCGCCATGAGCCGGCCCGACGTCGCCTTCACCATCGCCGGCGAGGAACGTGCGCCGGTGACATGGTCCGCCGCGCCCGCCGGCGATCAATTGGCCCGGCTCGGGGACGTGCTCGGCGCAGAATTCCGCGCCAATGCCATCACCATCGACGCCGAGCGCGACGGCGTGGGCGTGCATGGCTTCGCCGGTCTGCCGACTTTGTCGCGTGCCAACACGCTCGGCCAATATCTCTTCGTCAACGGCCGACCGGTGCGCGACAAGCTTCTGGTCGGCGCGGTGCGCGGCGCCTACGCCGATTACCTGCCGCGCGACCGTCATCCGCTGCTCGCTCTGTTCGTCACGCTTGAAACGCGCGAGGTCGACGTCAACGTGCATCCGGCCAAGACCGAGGTGCGCTTTCGCGATGGCGGGTTGGTGCGCGGCCTGATCGTGCGCGCGCTGAAGGATGCGCTGATGCGCGAGGGCCAGCGCGCCGCGTCGACCGGCGGCGGAGCGACCATCGCCGCGTTCCGCCCGGTGACAATGCCGCGGCGCGGCGCCTATGACTGGCGCAATTCGCCGGCGCGGCCGATGCCCTGGTCGCCGACGCATGGCAATGTCGCGCTCGGCTTTTCCGAACCCGAGCAATCGGCCTTCGACGTTGGCGCGCCGTCGGCCGATGCGCGGGTGCAGAGTTTCGAGCCGGCCACTGAGCTTGTCGAGCGTCCGCTCGGCGCCGCGCGCGCGCAAATTCACGAGACCTATATCGTGTCGCAGACGCGCGACGGGTTGATCATTGTCGATCAGCACGCCGCGCATGAGCGCATTGTCTATGAGCGGATGAAGGCAGCGATCGACAAGGCCGGCGTCGCCCGGCAGATATTGCTGATCCCGGAGATCGTCGAACTCGACGAGGCCGACGCAGCGCGGCTCGCCGCGCGCGCTGGCGATCTGGCGCAGTTCGGCCTCGTCATCGAGCCGTTCGGCCCTGGCGCGGTGGCGGTGCGCGAAACACCGTCCATGCTGGGCGATATCGACGTGCGCGGTCTGGTCACCGATCTCGCCGAGCACATGGCGGAATGGGACGACGAGCTGCCGCTGGAGCGCCGCCTGCTGCATGTCTCGGCGACGATGGCCTGTCACGGTTCGGTGCGCGCGGGCCGGCGTCTCAAGCCGGAAGAAATGAATGCGCTGCTGCGCGAGATGGAAGACGTGCCGAATTCCGGCCAGTGCAATCACGGCCGCCCGACTTATGTCGAACTGAAGCTGTCGGATGTGGAAAAGTTGTTCGGGCGCCGCTAGTCGCATGCGAGCCGATGCGATACACTAACAATTGCCTTTTTGTAGGCTCTTTAAACTCGGGGGTGTCTTATGACGAAATTTATCGCGTTTGTATTCTTGGCTCTTGCCGGCTTCTCGACGCCGTCATTTGCCCAAGCCACTAACGCCAGTCTGATTGGAAATTATGCCGTAACCGGCACCGAGACCGACGGCGCAAAATATGACGGCGAAGGAACGCTTGCTGTCACCATGGACAAGTCCGGGGCGCTTGAACTGAAGTGGGACGGCGGCAAGTACGTCGGCATCGGCCAGGTTGTCGGCAATCAGCTTGCGGTCGGTTCTATTGCCGATGGCCGGGTCGTCATCGCCGTCATGGATATCAAGCCGGACGGTTCGCTCGAGGGCAAATGGTGGCGCCGCACCGACGCCGGCACCAAGGGAACCGAAGTCTGGAAAAAGAAGTAGCTTTTGACGCAAATCCGGACGCGGCGGCTGCGCCGCGTCCGGATTCCACGCGGCGAGTTTTTAAATTCAATTTACGGCGTCTTGACGCGCAAAAAAATCAATTCGCTGTCGTCGTAGTCGCGCCGTTCGAGTTGCTCGTAACCTTCCGGCGCGGCGAATTTCGCATCGGTCGCTTCCTCGACAACGACCAGCGCATCCTTCGTGAGCCAGCCGCCGTCGTGCGCGGCAGTGAGCGCCTTCTCGGCGAGACCCTTGCGGTAGGGCGGATCGAGAAAAGCCAGAGTAAAAGGTTCGAGCGGATGCGCCGGACCGAGCTTGGTGGCGTCGCGGCGAAAGATGCGGCTGGTGCCGCCGAGGCCCAAGGCTTCGGTGTTGTTGCGCAGCAGCGAACGCGCCTCGACACCTTCATCGACAAAAAGCACATAGGAAGCGCCGCGCGACAAAGCCTCGATGCCGAGGGCGCCGGTGCCGGCGAACAGGTCGAGCACGCGCGCATCGGTGACCGGATCGCCATAGCCATGGGCAAGGATATTGAACAGCGACTCGCGCAGGCGATCGGCGGTCGGGCGCAATCCGTCGCCCTTCGGCCCGGCGATCGGGCGCGAGCGGAGTTTGCCGCCGACGACTCTCACTCCTTCGCTCGCGGATACTTCGGCCTTGGCCCACTCTTGCTGCGGTCGCGGCGCGTTTTCTTTTTCTTCGGAAGCGCATTGCGCCCGCCCGCGATCTTGTCGTTGTCGTTGCGCTGGCGCGCATCGGCGCGCGCGCCGGAGTCGAGCGCTTGTCTGTCGTCACGTCGCGGCGGCAATCGTCCGTCGCGTCCGGGGCGGCGCTCTTCGCGCATTCGCTTGGCGTTCGGCTTGCGCACCCGCTCGTCATCGCTGATGAGCGGCGCGTCGAAGTTCGCGCCGGAGGAGGCGACGATGGCCTCGCCGAGTTCGGCGCGCAGCGCCGCGGTCTCGACTTCCTTGGCAGTGCCCTCGGGCAAATCGCCGAGCATGAAAGGGCCGAAGGCGACACGGATCAATCGATTGACGCGCAGGCCGAGCGATTCCAGTACCTTCTTGATTTCACGGTTCTTGCCTTCGCGGATGGCGAACATGAGCCAGGCATTGGCGCCTTGCTCGCGTTCCAATGTCGCTTCGATGGGGCCGTAATGCACGCCGTCGACTGTCACGCCGTCGCGCAGCGTATCGAGCGTCGCCTGGTCGATGCGGCCATTGGCGCGCACGCGGTAGCGGCGCAGCCAGGCGGTCGCCGGCAATTCGAGCACGCGCGCCAGCCCGCCATCGTTGGTCAGCAGCAGCAGGCCTTCGGTGTTGATGTCGAGCCGGCCGACGCTGATCACGCGCGGCATCGACTTCGGCAGCGCCGCGAAAATGGTAGGCCGCCCTTCAGGATCGGAGTGGGTCGTCACCAGGCCGCGCGGCTTGTGGTACAGGAACAGCCGGGTGCGCTCGGCGGTCGGCATCGGCGTACCGTCGACGACGATGCGGTCGGCGGGCGTGACATTGAGCGCAGGCGACGAAATCACCTTGCCGTTGACCGACACGCGCCCTTGCGCGATCCAGACCTCGGCGTCGCGCCGCGAGGCCAGGCCGGCGCGGGCCATGACTTTGGCGATGCGTTCGCCGGGAATCTCTTTTTGGCTCTTGTCGGGCATGATGGCCGCCTGATAGCAGACCTGATGGCCTCTGTCCCGCCCACCCGAAGCTTCATGCAACTGGCCCTCGACGAGGCCCGTGCCGCCGCGGCGCGCGGCGAGGTGCCGGTCGGCTGCGTCATCGTGCGCGGGGGCGAGGTCGTGGCGCGCGCCGGCAACCGCACTTTGGCCGACAGAGACCCGACCGGCCACGCCGAGTTGATCGCCATCCGCGCGGCGGCGGGGGCGCTCGGCTCGGAACGGCTGACCGACTGCGATCTCTATGTGACTTTGGAGCCCTGCGCCATGTGCGCGGCGGCTTTGTCATTCGCGCGGGTGCGGCGGCTTTATTTCGGCGCCGGCGATCCAAAGGGCGGCGCGGTCGACAACGGCGTGCGGTTTTTTGGCAGCCCCTCCTGCCACCACCGGCCGGAGGTCTATGGCGGCATCAGCGAGAGCGAATGCGCAAGTCTGCTGAAGGAATTTTTCCAGGCGCGGCGCTGAATTTCTTATCTCTCGTCCAAAGGCGAGGGATAGAATATCGTTACATCATCTTGTCGACGAGTCTGCCGGTGCCGGGCGCCGGCGCAATCGGCGTGTCGGTTTCTGCATCGGCGTCGGCGCAATTGTCGTCTTCACGGCCCTCGTTATGATCGCGCGGCCGCAACCGTTGCGAGGTGCCGGTCTTGCCGTTGATGGCCGCAACGCCGAGGCTGGGGCCGGATGTCGAGATCGTCGTCATGATACCGCCGAGGCTAACCGGCAGGTCTCAATGATCTACAACTGTCACCGGTGAATAACGGGCCTCTAGGGTAAGGACTTGTTCACCGTAACGGTCAGCGCGCGCCGGCGTCGCGCGCGAATTGCCAGGCCGTATCGGCGAGCGGCCGGATCATCTCGGCCTTCTTCGGCGCGAAGTCCGACGTCGCGGTGCCGTCGCGCACGCGGCCGATGATGCCTTGCAGAATGGCGGCGATGCGAAAGAAATTATAGGCGAGATACACCGGCAGATGCGGCCGCGGATCGAGCCCGGTGCGCGCGACGTAGGCGGCGACATAATCCGCCATCGACGGAATGCCGAGCGCCGGCAAGTCGTGCCCGGCCAATGTCGCGGTGCCGGCGGCGCTTTCGGTGATCGGCATGTGCCAGGCCATCAGGTGATAGGTGAAGTCGGCCAGCGGATCGCCGAGCGTCGACAATTCCCAGTCGAGCACCGCGAGCACCGTCGGTGCGTGCTTGTCGATGATGAGATTGTCGATGCGATAATCGCCATGCACCAGGCGCGGTGTGCCGGCCGGCGGAATATGGCGCGGCAGCCATTCGATCAGCCGCTCCATGGCGTCGATCTTTTCCGTCTCCGAAGCGCGATATTGTTTCGACCAGCGCTCCACCTGGCGCGCGACATAGTTCTCGCCACGGCCGAAATCGGACAGGCCGATCGCGGCCGGATCGAATGTGTGCAGCCGCGCGATCGTCGCATTCATGGCATCATAGACGGCTGCGCGTTCGGCCGGATCGGAGTCCGGCATTTGCGGCTCCCAGAACACGCGGCCGTCGGCGAAGTCCATGACATAGAACGCCGTGCCGGCGACGGTCTCGTCGGCGCAGAAGCATAAAGGCTCGGCGACAGGAAAATGTTGCGCATGCAGCGCGCCGATAACGTGGTATTCGCGGTCGACCGCGTGCGCCGACGGCAAAAGTTTACCCGGCGGCTTGCGTCGCAGCACATAGCGCCGCGCCGGCGTTTCCAGAAGATAAGTCGGGTTCGACTGGCCGCCTTTGAACTGCCGCGCCGTCAGCGGGCCGGCAAAGCCTGTCACATGCTGTTCAAGGTAGGACGCCAGCCGCGCCGCGTCGAGTCGCAATGCCGGCGCCGCCTCCTTGGTGCCGGAAAAAGCCTGCTGGCGGTCGATGCCGGTCATGGATTGCGTGCCATGCTCACTGACGGGTTCACCTCTTGCCGAAAAATTCGATCGGCGCGTCGGCGAATATTTTGTAGCTCTGCGACTTCGGCTTGGCCTTGTCTTCTTCGTTGACATATTGGATCGAGCTCTTGCCGGCCAGTTCGCGCGGCAGGATCATCACCCGGATGAAGCGGCTTTGCTTGTCGCTCGATCCTTGCGCGAACACCGCGTCCGGCCCGCTTTCGTACCAAGCACCGCCGACGCCGTAGGACGTCGAGCGGCCATGCGTGTCGATGCGTATGCCGCCTTCGATCAGGCAGCGAATGCCGGGGCCTTGGTGGCTGTGCTTGTAGGCGCAACCGCCGGGCGGGAAGGCGACGCTGTCGCCGCGCATCAGCAAGTCGCCCTTCGGCATTGTTTCGAGATAGGCGGAGAATTTCTCATGCGTGATCATGCCCGGCGCGCAGGCGACGGTTGAGCCCTGATCGCCGCGCGCCAGTTCCCAGCGCCAGCACGTCACGCCATCCGGCCCCGGCTTGACCGTGGTCGCGGCCGAGCCTTGCCAGGCTTCGCCCTCTTTCAGCGCCTTGCCGTCGATCGAAACCGAGCCGTGCACGACAAAGATAAAACGCGGCAGCGCTGCCAGCTGGAATTCGACATTTTCGGCGCTGGACAGGACATCTTCGTAAAGCCGAAGCACGGGATGCATGAAAGGCGTTTCCTTCGTTCGTTCTTGTCGGCCTCCGGCTTTGTCCCGGAACGGCAGTCAAAGGGAAGCCTAGCACTACCTCAGGACCTTGAGAAAACAAAGCCCGGCGCGTTTGGCCGGGCTTTGCTTTGTTTTCATCTGGCGGAAGTCTGTTCTCGCCCAGGTGTTGGTGTTGCCCAGACGCAGGACGCTCTGCCTTCATTTACGTTCGCGCGCGATGGCCTGCCAGCCGATGTCGCGGCGGCAAAAACCGTCGGGCCATTTGATTTTATCGACGGCCGCGTAAGCGCGCTGTTGCGCCTGCGCCACGCTGTTGCCGCGCGCACACACATTCAATACGCGGCCGCCATTCGCGACGATATGATCGCCATCGCGTCTGGTTCCGGCATGGAATATCTCGACGCCTTCCACCTGCGCCGCGTCATCGAGGCCGTCGATCGATGTGCCTTTATTGTAATTGCCTGGGTAACCTCTCGCCGCCATCACCACGGTGAGCGCGGCATCGGGATACAGGCGCAGATCGAAATTCTTCAATTGGCTGTCGCGCGACGCGATCAAGGCCGGCAGCAGATCCGACATCAGCCGCAGCATGATAACCTGCGTTTCCGGATCGCCGAAGCGGACATTGTATTCGATGAGCTGCGGGCCATCCTTGGTGATCATCAGCCCGGCGAACAGCACGCCCTTGAATGGCGCGCCGGCCTTCTTCAGCGCGTTGACGGTCGGAAAAATAATCTCGTCCATCACGCGCTTGTTCATGTCGGGCGTCATGATCGGTGCCGGCGTATAGGCGCCCATGCCGCCGGTGTTCGGTCCGGTGTCGCCGTCGCCGACGCGTTTGTGATCCTGCGCCGATGCCAACTGGATCGCAGTGTCGCCGTCGCACAGCGCGAAGAAGGAAGCTTCCTCGCCGACCATGCAGTCCTCGATGACGATTTCCCAGGCAGGCGTGCCGAGTCCGCCGTCGAACATCATGTCGATGGCGGCTTCCGCTTCCGCGACAGTCGACGCAACCACCACGCCTTTGCCGGCGGCTAGGCCGTCGGCCTTGACCACGATCGGCGCGCCTTGCTTGCGGACATATTCTTTTGCCGCCGCCGCGCCCTTGAAGCGCTCGTAAGCGGCGGTTGGAATCTTGTTGGCCTTGCACAGATCCTTGGTGAAGCCCTTGGAGCCTTCCAGCCTTGCTGCCCATTTGGTCGGGCCGAAGGCCTTGATGCCGGCCGCTTCCAGATCGTCGACGATACCGGCGCAAAGCGGGCCTTCCGGGCCGACCACGACGAAGTCAATTTTGGCTTGCTTGCAGAAGGCGATCACCGCCGCGTGGTCGGCGATGTCGAGCGCGACACATTCGGCCTCCCGCGCGATGCCGGCATTGCCCGGCGCGCAATAGAGTTTGGCGGTCAGCGGGCTGGCGGCGATCTTCCAGGCCAGCGCGTGCTCACGACCGCCGGAACCGAGAATGAGGATATTCATGAGCGTTGGGCCCGTCCGCTGTCCCCTGTGGGTTAGCGGGCGCGGCTGGCGAGGACAAGGGCTGCCGTGCCCTTGTCGACAGAAACGAGGCCCTTAGTAGTGCGGGTGCCGCGTGCGCTCTTCGACGTGGTGAATATAGTCGGCGACGGTGTCGTGGTCGTGGATATGGCCGATGCCGGAAAACCGCAGCTCTTCATGGCAGGTCGGGCACTTCACGGGATCGCCATGGACGACCCGTTGAAGGCGCTCGTGGAAATTGGTGCGGCATTCCGGGCAACGTATCTGGACCCGGTAATTCTCGACTTCGAGTTCGTGCGGATTGGTCATGTGGCGGTCTCCGCCGCCATCACTAGACCAAAACGGTTGATGATCGGTTGCCGCCGGCGCGGGAGGTTTCCCGACTGCCGCCAAGGGCGTATAGGATGGCCGCATGAGCCCCAGCAGAATCATTGGCGATAATGAGGCGAGCCCCGATACCGGGTCATCGCGCGTTAACCTCGCGGAATGGTCAGTGTCCGAGCTGTCGGCGGCGCTCAAGCGCACGGTCGAGGACGCCTATGGATACGTCCGGGTGCGCGGCGAGATTTCCGGCTTCAAGGGCGCCTCGCCCTCCGGCCATTGCTATTTCCGCCTCAAGGACGACCGGGCGGTGCTGGAAGGCGTGATCTGGAAGGGCAACTACGCCCGCATGCGGGTCAAGCCGGAAGAGGGCCTCGACGTCATCGTCACCGGCAAGCTGACCACCTTCCCGGGCTCGTCGAAGTACCAGATCGTCATCGACAGCCTGGAGCCCGCCGGCGTCGGCGCGCTGATGAAGCTGCTCGAGGAGCGCAAGAAGAAGCTCGCCGCCGAGGGCCTGTTCGACGAGGCGCGCAAGCAGCTTATTCCGTTCCTGCCCGAGGTGATCGGCGTCGTGACGTCACCGACCGGCGCCGTCATCCGCGATATTCTGCACCGGCTCGCCGACCGCTTTCCGCGCCACGTTCTGGTCTGGCCGGTACGCGTGCAGGGCGAGGCGTCCGCCGGCGAGGTCGCCGCTGCGATCGAAGGTTTCAATGCGCTGCCCGAGGGCGGGTCTATCCCGCGCCCCGATCTCATCATCGTCGCGCGTGGCGGCGGCTCGCTCGAGGATCTGTGGTCGTTCAACGAGGAGATCGTCGTGCGCGCGGCGGCCGCCAGCATGATCCCGCTGATTTCCGCGGTCGGCCATGAGACCGACATCACCTTGATCGACTTTGCCGCCGACCGGCGCGCGCCGACGCCGACCGCGGCTGCCGAAATGGCGGTGCCGGTGCGCAGCGAGTTGCTGTCGACGCTCAACGCGCTGGGCAATCGCAAATATGCGGGCTTGCAGCGCGGGCTGGAGCGCCACCACCGCGAGCTCGCCATGCTGTCGCGCGCGCTGCCGAAGGACATTCTCGCCGAACCGCGTCAGTTGCTCGATAGTCTCGCCGAACGTCTGCCGCGCGCGCTGCGTGCCAATGCGCAGGTTCATCACACGCAATATTCGCGCGTCGCCACGCGGCTGGCGCCGCAGCTCCTGCGAAACACCATCGAGCGGCGCAAGGTGCTTTACGGCAATCTCAATCTGCGGCTCAGGACCGGCCTGCTGGCCAACGCGCAAGCGCATCAAGCGCGCCTGCTGCGTTACCGCGAGCGCGTCGTCGCCTTCGGCGCGCGGTCGCAGCGGGCAACGCTCGCACTGCTCAAGCAGCACCAGGTGCGCATCGAGCGCGCCGAACGGCTGCTCTCGGCCTTCTCCTACCGTGAGGTGCTCAAGCGCGGCTTTGCACTGGTGCGCGATGGCGATGGGCATCCGCTGCGCGCGGCGGCCGGCGTCGCCGCGGGCATGCGGCTGGACATCGAATTTGCCGATGGCCGCGTCGCCGCAACCGCCGATGGCGACGGCGCGCCGCGTGATCAGGTCGCGCCGCCGCGCGCGGCGGAAGCGTCCGCACGTCCCAAGCCGCGCGCCAAAGGCGGCGGCGAGGGCGGCGGGCAGGGAAGCTTGTTCGGCAGCTAGCGCGTCTGTTGGCCGATTAGAGGGTTTCGCTTGTCGCGCCGAAGGACTACATTCGTGTTCATCAACCGCGCCGGACTGTCACGGAGGCTTGCTTGCTCAATCGCTTCGATCGTTCCCTGCCGCCGAATGGCGAGGCCGAGATCAAATATCTCGACGGCGATTTCCGCGTTGTGCGGCCCGGCGGCTTCGTGCGTTGCGCGGTGACCGGCGTGCCGATCGCGCTCGATGAGTTGAAATACTGGAGCGTCGACCGGCAGGAAGCCTATGCCTCTCCCGAGGCCGTGCTGGAGCGGCACAAGGAATTCACCCAAGGTTAAAGCGACACCCATAGCGTTTTCGAGCGAAGTGGGTACCGGTTCGCGTGAAGAAAATGCGTAAAAAACAAGAAGCTAGAGCCCCGGCTTTGATTCTATCAAAGACGGAAAGGCTCTAGCGCCGCAATTTGCCGAGCATCAGTGCGCGCAACGCATCGCTTTCCGCGACATCGAGCGTCACCGGCAACACTTTCGCTTGGACTGCGAGCGCCGCCAGCGCCGGATCGCCGGCCATCCGGGCATGATCTTTCTCGGTTGTCAGCAAGGTCAGCATGTCATGCTCTGCCGCCATCACCAGCTCGGCGGCTTCCTCGGCGCTGAAGCGATGGTGATCGGCGAAGGCGCGGCGCGCGCCGATGTCGATGCCGGCCTGTTCGACGGTGGCGAAAAACTTGTCGGGATCGCCGATGCCGGCAAAAGCCAGCACTTTGCGCGCGCGCAGCGAGGTGACCGCGTCCGGCTGCGGCGCGAGGTGCCCATGAAAGACCGGCAAGGCGCCGGCCTGCGCGGTCACATCGCGGGCGCGGATATCGTCGCCGATCACCAGCAGCGCATCGCAACGCTTGAGCTGCGCGGCGAGCGGCGCGCGCAACGGACCGGCCGGAAATACGCAGGCATTGCCGATGCCGCGCCGGCCGTCGATCACGGCAAGGGTGAAATCCTTGGCAAGCATTGCGTTCTGCAGGCCGTCATCCATGACGACGATGCCGGCGCCCCTGGCCTTGGCGAAGGCCGCGCCGAGGACCCGGTTATGCGCGACGACCGTGGGCGCGATCCGCGCCAGCAGCAGCGCTTCGTCGCCGACGACGCTTGATGCATCCGTCTCGGGATCGACGAGCCTCGGCCGTGTGACGCTGCCGCCATAGCCGCGCGTCAGGAAAAACGGTGTCTCGCCGGCCGCGCGCAGTGCCTGCGCCAGCCACAGCGCGGTTGGCGTCTTGCCGGCGCCGCCCAGCGTGAAATTGCCGACGCACAGCACCGGCACGCCGGCGCGCGTACCGGGCCTGGTCATCCGGCTTTCGGCGATCGCGCCGTAGAGTTTTCCAAGCGGCGCCAGCGCGGCCGACGCCAGACTTTTTTGGCGCCACCAGAAGGCCGGCTCACGCATGGTCGCCTCGCCGCGGCAGCAACATATGCAGGAAATAGGGTTCGAGCGATTGCAGCGTGCGGCCGAGCGCGCCGCCTAGCGCATCGACAGTTCGCCGTGCGGCCTCGGCGCTGCGTGCGCGCGCCTGCGGATCGGCGAGCATGGCCGCGAGCGCCGCGGTCAGACGGTCCTCGTCGGCGACTTCGGCGGCGCCCTGCGCCTGGTCGAGCGCCTGATAGATATCGGCGAAATTCCACACATACGGTCCATGCAGGATGGCGGCCCCCAACTTGGCCGGCTCGATCGGATTTTGTCCGCCGTGGCGCACCAGCGAACCGCCGACAAACACCACCGGCGCCAATCGGTAGAGCAGGCCGAGTTCGCCCATCGTGTCGGCGATATAAATGTCGGTGTCATTGCCGGGCAGCGTGCCCAGCGACCGTAAAGCCGGCGTCAGTCCGGCGGCTTGCGCGATAGCGGCGATAGCCGTGCCGCGCTCGGCGTGGCGCGGGGCGATCACCGTCAGCAGGCCGGGGAAATTCGGCCGCAGCCGGCGATGCGCCTCGACGATCAAGGCGTCTTCGCCGATATGCGTCGATGTCGCGGCGATCACCGGCCGGCCGCCGATGGCCGCTTTGAGTTCGGCGAATTTTTCGGCGTCGGCCGGCGGCGGCGGCACGTCGAGCTTGAGATTGCCGCTCGTGAGCACACGCGGCGCGCCCAGTTCAGTGAGCCGTGCGGCGTCATCGGCCGAGCCGGCAAGGCACAGATCGAAACGCTGCAACAGGTTGCCGATCGTCTTCGGCAAACGGCGCCAGCGCTGGAACGAATTGTCGGACAGCCGTCCGTTGATCAGGATCATCGGCACGTTGCGGCGCGAGGTCTCGATCATCATGTTCGGCCACAGATCGGATTCGACGAACAGCGCCAGATCCGGCTGCCAGCATGCGAGA
>CAMAUC010000067.1 GCA_945861265.1 Rhizobium sp. Q54 | reverse complement strand
ATCGAAAACCGGGTGGGAGCCGGCGGAACCATCGGCGGCAATTCGGTCGCCAAGGCAACGCCCGATGGTCATACCATCCTGGTCTGGGGCGCGATTGCAGCTGCGAACGCGCTCTATACGAAACTGCCCTACGACACGCTCAATGATTTCACGCCGGTTGCTGTGCTCGGCCAGACGCCGCTGGTCGTGGTCACGGGGGCTGGACGCTACAAGACGCTCGGCGAACTCATTTCCGCGGCCAAGGCCGATCCTGGGAAGTTGAATTATGCGACCGTTGGTCCCGGCACAGCCTCCCACTTCGGTGCAGAGCAACTTTCAGTGGCCGCGGGTATCTCGGCGCAGCACATTCCGTTCAAAGGCAGCGAATGGCTCACCGAAGTTTTAGCCGGCCGTCTTGATTTCTCTGTGCCGCCGATACCGAGCGCGATCGGCCTGCTCCGTGACGGCAAGCTCGTCCCGCTCGCAGTCAGTTCGTCAACGCGCTCCCCGTCACTCCCCAACGTACCGACGATGGTCGAGGCCGGTCTCAAAGCCGACGCCGTCTATCCGTTCTATACCGCAGCCTTTCTTCCGGCCAAGACACCGCAAGCCATCGCCGAGAAATTGCATGCGGAGATCACGAAAGCCCTGGCGCAGCGGTCCGTACAGGACAGGTTGACCACGGCCGGCGTCGATCCGATGCCGATGACGATGGCGGAGTTCGGCGCATTTTTCAAAAAAGACATCGCTAACAATCTGGAGCTTGTTAAGGCGGCAAAAATGCCGACGCAGTAGGCGCGACTTTCTGGGTCACCGCTGCCATCACCGCCGAAACCGATACAAATCCGCATCGACAACCGGGCGTCCGTTGAGCGCGCCGGCGATGACTTCGGCGGCGATCCGCGAATAGGTCGTGCCGTTGCCGCCATAGCCAAGCGCGGCCCAGCAGTTTGGCATGCGCGGAATCGGCCCGATGGTGGGAAGCCCGGTATCGGTTTGCCCAAACGACCCGGTCCAGGCGAACTCAACGCGCGTGTCGATGTTCGGCAGTAATTGCCCGAGCTTGCGTTGCAATGTCTTGGTCTTGCGCTCGATGAGCGCGTCACGCGCGGCCTCATCCGAAAATTCCTCGTCCTCGCCGCCGCAGATGACACGGCCATCCGCCGTCGTGCGCATGTAGAGATAGGGATCGGCCGACTGCCATATCATGGCTTGGCCTCGCCAGAGCCTGCGTTTCTGGCGAACGGTCGCAATCGCCCAGGTCGATATGATCTGGTGGCCGCGCTGCGGCACCCTCTTCGGAAATTCGTAGCCGGTGGCAAACACGACGTGCCTGGCGCGAATGCGATAGCCCATCGACGTGAGCGCGTGCACCGTCGCTTTCTTCGGTTGAACGTCGTCAATATCCACCGGCGAATAAATCTTCGCCCCGTTCTGGATCGCGGCGTTGAGCAGCGCGCATGTAGCCGCGCGCGGATCGATGGTGAAATCGCCATAACCCATCAAGGCCGCCGATGCGCGTATACCGAGATCGCGCAACTCGCGGCGGCCAACCAGCCGGCATGCAAGGCCCGCAATATGCCGGGCTTCGCATTCGCGTTTCAATCCGTTCGCGTCGAGAATATTTCCGGCAAGGTAGAGCGTATCGCGGCGCTGCAATTCGACACCAAGCTCGCCGAGCCTCGCGGCCAGCGCATCGACGGCCAAACGCGAACGGTGAAATGCACGGATGGCATCCGCCTCGCCAATTTGCCGGCTGAGCTTTACGAGCGGCGTGTCGATTTCATATTGGACCAGCGCCGTTGAGGCCGTGGTCGATCCCTTCGCCGGACCGCGCCGGTCAACCAAGATGACCTTCCAGCCCGACGCCGACAGTGCATCGGCGACCATCGCGCCGGTGATGCCTGCGCCGATGATCAGCACCTCGGTGTCGATATCCTTGTGGAGAGGCCGGTGCGGCACGCCCGGTGCTCTGACGGCCTGCCACACAGTACGGCCGGTCCGCAGATCCTTTGATTTTGTCTCCACGTGAATGCCGTCCCCATTATGACGGGTGACAATGCTTTGCAGGGGATTTCGATCCGCTGCAACCAAACGGGTTCCACGCCGTTATCACTGTTGGAATAGAACGGCGCAAACGGCATCCGGTGACGGAGCCCTGCGCCTGCGTTCTGTCGCAGGGGGTTTTTGTGGATATTCGGGTCGCTAAAGGCGCGAAAGAAAGCGCCAAGGATAGCGCCAAGGAACGCGCACCGCACGGCGCCGGCGCGCCCGCCGTCTACGACCCCTCCGGCTGGTCGACCGCCTCGCAAATCGCGATCTGCGGCATCTTCCTCATCATCCTCATCGCCGCCCTCGAAATGGCGCGCCCGCTACTGCTGCCGGCGACCTGCGCCTTCGTCATCGGCCTGATGCTCGGGCCGTTGCAGGCGCGCGCCAAGGCCGCCGGCCTGCCGCCGCTGGTAACGGCGATCGCGCTGTGGCTTCTGGTGGTCGTCGTCTTTTACGGACTGATCGCGCTGCTCGCCGCGCCGGCGCTGGACTGGATCGGCAAGGCGCCGGAGATCGGCGCCACCATCAAGGACAAATTCCATTTCCTGAACCGGCCATTGCTGGCGATGCAGGACCTGCGCAACGCCATCCTGCCGGACAGCCAGAAAACCGGCCTCGGCATCGACATCGTCAATTTCGTCACGCCGGCGCTGACCTTCGTAACGCCGGCGATCGGCCAGATCATGATTTTCTTCGGCACGCTGTTCTTCTTTTTGCTCGGCCGCGCGCGCCTGCGCAGCGCCCTCGTCTCGCAATTCGACGACAAGGAGCGCCGCCTGCGCGCGCTCAAGATCATGAGCGCGATGGAGCACAGCCTGACCTCCTATCTCAGCGTCGTCGCGGTGATTAATCTCGCCGTCGGCGCCGCCGCCTTTGCGATCGCCTTCGCCGTCGGCCTGCCGAACCCGATCGCCTGGGGCGTGCTCGCCTTCCTGCTGAACTTCATTCCCTATATCGGCGCGCTGATCATGCAGGTGGTGCTACTCGCAGTCGGGCTGGTGACGTTCCCGACTTTGGCGCATGCACTGATCGCGCCGTTCGCCTACCTTGCGTTCACCACGCTGGAAGGCCACTTCATCACGCCCGGCATCATGGGGCGGCAACTGACTTTGATGCCACTGACGGTATTCCTGTCATTGATCTTCTGGACCTGGCTGTGGGGCCCGGTGGGCGCGTTTCTGGCGGTACCGCTGCTGATCGTGGCGATGGTCGCCATTCAGCGCATTTTTCCCTCCGACGAGCCGGTTCTGCCGGGGTGATACCTCGCATGGAACTATTGCGGCGCACCTGCGTTGATCCGGCACATCCGTCACTTTTCAATATTCGAGGGGAATCATGAGTACGCGCAGCAAAGTTGCCACATCGACCGCCGACGAAATCGCCGCCATCCAGGAATTGATGAGCGATCTGGAAAAGCGCCTGCAACGGCTCGGCGGCCAGGCCAAGCGGGAAGTGTCCGGCGGCGCCAGCGAGATTTCCGATTTCGTCAACGACGCACTGTCGGGCATCATGGATCGCGTGCGCGACGGCGCGCATTCGGTTTCCGAAAACGTGACCGACAAGGCCGTGAATATCGGCGGCGACGCGATCAAGAAGGTCATGAGCGAAGTCGAGCACCGGCCGTTGACCATGCTGGCGATCGCCGCCGGCGTTGGCTTCCTGTACGGCATGAGCCGGCGTTCTTAAAGCCAACGCCTCGAAGGGCAAAGGCCATGCAACTCAACGACATCGTCCAGGTGACGTTCAATCAATTGTTCGGCCGCCTGTTGCGCCGCGCCCTTGGCGCGGCGTTGCTGGCGGCCTTCGCCGTCGTCGCGCTGTATTACGCGAGCGGCGCCGGCACATTGGCGCTGACGCAAAGCTATGGCACGCTTTACGCCTATCTCATCATGGCGGCGATCTACGCGGCCGTCGCGCTGATCGTGCTGATCGCGCTTTATGCGACACGCCACAAATCGGCCGGTGTCGCCAAAGCGGAAGACGCGCTCGCTTCACCCCCGACCATGCAGATCGCCGCGCTGATCGAAGCCGTGACGCTCGGCTATACGATGGCGCGCAAGACAAAGTTACCTTAGATTTTGGCGCAGCTGCCGTGACAATCGGCGAAGCTCAGGCCAAGGCTCAGGCTTTGCGCGGCGGTGGCTCGCGCTTGAGATTTTTCGCCGCCAACTCGTCGAGATAATCCTGCCAATAGGCGGTGAAGTTGCGCCCGAGATCCAGCAGGTAGCCCCAGCTATAGATGCCGGTCGAGTGCATGTCGTCGAACACCAGCCGCACCGCGTAATTGCCGACCGGCAGCACTTCAATAATTGCCACATTGATCTTGCCGGGCACGGTCTTGCGCTCGGACGGCGAATGGCCCTGCACTTCCGCGCTCGGGCTTTTGATGCGCAGATATTCGGCCGGCAAATCGAAGGCGCCCTCGCTGTCGAACGATATGGTCAGCGTCCTGCCGCCTTTGTGCAGGCGCAGTTCGCTCGGCCAGGCTTCGGTGGTGGTGGGTGTCATAGTGTGTGGCCTTCACCAGCGCCTGTGCTGTTGGCGCTCCCTAGGGGACTCGAACCCCTGTTTTCGCCGTGAGAGGGCGACGTCCTGGGCCGCTAGACGAAGGGAGCTTGGGCCAAGAAGTAACTAGGCCCCGGAGATAGCCGCGATCCGGCGGCTGTGCAAGCGCATTGCCGGGGAAAACGGCCCTACCCCCCCTTAAGGCTTCGATTCCAGCCGCAACCGGCCAAGCGGCTGCAGGGTATCGGGATCGAAAGTGCGCAGTTCGGTCACGCCGCCGGCCTCGATCGTCACCACGATATGGTCGTTGCCGATGACCGTGGACAGCACTCTGGCCCCCGCCGGCAGCGCGACGGTGACATCGGCGGGCTTTGCCGCCATATCCGGCACGCTATCGCCCGATTTATAGACTTTGTAGCCGATGACGCCGAAAACAATCGCTATGGCGACAAACGTGGTAACGGAGGCGATCATCATCAGACGGCGGATGCGGGCAAGCTGCGCCGTCTGCTCCGGATCGAGTGGTTTTGCGTCGTCGGACATCGGCGGGCCTTACGCGTTCAAGAGACCAGAATAAAGAGCATGACGGACGAAGTGACGGAATCAATCGGCAGCGTGACCATTCAGCCGGAGGAAGCCGGCGGACGGCTCGACCGCGTGCTGGCGGCGCGCATTCCGGCGCTGTCGCGCTCGCGCCTGAAAGCCCTCATCCTCGACGGCCAGGTGACAATCGACGGCCGGACGATCCTTGATCCGTCGGCCGACGTCAAATCGGGCCAGGTCGTCAGCGTCAATCTGCCGCCGCCGGAAGAAGCCGTGCCGCGCGGCGAAGCGATCCCGCTCGACATTATCTATGAGGACGACCAGCTCATCGTCATCAACAAGCCGAAGGACCTTGTCGTGCATCCCTCGGCCGGCCACGCCTCGGGCACATTGGTCAACGCGCTGATCGCGCATTGCGGCGACAGCCTCTCCGGCATCGGCGGCGTCAAGCGGCCGGGCATCGTGCACCGGCTCGACAAGGACACCACCGGGCTGATGGTCGTCGCCAAGAACGACCGCGCCCATCGCCATCTGTCCAAACAATTCGCCGACAAGCTGGAAAGCGGTCTGCAACGCGGCTATCTCGCCATCGTCTGGGGCGCGCCGGATCGCATCAAGGGCACGATCGACGCACCGCTCGACCGCAGTTCGATCAATCGCGAGAAGCAGGCGGTGCGCGAAGGTGGCCGCGACGCCATCACCCATTGGGAAATGCGCGAACGCTACGACGCACCGGACGGCAAGGATGCGGGGAAGCCAATCGCCAGCCTGCTCGCCTGCATGCTGGAGACCGGCCGCACCCACCAGATCCGCGTGCATCTCGCTCATATCGGGCATCCGATCATGGGCGACGAAACTTACGCCACCGGCTTCAAGACCAAGGCCTCGAGGCTCAACGCGCCAGCCCAGGCGGCACTGGCGGCGCTCGGCCGCCAGGCGCTGCACGCCGCCGTGCTCGGCTTCGAGCATCCAATTACCCACGAGCATCTGCGCTTCGAGGCGCCGCTGCCGCCCGATATGGCGCGTCTGGTCGAAAGCCTGCGGCAGGGCTGAGTTCAGCGGCCCTTGAAACCCTGCCGTGCAGGCTTATTTATGCAGTAGTGAGACCCCACAGTTAAAAGACCCTGCCTCGAAACCCGCGTTCCGCCCGGAACGATCGGGGCATTTGTGTCGTTATCATGGTGACCTGCCCCGCTGATGAGCGCCCGGCAGAAGCCCAGCGAACAAAATAGCTGCAATAAAACAGATACTTACACCGGCATCTCGGGGTCACGGCGACGTGACGGCGGAATGCTTCCACTCCCCCGCCCCACCCGGTATGCTGCACCTGCGATCAACCTTTCGCGGTCGCAACAAGATGCACCGTCGGCTCGGGGAGCGGCGGTGACAACCGCCCGCCGAATCCGTCGGGGGCAACATGAAGGAGGGCGCTACCATGGCCCGTTCAGCCGCAATGCCGGCACTCAAGGCCGAATCCGGCCTTTCGCACTACCTTGAAGAAATCCGCCGGTTCCCCATGCTGGAACCGCAGCAGGAATACATGCTGGCCCGAAGCTGGCGCGAACACGGCGATCGTGAAGCCGCGCACAAGCTCGTCACCAGCCATCTCCGTCTCGTCGCCAAGATCGCCATGGGCTATCGCGGCTATGGCCTGCCGATCTCGGAAGTCGTGTCCGAAGGCAATGTCGGCCTGATGCAGGCGGTCAAGCGCTTCGAGCCCGAAAAGGGCTTCCGCCTCGCCACCTACGCGATGTGGTGGATCAAGGCGGCGATCCAGGAGTACATCCTGCGCTCGTGGTCGCTGGTGAAGATGGGCACGACCGCCAACCAGAAGAAGCTGTTCTTCAACCTGCGCAAGGCGAAGAGCAAGATCTCGGCGCTTGAAGAAGGCGATCTGCGGCCCGATCAGGTCAAGATCATCGCCACCCAGCTTGGCGTCACGGAGCAGGACGTTGTCGACATGAACCGCCGTCTCGGCGGCGATGCCTCGCTCAACGCCTCGATCCGCGACGACGGCGAAAGCGGCGAGTGGATGGACTGGCTGGTCGACGACGCGCCGAGCCAGGAACGTATCCTCGAAGACTCCGAGGAGAGCGGCAACCGGCATCAGGCGCTGATCGCCGCGCTCGACGTGCTCAACGACCGCGAACGCCGGATTTTCGAGGCGCGTCGCCTCGCCGACGATCCGATCACGCTCGAGGATCTCGCCACCGAGTTCGGCGTCTCGCGCGAGCGCGTGCGCCAGATCGAGGTGCGCGCCTTCGAGAAGGTGCAGAAGGCGGTCAAGTCGTCGATCGCCGAACTGGAAACGCCGAAGCCGGCGCCGCAAGTCACCGCCGGCGCGACGGTCCACTAGCTCTCTTCGCATCATCAACGAATTCAAATGGCCGGGGGAAACCCCGGCCATTTTCTTCTTTCCTATCCCTCCCCGGTCACGGGGGGTGGCGAGCACTTGCGAGCCGGGTGGGGCGATGCGCGACGGAGAGACATCCCCACCCGGCCGCTCGCAAGTGCTCGCGTCCACCCTCCCCTTTCAGGGGAGGGATAAGGAAGTACGCGCCCTTCCCAGTTCCCCTCCATGGAACCTTTCTCCCCGCCAGCCATTCTCCCCCGGGAACTTTGGAGAACGCATAGCCATGAAGACGCCGAAGCTGCTGGGGGAAATCGAACACAAGGCCGGGCGGCAGTTGACGCTGCTGTTGCGCGCCGCGCGCAAGCAATATGGCCGCTTCATCCATTCGGCCGAAAAGGTCTCCGACAAGGCCGCGCAGCGCCGCTATATCCGCGCCGCCGAGCAGACCATCGACCAGGCCGAGGAGATCATCGCCCAGTTGCGCAAGCGCATCGTCGCGGCGCAAAGGTCGCTGATGGGCAGCGCCACCAAGAAGAAGAAGCGCAAGGCGACACGCGCCGTTAAGCGCGCGGTGAAGAAAACCTCCCGCAAAGCCGTGGGCCGCAAGAAGGGCCGCTAGCTCCAAAAGAATTCCGCAGGTAAATCCGCTCCAAGAAGTCGCCGCCACAATAGAAAACACATGCCTTGGGTGGCAAGCGCATGGGACACTTTGGCGTCTCGTCTTGTATTGCCGCGTCTCACTCTCCATATCAATTTATGGAAGTGAAACCGTTTCAACACTTGGAGATCGAGCATGTCGGGTTCTTGCTGTGGCGGTTCTTCCAAATCTGAGCCGAATAAAGTTTCCGCAACCGTCGCGCCGTCGACGGGCCAAGCGATCGTCGAACAACAGGCTGCCAATTCGCAAAAGAGCGAGTGCTGCAACGATAAGCCTGCGAAGAGCGAAAAAAGCGGCTGCTGTTGTAGTTAGGCGCTGCCAATCTATTACAAAAGGCCGCCGTCGCCGGCGGCCTTTTTCTTTGCCGTTTAGGTCAGATCGCTGAGATCACCCGCTGAAGCTTGCCGGTTACGGAATCGGCAATCGTTTGAAGCGTCTTGTTGCCGACCTGCGCCATCGATACCGCCGGGTCGATGGCGGCGACTTCGATCTGCCCGCCGCCAAGATCCTGCACGATCACATTGCACGGCAACATGGTGCCGATCTTGTCGTCGGCGGTCAGTGCCTGATGCGCCAGGGGCGGATTGCAGGCGCCGAGAATTCGATAGTCCCGGAAATCCAAGTCGAGCTTTTTCTTCATCGTCGCCTTGACATCGATGTCGGTGAGCACACCAAAGCCCTCGGCTTTAAGCGCCTCGATGGCACGTTCGACGATGGCGGCGAAGTCACCTTTTACGGTCTTGGCGATATAGTATTTCATCGAACCTCACTGAAGTTGGTAACACGGCGTAAAGATCGCGCTATGGGGTGCGGCGGCGAAATGCCATGACGGCGACACCCAGAACAACAAATGCCAGTATCAGAACGCCGATCCCGCCGAAGCCACCCATACCGCCGTAGCCCATACCCCATCCCCAGCCGTCACCCATCATGCCACCGCCCTGACCGGGGCCAGGACCTTGACCGGCCCCTTGGCCATTCATCTGGGCCGCAGCAATCGTCGTCAGACTCAAACTCGCGAGCGTGGAAACTGTGAGCAGCCGCGCCGCAGCGCGTCGAACAAAAGACACTGAATTCGACTGCATGGAATTCTCCATCGACCGCGGCCGGAATGATAAGTCGGCTTTGGGTCGAAACGCTGCGGCAGCCTGAACAGCATTCAGGAGGCCCTCATGGCGCACTCTCATGCACTGCTCGGCGCGAGCGACACTGGCGCCGAACTGACGATACGCCGCATCGGCGTCGCCGATCTCAAAGACGCGCTCCGTCTCGGCCTCGCCGACTTCAACGCGATGCCGACGCACGCCATCTTCCTGTGCCTGATCTATCCCGTGGTCGGCCTGCTGTTGGCGCGGCTGGCGTTCGGCTATGCGGTGCTTCCCCTGCTCTATCCGCTGGTGACCGGCTTTGCGCTGATCGGCCCCGTCGCCGCGCTCGGCCTTTATGAATTGAGCCGGCGGCGCGAAGCCGGCGAGCCAGTGTCGGTGTCGCACGCCTTCGACGTTCTGCACTCGTCGTCGTTCGGCGGCATCGTCGCGCTCGGGCTTTTGCTGATGGCGACCTTCGGCATCTGGATCGCAATCGCCAACGCGCTCTACATCGCCGATTTCGGCTACGGCACACCGGTTTCGATCGGCGCCTTCCTGCACGACGTGCTGACGACGAGCGCCGGTTGGCATTTGATCGTCGCCGGCAACCTCATCGGCTTTCTGTTCGCGGTAGTGGTGCTGGCGATGAGCGCGGTGTCGTTTCCGCTGATGCTCGATCGCGACGTCGGCGCGGCGGTGGCGCTGATGACCTCGATCCGCGCGGTCATCCGCAATCCGGGCACTATGGCGCTGTGGGGACTGATCGTCGCCGCGCTGCTGTTCCTCGGCTCGCTGCCGCTGTTCATCGGCTTGACAGTGGTGATGCCGGTGCTCGGACATGCCACCTGGCATCTCTATCGCAAGCTGGTGGTGTCGGATGGCGCGCCGCGGCCGACCTTGCGTGTCGAGGAAAAAGGTCACCGCTCGGCGGCGGACTTCCCGGCCGTGCTGTTCCCCTGGGCGAAGTAGAATAGCAAAGGCGGGCCGCGCAAAAAAGGCCGGCCCGCCCTGCTCGCCCCAAGCGCGGTAGGCTTCTTAGAGCGTTTTCGAGCGAAGTGGATACCGGTTCGCGTCAAGAAAACGCGTCAAAACAAAAAGCTAGAGCCCCGGCTTTGATTCCATCAAAGCCGGAAAGGCTCTAGAGGTCGCGCGGCCGCGCGCCTATCCCCGCCCCGGCTCCGACGCTTGTATTTCCGGCTTGGCTTTTTCTTCGGCCAGAAGTGTTTGGAGGATCTGGCGCTCAGCCTGATCGACCGAGGTGTCCAGCAAATTCTGAAACCGCTTAATGTTCGCTTCCGTGGCGTAAGACTGGTTGCTCATCTGGACACTCCGCCTTCAGGGGGGAACTAACCATAATCGACGCGGTGGAAGTCGCACACTCACAAATATAAGTCACCGCAATCATCACGAATCTCATGCATGCTTGAAGCTAATAACGGAGCTTGGAATAAGCTGTTCGGTATTGCACACACGGGATAGATGTCGCTGTCATGGACGCCGCCCGGTGACGAAAGGCTTGGTGATTAATTCCGACCCTGCAACGGTCAAAGCCGTATCGAAATGCCGCGGCTGAAGCGCCCTATTCGCCCCAGGCCCTGAACGCTTCCGCGAAGGCACGCCCACCGGGCGTGCCTTTTTCGACCGCGAGGATGCCGCGCTTGCCATTGGCATAGACCAGCGGAATGTCGAACCAGTCGCGTTCCTTGAGCAGCGAAATATTGCGCTGCCTGTCGATCTCGACCGCCGACATGCCGATCAGGAAATAGCCGTTGGTCACTTTGACCGCGAGGCCGGCGAGCGGCACGCCGCGCGCCTGCTCGTTCTGCTTCATCAGCACGCCCGGCACGTTGCCGATGCCGCCTTCGGCGAAATCAGCCGGCAACGTGAACAGGATCTCGATCGTGTGGCTGGCCGGCAGCGCCTTGTCGGTATTGCGGCGCAAGGACCAGGTCATGCGCATGCGCCGCTCGGGGATATCGACATCGGCGCGGAAGGCGAGTTCGGGCGCAAGGCCGGGTCCCGGCGATACCGTCTCGGTGCGCCACACCGCCGAGCCGACATAACGTTTACCCTTCGGATCGGACGGGTCTTCGTCGTAGAGCACGACCTTTTGCGCCACCGCCGCGGCCGGCGACGTGGCGGACGAAGACGGTCCGCTATTGGCGCCGATCCGGTCGGTGATTTTCGGCCGTCCCGCCGGCTCGGCCGTGGTCGCCGGCTTCGGCGCGTTCGTTGCCGGCGATCCGCGCAAGACGGTCATGGCCGACGTCGCGATCTTCATGATGGCATTGCGCTGCCAGAAGCCGGTAACGGCGACGCCGGCGACCAGCAACAGCAGAATTGCGATTTTGACGATGCGGCCATAGGAGCGCAGCGGGCGCGAATAATCATCGTCACGCGGCGCGGCGTGACCGCGCCAGCCGGCACGCCCCGAGCTTTCCGCGGCATCGCGATCGGACGCATCGTGATCGTGTTGTGAGTCGCCGTAAGGCGCCGTGTCGGGCGAGGTACCGGCCTGATCGCCCTCAGGCGGCTCGAAATAATGCTCGCCGCCTGCGTCATGTTCACGCCGGGCGGCGTCGTCTTCGCCGTGGGTATGATTGTTCCCATGATCGCGCGCGACGTCGCCCTGCATGTCGTCATAGGCGGCGCGCGCCGAGCGGCTGGCTTCGGCGCTGGCCTCGCCGAGGTCTTGCGCCTCGGCGACGGTGTCGCGGAAGTCGCGCAGGCCCTGATCGCGCAGCAAGTGACTTTTCTCGTCCGCCTCGGGCGCGTCCGGTCGCACGCGTTTGGCGGCTTCGACTTCAAGCCTGCGGATCGCTTCCTCGAGCGCCAGCCGTTCACGGGTAATGTCGGATTCGTCGAGAGGCGGATCGACGCCGCGCAACTGGTTGACCAGCGCCGCGCGCGCCCGCTCGTATAAAGCGCGCCGATTCTCGCCCGTGTTGTTGTCGAGGCCAGCAACGGCGCGGGCAATCAGGGGGTAATAGTCAGCCATACGCTTTAAACTAACCTGTTCGGGCCGTTGCCGCCATCAAGTCTCGAAGGGGTTCTTCATCAGAATCGTATCCTCGCGCTCCGGGCTGGTCGACAGCAGCGTGACCGGACAACCGATCAACTCCTCGATGCGCCGGACGTATTTGATCGCCTGCGCCGGCAATTGCGCCCAGGAGCGCGCGCCCGCGGTCGGCTCCTGCCAGCCGTCGATGGTCTCGTAGATCGGCTCGACCTCCGCCTGCGCCCGCTCGCCGGCCGGCAGATAGTCGATTGTGCGGCCATCGAGCTTGTAGCCGACGCAGACCTTGATCTCGGGAAAGCCGTCGAGGATGTCGAGCTTGGTCAGCGCGATGCCGTCGATGCCGGAGGTGCGCACGGTCTGGCGCACCAGCACCGCGTCGAACCAGCCGCAGCGGCGGGCGCGGCCGGTGACCGTGCCGAATTCACGGCCACGTTCGCCCAGGGTCTTGCCGATATCATTGTGCATTTGATCGGTTGGAAATGGTCCGTCGCCCACGCGTGTGGTGTAGGCCTTGGTGATGCCGAGCACGTAATCGATAGCATTCGGGCCAAGTCCCGAGCCGGTCGCGGCCTGCGCCGCTACCGTATTAGAAGACGTGACATACGGATAAGTTCCGTGGTCGATGTCGAGCAGCGCCCCTTGCGCGCCTTCGAACAGGATGCGCTTGCCCTCGCGCCGTTTGGCGTCGAGCAGCGACCACACCGAATCCATATAGGGCAGCACCTTCGGTGCCAGCTCGGCGAGATAATCGTAGACGGTGGCGGGCGCGATTTCGGAAAGTCCATTACCGCGGCGCAGCGCATTGTGATGCGCCAGCAGGCGGTCGATCTTGGGCAGTAGCGCCGGCAGATCGGCGAGATCCATGAATCGGATGGCGCGGCGGCCGACTTTATCTTCGTAAGCCGGCCCGATGCCGCGCTTGGTGGTGCCGATACGCGCCGATGAATCCTCGCGGATGGCTTCAAGCTCGCGATGCAGCGGCAGGATCAGGGTCGCGTTCTCGGCGATACGCAGATTATCGGGCGACACGGCGACGCCCTGCTTCTGCAGCGTGGCGATTTCGTTGAGCAGCGCCTGCGGGTCGATGACCACGCCATTGCCGATGACCGACAACTTGCCGCCGCGCACGACGCCGGACGGCAGCAGCGACAGCTTGTAGACGGCGTTGCCGATGACCAATGTGTGGCCGGCATTATGGCCGCCCTGGAAACGGACGACGACATCCGCCTGCTCCGACAGCCAGTCGACGATCTTGCCCTTGCCCTCGTCGCCCCACTGGGAACCGACAACCACCACATTCGCCATGAAAGCTTCATCTCCGCGTCAGCGTTAGGACACTGACGCCGGGCGGTGCCGGTCAGGTCCACCCTCGGATAAAGGATAGGGGCGGCTGAAGCAAGGCAAAGGACGCCCGGCGGGGGATACCGCGGAGCGTCCTCAACACATTGATAAGACTATTGTATTCCCTAGAAGTGCAGCGGCCTGGCGCTCTGCACCTGCGGCAGGGCGCGAACCTTCTCGAGCACATCGGCCGGCAGTTCGCCATCGATCTCAATCAAGGCCACCGCCGAGCCGCCGGGCGCCTCGCGGCCGACGTGGAAGGTGGCGATGTTGATGCCGGCCTCGCCCAAAGTCGACGAGAAACGGCCGATGAAACCCGGCTTGTCGAGATTGGTGATGTAGATCATCGACGGGCCGAACTCGGCGTCCATGCGGATGCCCTTGATGTTGACGATGCGCGGACGGCCGTCGGCAAACACGGTGCCGGAAACAGCGCGCGTCTGGTTCTCGGTCACCACCGTCACCGTGATCAGGCTGTCGTAATCGCCGGATACTTCGCGGGTGGTCTCCTCGACGATGATGCCGCGCTCCTTGGCGACGACCGGCGCGGAGACGAAATTGATGTCGCCGAGCATCGGCCGCAGCAGACCGGTCAGCGCCGCCGAGGTCAGCGCCTTGATCTTCATTTCGGCGACCTGGCCCTCATAGGTGATCGTGACTTTGCTGAGGCCGGTTTCGGTGAGCTGGCCGGCAAACGAGCCGAGCTTCTCGGCGAGCGCGATGAAGGGCTTCAGCTTCGGCGCCTCTTCCGCGGTGATCGACGGGAAGTTGACCGCGTTCGAAATGGCGCCCGTCAACAGGTAATCCGACATCTGCTCGGCAACCTGCAGCGCGACATTCTCCTGCGCTTCCGTCGTCGAAGCGCCGAGATGCGGCGTGCAAATGACGTTGGGATGGCCGAACAGCACGTTCTTGGTCGCCGGCTCCTCGACGAAGACGTCGAAGGCGGCGCCGGCGACGTGCTTGGAATTGAGCGCATCGACCAGAGCCTGCTCGTCGACCAGTCCGCCGCGCGCACAATTGATGATGCGCACACCCTTCTTGGTCTTGGCCAGCGCCGCGGCGTCGATGATGTTCTTGGTCTTGTCGGTCAGCGGCGTGTGCAGCGTGATGAAGTCGGCGCGCTTCAAGAGATCGTCGAGTTCGACCTTCTCGACGCCGATATCCCTGGCGCGCTCCGGCGACAGAAACGGATCGAACGCAATCACCTTCATGCGCAGGCCGAGCGCACGATCGGCGACGATCGAACCGATATTGCCGCAGCCGATGACACCGAGCGTCTTGGCGGTGATCTCGACGCCCATGAAGCGGTTCTTCTCCCACTTGCCGGCCTGCGTCGAGGCGTCGGCGGCGGGAATCTCGCGCGCCAGCGCCAGCATCAAGGTGATCGCGTGTTCGGCGGTGGTGATGGAGTTGCCGAAGGGCGTGTTCATCACGATGACGCCCCGCGCGGTCGCCGCCGGAATCTCGACATTGTCGACACCGATGCCGGCGCGGCCGATCACCTTGAGCCGGGTCGCCTTCTCGAGGATTTTCGCGGTCGCCTTGGTGGCGGAGCGAATTGCGAGTCCGTCGTAATTGCCGATGATCTCGGCGAGCTTGTCCTTGTCCTTGCCGAGATTGGGTTGGAAATCGACGTCGATGCCGCGATCCTTGAAGATCTGCACGGCGGCGGGGGAAAGCGCGTCGGAAATGAGAACTTTGGGAGCGGTCATGATGGATATCCGGTTCGGTTTTTGTCGCCGTCATCGTCCGCGCAGGCGGCCGATCCAGCGTTCATATGAAAAGTGAAAGGGCTGGATGCCCCGCATTCGCGGGGCATGACGCGTAGCGTTTAGGCCGCCTTGGGCAGCGCGGCCTTGGCTTCGCCGAAAGCCCAGTCGAGCCAGGGCGTCAGCGCCTCGACATCCTTGGTCTCGACGGTGGCGCCGCACCAGATGCGCAGGCCCGGCGGCGCGTCGCGATAGAAAGCGATGTCGTAGGCGACGCCTTCCTTCTCAAGCAAACCGGCGAGCGACTTGGCGAAGGCCGCCTGCTCGTCGAGCGACAGCCGCGTCACCGCGGGATCGTTGACCACGAGACAGACCGACGTGTTCGAGCGCGTCGCTTCGACCTTGGCGAGATGGCCGACCCACGGCGTCTTCGCCACCCAGTCGGCAATCACCTTGGCGTTGGCATCCGAGCGCGCGACGGTGGCATTGAGGCCACCGGCCGACTTCGCCCAGGCGAGCGTGTCGAGATAATCCTCGACGCACAGCATCGACGGCGTGTTGATGGTCTCGCCGACAAAAATGCCTTCGTTGAGCTTGCCGCCTTTGGTCATGCGGAAGATTTTCGGCAGCGGCCAGGCCGGCTTGTAGGTCTCGAGACGCTCGACCGCGCGTGGGCTGAGGATCAGCATGCCGTGCGCGCCCTCGCCGCCCAGCGCCTTCTGCCAGGAGAAGGTGACGACATCGAGCTTGGACCAATCGAGCTTCTGCGCGAAGGCCGCCGAGGTGGCGTCGCAAATGGTCAGGCCTTCGCGGTCGGCCGCGATCCAGTCGGCGTTCGGCACGCGCACGCCGGAGGTGGTGCCGTTCCAGGTGAACACCACGTCGGTCTTGAAATCGACCTTGGAAAGATCGGGCAGTTCGCCATACGGCGCCTTCAGCACGGTGACGTCTTTCAGCTTCAACTGCTTTTCGACATCGGTGACCCAGCCTTCGCCGAAGGATTCCCAGGTCAGCATGGTGACGGGGCGCGCGCCGAGCAGCGACCACAGCGCCATTTCAACGGCGCCGGTGTCGGAGGCCGGCACGATGCCGATCTTGTAGCCTGCGGGCACGCCGAGAATTTCGCCAGTCAGATCGATGGCGCGCTTGAGCTTCGCCTTGCCGATCTTGGCGCGGTGCGAGCGACCGAGGGCCGCGTCAGTGAGGGCTTGGAGGGACCACCCGGGGCGCTTGGCGCAGGGGCCGGACGAAAAGTGCGGGTTTGCCGGCCGCACGCCGGGCTTGGTCGCTGTCATAATCTATCCTTCCAGATAGCGAGCCTCTCGTTGGGGAGAGGTGTCCCACTGGCGGGATTAGTCGAACCGGCGGCTGCGGTCAACTACGGCTTTGTGCGTAAACCAGGAAGAGGCCGAACCTCACCGAAATACCTCGGCATTGAGCGGGGCGCGTTGGATCGCAAGGAATTCGGCTTGGCTAGCGCCCGAGCGGCTGGTCGTCGAAATTCCAGCGCAGGCCGACGCGCACTTCCTGCGCCGTGATCTTGCTCAGGCGCATGGCGCCAAAAGTATCGCTGGAAGTCGTGGCATCGCCAAGGCTGAGATAACGATAGCTGACGTCGACGAGCACATTCTGCGATAAGGCGTAAGCGACGCCTGCCATGCCTGCCCAGGCTAAATTCGTCTGGCCTCGCGACTTGACCGTGCCGAATGGCGGCGACACGGTGCTTTTATAATCGGAGATATTCATATTCGCCATGCCGACGCCGGCGCCGACATAGGGCGTCATGCGATACCAACTGCCAAGATCAAGATAGCCGTTAAGTAGAAGGGTCGTCGCCGTCACCTTCGCTCCGACGTCGCCGGGAGCGGCAACCTGGCCGGTGTAGTTCGCCGACGGGGTGAAATCGACCGTCAGGTCGGAACGGAACCAGCCGCTCTTGTACCCCGCGCCAAAACCGGCGGAGACGGTGCTGTTCAGCTTGTTATTGGTCGGCGATGTAAAGCCAGTCGCGGCGCTGGCGCTCGATATATCTTGCATTCGGTAACCGACATCGCCGCGCAAATACCAGCCGGCAAAGGGTTCGGACTGACGCCGCGAGAGTGTCGTTGGCGCTGGCTCCGGATACGGCAATGTCCGATCGGCCGGCACGTCGGCGGCAAGGGCGCCGGTCGCCGTCGCGATAAACAGCGCGCCACCGAATACAGACTTGCGCAACAGACTCATGACTCGTTCCTTCACAACGCAGAACTCAGATCTCGCGTCCAGTATGCCGGGCTTTGGTTAAACGGCGATTAACCAAGCTTTTTCACCATAACGGCCGAGCGATTAACCAAAGCCGCGCGCGCCCTTTCGTTCGCCGATACCCTGGCCGAGAAGTCGGTCCGGATTATTCCGGGCTGCGCGTCAGCCTCTGCTGCGCAACGGCGGCTGTACGTACATCGGCTGCGGCGCATAGACCGGCGGCCGTTGATAGACCGGCGCAGGCGCGTAGTACGGCGCCGGGCGCGATTCAAAGGCATCGAAATTGAAGCGCAGGCCGAGCTTCAAGTCGTGCGATGTCAGGTGTTTGAATTCCATCGGATTGTAGACCGCGTTGCCGCCGAGATACGTATAGAGATCGCCCGACGCCGCATCGCCAAGATCGACATAGCGATAGGCGAATTCGATCGAGACATTCTTCGTCACCTTGTAGGCGACGCCGGCGTGCAGCGCCCAGGCCAGATTCCATTTTGAATTCGTATCGCCGAAGGCGACGCCGAGATTTGGCGTGTTGACGTCCTGGAGGCTATGAATTGTGTTGCGCGTGGTGCCGATGCCGGCGCCGACAAACGGTGTAAATCCGCTCCAGGTACCGAGATCGACATAGGCGTTCAGCAGGAACAGCCATTCCGATTTGCTCGCCGTGTATTCGTCGGTGTAGGTGGAACCGCCGCTCCTGATAACCTGGGTGCCGTGGAAGTTGGCTTTCGAGCGATACTCGCCGGTCAAATCGAAGCGCAGCCAGTCGTTATAATAATAACCGATACCGATGCCGAACAGCGGTGAGGCATCGAAGCCAAGGCCGATATTGCGCACCGAATTGTTGACGTCCTGGACATTGGTCAGATCGCCGACCGATTGATTGGTGACGCCAATGTCGCCGCGCAGATACCAGCTGGAAAATTCCTCGATCACCGGCGCCACATAGCAGGGCACCGCGCCGTAAGGCGCGCGGCCTGATGCGATCAGCGCGGCGTCATAGCATGGCGGCGCATAATCCGCGGCGCGCGCCGCACTTGTCGCTATCGAAGCCATCGCGGCCAGAATTAGAATTTTAAAACGCGAACCAATCATACCGGCATCCCTCGAAAATTCCCCGTCGTTCGCCGAAGCGACGGAATGTTCGAGGACGATGGCAGGAAATCCTGGGTCTTCCGGGAATCGAGTGGGTGATTTCAGAGTATGATGGCGTGGGAAAGCTTGTGGGTAGTGAGCTTTCGGGCGCTTTGCATGCCGCTGGAATTTGGCACAGTGCGGGATGGACAAAACAAGGAAGCGACAGCGCCGTCTGTCGG
>CAMAUC010000066.1 GCA_945861265.1 Rhizobium sp. Q54 | reverse complement strand
CCGGCCGTTAACTGTAACGCTTGGAATCAAAACGTGTTCACCGCGTTTGCCGGGCGCGGTCGCCAGCCGCCGATACGCATGCTAGGTGACGGCGGGGCTTGCGGCGGGTTCGCCCGGGCAAATGGGGTAATTTCCGCGAATGACACAGGCTGCGAATTCTTCACCTGAGCGCGTGCTGCGCGTCGGCGTTGTCGGCGTCGGCGTCATGGGCTCCAATCATGCCCGCGTTTTCGCTGGATTGCCCGGTACCGAACTGGTCGGCGTCGCCGATCCCGATCAAAAGCAAACCGACTTCGTCGCGCGCGCGCTGGATTGCGCCGCCGTCGGCACCGTCGAGGAACTGCTCGACCTCGGCGTCGACGCCATCACCATAGCCGCGCCGACTCATTTGCATCGCGACGTGGCGCTGGCGGCAATCGCGCGCGGCGTGCATGTGCTGGTGGAAAAGCCTATCGCCTCCACGGTCGAGGAGGGCGAGGAGATCATCGACGCCGCGCGGAGCGCGGGCGTGACTCTCATGGTCGGTCACGTCGAACGTTTCAATCCGGCGGTCGAGGCCGTCAAGGAAGCAATCCGCAACGAGGATATCCTGTCGATCGCCATTACCCGCGTCGGCCCGTTTCCGCCGCGCATGTCGAATGTCGGCGTCGTCATCGATCTCGCGGTGCACGACATCGACCTGATCCGCTATTTCACCGACAGCGATATCATCGAGGTGCAGCCGCAACTGTCCAGCGCCATCGCCGAGCGCGAGGACATCGCGCTGTTGCAGTTCCGCACCGCCTCCGGCGTTCTGGCGCATATCAACACCAACTGGCTGACGCCGTTCAAGGCGCGTAACGTCACGGTGGCGACGCGCGGCAAATATGTGATGGGCGATCTGCTGACGCGCCAGGTCACCGAATGCTTCGGCTTCCAGCCGGATGGCAGCTATTCGATGCGGCATCTGTCGGTCGGCCACGCCGAACCGTTGCGCTCGGAACTGCTCGCTTTCCTGAGCGCGGTGCGCTCTGGCGCGGCGCCGGCAGTTACCGGCGAGCAGGGCGTCACCAGTTTGCGCATCGCCATCCAGTGCCTGACCGACCGTCCGGCGGCGATTGCGCCGTCCAAGCATAAAGCCCCGCGCATCGTCGCCGGCTGATCGTGTGACCATTCAACCTGGATTGCTGTAATGAACGTTCGTACCGAATTGCCGCCGATACCTTTCATCGATCTGGCGGCGCAGCGCCGCCGCCTCAAGCCGGCGGTCGATGTCGCGGTGGCGAAGGTTCTCGATCATTGCCAGTTCATTCTCGGGCCGGAAGTGCGCGCCTTCGAGGCGGAACTGGCCGCTTATTGCGGCGCCAAGCACGTCGTCACCTGCGCCAGCGGCACCGACGCGCTGGTGCTGCCGTTGCGCGCCTTCGGCATTGGCCCGGGCGACGCTGTGATCTGTCCGTCCTTCACATTTTGCGCCACCGCTGAAGTCGCGGTACTGGTCGGCGCCACGCCGGTCTTCGTCGACGTCGACCCGGCTACGTTCAACATCGATGCGCGCGGCATTGCCGGCGCGGTCGACGCCGCCAAAGCGGCCGGCCTGACGCCGAAAGCGGTCATCCCGGTCGACCTGTTCGGTCTTGCCGCCGACCACGGCGCGATTGCCGCCGCCGCTGCCGCGCATGGTTTGAAAATCATCGACGACGCCGCGCAGGGCTTCGGCGCCATCTACAACAACCGCCGCATCGGCACTTTCGGCCACGTCACCTCGACCAGCTTCTTCCCGGCGAAGCCCTTGGGCTGCTACGGCGATGGCGGCGCGGTGATGACCGATGACGCCGAGCTCGCCGATCTAATGCGCAGCATCCGCGTCCATGGCGCCGGCAGCGACCGTTACGATAACGTCCGCATTGGTCTGGCCTCGCGCCTCGATACGATTCAGGCGGCGATCCTGAGCGAGAAGCTGAAGATTTTCCCGGACGAGATCGAGGCGCGCAATCGCGTCGCCCGCCGTTATGCCGAGGCACTCAGCGATGTCACCGTTGTGCCTACGGTGCCGTCAGGCTCGACCTCGGTGTGGGCGCAATACACCATCCGGCTCAAGGCCGGTACGCGCGACGCTTTCGCCGCCGCGCTCAAAGCCGATGGCGTGCCGACGGCGATCTATTATCCGATCCCGCTGCACAAGCAGCAGGCCTACAAGCAATATCCGGTCGGCAAAGGCGGCGTCGCGGTGAGCGAGCAACTGGCGGCCGAGGTCATCAGCCTGCCGATGCATCCGTATCTGGATGAGCCGACGCAGGATCGTATCGTCGACAGCGTGCGCCGGGCGTTGAAGGCTTAAGTGCGCTTATAAACGTCCTCAATGCGCTCGATATCGTCCTCGCCGAGATAGCTGCCGGTCTGCACCTCGATGAGTTCGAGCGGAATCTTGCCCTTGTTGGCCATGCGGTGGATGCAGCCGATCGGCAGATAGACCGACTCATTCTCGTGCACCTCGCGCACGGTGTCGTTGATGGTCACCTCGGCGGTGCCATGCACGACGATCCAGTGCTCGGAACGATGCCGGTGCTTCTGCAAAGACAGAATGCCGCCCGGATTGACGACGATGCGCTTGACCTGGAAGCGCGCGCCCATGTCGATCGACTCGTAATAGCCCCACGGCCGGTGGCCGCGCTTGTGGTCGACCGCTTCGGCGCGCTTCTCCGCCTTCAATTTGGCGACCAGTTCCTTGACCTCTTGCGACCGCGCGCGCGGCACCACCATCACCGCGTCCGATGTCGAGACCACCACCAGATCGCTGACGCCGACCAAAGTTGTCAGCCGCCCATCGGAATGGACGACGCAATCGGTCGTATCCATCGTCACCACCGGGCCTTGCAGCACATTGCCTTGCTTGTCGCGCGGCGTGATGTCGAACAAGGCGTCCCAGCTGCCGATGTCGGACCAGCGGAAGTCGCCGGCGATCACAGCGGCGCGGTCGGTCTTTTCCATCACCGCGTAGTCGATCGACTTCTGCGGCGCGCGGGCAAAGGCTTTTTCCTCCAGCCGCAGAAAACCGAGATCGTTGCTCGCATTGGCGACGGCGGCCTCGATGGCGCTTGCCATTTCTGGCTCCATGCGTCTGATCTCGCCAAGCAACACGTCGGCGCGGAACAGGAAGTTGCCCGAATTCCACAGATAGCCGTCGAGCAGATAACGCGCGGCGGTGGCGGCGTCCGGCTTCTCGACGAATTTGCTCACCGCCTTGACGCCGTCTTTGCCGATCGCCTCGCCCGGCAAAATATAGCCGTAGCTCGTCTTCGGCTCGGTCGGCTTGATGCCGAAGGTGACGATCTTGCCGGCGTCGGCGGCCTCGCGGCCGGCCAGACAGGTGGCGCGGAAGTTCTCGACATCGAGAATGATGTGGTCGGCGGCCAGCGCCAGCACCACCGCGTTCGGATCGCGTGCCAGGGCGACCGCGGTGGCGGCTGCGATGGCCGGCGCGGAATCGCGGCGCAGCGGCTCGATCACCACGGTGGCATCGACGCCGACTTCCTCAGCCTGGCGGCGGGCGAAGAAATGGAAGTTCGGCCCGGTGATGACGATCGGCGCGGCGAACATCGGATCGGCCACCCGCAGCAACGTCTCCTGATAGGTCGAGCGATTGCCGACCAGAGGCAGGAATTGCTTGGGCAGGGCATCGCGCGACACCGGCCAGAGTCTGGTTCCGGCGCCGCCGGCCAGCAGAATAGGAATGATCGGTGAGGGCATAGTCAGGGGACTCGAATAACAGGGGTTCGGGGCGGGTCGGGCGTTGGCTTTATACGAGGGTTTGCTGCTCTATGTTTACCCGAGGAATCGCCTTAATGCAGGGCGGGCGGGCTTGTCGGTCGCGGTGCCGCCTCGATCTAAGTCCATTTATATACGTCGTTTTCGCCCTGACCACAGCCCTTGTTTGATGGCTTTTAGGACTGATGATTAAGCGCATTCTCACGGTCGGCGGTTTTACCCTGCTTTCGCGGGTGACCGGCTTTGTCCGCGACATCATTCTGGCGGCGGTCCTGGGCGCGGGACCGGTGGCCGACGCCTTTTTCGTGGCGCTGCGCCTGCCCAACCATTTCCGCGCGATTTTCGCCGAGGGCGCGTTCAACGCCGCCTTCGTGCCGGCCTATGCCCGCATCCGCGAGCAAAACGGGGCGGAGCGGGCCGGGCTGTTTGCCAACCGTATCCTGACGCTGCTGCTGGCCAGCCAGATCCTGTTGCTCGGCGGGGCGCTGCTGTTCACGCCCGCCGTCATCGACCTTTTGGCGCCGGGCTTCGTCAATGACCCGGTGCGCTATCCGCTCGCCGTCGAACTTACCCGCATCACATTCCCCTATCTGCTGCTGATTACCTTGGTCACGCTCTATGGCGGCATCCTCAATGCGTTGCAGCGTTTCGCCGCCGCCGCCGCCGCGCCGATCCTGCTGAATATGTCGCTGGTGATGGCGCTGAGCATCGCCGCGTTTTTCCCCACCGCCGGCCACGCCGCCGCTTGGGGCGTTCTGGTTGCCGGAGTGCTCGAATTTCTTCTGGTTGCCGGCGATGCCTGGCGCGCCGATGCGCTGGCGGCGCTGCGCTGGCCGACACTCGATGCCGACGTGCGCCAGTTCTTCCGCGCGCTCGGCCCGGCGGTGGTCGGCTCCGCCGGCGTGCAACTCGCTTTGTTCGCCGACACCATTATCGCCAGTTTCCTGCCGGCCGGCGCGGTCTCGTCGCTTTATTATGCCGACCGTCTCAATCAATTGCCGATCGGCGTCATCGGCATCGCCGCCGGCACCGTGGTGCTGCCGGAAATGGCGCGGCGGCTGGCCGCCGGTGACGATGCCGGCGCGTCGCACGCGCAGAACCGCGCGGTTGAATTCACGCTGATGCTGGCGATCCCCTGCGTCGCCGCTTTTTTCATCATCCCCGATCTGATCATGCGCGCGCTGTTCGTGCGCGGCGCCTTCACCGACGCCGACGCTATCGCCGCCGGCCGCACGCTGGCGGCTTATGCTTTCGGCCTGTTGCCCTTCGTGCTGATCCGCAGCGCGGTCGCCACCTTCTTTGCGCGCGGCGATACCACGACGCCGGTGATGGCGGCTTTGATCGCGGCGGCGGTCAATATCGGTTTCAAGATTTTGCTGATGGGGCCGCTGGCGCAAGTCGGCCTGGCGCTGGCGACGTCGATCGGCGCCTGGATCAATCTGCTGCTGGTGCTGTGGTTTGCCATGCGCGCCGGCCATAGCCGGATCGATAACAGGTTGCGGCAATCGGCAATCAAGCTCGCCGCCGCTGGCCTGGGCATGGGGATCATTGTCTGGCTGTGTGCCGCGCCGTTGGGCCAACTGTTTTCCGGATGGCCTGCGCGCGATGTCATGACATTGACCGCCTTGGCGGCGATCGGCGGCACGTTTTATGCTGGGATCGTCCTGACGATTTTCGGGCGGCGCTGGCTCGCGGCATTTCGCGGTCGCGCGCGCTGAACGAGGGTCGTATCGTCCCATTCATCAACGCTGGATGTCAGATGTATCGACGCCTGTTATACAAGGCCCGTCGCACTATTTCGTGTTCCCGTTGCCGATCGGCCACGGTGGACATAACGGATCGCCGACGCTATCTCACAGGTCATCATCAGCAGCCGGCCACGACCCCATGAACGCCTTCGGAATTGCGAACGCCATGCATAAATCTGGGACGATGCGACGCAAATGCGTCGCAACGATGCTTGCAACGACGCTTGCGACTTTGGTCGCAAGCTGCGGCGATGCGCCCAAGCCTGCCGGCCCGCCGGCGGCGTCGGTGACCGCGGCCGAGCCGACCAAACGCACCATTTTCGACTTCGACGAATATGTCGGCCGCTTCGCCGCGGTCAGTCTGGTGGAAATGCGCGCGCGGGTTTCCGGTTACCTCGACGGCGTGCACTTCAAGGACGGCCAGCTGGTCAAGCAGGGCGACCTGTTGTTCTCGATCGACAAGCGTCCGTTCCAGAACGCGGTGGCGCAGGCGCGCGCCACGTTGACGCAGGCGCAATCCAACCTGTCGTTCACGGAAGCCGACTTCACGCGCGGCCAGCAGCTGGTCAAGGAAAAGACCATCACCGAGCAGACCTTTGAACAGCGCTCGCAAGCCTATCGCAATGCGCAGGCTTCGGTCAGCGGCGCCGAGGCGGCGGTTCGTTCGGCCGAACTTGATCTCGAATTCACCGAGCTGCGCGCGCCGATCAGCGGCCGCATCGGCGACCGGCGCGTCGCGCCGGGCAACCTCGTCACCGGCGGCGTCAGCGGCAACACCACCTTGCTTGCCACCATCGTCACCAGCGACCCGATCCAGTTCGAGTTCACCTTCGATGAGGCGTCCTATCTGCGTTACGAGCGCATCGCCAAGACCGGCAAGGACGTCGCCAGCCGTGGCGCCGGCGTGAATGTGTCGCTCAAGCTGATCGACGAAAATGATTTCGTTCATGCCGGGCAGATGGATTTCGTCGACAACGTCATCGACCGCTCGACCGGCACCATTCGCGGTCGCGCCGCCTTCGCAAACCCTGATGGCGTGTTCACGCCCGGCATGTTCGCACGCGTGCGCGTGCCGGCCTCGCCGCCCTATGAAGCGTTGCTGGTGCCGGACGCGGCCATCGGTAGCGAGCAGGTGCGCAAATTCGTTCTGGTCGTCGGCGCCGACAACAAGGCGCAGACGAAATATGTGACGCTCGGCCAGCTGGTCGATAATCTGCGCGTCATCAAGGAGGGGCTGGCTGCGACCGACCGGGTCATCATCAATGGTATGGCGCGCGTGCGTCCGGGTCAGCCGGTCAATGCGCAAGCGCCCGGCGCGGCGCCTGCTGGCGGCGCGCCGGCGCCGGCCGCGGCGGCGAAGTAGCCAGCCGCCATGCGCATTTCCCACTTCTTCATCGACCGGCCGATCTTCGCCTCGGTGATCGCCATCGTGATGATCATTCTCGGCGGCGTGTCCTACAGCCGCCTGCCGGTCGCGCAATATCCCGAGATCGCGCCGCCGACCATCAACATCTCCGGCCAGTATCCCGGCGCCAGCGCCGAGATCGTCGCCGAAACCGTGGTCGCACCGATCGAGCAGCAGATCAACGGCGTCGAGGGCATGCTCTATGTCTCGTCGAACTCCGCCGCCGACGGCAAGTTCTCGATCGCCGTAACCTTCGATATCGGCACCAACCTCGATATCGCGCAGGTGCAGGTGCAGAACCGGGTCGCGACCGCGACGCCGCGCCTGCCGACGCAGGTGCAGCAGATCGGCGTCACCGTCGCCAAGGCCTCGCCCGACATCCTGATGGTGGTGAGCCTGTTCTCGAAGGACAATTCGCGCGACGCGCTCTACATCTCCAATTACGCCAACCTGCAGATCAAGGACGCGCTGACCCGCGTCGACGGCGTAGGGTCGATCACCGTGTTCGGCAGCCGCGATTACGCCATGCAGGTCTGGCTCGATCCCGACCGCATGCAGTCGCTCAATCTGACCGCCGGCGACGTCACCAGCGCGCTCGCGGCGCAGAACATCCAGGTCGCCTCCGGCGTCTTGAACCAGCCGCCGGTGCCCGACCAACTGGCGTTCCAGGTGGCGATCCGCACGCTCGGCCGTCTGTCGACGCCGGATGAGTTCGGCAACGTCGTCGTCAAGCAGGCCGGCAACGCCGTGGTGCGCTTGCGTAACGTCGCCAAAATAGAACTGATCGCACAGGATTATTCGTCGAATTCCTATCTCGACAAATATCCGTCCGTCGCACTCGCCGTGTTCCAGCGGCCGGGCTCGAACGCGCTGACCACCGGCGAGAATATCGCCAAGGCCGTCGCCGCCATGTCGAAGGATTTCCCGTCCGGCCTCGACTACGGTATTTTCTATAACCCGACCCAGTTCATCCAGGAATCGGTGCAGGCGGTGATCGCCACGATCTTCGAGGCCGTACTTTTGGTCGTGCTCGTGATCGTTCTGTTCCTGCAGACCTGGCGCGCGGCGGTCATTCCGCTCCTGGCGATCCCGATCTCGCTGATCGGCACATTCTTCACGATGACCTTGTTCGGCTTCTCGCTCAACAATTTGTCGCTGTTCGGTCTCGTGCTGGCGATCGGTATCGTCGTCGACGACGCCATCGTCGTGGTCGAGAATGTCGAGCGCAACATCGCCGCCGGCCAGACGCCGCGCGAGGCGGCGCGCCGCACCATGGACGAGGTAGGCACTGCGCTGATCTCGATCGCGCTGGTGCTGTGCGCGGTGTTTGTGCCGACGACGTTCATCACCGGCATTTCCGGACAATTCTATCGCCAGTTCGCGCTAACCATCACCTCGGCGACGGTCATCTCGCTGATCGTATCCTTGACTCTGTCGCCGGCGATGTGCGCGTTGCTGCTCAAGCCGCACGTCGACGATCATGGCGCCGCCTGGTACGCCAAGCCGATGCGTATTTTCTTCGGCGGCTTCAACCACGGCTTCGACTGGCTGGCCGACCGCTACAAGATACTGGCCACCAAGATTGTGCGCTTCGCCGTGGTGATGCTGGTGATCTATGCCGCTATTCTCGCTTTCGGCCTCAACGAATTCCGCACCACGCCGCAGGGCTTCATCCCGCAGATCGACCGCGGCATTCTCATCGTCGCGTCGCAACTGCCGCCGGGGTCCTCGTTGCAACGCACCGACGCGGTAATGCGCAAGGCCACCGAAATCGTCCAGGCGACGCCCGGCGTATCGCACTCGGTGGTGATCGTCGGCTTCTCCGGCGCCACTTTCACCAACGCGCCGAATGCCGGCGCCATGTTCGTCGTGCTTGATCCATTCGACGAACGCGCCAAAGACCCGGCCAAGGCGACCGCCAATATCCAGCGGCAATTGTTCCAGAAGCTCGGCGCCTTGCAGGAAGCCTTCATGATCGTGGTGCAGCCGCCGCCGGTGTCCGGCATCGGCAACGCCGCCGGCTTCCGCATGATGATCGAGGATCGTGCCGGTGCCGGACCGCAGGCCCTGCAAGGCGCGGTCTACGCCATGATGGGCCGCGCCGCGCAGACGCAAGGCTTGCAGCAGGTCTATTCGCTGTTCGAGACCGCGACGCCGCAATTGTTCCTCGATATCGACCGCACCAAGGCGCAGCTGCTCGGTATCAATATCGGCGAGGTGTTCTCGGCGCTGCAGGTCTATGTCGGCTCGGCCTATGTCAACGACTTCAATTTGTTCGGCCGCACCTTCCGCGTCCAGGTGCAGGCCGATGCCGCGCACCGGCTCGAGCCGAAGGATGTGCTGGCGCTGCGCGGGCGCAACAGCGCGGGTGACAGCGTGCCGCTCGGTTCGTTCACGACGGTGCGCGACATTTCCGGACCGTACCGGCTGCCGCGCTACAATCTTTATCCGGCGGCCGAGCTCGATGGCGCGCCGGCGCCCGGCTACAGCCAGGGCGACGCCATCGCGGCGATGCAAAAGCTCGCCGCCGAAACGCTGCCGCCGGGCTTCTCCTATGAGTGGACGACGCTCGCCTTCCAGCAGATCAGGGCCGGCAATACCGCAATCTTCGCCTTCGTGCTCGGCGTCGCCTTCGTGTTCCTGGTGCTGGCGGCGCAATACGAAAGCCTGACGCTGCCGCTCGCTGTCATTCTCATCGTGCCGATGTGTCTGGTCGCCGCGATCATCGGCGTCGTGCTGCGCGGCCAGGACAACAACATCCTGACGCAGGTCGGCTTCATCGTGTTGATCGCGCTCGCCGCCAAGAATGCGATTCTGATCGTCGAATTCGCCAAGCAGCTTGAGGATCAGGGCCGCGACCGGCAGGCGGCGGCGGTGGAAGCGGCGCGCTTGCGATTGCGGCCGATTCTGATGACGTCGCTCGCCTTCGTGTTCGGCGTCGCGCCTTTGGTCTGGGCCGTCGGCGCCGGTGCCGAGCTGCGGCAATCGCTTGGCACCGCGGTATTTTCAGGCATGATCGGCGTCACCGCCTTCGGCCTGATCTTCACGCCGGCATTTTACGTGGTGTCGCGCTGGCTGGCGATGCGCTTTGGTTCCAAACCGCACGGGACGGCGAAGAAGTTTTAGCAGCAGGCGGATAGTGACATGGCAACGATGAAATTCGGATTCGGACAGCCGCTCACCCGCAAGGAAGACGACGCGCTGCTGCGCGGCGCCGGCACTTACATCGCCGATGTGGCGCCGCAGGGCGCGCTGCATGCCGTCGTGCTGCGCTCGACGCATGCCCATGCGAAAATCGTCATCGGCGATCTTGCCGCCGTGAAGAAGATGAAAGGCGTGCGGCTGGTGCTGACCGGCGCAGACACCGCTAATCTCGGTCCACTGCCGACGCCGGGCGTACTCGAAGGCGTCGATATCAAGGTGCCGCATTATCCGATCCTCGCGCTCGATGTGGTGCGTCATGTTGGCGACGCCATCGCCTTTGTCGTCGCCGACACTTTGGAGCAGGCCAAGGACGCCGCCGAGGCAATCGGCGTCGATTATCAGCCGCTGCCGCATGTCATCGGCGCCATCGCCGCGCTGAAAAGCGGCGCGCCGCGGGTCTGGCCGGACCGGCCCAATCTTTCCTTTGAAACCACCGCCGGCGATGAGGCCGCGACCAAAAAGGCCTTCGCCGCGGCGGCGCGCACGATCTCGACCACGATCGTCAACCAGCGCCTCGTCACTAACTATATGGACACGCGCGGCGTCGTCGCCGAATATGACGGCGAACGCTACACGCTGACACTGGGCAGCCAGGGCAGCCACATCATCCGCGACATCATCTGCGGCGCGGTGCTCAAATTGCCGCTCGACAGGATGCGCGTCATCACGCCGGATGTCGGCGGCGGGTTCGGTACCAAGCTGTTTCCCTACCGCGAATATGCGCTGGCCGCTGTCGCAGCCGAGAAAACGCGCAAGCCGGTGAAATGGGTCGCCGACCGCTCCGAGCATTTCCTCGGCGACAGCCACGGCCGCGACAACATCTCAACCGCGACGCTCGCGCTCGACGATAAGGGCAAGTTCCTGGCGCTCGACATCGACATCGTCGCCGACATGGGCGCGTATCTCTCGTGCTATGCGCCCTATATCCCCTGGCTCGGCGTCGGCATGGCGACCGGGCCTTACGATATCCCAGCCGCGCATATCCGCCTGCGCGGCGTCTATACCAACACCGTGCCGGTCGATGCCTATCGCGGCGCCGGCCGTCCTGAAGCGTCCTACCTGATCGAGCGCGCGGTCGATACCGCGGCGCGCGAACTGGGGATGACGCAGGACGCCATCCGCCGCAAAAATCTCATCAAACAGAGGTCACTGCCGTACACGACGCCGACCGGCAAGGTTTACGATAGCGGCGACTTCGCCGGCACCATGGCGCGTGCGCAGGAACTCATCGACTGGGCCGGCTTTGCCAAGCGCGCGACGCAATCGAAGCGCGCCGGCAAATTGCGCGGCATCGGCATCGGCACCTATGTCGAAGCCTGCGGCGCCAACGGCCCGGAAACCGCGCATGTCACGCTCGACCGCGATGGCGGCGTCACCGTGCTGATCGGCTCGCAATCGACCGGGCAGGGGCACCAGACCTCCTACGCGCAACTCGTCGCCGAGCGGCTCGATCTGCCGCCGGAGCGCGTGCGCGTGCTGCAGGGCGACACCGACAAAATCCCGACCGGCGCCGGCACCGGCGGCTCGAGTTCGATCCCCGTCGGCGGCGTTTCGGTCGATCGGGCCTCGAAGACGCTTGCCGAACAGCTCAAGGAACTGGCCGCCGACGCGCTGGAGGCATCAAGCGGCGACATGGAAATCGCCAATGGCGCGATCAAGGTGGTTGGCACCGACAAGTCGATCTCGTTCGCCGACCTGGCCGCGCACCCGAAGGCGACGCCGGAGAAGCTTTCCGCGTCGAAGGATTTCTCCACCGATCTGCCGACCTTCCCGAACGGCACCCATATTGCCGAGATCGAGATCGATGCCGACACCGGCGCGACCGAGATCATCACCTATGTCGTCGTCGATGACTTCGGCGCCACGCTCAATCCGCTCTTGCTCGCAGGGCAAGTGCATGGCGGGCTGGTGCAAGGTATCGGTCAAGCGCTCATGGAAGACACTGTGTACGATGTGTCGTCGGGTCAATTGCTCAGCGCCAGCTTCATGGATTACGCCATGCCGCGCGCCAACGGCTCGCCGTCGTTTGTTTTTGAAACCCGCAACACGCCGTGCAAGAACAATCCGCTCGGCGTCAAGGGCGCGGGCGAGGCCGGCGCCATCGGCTCCTGTCCGGCGGTCATCCATGCGGTCATCGACGCGCTCGACCGCGCCTACGGAATCCGCCACATAGACATGCCGGCGACGTCGCACAAGATCTGGTCGTTGATCGACAGGGCGCGCAAGTCGAGCGCGGCGTGACGCTATTTCTCTTTCTTCTTCACCGTCGTCGGCAAAGGCGGTAGCGCCTTGAGATAGGCCACGATCGCCGCGCGGTCGTCGGGCCGCATCTTGCTGGTGCTGTTCCTGACCACTTCGCCCATTTCGCCGCCGAGTGTGCCGCCTTCCGGCAGCGTCCCGGTTTCCAGCGCATCGGCGATGTCGGCCGCCGACCAGTCGGCCAGGCCGGTCTTGTCCGGCGTCAGATTGGACGCGACGAGATCGCCCACCGGCATGCGCGCGCCGGAAAGCCACTGCCGAGGATCAAGTCCGTCGAGTTTGTTGCGCGGCGTGTGGCATTCGCCGCAATGGGTGAGCGCCTGCACGATATAGGCGCCGCGATTCCATTGCGCGTCGTAATCGAGCGCGGGACGGAATTCGCCGGGTTGAAAGTTGACCCATTTCCACGGCGTCAGCACCAGCCGCACCGAGTAGGGAAAGCGCAGCTCGTGCGCGCGGCGCGGCTTCCTGGACGGTGCGAGCGTCTTGAGATAGGCACGCAGATCGAGAATGTCCTGCGTCGTCATCTTGGTGTAGGCCGGATACGGAAACACCGGAAAGTAATTCTCGCCGAGCGGCGACACACCCTCGCGCAGGGCGCGGACAAAATCGGCCTCCGACCATTGGCCGATGCCGAACTCGGGGTCGGGCGTGATGTTCGGCGCGTAGAACGTGCCATAGGCGGTGCGCAGCGCGCTGCCGCCCGCCATCGGCGCGCCGCCCGGTTCGGTGTGGCAACCGTAACAGCCGGCCGAATCGAATATATATTTTCCTCGTTCGGCCACGCCCGATTGCGCGCGGGCGACGCCGCTCGCGGCAACGAGCGCCAGCGCGCAAGCCAGCGGGATGAAACGGCGCGCATAAGCGGAGCGCCGCTTCATCCCGTGCCGGGCCGTCAGGAGGTTATTCTTCAAACCGGAACTTGCCGCCGCTCTTGGATGGCCCGCCGTGGCAACCGCCGCAGGCTTCAGCCACTTTCGCCCAGGAGGCCTTCATGGCGTCGGCATTGCCGGCCGCGGCCGCCGCGCCGAACGCCGTCGTCTCCTTGACCAGACTGTCGAGCGCTGCGTCGAAGTCGGCGCGCTGTGACCAGACCTCCGGCTTGGCGCGGGTGTCGGGGGCGCCTTCACGGCCGCTGCCGGGTGGAAACATCGTGGCGAATTTCTTGAGTTGCGCGACCGCCTCGGCTGCCTTGACAGCTTTCGGGTCGCCCGCGCCTTTGGCGGCTTGCGACATGTCGCGATAATAATCGGGCCACATACGTTTCATGAGGTCTTCGCGCGCCTTGGCTATTTCCTTGGCCCCTTGGGCCGGCACGGTTTGCGCTTGCGGCGGCACGCCTTGCGCCGCCAGCAACACAATGCCCGCTAGCGCGCAGGCCGAAACGATACGGATCATTCTTGAATCTCCCATTGCGAGTAGACTATCGGCGATCCGATATCGCGCGGATGCCTAGTCTGACGAACACCGCCATCCGGTCAATATTCACTTAGGATTGCGGCAATTCAACGCATGGCTTCCCGGTGAAAAAACAGGTGAATGCCCGGCCGGTGGCGCCAAGAGCTTTCGATAAAAAGAGGGACAAGTCCTGCCTGCCCGGCTATGCAGGGGCAATGCCGGCTGCCCCCACGAATCTTCTCACCGCTATCGGTTTCAAGCTGACCTCGGCGCTGCTATTTGCGACGATGTCGGCGCTGGTGCGCCAGTTGGGCGACGTCGCGCCGGTCGGCCAGATGGTATTTTTTCGCTCGGCCTTCGCCATTCCGCCGGTGCTGCTGATCTACGCACTGCGCGGCGAGTTCATGAGCGCCATCCGCACAAGGCGTCCGTTCGGGCAGCTCGGCCGCGGCGCGCTCTCCACCTTCGGCATGTTCACGAATTTTTCGGCGCTGACGCGGTTGCCGCTGGCCGAGGCCACCGCCATCAATTTCGCCTCGCCTTTGATAACAGTGGCGCTGGCGGCGCTGATCCTGAAAGAGCGGGTGCGCATTTTCCGCTGGTCGGCGGTGGCGGTCGGCTTCTTCGGCGTGATCGTGATGCTGATCCCGAACCTCAGCCTGGAGCACTACGCGGCGGCCGGCGCCGGCAGCGTGGCGCTGGCCGGCTCGCTTTATGCGATTGCCTCGGCCTTCTGCAACGCCGGCACGGTGATCCAGACGCGGCGGCTGACGCAAAGCGAGCCGACGGCCTCGATCGTTTTCTATTTCTCGCTGATCACCACACTCGCCGGCGCGGTGACGTTGCCGTTCGCCTGGCACAGCCCGACCGCGATGGAACTGACCGGCCTGATTTCCACCGGCGTGCTCGGCGGCATCGCGCATATATTTCTCACCGAGAGCTATCGCCACGCCACCGCCTCGGTGATCGCGCCGTTCGACTACACGGCGATGCTGTGGGCGCTGCTGCTCGGCTATTGGGTATTCGGCGAATTGCCGAGCGCGCTGGTCTATGTCGGCGCGGCGATTGTCGCTGCTGCTGGTCTGGCGGTGATTTTCCGCGAACGCTGGCTCGGCCTGCAACGGGCCCGCGAGGCCGAAGGCCTGCGACGGCCGGAGATATAGTTCTGTTTACACAGGTTCCCGTCCATCACGGCTATTTCATGAGCCTGTGAGGCGGAGCCAAGTTCCATCTGCGGCGTTATCTCAGCAGTGCCGTCGAGCGAACCGCTCACGATTAATCGTCACCATAAGATTGTCCGCTGCCCCATTTGCAGGAGGCGAAGTCATGTCTGATATCGATTGCAACCTCATCCCGGCGCCGCCGTGTCCCGTGTGCGGCGCCGCCACGACATTGAAAAGCCGGCACAGGAATACCAAGCTGCAAGGCGACATCTGTGTCTTTAAATGCACGGCCTGCGGCGTTGAATATCCGATGCACGTGCCGACCTCGGCACCGGGCCAGCCGCAAACGGAGGCGTGAGATCTTTAAGCGGTGAACGCCTTGAAGGTGATGATCGTATAGGTGTCCTTGATGCCGCCGATGCAATGCACCTTCTCGTTGACGAAATGGCCGATGTCGGTGCCTTCGTCAACGTAGAATTTCACCAGCAGATCGTAGTCGCCGGCAGTCGAATAAATCTCCGAGGCGATCTCGGCTTCGGCCAGCTCGTTGGCGACCTGATAGGCCTTGCCGAGTTCGCATTTGATCTGGATGAAAAAAGGGGTCATTTCCGGGAAATCTCCGCTCCGGCTCTTATTGGCGCATAACGTTGCCCGAAAACCGGTATCCACTTTTCGGGGCTATGCGCTGAAATTCAATTCAGCAAAATAGTGCGGTGCATGCAAGTCACCCATGGCTTTAAGGCCCTTGCCTTGATTGGGCGCGCGGATTAGGTATTTGCATAGCAATCTCGTGGGGTGTCCGGCCCTTTACGTCTGTAGGGTGCCGGGCTGAGAGGCAGCTTTCCAGACCGCTTGGACAAGAGCGTTCCGGAGCCAACCCAACGAACCTGATCCGGGTCATGCCGGCGGAGGGACCAGAGATGCGGGATCCGCAAACGGCTGCGCGCCTGATGTCGCGCGAGGAACTGACGTCGCAGGCGGCGGCGGTGCTGGCGCGCCTGCGCGGCAAAGCCCCGCGCGTCCATTGCATCACCAATTCGGTGGCGCAGAATTTTACCGCGAATGCGCTGCTGGCGCTCGGCGCGGTCCCGTCGATGACCTTGTCGGGCGAGGAAATTGGCGCCTTCGTCGCGCGCAGCGACGCGCTTCTGGTCAATCTCGGCACCTTCGACCGCGAGCGCCGCGAGGCGACCTCAATTGCCGTCGACGCCGCCTCGCAGAACGGGCTGCCCTGGGTACTTGATCCGGTCTTCGTCGATCGCGCGCCGCAGCGCGCGGTCTACGCGCGCGACCTGATCTTTCTCGAGCCCAAGGCGATCAGGCTTAACGCCGCCGAATTCACTGCGCTCGCCGACGCTGCGCCCGACGTCGCCGCGGTCGAGTCTTACGCTCGGGCGCGCCGCACCGTCGTCGGCCTGTCCGGCGAAGCCGACCTGATCGCCGATAGCGGGCGCTCCGTCACCATCGCCAACGGACATTCTTTGATGGCGCGCGTCACCGCCATGGGCTGCGCCGCTTCCGCCATCGTCGCCGGATGCCTCGCCGTCGAAGACGACGCACTGGCTGCGACCGCGAGCGCGATGCTGATCGTCGGCATTGCCGGCGAAATGGCGGCGGAAAAATCGCAAGGGCCGGGCAGCTTCGCCGCCGCCATCCTCGATGCGCTTTATGTCATCGACGCAAAAATGATTGCCGAGCGCGCCCGGACCGGTGCGCACGGGTGATTTGAAAGCCGATTTGCAAAGGTGATTGAATGAAGGTCGATCTTCGTCTTTATGCGCTGGCCGATCCGGCCGTCTCCGGCGGCCGTTCGCTCGCCGAACTCGCCAAACGCATCGCCGGCAGCGCCACGCTCGTGCAATTGCGCGACAAGCACGGCTCGACCCGCGCGATGATGGCGCATGCGCGGGCGCTGATCGGCGTCCTGGCGCCGCTCGACATTCCGCTGTTGATCAATGACCGCGTCGATGTCGCGCTCGCCGCTGAGGCCGACGGCGTGCATATCGGCCAGGACGACATGTCGCCGGCCGACGCGCGGCTCTTGCTCGGCAAGACCGCAATCATCGGCCTGTCGGTCAAGACGCTCGAACAGGCGCGCGAGGCGCCGCTCGATTTGCTCGACTACGTCGCCGTCGGCGGCGTCCATGGTACGACATCGAAAGACAATACCTCGGCGCCGATCGGCATCGACGGCTTGCGCAAAATCGTCGACGCGATCCGCGCCCGCGAGCCGGCATTCCCGATCTGCGCCATTGCCGGCATCACCGAAAAAAATGCCGCCGAGACAATCGCCGCCGGCGCCGACGGCGTCGCGGTGATTTCGGCTCTGTCGCTTGCCGCCGATCCGGCGCTCGCCGCGCGCACGCTGCGTAATGTCGTCGATGTCGCGCTGGAGCAGCGAAAGCGAAACTCATGACTCCCATCGCCGTCACCATCGCCGGCTCGGATTCCAGCGGCGGCGCCGGCATCCAGGCCGATCTGAAAACCTTCGGCGCGCTTGGCGTCTATGGCGCGTCGGTGTTGACCGCGCTGACCGCGCAGAACACGCAAGGCGTCACCGCCATTCACGACGTGCCGGCCGATTTCATCGCCGCGCAGATCGACGCGGTGTTTACCGATCTCGACATCGGCGCGGTCAAGATAGGCATGCTGTCGCAAGTTCCGGCGATCAAAGCCGTCGCCGCGGGCCTGACGCGGCATGACGCGCAGAACATCGTGCTCGATCCGGTCATGGTGGCGACTTCCGGCGACAGGCTGCTCGCCGTCGAGGCCATCGCCGCTCTGTGCCGCGATCTCATTCCGCGCGCGCTGGTCGTGACGCCGAACCTGCACGAGGCCGCCGCGCTTACCGATGCGTCGGTCGCTCGCACGGAGCCGAAAATGGAAGCGCAGGCGCGCCAGATCCTCGCCCTCGGCCCGCGTTACGTTCTCATCAAAGGCGGGCACGGTGACAGTGCCGAGAGCGTCGATCTGCTCATCAGCAAGGATGGCGTCGTTCGCCTCGCCTCGCCGCGCATCGCCACGCGCAACACGCACGGCACCGGTTGCACTTTGTCGTCGGCAATCGCCGCCGGCCTGGCCAAAGGCCTCGATCTCGTCGCCGCCGCGCGCGAAGCGAAAACTTACGTCACCGAAACCATCAAGGCCGCCGACCAGCTCACCGTCGGTCACGGCCACGGGCCGCTGAACCATTTCCATGCATATTGGAGGCGCGCATGATCCCGAAAAGTGGGAACCGGTTTTCGGACAAGATCATTCGCAAAAGGAGTATGTGATGACCACACGCCGCGCCTTCACCCGCACCGCCGCGCTCGCAACGGCCGCCGCACTCGCCGCGCCATCCATCGCCACCGCGCAGACGCTGAAATGGCGCATGGTCACGTCCTGGCCGAAGCGCCTGCCGGGCCCCGGCATGTCGGCCGAGCGCGTCGCGGATCGTATTCGAACCTTGTCGAACGGCCGCCTCGACATCCAGGTGTCGGCGGCGGGTGAAGTGGTGCCTGCCTTCGGCGTGCTGGAAGCCGTCGGCAACGGCGTCGCCGAAATGGGCCACACCGCTTCGTTCTACTGGCAGGGCAAGATGGCGGCGGCGACCTTCTTCACCACCGTGCCGTTTGGCCTGACGCCGGCCGAGCATGTCGCCTGGATCGAGGCCGGGGGCGGCCAGGCTTTGTGGGACGATCTTTACAAGCCGTTCGGCGTCAAGCCGTTCATGGGCGGCAACACCGGCGTCTGCATGGGCGGCTGGTTTCGCCGCGAACTCAAAAGCCTCTCTGATCTACGCGGCCTCAAGCTGCGCTCACTCGGCCTGGGCGGCGAAGTCTATCGCCGCCTCGGCGCGACGCCGCAGACCACGCCGCCGGCGGAAATCCTCACTTCGTTGCAATCCGGCGTCATCGACGGCGCCGAATTCGTCGGCCCCGGCACCGACATCGCGCTGGGCTTGTATCGCGTCGCGCCGTTTTATTATTACCCGGGCTTCAACAAGCCGAACGGCACCGGCGAATGCCTGGTCGCGCTGAAAGCCTGGGAGGCGTTGCCGGCAGACCTCAAGGCGATCGTCGCGCACGCTTGCGCCACGGAGGCGAACTACGCGCTCGCCGAAATGGAGCGGCTGAACGCGCAGGCACTCGCCGCGCTGATTGGCGATCACGGCGTCAAGCTCACCGCGTTTCCGGACGATGTTGTCGCCGCCGCGCGCAAGGAAGCCGACGGCGTGCTCGGCGAATTGTCGGCGCGCGATGCGGGAAGCGCCAAGGTTCACGACTCGTACCGCGACTTCCGCGCCCGCGTCGCGCAATGGTCGCGGGTGTCGATCGAGGCGGTGCTGCGGGGGCGGGGGTAGGGGCCAGGTTCCCCATTTTTAGGTGGAGAGGTTCCTGTTTGGGCCGAAACGGATATGCAAAGATTAGCCGCAACAATCG